>DAOOQE010000011.1:0-39574 GCA_035388585.1 Clostridia bacterium
GAATTAACAACACCTAGAAATTATTTAAATCCTTTAATGTACAACTATATTTCAGTATCATACAATACAGAAACACAAACAGAAACAAATACAGAAATAACAGGTAATTTTAGCACAGATATAACAACAGAAATTACATATTACTACAGTGTAAATAAATACCAAATAACAGGAGAAGTTGTTGGAGGAAATGGAACTTTTGAACAAGACATAACAGAAACAGTTATATATGGAAACTCATCTACAAAAACAATAAAATTAATTCCAAATATAGATTATAGAGTTCAAAGTATAAGAATGTATTCAGGTGCAGAAGTAGATGGTACATATGATGAAACAAATGGAACTTTAATAATAGACTTTAATGAAACAACAGAATATATTGTTAATTTACCAATGTTTACTGATGTGAAAAATGATATACATTTAGTGGTTAAATTTGAGGAAATACCTATGATTGCACAAATAGTAGCTGTTCCAACAGGTTCAGAAACAATGCAAAATCTAACAGGACAAACTATATTAAATAATCAATACAAAACACTCGCAGAAGCAATAGAAGATGCTAAATTAGCAAATACAAATGAAGGAATTGTTGAAATTATATTATTAGGAAATGTAAGAAACGAATCAATAACAATAGAAGACGGTAATAATGTCTCAATTGAATTAAATGGTTTCTCAATTAGAGTATTTGATGATTCGCCAGCATTTACAATTAATGATGCAGAATTAATTGTAAAAGATAAAAGTGCAATGCAAACTGGACAAGTAGTAAGTACAAAAACAGCTGCAATATGGGTAACCCCAGTTGGAGAATTCACATTAGGAGAAGATAATAGTATAATAACACTTGGACCATATATTGAAGGATTAACATTTGGAGTATATAAAGAAATAGACGCAGATATATATTCAGAAGGAATATTTAACTTTTATGACGGGAAAATTGTTGCACAAGTATCTATAAGCGGAATTGTAAATGATACACCGGCAATGTATAGTCCAACAGTTACTTCAGGAACAGGAAATCAAATTGGTACATTAGCTGTTATTTCTGGTGTTGAAGCATTAATAGGGAAGAAAACATATACAACAATAGAACAAGCAATTTTTGAAGCAAATACTATATATGGAGCGTTAGGAGAAGAAGTAGAAGTTGATCTTGTAGCTAATGCAAATGTTGAAGACGAACTTATTATTCCAGAAGGAAGAAATATAATATTAGATTTAAATGGTAAACAACTTACAACACTGGTTGACAAATATGTTATAAGAAATAATGGAAATTTAAAAGTTAAAGATAGTAATACAGGTGAATATGATTTGGAATCATTCTATTTTTACTACGCATTTAATAAAGAAGACAAAAAACTAATTTCAAGTAATATAGATAATAATACAGAATCAAAAGAAATAATAACTTTAGATTTAACACAAGAAACAGGACCAGTAGAAGTAAAAATTAACGCTGAAATATCAACTAGAACAATAGATTATGGGTATGTTATGGTAAACGACGATAGACTAATGTCTTCTTGGTCAAGTACAAACAATAATTTAATTGCAATTAACGGAATAAAATCAGCTCAAGATTATATAACAACACTTGAAGGCGGGAAAAAATATTTTATACATATTGGATATTATGTAGCTAATAGCTCAGCAGCAAAAGTTGGAGAAAATAAATTTACTATTAACAGTATAAAAATAAATGATTTAGCAAAAAGTGTTGGATGTAGCTATTCTTATAATCTCACATCAGGTAAAATAACAAGTAGTAGAAGAAATACTGTATATAATAATACAGGATCTACATTTGTATTAGAATCAGGTATAATTGAATGTAGTATATCAAACACAAGTTATTATTCATTGGAAAACAAAGGAACATATACTCAAAATGGAGGATATTTAAGAGGTTTAGGAACTACTGGAGGAATATATAATTACTTTGGTGCAAATGTAGAAATGAATAAAGGAAGAATAAATGGATACAATTATGGAATTTATAATTATGGAAATACAATAATAAATGAAGGGACTATAACAGTATCACAATATTATTCTATTAGTAATCTTAACAATGGAAATCTTGTTGTTAATAATGGATCATTTAAAGGAATATGGAATGAGACTCCTAGTTTAACAATACCAGGAACTGTAATTAATAATGCTGATATTAATACAATAATGAATTATAGAGGATATATTGTTGTTAATGGATTAAATAGAAAAAGAATAACTGATATTGGAGAAAATAGATATTCATATAATACAATTACAGAATTAAATAATGTTTCAATAAGAAAACTTTTTATAAGAGGAGATGCTTCAACAATTGTAAATATGAATGGTGGAGAAATTGTTAATAATGGTGAATGCGTATCAATTTATGAAGGTATTGTAAATTTAAATGGAGTTACAGTTACAAATACTGATAATTATGGACAAGCTATCTACTTACCAGGTACAGGTGTTTCAGAATTGAAAATTGAAAACAGTACAATAAACTCAAATGCAATAGGAATTTCAAATCAAAGAAAGGTTACCTTAAAAAATTCTACAATTAATTTATCTGCTACTGGCACTATCGGAATAAGAAATTCCGGAACATCTGAATCTCAAATTAACATATTAGATGGAACTGTAATAAATGTCACAGAAGCAACTGGAAGTGGAATATATGATGAAAATACAAATATAAATTCTGTTATTAATATAGGAACCAAAGATGGAACAGTATCAAATGAGTTCCCAAAAATCAATACAGTATATAGAGCAATATATTCACTTAATTCGGTTATAAATATGTATGATGGGGTATTAATAGGAAAAAAAGGTATTACAGTACAGGGACAATATAATGAATTTGATCAAGGATTAGAAGCAGTAAAAGAAATTAAAGTAGATGGACTTGAGTATATAACATTGGGAATACAAAATGAAACTATAGCAAAAATTTCTAAACAGTATGAAATTGTTGGAACAGAATATTTTAGCGAAGATCAAGATTATTATTATTTTAATAGCTTGAAAAAAGCAGTTGTATCATGTACTACAACAGCAACAGAAGAAACAGTGATAGAAATTGTAAAAGATATTACAGATATTTCTGAGAAAATTATAATTCAAACAGGCCAAAACATTAAAATAAATACAAAAGGAAAAGAGTTAAGATTTGAAAATAAAAAAGCAATTGAAAACAATGGAATTTTTAGTATAGAAAAAAACTATACATATAATGGAAATAATCAAACATTAAATAATGATAGAACATATTATTTTGAAAAGGAAGACTCATATTTAAAATCAAATAATTCAAAGATAGATAATACAACATCAAACAGCTATTTGAAATTGGATTTAACAAATAAGCAACCAGATGAAATTATAAATATATCTATTAATGCTACTGTTTCGAGTGAAAGTAACTATGATTTTGGATATGCAACAATTAAAAGTACTGATTCTATTCCAGCTTATTCGGATACAGCAGGTAGATTTATGTATATTGCAGGAAACGTGTCTGGTAATTATTCTACAAATTTAAATGGTGGCCAAATTTATTATTTGCATATTGGATATAGAAAAGATGGAAGTAATTCATTTGGAGAAGATTGCTTAATAATAAATTCAATTAAATATGATAATATAGATATAGAATATAATTATGAAGGAAATGTAAAATATAATAGTACATTTATTGAAAACAATGGAATTGTAAATATTATATCTGGTAACTTTATAGGAAAAAGATCTGGTAGTACAAATATATATTACCAAAACTTCATTAATAATGGAACATTAAATATTCTAGGTGGAAAAATATGTGGAAATGCATTTTCATATATAATTATTAATCGTGTAAATGCTAATCTGAATATTACTGGAGGAACCATTGATTATCAAGGCAGGCAAAATTCTATGTGTATTTATAACGAAAGTTTAAATGATACTAATATTAGTAATTGTACAATTATTGGAGATTACATTTTAAGAAATGAGGCAGCAGGAAAAGTTAATATTGATAATGCTAAAATTACATGGATCCCACAATATAATCATAGTATTCGTAATCAATCAACAGGAATAATTAATATAAAGAATAGTGAATTTTTTCAATCTGGTAGCGGGTATGGATGTAATTATATTTATAACAATTCTTCAGGAACAATAAATATAGAAGCTAGTACATTAAATATGGGGGCATCTATAGATATAACAAATAATAATGTAAATGGAACAATAAACATTAAAGATAGCACTTTGAATTCCAATTATTCTTACAGTACATCAAGTGGGGCATGTATAGTGTCATATGGTAAAATTAATATAGATAATTCTACTATAAATAAAAACGGTTTTAGTGCAGGAGCAATAGTTCAATATAGTACCTCTGTTACAACAATGATAAGTGGTGTAATAAATGCTACAGGTTCAATTGGAATTAATGTACAATCAGGTACAGTTGTAATTGGAGAAAAAGGTGGAATACCAAGTAAAACGATACCAATAATTAATAGTAATACTAACGGATTGTATGTATCAACAACAGGTATTGCAAAGTTTTATGATGGTTTAATAAAAGGACAGATTACAAAATCTATAATAGGAACTATATCAGAAATCGAAGAAACATATGAAATTATAAAAACAAATGATGGAACAATTGAATCTGCATTTTTAGATAAAGAGCCAATGGCAAAACTTGTTTCATCAAATCAAGATTTTGATTCGATTCAAGAAGCTATTGATGCAGCTGCAGAAAATACTCAAGAAACAATTCAAATAACTAGAAATATTATTTTAACAACAGTTTCTCCAAGTGTAAATATACCATCAAATAAAAACATTGTATTAGATTTAAAAGGCTATGAAATAAAAACAAGTAATTTAGATACTTTTGTAAATGAAGGAATTTTTGAAATAATTAGTACTGAACGAATTGAAAACTCAGTAATAGTTGCAGCAGCTGGTGTAGGATTAATAAGAAATTATACAGAAAATATTATTTATAATAAACCAAATTCTGAATTTATTTTGAGAAGTGGTAATCTGGAAATGAATGGTACTGGTGGCTCGGGATTTAAATCAATAATAAGAAATGGTGGAGATGTGTATATAGAAGGTGGAAAAATTACTACTACTTCAACAGGTATAAATTGTATTTGGAATGATGATGACAATAGTAATGTATATATTAATAATGGATTAATAAATCATACAAATGGAAATACAGCAGGTGTAAGAAGAGGAAATGTATATATGACTGGTGGAAGTATTAATTTGCCAGGAAGTGGTTCATTAGGAATAGATACAACTGGTATAGTTAAAATGACAGGTGGAAATATAGTTGGTTCAGTATATGGTGTTGTATTATTAGCTTCAAATAAGACTGGAATAGAATTTTTAGGAGGCACAATTCAAGGCGGACAAGCAATTAGAAATAATAATACAAATTCAATTACTATAAGTAACAAATTAATAGGAAACGGCACAGTAATTCAAAATGTTTCATCAGGAACAGTTAATTTTACAGGAAATGCAGATCTAAATGGGTATATTGAAAATTCATCAACAGGTAAAATTAATTTTTTAGAAAATACTAAAATGATAGGTTATATATACAATTATTCAACAGGAGAAATTACGGTAGATGGGGCAAATGTAAGTGTAAAAGCAACAAATCAATATTGGACAGTAATTACCAATTATTCTACTGGTACTGTTAATGTTAAAAGAGGAACATTAGAAGCAAATGTCCCATCAAGTTATCCAACAATAAATAATAATTCAACTGGAACCATTAATATAGGTATAAAAGATGGAATTGTTGAACAAGACACATTATTTATAAAAAATAGTAATTATCAAACAATAAGAAATCAAACTGGTACAGTAAATTATTATGATGGTGTTCTTGTTGGATATCCAATTTTGATAGGTCAGTTTAATGAATTAGAAACTGGGTATAGTATAAAGACAACAAACCCAGAAACATTTACAGAAACAACAGAATTAGTGGTTAGTTCTGAAGTTGCATCAATAACGATTGGAGAAACTACTACATTATATGATACACTGCAACAAGCAGTTGATTCATGTATAGATAATGAACAAACAACGATAAAACTTTTGAAACTAGTAAGCATAACACCAAATAGTATAGTGACAATTCCAGAGAATAAAAATATAAAACTAGATATAAATGGACAAATACTTAGATGTTTTTCACAGGAAAACAATATTATAAATAATGGAACATTAGAAATAATGGATTCACTAGAAATAAATGGTACTGGTAAAATAAGTGGATATGGAATTGTAAATATTAAAAATACAAAAAACTTATTGATCAGTTCAGGTAAAATTGTGGGGATTACATCTGGAACAAAAAGAACAATTGAAAATATTGGTATAGGCAATTTCGAAATGGCTGGTGGAAAAATAATTACAGTAAGTAATTTTTATGGATGTGGTGCAAATGCAATATATAGCACTAGTTCCGGAAAAATGAATTTAAAAGGTGGAGTAATAGAACAGTATAATGACGGTTCTGGTTATACTGGATCAGTAATTTATTTAAATAACCAATCTACAGAGAATACATTACTTTTTGATGGAACAGAAATTAAAGGTAATGGTAATGGAAGCAATACATCAATACGTAATGAAGGAAAAACTAAAATACAGGTATTATCAGGTATAATATCAGCTGGGCATGTTGGAATAGAAAGTAATTATATAATAGATTTTACCGGAGGAGAAATTAAAACAGTAAATAATATAGCAATTTATTGTTTTGGTAAAAATTCGAGATTGTATATGAGTGGAACAGCTAAAATAGATGTACCAGGTGAAGGAATACTAAATCAGGGACAGGCAATAATTGATGGTGTTAATATAAGGACAGGATCTCGCTGTATAAGAGCTGGATTAAATAATTCAGACAAAGCTACAACAATAATCACTAATTCGGTTTTAACCTCTACTTCAAGTTCAGATGCAATAAACAATTATTATTTAAGTGAAATAAATATTAATTCTAGTATAATAAAAAGTAATTCAGGCATTGGTATTAACAATCAAGGAACTAACTCAACAATCAATTTAGGTATAAAAGATTATCCAGTAAGCATTACTAACCCTGAAATAACAGGTGGGACATATGGTGTGAGTAACTCTGGGACATTTAATTTCTATGATGGAATTATAAAAGGAGGAACAAAGGCAATTAATGGGCTTGTGCAAAATAAACCAGAATTATATTCTGTTCAAACAATGGATAGTGAAAAAACAGCAATTTTATCAATACAAGGTACTTTTTCACAGGTTGCAAAAGTAAATGGTATATATTTTGATAGTCTTCAACAAGCATTAAATGCTACAACAACTGGAACTATCACTATAGAAAAAGATACAATTTTAACAGAACCAATGATAATAGCTGCTGGTAAAAATATTACATTAGATTTAAATGCACATATATTAAGAAGCGCTTTGCAAGGTGGACTAATAATTAATAATGGAACTCTAAACATAATAGATAGCCAAGAAGATGGAACTTCAACAGTTGAATTCTCATTAATTGAGAACCTTGCTGATATAGGAATACAAAATAATAATGTATTAACATTAGGAACTGATGATACAAATGTATACACAAATGCTCCAAGAATAATAGGAGCAACATATGGTATAGTATCACAAGAGGGCACAACATTTAATTTTTATGATGGTATTATTAAAGGTGCAACAGAAGCAATACAAGGAATAATTACACAAATAACAACCCAAAGTGGTTATAGTGTAAAAGAAAACCAGGAAATCATAAATGAAATAACATATTTAAATAAATATTTGGGAATTTAATATTTTAAATCTAAATTTGGGAACTTAATAATTTAAATCTAAATTTAAGAATTTAATAATTTAAATATAAATCTGAGATGTTAATAATTTAAATCTAAATTTAATAATTTAAATATAAATTTAAGAATTTAATAATTTAAATTTAAATCTGAGATGTTAATAATTTAAATCTCAAAATATATATTATTAACTATAGTGTTTTTGAAAACAAAATTTTAAAAAACAGCTAAGCTTAAAAAACTAAAACAAGATAATATAAAAAACAGAAAATTCACATGTTATTTTAAAAGATAATATGTAAAAGAACAACTTATTTTGTACTAATATGACTCTTCTTTTTTAAAAAATATAATATATAAACTAACAATTAACTTTGTATTCATAATTGAATATAAAGTTGATTGTTTTTTAATATATTAACATATGATTTTTTGAAAAATGTAAATTAATTATTTAATAAGATTGAGTGAAAAGTAAGAGTAACTATGTAAGGAATTTAAATTAGAAAATGTAATTCAATTTTACTATTTACAGTTATTGATTTACAAAAAATTAAATGTGGCAATTTTACGATTTATAGTTATTAATTTACATAAAATTAAATGTTGACAATTAAATCATACTATAATATAATATTGTTCAATAAGATACTTAAGATAAACTATGAAAAAAGTTCATAGGAAGGGGGCGGAATGGTGTATGGAAAACATACAAGGAAAACATTTTAGTATAACAGATCCGAAAAATGTAAAAACTGTAATATACGAAATTAATAAAACAGAAAAAGAATTTTTAGCAACTTCACCTAAATTTACAATAGAAAGATTAGATTTTGCAGAAGAAATAAGAGGTGAAAATACTAAAAAGACTTTTTTCGTTGACCAACCTAAAAAAGAGGGAAACCAGCTAGTTATTCTATCTTTCGCAAAAGAAAAAGTAGTTGTAAATATGGGAATATTGCAAGAGGATAGAGTAAAAATAACAAAAAAACCATTACCAGTTAAATTCGACACATTATATTCAGAAACAGAAAATACATATAAAGAATTTAAATATACACCAAACCTAAAAAGGCCAATATCAATAATAGATCCAGAAACTACAGAAGAAATAAAACCAACATTATATTTTGATAGAGAAACAAATGAAGTAAAAGGAAAATGTAAAATAAAACCATATAAATCATATTTTACATTTGAGATAAGAGATAATGAAAATTTAGGAGGTAGATAAGATGAGTAATCCAAATGGAAGTTCATCAGTACAAGATTTAAGAATATGTATGTTTTTTACTGAAATAGACGAAAAAGGAAATCTAGAAGTAAAAGAAACAACAGTAAAAATCTTTAGTCCAAACACAGAAGAATTTATGCAAATACCTGTAAAAACACATGTAGTCGGGGAAAATAATAAAAGAACATCAACTAATGGAGATGTTTATGAAAAAAGGAAAAATAAAATTGTTATAACTAAATCAAAATCTAATAATTCAAAAAGCAATATAGATAAAGAAAAATTAGAGGATAAAAAAAGAGCATAGTGATATATTAGTTAAAGTATAATTACATAAACTAACCAAAGAGAAGGAGTAAACTTATGAGTTATAAAACAGATAAAGTCGTAAGTACTATAAAAAAGAATATATGGGTCTATATTACACTATGGCTAATAATAGCCATAGTATTAGTTGCGCCTGTAGTTTATACATATGTAAACACTAATATTAATGGAAGTATACAAGCAACCAGTTTTATAGATGAATTAGTACCAGCAATTCTAAAATTTACTACAATAACGGAAATGGGACAACAAGAATATAGTAACACATTTTTAAAAATATTCGGAATATATACATTATGGTATGCAATAACAATAGGAATGAGTATATCTAAAATACTGCCTAAAAGCGAGTATGATAAAAAAGAACATGGATCAAGTGATTGGTGTGAAAATGGAGAGCAATATAAAATATTAAGTAATAAAAATGGGATTTTACTGGCAAAAGAAAACTATTTGCCATTAGATAAAAGAGGAAACTTAAATGTACTTATAGTAGGACGGATCTGGTACAGGTAAATCTTCGAGTTATTCAATACCAAATGCATATCAATTATTAGGTTCATATGTTTTTACAGATCCTAAAGGAGAATTATATGATAAAACAGCAGGGTATATGAAAAAAAATGGATATAATGTAAAAGTACTAAATTTAGTTAATCCTGTAAATAGCGATGGATACAATCCATTAGCACATATAAATAGTGAATTAGATGTAGATGTTATTGCAAATACAATAGTAAAAGGACAAAAATCAGATAGTTCTTCAAGTGATCCATATTGGGATGATATGGCAGAAATGTTATTAAAATCATTGATATATTACTTGATAGCAGTAAGGCCACCAGAAGAACAAAATCTTGCAAGTTGTGCTGAAATGGTAAGAGCTGCAAATACAAGTGGAGGGAATAATCTTTTATCTGAATTAATAGGAGCTCTTCCATATGACCATCCAGCTAGAATGTATTATAAATCAATAGAAATTGCGCCAGAAAAAACATATGGATCAATATTGAGTTCATTACAATCAAAACTTGGAAAATTTGATTCAAAAGAAATTGCAGAAGTAACTTCAACAGATACAATAAGTTTTGATGAAATTGCAAAAAAGAAGACAGCATTATATGTTATATCATCTGATACGCACACTGCATACGATTTTTTATTAACTATATTTTTCTCTCAAATGATTCAACAATTATATGATATTGCAGATAAAAATGGTGGGAAACTTCAGGTGCCAGCTTTTTTTATACTAGATGAGTTTGTAAATATAGGAAGAATACCAGATTTTGACAAAAAAATCTCAACAAGTAGAAGTAGAGGAATATCATTTAGTGTAATATTACAAAATTTAGAGCAATTAGAATCAGTATATGAAAAATCACATGAGACTATTAAAGGAAATTGTGATACACATATATTTTTAGGAAGTAACTCTTATAAAACTGTTGAATTTTTCTCAAAAGCATTGGGAGAAAAAACAATAATTAGAAAAAGTACAACTGTAAATAAGGATAAAAATAAGAAGAAATCTGGAACAAGTGATTCAGATCAAATTCTTGGAAGAGCCTTAATGACACCAGATGAATTAAGAAGAATGCCAAATGATGATTGTATAATTTTTGAAACTGGTTTAAAACCAATTAAGGCAGAAAAGTTTTATTATTTTGAAAGTCCAATGGTAAAAAAATTGGAAGAATTCAAATTAAATCATAACAATTTTGATAGTGGGCATAGAGGAGAATGGAGAAAATTTAATCCTGTTAATCCTTATACATCAAAAGATGGAGGAAGTAAAAGAGATTTAAAGGTTGAATCATTAGATGATTTGTTTGATGAAAAAGACTTTGATGATGACATTTTACCAGTAGAAGAGGCTACTGAAGTTACAGCAAAACATAATATTATAGATGAAGATAATTTTAGTGAAATATATAGTGAACAAGCACAAAAAGATATTCAGAAAGAACTTGAAGCTAAATTTGATGAATTATTTGGACCATTATAAATTATTAAAAATTTTTTAAATATTAAAAGGCAAAACTTAAAAAGTAGTGCCTTTTTTTAGTGTCTAGAAATTTTGGATTTTTTATATTTAGAAAAGTCTATTCCTGAGTAAAAAGAAAAAAATTAATTTATCGGCTTGTATTAGTAGATTAAAAACATAAAAAATGAATAATATATAAAGAGTAAAAGTTGCAAATCAAAAAAAATTACTATATAATTCAAATACAAAAGTTGTTAAAAAATCAAAAATATGGTATACTAGTAATGTTTGATTTGAAAGGAGTGTTTATTATTAGCATTTTAAAAAAGAGTATAATACATTTAAGAACATCAATAAAACTAATAATAATAGTAAGTATGTCAATTTTGCTTATAATTGGTGCAGTAGCATTATTTTATAAGCCTATATACAGTGTATATTATAATGAAGAATTTTTAGGGTATTGCGAAAATAAAAGTGAAATGCAAAAAAAGATTAGTGAATATATACAAAAAGGTTCTGGAGAAAATGTAGCGTTTGTTCAATTAAGTGCTATGCCAGAATATAAGCTTTGCTTATTAAAAAAGGATATACAAACAAGTGATGAAAAAATATATAATAATATAATTTCTACAGGAGTTACTTATTACAGATATTACGCTGTTTTATTAGATACAGAAGAGAAATTCTATGTAGAAACATTTAAAGATGCAGAAGATGTTATATCACAATTAAAAATTAAAAATAGCAATAACATTGATTCTATTACAGTTTCAGAAAAATATTCTACAGAATTAAAAGCTTTTTCTGGAATTGAAGAATGTGTAGCAGGATTATATGAAAAGAAAATTGTAAAACCAACATATAAAGCAGTAACAGTTTCATCAAGATCTGGATCTAATATGAGTGGACAAAAAATAGATTTAGGAATAAGTTTGATTAATCCGGTAGAAGGAATCATTTCTTCTCCATATGGTTGGAGATGGGGAAGAATGCATACAGGAATAGATATTAGAGGAAATACAGGTACACCAATTTATGCAGCAGCAGGTGGGACAGTAGTTTCAGCTGGATATTCAGGAAGTTATGGAAATTTAGTTGTAATATCTCATGGAAATGGAGTTCAAACATATTATGCTCATGCTAGTGCATTATATGTTTCTGCAGGTCAAACAGTTTCACAAGGTCAAAATATTGCAGCAAGAGGAAGTACAGGTAGATCTACTGGACCTCATTTACATTTCGAGGTTAGAATAAATGGAACAGCTCAAAATCCTAGAAATTACGTATATTAAAAAATAGAAAAATAAGTAATAAAATCATAATATTTTTATAAATATTAAATAGATTTTTAAATACCCCTTATGCTATTAAGATTAATTTTAATAATATAAGGGGTTATTTGTATATTTTCATCTTTTTTTAATGGAAAAGAAATAATTCTATTTATGTATTTAAAATTATTTTTCTGTATTTAGAAAGTTTGTTTATCAGATTATGTATTTAAAATTATTTTTCCGTATTCAGAAAGCTTGTTTATAAGAATAAAGGAATTATCCACATATGTTGAAAATTCTGAAATTAAGCAATCAATTTTATGATTAATAATATTATTAAAATACAACTTGTTAATAATTAAGAAGAAATTTTTATTGTATTCATATAAAGTAATTTTGTTTATTGTTTGGTTATAAAAATCTGTTTTAGAAATTAATGTTTTAAAATCATAATAATCAAAAAAATTTTCAAAACAATAAATTGAGATAGTATTTTGACTTTTAGAAATAACATCATTTTCTATTAAATCTGTATTAAAAGATTTTCTTAAAGTATTTAAATTGTTTAAAATACTGTTATTAAAATTATCTATAGAATTGTTTAATTTATTTATGTTTGAAATATTATATGAATTTTTTAAATCCTCTAAATTTGAATCATTTATTTTAGAAACTGTTATAATAAAATCTATATTTCCCAACGAAATAATTTCAATTTTTAAATTGTTGATTTTGGTATTAAAACCTGTTGATTTTTCAGCGTTAGTCATTAGTTTTAAAAAAAAATCTTGTGAGCTGAGTGGATTTGACATAAATGATTGGAAATCTATGTTTTCGTTTTTTAGATCAGAAATATTTAAAATTATTTTTATTTTTTCGTTAGAAATTTTTTTAAAATCCATATAATAAACCCCCATATTGTTTTATTGTTTAAATTAATTATATAATATATACAAATAATTTAAAATGGCGAAAATATGGTATTTTTTACAGGTTTTTACAATATATTTATATAATTATATATTGTAAAAATAAATTACAGAGCTAATAAGAATTAAGATTTTATTCTACAAAGTTAATACAAGTTTAATTATTCAGACAAATCATGTTTATTGGATAGTATATAATAATTTAGTTTTTAAATAATATAAAAAGAAAATTAAATTACTGATTTTGAATAATGTTGAATATTGTAGTTTGAATAATGTATAATTAATTGTTGACTTTTTTAAAAAAATTTGTTATTATATAAATGCTGTACGAATATAATATATATTAAATGCGGGAATAGCTCAGTTGATAGAGCGCTGCCTTGCCAAGGCAGAGGTCGCGGGTTTGAGCCCCGTTTCCCGCTCCAATTATGTTTTTTATATTAGTAACGGTAAAATACATAATATGGCGCTATGGCCAAGTGGTAAGGCACGAGTCTGCAAAACTCTGATCCCCGGTTCAAATCCGGGTGGCGCCTCCAAACTCAAAACGACAAGGTTTCAATATATTTTGAAATCATGTCGTTTTTTATTTACATGAAATATAAATATTTAATTATTAATAATTTTACAAATATTACAATAAATATAAAAATTTAGTTAGTAATGATTTTACAAATATTACAATAAATATAAAAATTTAGTTAGTAATATTTTTACAAATATTACAATTATATTATATTTTTATTACAAATGAAAAAAATACTTTGATTTATGGTATTATTATGCTAGTAAAATATACTAATACAAAAGATAAGAGGTGCCATATGGTAAGAAGCGATGAGGAAATAACAGAGCTTATAATAAATAATTGTAAAACGAAATTTCCAGAGGAATTAATAAAAAAACTAAAAACAAATAGCCAAACATCAAGGTTATCAACTAAATATGAAATTATAGAAAAAGCTATAATAGAAAATTTAAATAATAGAAAAATAAATTATACACAAGAACAAGTCGATATAGACACAAGTAGGGCATATATTTATGCTAAAATAATATCAGGTAGATTTTTAGATATAAGACCAAGAACAGATTCAACCCAAGCAATTGAATATATAATTGCAAATTATGAGGAAGGTTACAAATATATGTTGGAAGCATTGTTTATGAAACTTTCTATAAATAGTATTTCAAGTTATGTAAAAGGAAAAATTGAAGGGCATACATTTTTTACAAAAATATCTGGTGTAACAAATAGTCAACCAAGTGAAATAAGGAAAAGCATAAATCAAAATACAATAGAATTAAATAAAATAAAAAATTTACTATTTGAAATCCGAGCTAAAGAAGATGAATTAAGATGGATTGATTCTAGAATTCAAAGAAAAAGTTTTCAAAACGAAAGTACATCAAAAAAATATAATTTAAATTTTGCACAGTAGAGAGGTGAAAAAAGTGTACGAACAAACAAAAGAAAAGTATTTAACATATAAAAAATATCAACTTGCACAAAAGACGTGGAGCAATATTAACAAAAATAATATAGATGAAATATCAAATCTAATTTATAATTTATATAAAAATATTAATGAAAATAATGTAATAACTTCTGGAGCTTCAAATGAGGAAAAAGTTCAAGAAACACAAAATAGATTTGCAGATTTAGGTGTTTTCATGTTTGATTCAGGGAGTATTAAAGTACTAACACAAAGAAATAATAAAGTATATGAAGGAATGAAATTAAAAGAAAATCCTCTAATAATAACAGAAAAACAATGTGAAGAATCATTTGCTGTTAAAACAGATGAGCCATTAATAGAAACAAAATTAAGAACAATAGATTGTTCAAACAAAATTATAAAAATGTGTATAGCACAAATAGCTAATATAGTTAATATTAATAGTAATGAAAATGAAAATACCTTAGAAACAAAAGATAAAATATTAAAAATAAGAAATTACAATATAATTTTAGATACATTACATAAAACTAAGATAATAGAATCCAATGAAGATTTAAAATATTCTAATATGATAACAAAATATGGTTATTTTAACTTAGATAATTTTTTAGAAGTTACAAATTATCAAAACAAAGAAAAAAATAATAATGAAGAAGATTTTAAAAATTTATCAGATAATAATGAAGATTCATTGGATAATAAAGAGCATTCATTAAATAATGAAGAAAATTTAATGAAAAATAATGAAGAGAATTTAATAAAAAATAATGAAGAAAATTCATATTCAAAATATAATTCTGAGAATTTATATTCAAAATATAATGAATTGCTAATAAACACTATTAAAGAAAATACTGAGGAAAAATTTCTTAAAAGTTTTGATTATAAAGAATTTTCAAAATATGTTACAGCAAAAAAATTAATGGGAAAACTATATGAATATAAAGAAATAGATATAAAAGATGTCTTTATTGAATATGATATGATAAAAAATACAAAAGATGAAAATAATGTTTTAATAATGGAAAATAAATTAAAAAATATAAATGAAGACAACCATTATAAAAAAATTGAAGTTATACTTAAGGGATATAATCAGCCATTTAGTATAGGAATATTAAGTAAAACAATAAATAACTTAAAAAATAAATATGGTGCAATTCATCAAAATAATATCAGTCAACATAGAAAAAAATCTATATTAACAACTAAACTAAATTATCCGATAAAATCAATTGTAAGCACAATATATAAACAAGATTCTAGTGAGAAAACATTACAATATTTAGAATACTTAGAAGATATACAAAATGTAGAAAAGTATAAGCAAAAAATAAAAATAACAAATATAAATAATAGAATAATTCAAATTAATAACAAAGAAAATCAATTAGAGGAATTAAAAAATAATAAATTAGATCTTCAAAATGAAGTCAGAATAAAAAATAACGAAAAAGATAATACAAAAGAAAAGTAAGGAGAAAATTATGGATAATTCAAAAAGTCTAGTTGTACATAAAAAAGGAATATTTCAAAAGATTCAAGATTTAATAAAGAAAATATTTAAAAAAGAGAGCAATTCATCTAAAGAATCTGATTCAGAAATGATTAATAATTCAATAGAAAATAATATAGAAATAAAAGAAAATTTTCGAAATGACTTGAAAAAAAACACAAATAATGATATTAAAGAGCTAATAAATAAAATCCAAATTGGAGAAGTAGTACTAGAAGATAAACAAGATAATGAATTAAGTGAAATTGAGGAAAAATTAGTAAATTATCTTAAACAACTTGAACAAGAAATACAAATTAAAAGAAGTGAAATTAGTTCATTAGAAAAAGCCATAATAACTACAAGTACAAAATAATATTATGTATATAAAAAATGCATTAGTGTTTATTATAAAAGATTAAAAAAATAATAATTAGAAAAATAAAAGTGAACAGTGAGGGATTTGTATGATTAATAAATCTGAAATAAACATGTTACTAGATGAAAAAAAATTTAATAAGGCTTTTGATATTCTATATGATTATTATACAGTACTTATGAGAAAATTAGTCGAAAAAAAAGATATACAATATGATGAAGATGATATGCTTGTTGATTATATAAGACTAATTGAAAAAAATTTAGAAAAATATAAAGAGCCGATACAAATAAT
Source organism: Clostridia bacterium (assembly GCA_035388585.1). Taxonomy (GTDB): domain Bacteria; phylum Bacillota; class Clostridia; order TANB77; family CAG-508; genus CAG-492. The sequence continues at coordinate 17,263 of DAOOQE010000011.1, forward strand.
ATCTGCTAGTTTTTTTGATGATAGTTTAGATATTGAATACAAGGTTGAAAGTTTACTTGATGAATTAAATTTTTGGGAAGATGTTGTTAGAGGAAAGTTTGAAAATTAAAAAATACACCACATAATTTAGTATTAAACATAAATTATGTGGTGTATTATTATTTAAATTCTCTCCAACCATTAATGTTTTTTCTTTTTATAGCTCCATATAAATTTGCTCTCAAGTTGGGAATATCTTTTTGTAATGTAAAAATAAGATTTTTTATATCCTCTCTTTTAGAAAAACCGTCCATAGGGCATGCTTTAGGCATTGTTTGTATATTATTTCTTTTAATAAAATTACGTATATATTTTTCAGGTGCATAAACTAGTGGCCTAATTAGAGTAACTTTTGATCTGTCCATATAACTAATAGGAGAAAATGTATTTATAGAACCACCATAAAGTAAATTCAAAAAAAATGTTTCTAAAACATCATCTTCATTATGTCCAAGAGCAATTTTGTTACATCCTTCTCTTAAAGCAATACTATTTAATATTCCTCTGCGTAAGTTCGCACAAAGTGAACAAGGATTTTTTTCATTTCTGTATTCGAAAACTATATCTTTAATACTTGTTTTTTCTTCAATAAATTGAATACCGAGATCATCACATAAAATTTTTAGAAAATCCGTGTTAAAAAACTCAAAACCTGGATTTATTGTTACAGCGATAATTTCAAACTTCTTAGGAAAAAAACGTTGTAAATTTTTTAATCCCATAAGTAAAGAAATAGAATCCTTCCCTCCAGAAACAGCAATGGCAATCTTATCGCCATCTTCTATCATTTTATAATCTTCAATTGCTTTTCTCATATACCCTAAAATTTTTTGCATAAAATATTCCTTTAAAAATATTTACTAGAAAGTATTAAAAGCTCATAAATCATTATTTTATTTAGTATTATATGTTTATAAATAATACTTAAATATTTAATAAAAAGCTTAATACGGTAGTAGTTAATAGGAATTATATCACAATTTATATTGAAAAAAAAGTTTTTTTATTATATACTTAAAAAAGATTGAAAAATATACAACAGTTTAATAACAGTCTAAAAAAGCCTAAATTAAATTATTATATAAGAATTTAGAAAAATAATTTAATACATGTTATAGATTATTGGTTTTATTACGCAAAGAATATTTTATATATGTTATAGACTATACCATATAGTAAAAAAGATTTATTTAATATAATAGTTATAGATTATGGCTTATATTTAGGATAAAATATGTGTGAGTAGCTCAGTAGGATAGAGCAACGGTTTCCTAAACCGCAGGTCGCAGGTTCGATTCCTGTCTCGCACACCATTATTAAATAGTTTAAAAGGAATTTTTAGGAGATTAAAATGAAAAAGGACATAATAATAGAAAAGTCAGAATATTATATGAGACAGGCATTAGTACAAGCTGAAATAGCATATAAAAAACTAGAAGTTCCAGTTGGAGCTGTAATAGTAAAAGATGGTAAAATTATTTCAAAGGCTTATAATAAAAAAGAATATAAAAATGATACAACAAATCATGCAGAAATACTTGCAATTAGAAAAGCAAGTAAAAAATTGAAGTCTTGGAGGTTATCAGATTGTGAAATGTACGTAACATTAGAACCATGCAGTATGTGTGCAGGAGCATTAATACAATCAAGAATTTCAAAAGTGTATATTGGAGCAATGGATGAGAAAACAGGAGCATGTGGATCAGTTTTAAATTTATTAGCAGACTACAAATTTAATCATACTGTACAAATTGAAAAAGGGATATTAAAAACTGAGTGTGAGACATTATTAAAAACTTTTTTTAGAGAACTTAGAGAAAAAAAGAAAAAATAAAAAACTTTTAAAATATAATAGATATAGAAAAAATAAAATTTAAAATAGTCAATAAAATTTTAATAAAAAAATCTTGAAATAAGATGAAGGATAATTAATAAAGTAATAATTATTAATAAATAAACGATTATAGTATTACAATTAAACAAACAATAATTAAGAATAAAAAAAGGATAATTAAATTTTACTAAAGAAAAGACGATTAGATTTTACTGAGGAGGAAAACAATTTTGAATGATAATTTTGTTAGAACTATAAAGTTTTGGTGTATGATAGGTAGTATTATAATTGTAATTATCATTGCAGGTATATTAATTTTTAAATATAATGTAGAAGGTGAAAAGAAGATGGCATATAAGCTTTCTAAAATCACTATAATTAGCACCGCTGAGGGCGTAGAAGACACATTGGATGAAACAGATCAAAATACATGGAATCTTAAAATATTACAAAACAATGATGTATTTTTTACAATTGATAAAACGGAATTTGCTAAAGAAAATAATGACTTAAAAGGTGTAAGAATCGAAAATATTCAGGTTGTAAAAAAACCAAAATTAGGTAGTACAAGAATTTATATGCCAAACAGTACAGAAGGAAAACTATATAATTATACAAATGATTATATAGTTAATAGTACATTACAATATAATGGTGCGGAAAAAAACAATCCTAAAACACTTGAAATATCTAAGGATGGAGGTATTGCATTAATAAGTTTTGTAAATTCTGAAATAGGAAATTTTAAATCAACAGAAAAAAATATTGAAATAAAGCATGATGCAACATTGATACCTAAAATTAATGATTTAACAAATTATTCTGGTATATTATCAGAAGATTTGAAATTTTCAGTTCAGTTTGATTTAGTAATAAAAATTGATAATAATGAATACAAAGGAACTGTTAAATTAGATTTACCAAACGGGGATATCTTGACTAACGGAAAATCTACTTTAGAAATAAAAGATTTTTCTAAAGTTGTATTTAAAAGAAGTAATTAATTATATACAAACTATAGTATTTTGAATTAATATTTATATAATCTGGATTCCATGATTTTTACTAGATTTAGGATTTAATAAATTATAAATATAAAAAGAGATATATAGATAATAAAACTAATTTATGCAATTATAAAAAAAGATGTATATAAATCATAAAATTAAGTGATGCAATTATAAAAAAAGACACATATAAATGATAAAATAAGCTGATGCAATTATAAATAAAAAAGACACATATAAATGATAAAATAAGCTGATGCAATTATAAAAAAAAGACACATATAAATGATAAAATTAAGTGATACAGTTAAAAATAAAAAAAGATACATAAGAAATACATATAAAAAAAGCTTGATAAAATCAAAAAAATATTATATAATCTGTAATATGGAAAGTAATTTCAATAAAAAGCTATGAATCTTGTCAGATCCGGAAGGAAGCAGCAATAAATAGTGTATTTGTGTGAAAGCTACTTTCCATATTTTTAGAATTACGAAACAGATATATTTAGAATGGGGGGATATATTTGTCATATAAAGCATTATATAGAAAATTTAGACCGTTAAAATTTAATGAAATAATTGGTCAAGAACATATAACAAAAACATTAAAAAATCAGATAATAGCAAATCGAGTAGGACATGCATACCTTTTAACAGGTGGGCGTGGTACAGGAAAAACATCAGCTGCTAAAATATTAGCAAGAGCAGTAAATTGTATTAATCCGAAAGACGGAGAACCATGTAATGAATGTGAAATTTGTAGGGCAGCATTACAAGGATCTCTTACTGATATTGTAGAAATGGATGCTGCATCTAATAATAGTGTTGATGATGTAAGATCTATAAGAGAAGAAGTAAATTTTTTACCAACACTTGCAAAATATAGAATTTATATTATTGATGAGGTTCATATGCTTTCAACAGGAGCCTTTAATGCTTTGTTAAAGACATTAGAAGAACCACCAGAACATGTAAAATTTATATTAGCAACAACAGAACCACAAAAGTTACCTTCAACAATATTATCTAGATGTCAAAGATTTGATTATAAAAAAATTTCAGTAGATAATATTATAAAAAAAATCGACGAAATAACAAAATGTGAAAATATAAATATATCAACAGAAGCACTTAAATCTATAGCAATATTAGCAGATGGAGCTATGAGAGATGCGTTATCTATACTGGAAAGATGTATGCAAGAAGGACAAGAAATTATAGATGATGATCTAGTGAAAAATTTAGCAGGTATACCAAAAACGGAGTATATTTATAAAATAGTTTTGGAAATTTTAAATAATGATCCAATAAAAGTGCTAAAAGAAATTGATGTTGTAATTAATGAAGGCAAGGATTTGATAAATTTAACATGGGAAATTATTAAATATGTTAAAGATATTTTAGTTTATAAAACAAGCGAAAAAGCAGAATTATATAATCAGAAAGAAATAGAAAATATTAGAGAATTGTCTATAAAAGATGATAAGCAAAGATTTTTAGATATAATATATAGTCTTTCAGAGCTAGAAAATACTATAAAATGGTCATCACAAAAAACTATAATGTTTCAGGTTGGAATTATGAAATTATGTGAAAAACAAGAAAAAAATCAAAATTGCAAGGATGTTATCCACAAATTCGAACAAAAAGTGGATAACAATTTTAAAAATAATGGTATTAATATAGATGTTGATTCACAAATCAAATTTGAGAAACCAAATAAAAAAAATGATACTATTAATAATGAAGAAAAAACAACCCCAAAAAACAATAATGAAAATTATATAGAGATTACAAAATCAAACAAAAGTGTTGATTGTTGGGGAAAAGTTATTGGAAATTTAAAAGAAAGTGGTAAAATAATTTTATATACAAATTTAATGACTGGAAGAGCAGTAGAAATAAATGATATGACAATTGGAATAGAATTTCAAAAAGGGCTTACTCAATTTGGAAAAAATATTTTAGAAAAACCAGAAAATATAAATGAAATTTGTAAATTATTTTCTATGGAATATGGAAAACCAATGCAAATTAAAATACTTGATGGAATGTGCATAAAACAAAATAAAAAAAGTGAATCAATAGATTGTTTGTCAAATGATTTTGGAATGCCTATAAATATTATAGATGAATAAGCATTAAAACTTGTTCAAATATGGAATAAAAAGAGATATAATAGAAAAATAAAAAAATAGAGGATAATATAATTAACCTCTAATAATAATAGTAGAGGATAAAATAATAAGCCGCAAATAATAAAGGAGGATTTAAAATGGCAAAAAGAGGAGGATTCCCAGGAGGAATGGGAGGATTTGGTGGAGGTATGAATATCAACCAATTAATGAAAGAAGCAAAAAAAATGCAAAGTGATATGGAAAAATCTCAAGAAGAATTATCAAAAAAGGATTTTGATTGTTCTGTAGGTGGAGGTGCAGTTGAAGTTATTGTATCAGGAGAAAAAAAGATAAAATCTATTAAAATAAAAAAAGAAGTAGTTGATCCAGAAGATGTTGATATGCTTCAAGATTTAGTTATGTCATGTGTTAATGAGGCATTAGCAAAAGTAGATAATGCACAAGCATCACAAATGGGAAAATTTAATATTCCAGGAATTATGTAAGTGATAATCTTTCAAAGTTATAGAATTTATATAAGTGTTAAGATTTACATTTATAAAAACTTTGTTGGAAATAATAATAAAACATTTAAAGTAGTATATTTTAATTAGGAGGAGAAAATGTCATATTATTCACCATCGCTAGAAGGATTAATTCAGGCTTTTGAACGTTTACCAAGTATAGGTAGTAAAACAGCTGCAAGATTGGCATTTCATATACTTAATTACTCGTCAGAAGAAATAGAAGAATTTATTTCGGCAATAAGAACAGCAAAAAACAATTTGAAATATTGCTCTAAATGCTATAATTTATCAGATGAAGAATTTTGTTCAATATGTTCAAATTCCAAAAGAAATGATGATTCAATTTGTGTTGTAGAAGATGTTAAAGATGTTGTTGCAATGGAAAAAACTCATGAATTTAAGGGACTATATCATGTTCTACATGGTTCTATTTCACCAATGAATGGTATAGGACCTGATGATATCAAAATAAAAGAACTTTTAAAAAGACTTTCAGATGGAAAAGTAAAAGAAGTAATAATAGCTACAAATCCTAAAGTAGAAGGAGAAGCAACAGCAATGTACTTATCTAGACTAATTAGGCCTTTAGGTGTAAAAGTTACTAGAATAGCACATGGAATTCCAGTTGGAGGAGATTTAGAATATACAGATCAAGTAACTCTTAGTAAAGCTTTAGAAGGCAGAAGAGAGATATAGAGAATTATCTTAAAAAAGTGAAAAAAACATTCAAATAATAAATATATTGAATGTTTATATAATTTTAATAGTATTTATTTTAAATTATGTTTAATTAATTTTAATAGTATTTATTTAAAATTATGTTTAATTAGTTTTAATAGTATATATTTTGAATTAAGTTTAATTAGTGGTTTTTCTGTTTTAAATTAATTTAAATTAGTATTTATTTTGTATTTCTAAAATGGAATCAAAATTATTTTCCAATATTTTAATAAATGTGTCACATAAACTAGGATCAAATTGTGATCCTTTATTTTTTTCTAATTCATGTTTTATAAGTTCTATACTTATAGAATATCTGTAAGGTCGTCTAGTAGCCATAGCATCAAAAGAATCAGCTATACAAACAATTCTAGCAAGAAAAGGAATTGAATTTCCAATTAATCTTCCAGGATATCCAGAACCGTCATATTTTTCGTGATGATGCTGAACAATAGGTAAAATATTAGTAAATATTTTTGATTTTGATAATATTGTTACACCTATTTCAGGATGATGTTTTATCTCAGAATATTCTTCTTCTGTAAGTTTTTCATTTTTAAGCAATATATTATCAGTAATGCCGATTTTTCCTATATCATGAAAAAGTCCAGCAATTTGAAGAGTTTTAAAATCTTCTTCTGCTAATCCAAGATGTCTTCCTAGTAAAACAGAATATGCAGATACTCTGTCAGAGTGTCCTCTTGTATAAGGGTCTTTTGCTTCTACAGTAGTTCTTAGTGTCTCTATACTATCAATATATGCGTTTGCAAGCTCTTGATTGAGTTTGGCAATCTCATTTGTTAATCTAATTATTTCAATATCATTTTCGTTTAATGGTTTTGTATTAGTTTGATTATTTTGTATCATAAAATATCACTCCCCATATTGAAAATTATATATAAAGTTAATTAAAAAATCAATAATAATATCATAAAAATAGATAAGAATATTATAAAAATAGATAAGAATATTATAAAAATCAATAAGAATATCATAAAAAAGGAAAAAATTTAAATTCAAGTAGGTAAGTTAATTGGAAAGTTGTAAGCATTTAGTTTATGAAATTCTTGTAAAAACCATTTACAAAACTGAAAAATCATTATAGTATAGAAGAGTAAAAAATAAAAAAAGTAAGAGAAAATATAAATTGGTAATAAAAAAATAAATAAATATTAAAGATTATATAATAAAGTATTATATATAAAAAGCCTGAATTATGGATGTTTTTATATAGATATTATATATTAATTAATAATAAAGGAGAAAAAATGGATATAATAGAGGGTTTGAATAATAAGCAAAAAGAAGCAGTTCTAACAACAGAAGGTCCCTGTCTTGTAATAGCAGGCGCAGGAAGTGGAAAAACAAAAGTATTAACTCATAAAATTGCATACTTAATTGAAGAAAAAAATATAAAACCATGGAATATAATTTCAATTACCTTTACAAATAAGGCAGCAAATGAAATGAAACAAAGGGTGGAAAAGATTGTAGGAGATGCAGTAAAAGATATGTGGATGGGGACATTCCACTCTATTTGTGTTAGAATATTAAGAAAATTTATAGAGAGATTAGGATATAGTAGTTCATTTATTATTTTTGACTCTTCAGATCAAAAAACACTTGTAAAAGACTGTTTAAAAACACTGCAGATAGATGATAAATATTTTACAGATAAGTCAGTTTTATATGAAATTAGTAATGCTAAAAATGAAATGCTAGATCCAAAAGCTTATGGGATAAAGTATGCATCAGATTTTAGAAAAGAAAAAATTGCTAAAATATATAGTTTGTATCAATCAAGATTAAAAGAAAACAATGCAGTTGATTTTGATGATATTATAAATTTAACTATAAATATTTTAACTGAAAATCAAGATATATTGGAATATTATACAGAAAAATTTAAATATGTATTAGTTGACGAGTATCAAGATACAAATAAGGCACAATTTATGCTTATATCAATTTTAGCCTCAAAATTCGGGAACATTACAGTTGTTGGAGATAATGACCAGGGAATTTATTCTTTTAGAGGAGCAGATATTTCAAATATTTTAAATTTCGAAAAAGATTTTCCAGGAACAAAAATAATTAAATTAGAACAAAATTATAGATGTACTGGAAATATACTAAAAGCAGCTAATGCAGTTATAAAAAATAATGAAATGAAATATAAAAAAAGTTTATGGACAGAAAATGAAGAAGGACAAATGCCAAATATATTTAGGGGAGAAGATGAATATGGTGAGAGCAATTATATTGTTAAGCAAATAGAAAAATTAAAAATTCAAGAAAAAATTAAGTACTTAGATTGTGCAGTTTTATATAGAATGAATTCTCAATCAAGAGCAATAGAAGATATTTTAAGAAGAGAAAATATACCATACAGAATTATTGGAGGCCAAAAATTCTATGAAAGAAAAGAAATAAAAGATATAATTTCGTATCTTAGATTAATCTTTAATACCTCAGATAACTTGGCCTTAAAGAGAATAATTAATGAGCCCAAAAGAGGTATAGGAAAAACTAGCTTAGATAAGATTCAGGAAATATCAGAAAAAACAGGAGAATCAATGTATTCTATTATTAAAAATTCTGAGCAATACGGACTTAATAGAGTATATGTTAATGCAAGAGAATTTATTGAGTTAATTGAAAATATGAAAGAAAAAAGTCATAATACATTAATTTCTGAATTAATAAAAGAAATATTAAAAAAATCCGGATATACAAAAGCCTTGGAGCTTGAAAACACAATAGAAGCTGAAAGTAGGATTCAGAATTTAGATGAATTTTTAACAGTTGCAATAGAATTCGAACAAGAATCAGCAGATAATACTCTGCAAGAATTTTTAGAAGGAATAACATTAACAAGCGATTTAGATAATATGGAAGAAACAGATGAAACAGTTACACTAATGACCCTTCATAGTGCAAAAGGATTAGAATTCCCTGTTGTTTTTTTAGTCGGACTAGAAGAAGGTATTTTTCCAGGTTATAAGTCAATCGGAGAACCACATGAGCTTGAAGAAGAAAGACGCCTATTTTATGTTGGAATAACAAGAGCAAAAAAATATTTATATTTAACATGTGCAAAAAGAAGAACAATTTTTGGGTCAACAAGTTATAATGCAATATCAAGATTTGTTAAAGAGATTCCAAAAGAGCTTATTCAAGGATATGAAGATGCACTAGAAATAAATAGATATAGTAATAATTTTGAAGAGAATGAAGATAACTGGAAATATGGTAATAATAGATTATCAGGTTCTTCAAATATTAAGACATATAAAGTAGATGATTATAATGAAAAATTTGATGTGGCAAAAGGCTCAGTAAATAAACAAAGTACGTCACAATCTAAGGGCCCAAATGGAATTGCATTTAGATCAGCAGATGCATTCTTAAATTCTATTGTATCAAAAAATGAAATCGATATTTCTAAATATAAAATAGGACAAAGAGTACACCATAAAAAATTCGGGGAAGGTACAATAAATAATTTAGAAGAAGAAGGTTTAGATTACAAAGTTGATATTAAATTTGATAAAGTAGGAAATAAAAGATTGATGGCCAAATTTGCGGGATTAGAAATAATAGAGACATAATATTATTAATTAAAAAATTTGCATAATTAAAAAAATCATGATAAAATATTTAGCATTACACTAATATTATAAATTTGAGCATAATTGCTTATTTTGAAAGGATGGTTTGGTTATATGAATAAAGTACCAGCAGAATTAATTGAAATTCAATATTATGGAAGTGAGCGGATTAGTCTAAAAGTTAGCGAAAAACCTTTTTCAGAAATGAAAACAAAGGGTTTCAAACTGGAAGACTGCATAAATGATACATATATTTTTGTAAAACCTACAACAGTGATTGCAGTATTAAGGTCTAAATTAGGTAATCAAGAGATAATCTATAGTTTTGATTTTAAGGAAGAAATCAAAAGCTATTTTAAATCTTCAAGAATTTCAAGATATAAAGCCTTTGAGTACCTAAAATGTGCTCAAGAAGGATATATCGAATTCGAGATTTTTACTGATAGAAAGGCATATATTTCCATAGTCCATAACTTCCAAAGTTTATATGTAAACAATTAAAACTTTACAAGGAGTCTTTGAAATGTTACCAGCTAAAATTTTAGATGTTAATTTCATTAATTCAGATGAAATATTAACAACACTTGTTGCAAAATACAAAAAGGAAGAGATTAAAACCATATTTAATTTTTCAAACTTAATTCAGGTATATTTTAATACGCAAAATATTACAATAGAATTGATTGAAAAGTTCGTAATGGATGTGTATCTATATAAATTAAAAATATATATAGATGAAAATGGTGAAAATTTTGAAGCTAGATAATTTTTCCTAAATAATTTAGAATAATTTCTAAATTTGAAAGGATGGTAAACTAAGATCAAAGCAAAATTGATTCGTACTGAATATAAAAAGGCAGCGAAAGAAAAGTAGTATATATTAGTTGAAAACGAAAATATAAAATATTTTATTATTTTTAAATCAAGAATATATATCAAACTGAAAAATGTAAACACGTAAATATGTGTTTACATTTTTTTTATTGAATCAAAAAAAATAATATTTTAAAAAATAAAATATTACAAAGACACATATCTTTAAAAGCTAAAATATGAAGGGAGGAAATTAGAAACAAGTGTTCAAAATTATTAAGCAAATTATTGACTATTATATAAAAGTATGTTATAAATTTAAAGTAGAAAACCAAAGAAAATCACAAAAGTAAGGAGTTAAAAAAATGAAATTTGTACATATTGCAGATATGCATTTTGATACACCATTTAGAGTTCTAACAAATAGAGCGGATTTAGGAGATACGAGAAGACTAGACCAAAGAAAAGTCTTTAGAAAAATAATAGAATATATTAAACAAAATAAAATTGAACATTTATTTATCGCGGGCGATTTTTATGATCATGACCATGTAAAACAAAGTACAATTGAATTTATTAATAACTTATTTAAGCAAATACCAGATACAAAAATATATATTACACCTGGAAATCATGATCCATATATATCAAATTCTTTTTATAATAAATATTTGTGGAATGATAATGTATTTATATTTACACCAGAGATTTCTGTAATAGAAACAGAAGAAGTTAATATATATGGATGCGGATTTGGAGATTTTTATTATTCAAATCCAGAAATAGAAAAAATAAAAATAAAAGAAAAAAATAAAATAAATGTTTTAATAACACATGGCACTCTTAATGGAGCTGCGGCAATGGAAAGAGATTATAATCAACTATCGAAAAAAGCAATAGAAGATATTGGGTTTGATTATGTTGCATTAGGACACATACATAAAACAAATTACAGCAAAAGCGAAAATCAAAAAGTTATATATCCAGGTTCAACAATATCAATGGGGTTTGATGAATTAGGTTCACATGGAATAATAGTTGGAGAAATAGAAATAAATCAATCAGAAAATAAACAAAAACAAACAAAAATTGATTTTATTACGGTCGATGATAAAGAATTTAAAATTAAAACTTTAGATGTTACAGAAATTTCAAGTATGGAAGAACTTGTAGAAAGCATAAACGAAATCATAATTCCAGAAAATGAATATTATGAAGTTGAATTAATAGGTCGAAGAAAATTTGATGTTAATAAAAATGCACTAATAAAACTAATTCATAATTTAAATATAATTAAAATAAAAGATCAAACAAAATGTGGATACGAAATAGAAAAGTTAGTTAATGAAAACACTTTAAAGGGATTATTTGCAAATGAGGTTCTAGAGTTATTGAAAAAAGGGGAAATTGAAAAACAACTATTAGAAGAAGTATTTGAAATTGGATATGAAGTTTTAGAAAAGTAAAATTTAGAAAAAATTTGTATTATGAAGTTTTAGAAAAATAAAGTTTTAGAAGAATAAATTTTCGGAAAAATAAAATTTCAGAAAAAATTTGTATTGTAAAGTTTTGGAAGAATAAAATTATATAAAATTAGTAGTATGAAGTTTTAGAAAAGTAAAATTTTATAAAAAATTAGAAAAAGAGTAGTATTAAAAAATAAATAACAGTGCAATAAAAATAATAAAAGATGGAGTGATAATTTTGAAAATAAATAAGATAAAAATAAATGCCTTTGGAAGGCTCGAGGACAAAGAAATAGAATTATCAGAAAATTTAAATATTGTATATGGAAACAATGAATCAGGAAAATCAACATTATTAAAATTCATAACAAATACTTTTTATGGAACTTCTAAAAATAAAAAAGGAAAAAATATTTCTGATTTTGAGTTATATAAACCATGGAATAAGGAAGAATTTTCAGGTAAAATAAGTTATGAATTAAGTAATGGTAAAGAATATGAAGTTTTTAGAGAATTTAGTAAAAAAACCCCTAAAATATATAATGAAAATAATGAGGAAATTTCAAAACAATTTGGAATAGATAAAAATACAGGAAGTCAATTTTTTTATGAACAAACCAATATAGATGAAGATACCTTTACTTCGACATTTGTTTCAATGCAACAAGAGGTAAAATTAGATACTCAATCTCAAAATGTTTTAATACAAAAAATTGCAAATATTGCTGGAACAGGTGATGATAATGTTTCATATAAAAAAGCGATTGAAAAGCTTTCTAAAAAACAGTCTGAAGAAATAGGAACATCAAGAACACTGGGTAAACCAATAAATATTGTTTCACAAAATTTAAATAGATTAAAAAATGAAAAACAAGAATTGTCTAATTATAAAGATATGAAATATGAATTTGAAGACAAAAAAAATAAATTAGAAAAGCAAATTCAAAACATTGAGTTTGAAAAAGAATATCTAGTAAGTTTAAAATCAATTTTAGAAAATAAAAAATTGGAAGTTGATAAATTAGAATATAACCAAAATACACTTAAAAAAAATAATGAAACCATTAGTAATATAAATAATAAAATAAATGAATTAGATAAATCAATAAAAATTAAAGAAAAAATGTTAAAATGTGAAAGCCAAGGTCAAAAATCAACAGATATTCCTAAAATTTATATAATATTTTCCTTGATTTCCATAGTTATTGCAATTTCTACAATTGTAATTAAACAGTTTATACCATCTATTGTGAGTGGAATTATAGGATTTTTATTTATTTTAATACACATATTTAAATGCAGAAATATTCATAAAGGAAACAAAAAAATAGAAAGTGAACAACGTAAAGATTTAGAAAGAAATAGTAAGGAGCTACTAGAATTAAAAAATATTCAATCTTCTAAAATTGCTGAAGTAAAAATTTTAGAGCAAAACAATATAGAATTGATTAAAAATATAGAATTGATTAAAAATAGGATTTTTGTTGAAATGGAAAAACAAAAAGAAAGAATTAAAAATGAAGCATTAGATAATGTTGGAATGTATAAAACCGATAAGGATGAAGCTGATATAAGGCAACAAATAAGGTCAGCAGAACAACTTTCGTTTAATGAATTGAAACTAAAAATTGAGATGACTTTTCAAGAAATCAATGATAAAAAACTTGAGCTTCATAGAATGGCGCTAAATAATGCAAACATACTTCCTAAGCTTGATAATTTAGCAAAAGTGGAAGAGGAACTGGAAATTGCGGAGCAAGATCTTAATGAATTGATTAAAAGAAATGAATCAATAGAATTAGCAAAAAAACTTTTAGAAAAAGCATATGAAAAAATGAAAACAAATATAACTCCAAAATTTACAAAAAATTTGTCTTCAAATTTAGAGAAATTTTCGAATGGAAAATATAAGAAAGTAATTGTTAATGATGAAAAAGGCTTAATGGTAGAATTGTTAAATGGAGACTATGTTCCAGCAGAAAGGCTTAGTGTGGGTACAATAGATCAATTATACCTTGCTTTAAGACTTTCGATGGTAGAAGAGCTAACAGAGGAAACATTACCAATAATTTTAGATGAGGCTTTTGCATATTTTGATGAAGAAAGACTGAGAAATGTTTTGAAATTTATTTCAGATAGTTATACAAATAGACAGGTAATTATTATGACTTGTACTAATAGAGAAGAAAAAGTATTAAGGGAATTAGGAGTGGTATTTAATAGAATTGAATTGTAATATCTACTTATAAAATTTTCGTTACAATGACTTAAAGTTAGTATTTATAAAAAAAGAAATTAAGAATAAATTTTTCTTAATTTCTTTTTTTATAAATAAATTATAATTTTTATTTGGGTATTATAATTTTTATTTTGGTATTGCAATTTGTATTTTGGTTTTGAAATTTTTTTTTGAGTATCGTAATTATTATTTAGGTAAAGTGATTTTGCTATCTTTTCTTTTTTGTCTAAATAAAGTAATTTTGTTTCCAACTGTTTGTACTAGTTCAGAATTTGTTAAATCTGAAAGTTCAATTCCCAAATTTTTTGCTCCGTCAGGTGCAGTTTCTAAAACCGAAATTTTTATCAATTCACGAGCTTCTAATACATCATTTAATTGTTGAATTAAATTATCAGAAATTCCTGATTTACCTACTTGAAAAATTGGATCAATTTTATTTGCAAGTCCTCTTAAATAAGATCTTTGTTTGCTGTTCATAATTAATTTCCTTTCATATTATAATAAAATAACTAATTATCATTATACACGAAAAAAATATAAAAATCAAGAAAAGTTATTATGTAAAAAGCAAAAAACATTTAAATGTGCTAGAAAAATGTAAAATTATATATATACCTTTAACAAATATACAGATAATTTTCAAAAGTTACTCCTATATTAAAAATTAAATAGAGTAACTATTTGTCTGTATACAATATTTATAGATTTATTAAATATAAAAGAAAATATATTAAAAACATTGAAAAAAACATTGAAAACTGATATAAATTATATGAGATAGAAAAACAAAAGAGGATGATAAATGAAAATTATAGAATTTAAAAAATATGAAAACATTCCAGAAATAAAAAAAATTAATAAAAGAAAACTGGGAATAGTCATAGGAGTGGTTTCAGTACTTGTGACTTTATTAATAATTTTTGGAATATATGCTGGTAATAGAAATTTTAGAGAATTTATGGACAAATATATATTGAGAAAAAGTGTAAAAGAAAATACATTGCCATTTATAGAGTTTGAAAATACTCAAAATGTAAGTGTTATAGCATATGATAAATATGTTGCAATACTTGAAAAAAACAGATTAAAACATTATAATTCAGCTGGTAATCAGGTATCAGATTTAGAAATAAATATTAGCAATCCTGTATTTGAGACAAATGAAAAATATTTGCTTGTAGCAGAAAATTTAAAACAAAAACTATATCTTGTTTATAATTCAAAATTAAATTGGGAAAAAAGTATTGAAGGGAAAATATCAAGAATAAGTGTAAATAAAAATGGATATGTATCTATTATAGTATCAGGTACTACCTATAAATCAGTAATAATAACATATGATAATACAGGAAAAGAGATTTTTAAAACATATTTATCAACAACAAATGCAACCAATTTAGCATTATCTAATGATAATAAATATATGAGTTTTGCGGAGATTGATACAACAGGTTCGTTAATACAATATAAAATTAAAACTGTTGATATAGATTCAGCAAAACAATCTCCAGAAAAAGCAATAATAAAGGAATATGTTATGGAATTAGATCAACTAATTGTTGATATGAAATATCAAGAAAAAAACAGATTGTCAGTTATGTGTAATGATGGAGTATGGATTTTAACAGAGGGTAATAAAGATAAAATAATTGATTATAAAGAAAATTTGAGTAAAGTCTCATTTGGTGGAATACAATTAAATAATGCTGCTTATAGAGTTGAAGAAATTATATATGGAGATTTAAATCAGGCGTCAAATGTAGAAATAACAAGTACAGTTAGTAAGAGGAAAAGTGTTTATACAATAAATGGAGCAGCTAAGGAAGTAAAAACAAAAGACAATATTATTTCAATGAATTTAGGTGCAGAGGTTTATTTTATAAGGACAAATGGATGGTTAGCAAAAAAATATATATCAACACAAGAGGTCAAAAGTATAGAAAATTCGGGAAAAATAGCTGCAATAATTTATAGAGATAAAATAGAATTTTTAGGGTTATAATAGAAAAAAAAATATAATTAAGATTTATTTCTATGATAATTTATAAAATTATCATAAGAAAAGAGTAAAAAAATTTAAGGAGGAAAAATATGTTTTTAGTAGTTGATTTAACAATAATTGCAATTTTAGTAATATCAATTTTTACAGGTTACAGAAGAGGTTTGGCTGGTTGTATAATCAAAATTTTATCATTTATATTAGCTCTTTTAATATCATTGATATTGTTTAAACCAGTTTCACATTTTGTAGTAACAAATACTCAAATTGATGAAAAAATAAAAGAGTCTGTAACACAAGTGTTTCTAAATCAGGAACCTGAGAAGGAAATTAAGAATGAGGTAGTTAAAGAACAAGAAAATGAAACAACTTTGGCAAAACCGATAATAAATTATATGAATGAACAAGTGGAAAATTCTACGGCACAAGTAAAAAATGATGCAGTAAATGCTGCAGCAGAACAGATCTCTTTGATTATAGTAGATATAGGAGTAATAATACTATTGTTTTTTGTGGCAAGAATTCTACTTACTTTTGTAAAAGCAATAACAGATTTAATTACACGTCTACCAATTATAAAACAATTTGATAAGGCAGGAGGAATTATCTTTGGTGGTATTCAAGGACTTTTAATAGTTTTTGTAGTTTTAGCAATAATTACATTTATTGCTCCAATAATTCCAAATTATACTATAACAGCACTTATTGGGCAATCTTATTTAGGAAATATTCTTTACAATAATAACTTGCTATTAAATATAATTTTCTAATTAAAAGTTTTGAAGATATTTATAAAACATTAATTAAATATAAGTTTTATTAAATATAAATTCAATAAAAAATTCTAAAGTGTGTATGAGTTTTAATGTAAAATTAAATTTTAATAAAAGTATTAACTATATTCTAGTTAGTACTTTTTTTGAAAAAAATTGTCAATTTAAGATTTTAATCTAATTCTGTAGTTTATATGTAAGTTATATAATTTAATGCAACTTGTAAAAAAATTTGAAAATATGGTGAAGTGAAAAAGTAATTGCAATTTTGTAACATTAACTGCAATTGTAAAAGAAAAAGCAATATTTAAGGGACTTTTTTGCCATAAATATTGCTTTTTTTGTATTTTTCTTGTAAAATTAATTTAAAATAAACGAAAAAATTTCATAATTAATAAAGCCAAATTGCATTTATTTTATTTGCAGTAAATCTAAATGCAACTTAGTTTGATATAGAATTATTAAGTTTAATTATGTAGGTATTTTGTTTTTTTAATTATTTATTTTAAAAGGTGAGGTTTTAATATGACCTCATCTTTCATTATCTCTTGTATACCGAATTTATAAGCTGTTTTTTTACCGTAAATAAATGTAAATATTTCATATGGAGTTTTTCCTCCTAAATTTTCTCTAGCAGTTGAATTTATATGTGAAAACATTAAATCTATTTTTTCCTGTGTTAATTGATTCCAAGACTGACCATTTGGTAATATATCTCTAATCATATTATGATTATTTTCAACATGAGGCTTTTGGCTTGATTGTTGAGGATCACAATAGAAAATACAACTTCGAAGTTCTCCTGTTTCTAAATTAATTTCAAAAAGTTCAGGTTTCATAAATTCACTACCTCTATCAGTTAGTAAAAGTGTGAATAAACGTTTAAAGTCATCATCAGATAATGTTTCTTGAAAATTAGTTAAAGAATTAGACATTGAATATGCATCTTTCTTTTTATGTAATATGCCAATCATAAAAGAAGTATTTTCAAAAATGAAAGTTTGTATATATGGTCCATTATGATTATTATATACAGTATCCATTTCTGTAGTAGGAATAGTAGGGTATTTAGCTTTGAATTCTAAATAATCAGTAAATGAACGACCTTCATAATTAGCAGGTTCTTTACGCTTTTTTAATTTATTTTTTTTCGAAATTTTTCTACTTGTTTTTCTTTTTAAAGTTAAATTAGTAACACCCCAATCACGAAATATTCCAAGTTCAATATAAGTATATATTGTTTTTTCACATTGTGTAATTTCAGGATGATTACTTAAAATTGTATAAATAGATTGTCCGTTTTTAATTAGAGGACAGATAATATGAGCTATTTCAATTAATTCTGTTGAACTTAAATTAACGCCTTGTCTAGAATCAGTTAAAATGTACTCATATTGATTTTGAGCTCTTTTAGCTTCATAAAAGTATTTATCCAATTTACAAGTTTTTAATTTAGCACAATTATTACAAGCCCCAATATTTCTGTCTCTATCACTACAAACTATTGGCATAAAAATATTGCATTGTTCAGTACAAACCTTACAATTATTGAAAAATCTGCAATTAAATAGATTTTCTCTTGTGTAAATATTTTGATATTTAACCTTTATATGTTTTTTAATTTCTCTAGTAACTGATGAAGGACTTTTATTTAAAGCATTTGCAATTTCAGATTTCCTTTTTCTTTGATTTATCATCTCTTCAATTGTAATTCGTTGAGAAAATGTTAATTGGCTATATTTATTATTCGAATTTTTCATAGACACTCCTAACTAACAAAAAAACCTACATAATTATGTAAATTATATCAAAATTGCATTAACATGTACATTAAAAGGGTTGTAAAATTAAAATATATTTTATATATTTAAAATTGCAGTTACTTTTTTATTTGACGAATTTGAAAATATTAAATATAAATTCTTATAATGTTGAAAATAAAATATAAGTTTGATATACTATAGAACAGATTGAAGTAGGAGTGAGGAAATTGACTGAAAATGAAATAGAAGAATCTAGAAAAAATAAAATGGAAAGACATAGAAAAATAGAATTAAGTGAAAATCCAAATATAAATATTAAAGACGAAAAATTAAAAGATACAAAACACATACAAAACCTAACTGAGGAAGAAAAAATAAGAATTATTAAAGATAAAAAAAGAGAAGCTTTGCAGAAGAAACTAGAGGGATTGAGTGAGGAAGAAAAGAAAAAAACATTAGAGGAATTAAGAGAAAAAGCAAGGCAGAAAAAATTAGATCAAACAAGAGAAAATAACAGAACAAATAGTGACAATATGACTGTTGCAAGTGAACAAAGTAAAAAAAATGAACAATCAAAATTAAATGATAGACCGAAAAATAGTAAAGACAGGTTTAGCATTAATGAAAAAAATAATGAAAAAGAGAAATATAAAGAAACTGAACAATCAAAATTGAATGATAGACAGAAAAAATTAGAAGAAAAAATTAATAAGAAAAAAGAGCAAACCATAAAATATTACTCAAAATATGTAGATGATTCTGCAAATAATTTAGAAGAAGAGGAAAAAATGGGTAAAAATAATAGAAAAAATGGTTCTAAAGGGAATAAGGTATCGGATAAATTAAAAACAAAAGAAAGCATAAAATCACAAAAAAACAATATAAAAAATGCACAAAAAGAAGCAAAATTAAAAGTGAAAAGAATTAAAAAAGAAGAAAAATTGGCCAAGAAAAACGGTAAAAAAAATACTGATGGTGAATTTGTAAATGGAAAAAATTATAATAAAAAAAATAAATCAGAAAAAAAATCTCATAAAAAACTAAAAATTGCTATTGTTGTTATATTGTTAATTGCTATAATTGCTGGAATAGTTATAGGAAAAAGAATAAAAGATAATGGAGGAGGAATGCAAGGAATTGTAGCAACAATTTTGGGACATGATTCTTCAACATTAGATAATTTGCCAGAACTAAGATTTGTAATAATAGGCCAAAGCCAGAATTTAACAGATACTATAATGGTATGTTCTTATAATCCAAGATCACAAAAAGCATCAATTTTATCTATTCCAAGAGATACATATACAGGAACAAATAAAAGCAGGGCAACAGCATACGAAAAAATCAATGCAATGTATCAAGAAAATCCGGATAAGTTATTAAAAAAATTAAGTGAAATAACAGGTATGGAATTAAAATATTATGTACATGTTGATACAGAAGGTTTAGTAGACCTAGTAGATGCTATAGGTGGTGTTGATTTTGATGTACCTATAAATATGAAATATGATGATACAAGTCAAAAATTACACATTAATTTAAAAGCAGGACCTCAATTATTAAATGGAGATAAGGCTGAACAATTAGTAAGATTCAGACATAATAATAATGGTACAACATATCCATCTGAGTATGGACAAGAAGATATAGGAAGAATGAAGACCCAAAGAGAATTCATAAAAGCTGTAATTAAAAAAATGGCAAAAGCGGAAAACATTACAAAAGTTGATGATTTTATAAAAATAGGAAACAAATATGTAACAACAAATATGAATTTTAATGCTTTTAAAGATTATGCTCCATATGCACTTTCGTTTAGTGTAGACAATGTTAGAACAGAAACTTTACCAGGAGCGCCAGAAAAAATTAATGGATTATGGTTTTATTCATATAATAAAAAGGAAACTCTTGCACTTGTTAAAGATATGTTTGCATTAGAACCAGAAAAAACAGACTCAACAGGTCAAGGTACGCAAAATACCACAGGCACAACAAATTCAACTAATAACACAAATTTAAACAATTCGACAAATACAGATGCAAATAATACAGAAAAAACAGTAACAAGTAATGTAAACGTTTCAGGAGTAAAGGTTGAAATATTAAATGGAACTTCAAACTCGAAAAATTTAACAAACCTAAAAACAATATTACAAAATGCAGGGTTTAAAGTTTCAAAAACAGGAACAACTTCTGCAACATCTAAAACAACAATAGTTAATAGAACAGGTAAATCAGATGAAATAGCTGAAAAACTTAAAAACACTGTGGGGGCAGGGGTAGTATCAACAGGAAGTAATAATTCAGGAGTGGATTTTACAATTGTAATTGGAAGTGATTTCTAGTACTATTCAATAATAAACAGGGACACAATTTATTGTGTCTCTTTTTGCGCAAAATTTAAATAAGAAAAAGAAATACTTAAACATTAAAAATTAGGAAAAAATTTTTTAGGATAAAGGTGAATTAATATGAATACACTAACAATAGATAAACTTTTAAATATTATTAAAAAATACAAAAAAATAGCTATAATTATAGGATTTATAGTACTTTTGCTTATGGGAATTTTAATCTCTAAAAAAAAGGAAGAAACTTTAGAAACTTATATTACACAAAATGAATTACTGAATGTTAATGGAAATAATTCAGATGTAATACAAGAAAAAAATAATATGCAAGAAGCTAATGACACTGATACAGAAATAGCAAAAGAGGATATTTGTGTTCATGTATCAGGCGCAGTTACAAATCCGGGAATTGTCGCTCTGGATTCAGGTTGTAGAATAACAGATGCTATAGAAGCAGCAGGAGGTATAACAGAATTTGCAGATATTTCTGGAGTAAATTTAGCATATATTCTAGAAGATGGAATAAGATTACACATACCAACATATAATGAAGTAGCTAAACAAAAAACAGAGTATATTCTAAATGAAAATGGAGAAAATATAATTGATGTTGGTGGAAGCTCTAACGATACAAGCGGAAACTCATACGATAAAAACGGTGGATCAGTTAATAAAAGTGGAAATTCTAATACAGCAAAAAGAAAAAAGGTTAATATAAATACCGCATCTGCAGTGGATTTAGAATCATTATCTGGAATTGGTCCATCAACAGCTTCTAAGATTATAGAATACAGGAAGTCTAATGGAAAATTTAATGCAGTAGACGAAATAAAAAATGTAAGTGGAATAGGAAATGCAAAATATGAGGCAATCAAAGATTTTATAACAATCAAATAGAATTGAAAAATTAGTTTTACAAATAGTGGTGAAGTGAAAAAGTAATTGCAATTTTGTAATAATAAATGCAATTGTAAAAGAAAAGAAATATTTAAAGGGTTGCTTAAATAAAATTTTAAATGCCCGCTTAACATAAGAAGCGGGCATTTAGTAT
>DAOOQE010000012.1:0-39096 GCA_035388585.1 Clostridia bacterium
ATTATCAACTATATTTTTGTATTGATGGGCATTTACTTTTTAATTCAACCCATTTGCTTTTTTCTACTTGGCGAAAAATATATTTTCAATTTTTCTTTATTTTTGGCAATATTTGTGGTATAATATGATTGGTCATGAAAGGAGGTAATGCATATGTGGCAATTTTGGCTAATTGCAGCTGGTATATTTTTAATAATTGAAATAATAACAGCTGGTTTTTTAGTTTTTTGGTTGGCAATTGGAGCTCTAATTACGATGATATTTAGTTTTTTTACAGATAATATAATTTATCAATTCACAGTATTTTTAGTTTCATCTACTTTATTAATATTAGCAACTAAACCTTTAGTTCGAAAATTTGTTAATTCAAAAGATACAACTATTACTAATGCATATTCTGTAATAGGAAAATATGGAATTGTTGTTCAAGATATAGATTCTGAAAAAAATACTGGTCAAATAAAAGTTAACGGTGAAATTTGGACAGCAAAAAGTGATTTAGGATTTATAATCCCAAAAAACACTAAAGTTGAAATTTTAAAAATCGACGGTGTAAAAGCTGTTGTAAGCATTACTGAACCAATTGAACACACTAATAATAATTAGGTTAAAACATTTCTAAAAAAATTATATAAGGAGGAAAAAAATGGCATATTTAATTATTATGTTAGTTATTATTTTAATAATATCTTTCAAATCTATTAAAGTCGTTAAACAATCTGAGGTTTATATTATTGAAAGACTAGGTAAATTTCACAAACTAGCTGATGCTGGTCTTACTATAATAGTTCCATTTATTGATCATGTTAGATCAGTTGTTAGTTTAAAACAACAAACTATGGATGTTCCACCTCAAGGTGTTATTACAAAAGATAATGTTACAATTACTATTGATACAGTAGTTTTCTATAAAATTACAGACCCAGGAAAAGCAGTATACGAAATTCAATCTCTTAAAAAAGGAATAGAATATTTAGCAATTACTACTATTCGTGATATTGTTGGTAAAATGGATTTAGATGAAACATTTAGTTCTCGTGATTCTATAAATGATAAATTAAGAGCTATATTAGATGAGGCAACAGATCCATGGGGATGTAAAATAGACAGGGTTGAAATAAAAGATATTACTCCACCAGCAGATATACGTGATGCTATGGAAAAACAAATGAATGCTGAAAGAAATAAAAGAGCATTAATTTTACAAGCTGAAGGTGAAAGACAATCTGCTATAACACTTGCTGAAGGTAAAAAAGAAGCTTCAATTTTAGAAGCTGAAGCTGACAGAGAATCTCAAATAAGAAGAGCAGCCGGTGAGGCTGAAGCAATTAAACAAGTGGCAGAAGCAAAAGCAACTGAAATTCGCATGGTTTATGAAGCTATAATGAGCACTAATCCAGATGACAAATTAGTACAATTAAAATCTTTAGAAACATTAAAAGAAGTTGCTCATGGTGAAGCAAATAAAGTGTTTATACCTTTTGATGCTACAACTGCATTAAGTAGTATTGGATCTATAAAAGAGATTCTAGATAATAAGAATAAATAATAATAATAATTAAAGAGATTCTAGATAATAAGAATATATAATAATAATAATAATTAGGGACGTGCAAAATACTATTTTTCACATCCCTATTTTTTTAATGTACTATAATTTTTCAAAAATTTAATAAACAATGAAGTAAACAAAACCTCTTAAATTAAGTAAATAAAACATATTATATAAGTTTTTTAAAAGCAAAGCAAACTTCTAATTATTTAATCCCTAGAACAATTTGAGGTTAATTATACTTTTCTCTTTTTTCATATTTAGTGTGCAATAATTCATGCGATTTATGACTTCCCGGTTTTTCTAAAAATTCGTTATATAGTTTTTTAATAACTGGATTTTCATGAGATTTTCTTATTATAGATTTTTCATCAATTCCATATAAGCCATCAGCTCTTAATTTTCTTATATCTGTATTAGCTATTTCTGTTGCCGTATGTTGTGGTTGTCCTCCTCCCATTACACATCCTCCTGGACATGCCATTATTTCTACAAAATGATAATCTGCAGTTCCATTTTTTATTTCTTCCATAATTTTTTGTGCATTAGCTAAACCATGAGCTACAACAGCTTTAACATCTTTTCCGTTAATGTTTATAACAGCCTTTTTTATTCCTTCTTCTCCTCTTACTTTTTCAAATTCTATTTTTTCTAACTCTTTTCCTGTAACTAATTCTGATACGGTTCTTAAAGCTGCTTCCATCACACCACCTGTTGTACCAAATATTGCTGCTGCACCTGTTGATTCTCCCAGAGTATCATCAAATTCACCATCATCTAATTTATCAAAATCTATATTTCCTTGTTTTATCATTCGAGCTAATTCTCTTGTTGTTAGTACATAATCAACATCACGTATTCCATCAACTTCCATCTCTTTTCTGTTACTTTCAAATTTCTTTGCTATACAAGGCATTATTGATACTACACATATTTTTCCTGGATCAATTCCAATTTTACCAGCATAATAAGATTTTAAAATCACTCCTAACATTTGATGTGGAGACTTACAGCTCGATAAATGTTTTAATTGTTCTGGATTATTCATTTCAATATACTTTATCCAACCTGGACTACAAGATGTTATCATTGGAAGATTTTCGTTTTTATTTAATCTATTAATAAATTCTGTCCCCTCTTCCATTATTGTTAGATCAGCACCCGTATTTGTATCAAATACTTTATCAAAACCTAATTTTTTTAATGCAGATATCATTTTCCCTGTAACATTTTTTCCTATATCCATACCAAATTCTTCCCCTAATGCCACTCTAACTGCTGGAGCAGTTTGAACAAAAACAACTTTATCAGAATTTTTTAATTCCCTCCATACATTTTTCGTATCATCTTTTTCTCTTAATGCTCCTGTAGGACAAGCTTGAATACATTGACCACAATTTGTACAATTTACATTTGCCAAACTTTTTTCTCCAGCTGTAGCTATATGAGATTCAAATCCTCTATTTGCAACAGCTATAGCTCCTATATTTTGTACTTTACTACATGCCGCAACACATCTTCTACATAAAATACATTTATTTAAATCTCTTACTATAGATGGTGAAATATCGTCAATATTATAATCTTTAATTTCACCTGTATATTCTATATTTTGAACATTATACTTTTGTGCTAGCATTTGTAGTTCACAATTTCCTGAACGTGAACAAGTTAGACAATCCTTATGATGGTTTGATAAAATTAAATCTAATACCACACTTCTTGCTTCTGAAACATCAGGAGTATTTGTGTTTACTATCATTCCTTCTTCACATTTTTGAATACATGATGTTGCAAAACCTCTACGTCCTTGTATTTCAACGACACACATTCTGCATTCTCCAACCTCATGTATATCCTTCAAATAACATAATGTAGGGATATCTATTCCTACTATTCTGGCAGCTTCTAAAATAGTTGTGCCTTCAGACACATATATTGATTTTCCATCAATTGTTAAATTAATCATTTTTACCTCCTAATAAAATTTTTAGTTGTAATTTTTATTTAGATATTGCTTTAAATGGACATTTTGTAGCACAAACTCCACATTTAATGCATTTTTCTGGATCAATAAGATATGCACCTTGTTTTATTTCTCCTGATATTGCTTCTACTGGACAACTTTTTTTACAAATACCACAACTTTTGCATTTTTCCGGATCAATTTTATATTTTGATAGTGCTTTACATTCTCCAGCTGGACAATCTTTATTTTGAATATGTGATATATACTCATCTCTAAAATATTTTAATGTACTTAACACAGGGTTTGGCGCTGTTTGTCCTAATCCACATAAAGAAGTCTTTTTAATATTTAATGCTAGTTTCTCTAGTTTTTCTAAATCCTCAATTTCACCCTTGCCATCAACAATTTTTTGCAGAATTTCTAACATTCTTTTTGTTCCAATTCGACATGGAGTGCATTTTCCACATGATTCATCTACTATGAATTCTAAATAAAATTTAGCTAAGTTAACCATACATTTAGAATCATCCATTACAATTAATCCACCTGATCCCATCATAGATCCGATAGAAGTTAATGATTCATAATCAATAGGTGTATCTAAATATTTTTCAGGTATACATCCTCCTGATGGGCCACCTGTTTGAGCAGCCTTAAATTTTCTTCCATCAGGTATTCCTCCTCCTATATCAAATATTATTTCTCTAAGAGAGGTTCCCATTGGAACTTCTACGAGCCCAACATTTACAACATTTCCACCTAACGCAAATACTTTTGTACCTTTAGATTTCTCTGTTCCTATTGAATTATACCATTCTGAACCATTTAGTATTATTTGTGGAATATTAGCATATGTCTCAACATTATTAATTAACGTAGGTTTTTCCCATAATCCAGAACTTGCTGGAAATGGTGGTTTTAATCTTGGTTGGCCTCTTTTCCCTTCTATCGATTCTAAAAGAGCAGTTTCTTCTCCACAAACAAATGCTCCAGCGCCTAATCTTATTTCTAAATCAAAATTAAAATTTGTATCCCATATATTTTTTCCTATTATTCCATATTCTCTTGCTTGTTCTATTGCTTTTTGAAATCTTTTTACTGCTATAGGATATTCAGCTCTTACATATATATATCCCATATCTGCTCCTATACAATAACCTGCTATAATCATTGCTTCTACAACGGAGTGTGGAGTTCCTTCTAAAATACTTCTATCCATAAATGCTCCTGGATCACCCTCATCTGCATTACATACAACATATTTTTTTTCATTATGAGCTGCAGCTGTAAATTCCCACTTTTTCCCTGTTGGAAAGCCTGCTCCTCCTCTACCTCTTAACCCTGATTCAGATATAGTATTTATTACCTCTTTTGGTGTAAGCTTAAATAAACATTTTTCAAGTGCTTTATAACCGTCAAATGCAATATATTCATCTATATTTTCCGGATCAATTTTTCCACAATTTCCTAATGCTATTCTGTTTTGTTTCTTATAAAAGTTTAAATCATCTAATCTATTTACAATTTTATTATCTACATCCTTGCATAATAATCTTTCTACTATACCATTTTTCTTGATATGTATATTAATTATATCATCAATGTCATCTATATTTACTAATGCATAAAATGTATCTTCAGGTCTTACTACAACAATTGGCCCTTTTGCGCATAAACCGAAACATCCAGTTTGTATTACTTTTACATTATCAATATTTTCTTCTTCAAGTTTTTTTTGTAATTTCTTTATTATTTCAGGTGCTTTTGAAGAAGTACAACCTGTACCACTACAAACTAATATATGTTTTTCATTAGTCTTGCATTGTTCATTAATTCTTAGGTCTAATTCTAATTTTTTTGTATCTCTAATTTTTCTAATTTGCTCTAGAGTTTTCATTTTTTTCCTCCTTATATTTTTTTAATTAGTAAATATTTACAGCTTATTATACTCAAATAATTATATTAGTACGTAATTTACTATACAAACAAATTTTTACATTTGAATAATTATACTATGAAATTAATTTACTATATAAGCAATTTTTTCATTCGAATAATTATAATATGCAATCAATTTACTATATAAGCATTTTTTTTCATTCGAATAATTATATTATGCAATTAATTTACTATATAAACAATTTTTTACATTCGAATATTTACAATATAATACTAATTATACTTATAAATAAAATTATCTATTTAAACAAATTTAAATTTATAATTATAGTTTTTTACATGTCCATATATTTTTTTAATACTTGCTCTACTATTTCAGGTGTAGCTTTTCCAAAAACTTCTTCATTAACAGTAAACACTGGTGCTAGTCCACATGCTCCTATACATCTTGTAGCTTCAATAGAAAATTTTTCATCTGATGTTGTTTGCCCCACATCTATTTTTAATATATCTTTTACTTTATCTAATATTTTTTCTGAGCCTCTTACATAACAAGCTGTTCCTAAGCATATAGCAACATTATACTTTCCCTTTGGCTTAAGCGAAAATCTTGAATAAAATGTTATAACTCCATAAATTTCTGCAATTGGTATATTTAAATAATCTGAAATTAATTTTTGAGATTTCTCTGATATGTAACCATATTTTTCTTGCACCTCGTTTAAAATTTGAATTAAATTACTTTTTTCTTTTTTATAGTTTTTTAAAATATCTTCAAATTTATTATCTCCACAATTTCCTCCACATTGACATTGTCCCATTGTTTTCCCTCCTTATAATAGTCTTAAACAAGCTGATTATATCATACTAAATATGTCTTTTACAAACCTTTTATCAATATTTATTATACATCTTTATTATGTCGTTTTTGTGTATTTAATGTGTACTATATATGATTTTTAACTAAAATATTTTTTTGTGAAATTTTGTAATATTATGATAACCAAAGTGTTGTTTTTATTTTTATTACATGATACTATTAATAGAAACAATTTTAGTTAGGAGGAGAAATTATGGACTTTAAAGAGTGGACAAACTTTAACAAAAACGGAAATTGGACAACTAAAATTGATGTTCGCGATTTCATTCAAAAAAATTACAAACCTTATAATAGCGATTCATCTTTTTTAACTCCTATTACCGAAAAAACTAAAAAGCTTTGGGAGAAAGTTTTAGTTTTATATAAATCAGAAAAAAATAAAGGTGGTATATTAGATATTGATACATCAACACCTTCAGGTATAAATGCTTATGAACCCGGTTATATTGATAAAAACCTAGAAGTAGTTGTTGGACTTCAAACTGACAGCCCTCTAAAACGAGCTATTATGCCAAATGGTGGGATAAGATTAGTAGAAAAATCTTGTAATACCTATGGTTATAAAGTTGACCCTAGTGTATTAGAAATGTATCTTAATAATAGAAAAACACATAATGATGGCGTTTTTGCTGTATATACGCCTGATATAAGAGCAGCTAGAAATTCTCATCTTCTGACTGGACTTCCAGACAGTTATGGACGTGGCAGAATTATTGGAGATTATAGAAGAGTTGCATTATATGGAGTTAATGTTTTAATAGAGGAAAAACAAAAAGATCTTTCTGAAACTACTGATGATGAATTTGGATATGAGATAATCAGAGATAGAGAAGAAATCTTTGATCAAATCATTGCTTTAAACAATTTAAAATTAATGGCGCTTAAATATGGTTTCGACATATCAATTCCTGCATCTAATGCAAAAGAAGCATTTCAATGGACATATTTTGCCTATCTTGCTGCAACAAAAGAGCAAAATGGTGCTGCAATGAGCCTTGGTAGAGTTTCAACTTTTTTAGATATTTATATTGAAAGAGATTTAGAAAATAATATTATTTCTGAACAAGAAGCACAAGAATTAATGGATCATTTTGTTATGAAACTACGAATGATTAGATTTTTAAGAACTCCAGAATATGATGAACTATTTAGTGGTGATCCAGTTTGGGTTACTGAAAGTATAGGTGGAACTGGAATTGATGGACGTACTTTAGTTACTAAAAATTCTTATAGAATTCTAAATACACTTACAAATCTTGGGCCAGCACCTGAACCAAACCTAACAGTACTTTGGTCTAATGATTTACCAATTAATTTCAAAAAATATTGTGCAAAACTTTCAATAGATACTTGTGCTATTCAATATGAAAATGATGATTTAATGAGACCTCAATTAGGCGATGATTACGCTATTGCATGTTGCGTTTCTCCTATGAAAATCGGAAAACAAATGCAATTTTTCGGTGCTAGAGCAAATTTAGCAAAAGCCTTATTATATGCAATAAACGGTGGAGTTGATGAAATTTCTGGAAAATTAGTTGCTCATGGATTTGATCCTATTACATCCGAATATCTTGATTATGAAGAGGTAATGAAAAAATATGATTTAATAATGGATTATGTTTCAAAAATATATATAAAAGCTTTAAATGCTATTCACAATATTCATGATAAATATTCTTATGAGGCATTAGAAATGGCTTTACATGACAAAAAAATCTATAGAACTATGGCTTGTGGATTAGCTGGACTATCAGTAGTTGCTGATTCCCTTTCGGCTATAAAATATGCAAAGGTTAAGGTTATAAGAAATAATGACGGTTTAGCTATTGATTATATAGTTGAAGGAAATTATCCTAAATATGGAAATGATGATGATAGAGTTGATGAAATTGCAATACATATTTTAAAAACTTTTATCAGTAAACTAAAAAAACATAAAGTTTATAGAAATGCTGTTCCTACACTTTCAATTCTTACAATAACTTCCAATGTTGTATACGGTAAAAATACTGGAAATACCCCTGATGGAAGAAGAACTGGAGAGCCTTTTGGTCCAGGAGCAAATCCATTGCATGGAAAAGATACTAATGGTGCTTTAGCAGTTATGAACACTATTTCTAAACTAGATTTCAATGATGCAAATGACGGAATTTCTTATACTTTTTCTATTAATCCTGAAACACTTGGCAAAGAAATTGACACAAGAATATCAAATCTTGTAAGCCTTTTAGATGGATATTTTAAACAAAATGGACATCATATCAATGTTAATGTTTTTAATCGTGAATTACTAATTGATGCTATGAATAACCCTGCCAAATATCCACAACTTACTATTCGTGTTTCTGGTTATGCTGTTAATTTTACTAAATTAACAAAAGAACAACAACTAGATGTTATTAATAGAACAATTCATGAAAAAATATAATGTATCTCTTTGTGAAAGGAATTTGCTTTATGAATGGAAATATTCACTCTTTTGAAACTTTCGGAACCCTTGATGGACCTGGAATTAGATTTGTAGTTTTTATGCAAGGTTGCCATATGAAATGTCAATTCTGCCATAATAGAGATACTTGGGACATAAATTCTGGTACTACATATAATCACATTGATTTATTTAATATTATTATTAAATACAAGAATTATTTTGAATCTTCAAATGGTGGAGTTACAATTAGTGGCGGAGAACCTCTTTTGCAAACTGATTTTATAATTGAACTTTTTAAATTATTAAAAAATGAAAATATAAGTACTGCTATAGATACTTCTGGAAATTTAGAAATAACTGATTCTGTAAAAAAATTAATAGATTTAACTGATTTATTTTTAGTTGATATAAAATCAATTAACAACACAATTTCTAAAAATTTATCAGGATTATCAAATATTAGAGAATTAGATTTTATTAATTATTTAAATCTAAGAAATAAGCCAATATGGATTAGACAAGTTTTAATTCCTGGAATTACTGACAAAGAGCCTGATTTGATTAACTTAAAAAAATATATTTTAACACTTTCAAATGTAGAAAAATTCGAATTTCTTCCTTATCATGATTCCGGAAAATATAAATGGATAGAGCTTCGGATTTCAATATCCTTTATCAGACATTAAAAATGCTAGTCAAAAAGATATAGGAATAGCTCAAAAAATATATGATTCAGTATGATAGCTTATTTCTTGAAAATAAAAAATTAGGTTCTATAATAAATATTTTGTATGCAATCACACAAAAATCTATTATAGAACCTAATTAGTATTATAAAGCATTTATAAAATTTATAAATAAACTTCAAAGCTTAATTTTCTTATTTTTTACCTAAAGAATAATTTTTACTATTTTTCCTTCTATATCAATCCCAATTAACTCTAATGTATTTGATATGTTTAAATTTTTTACATCAATTATATTTTTCATATCTTCAATTTTCTTTATTTCTAATTCGATATTTTTTGATGTTATGTTTTTTGATTCTATTTTAATATACTCAAAATCACCTTTATCACCAATAAACCAAATAACATAATCTTTATTTTTGCCAATTTCACATATACCAGATTTTACAATATTAGATTTTATTTTATATTCTTTGCCATACCTCTTAGCTATGGAAGAACTTGTTGGTGTAATCAAATATAGGTCACCTGTATAATCCAAATTAAGTTCTATTTGCATATTAGTTATAAATGCTGTTTCAAAAATAAATGGTTTACTTTTTTCGTTTGCAGAATTTGTATCAGCATTTTCTAATTTAGCCATACTATTTTTTATATTTCCTAAAAAACTCTTATATTTATCTTCTACTAAATCCGAAGATACAATTTCATTTTTTTGTTGTGTATCTGCTTTACTGTTTTTTGTTCTTTTTATTTTTTCTATACCCAAAACAGTTATGATAACTGCTATAACAATAATTATAATTATAATAAATATTAGAGATATAAAATTAATTTTTTTTTGTTTACTCATATTTTCCTCCTTTGTTTATCAAATATCAAATGATTTATAAACTATTCAGTTCTATTTCTCCATTAGTAGAAAAATTTATGCTTGACTCTGAGGAGATATCATTTAATTCTAAAACAACTGTTTTAGAAGAATAAATTGTTCTAATTATATCTTCTGCTATTAAATTATTATTCTGTTCATTTTGTGTTAAATCTTCATTAACCGAACTAGTTTGAGTTTGTTCATTAATTTTTTCAATATTTTTATCTATGTTATTCTGAATGATTTTACCGCTTATACTTCCACCATTTGGTTTTGCAAAACTGTATTTATAATATATTTTACTAGATATAATATCTACATTTTCATCTGATACTATACCCTTTCCATATAATAGAAGTTCATCACTCTCCAAAGAATTAATATAAATTCCATACTCACCTTTACCATCAAAACAAACAAGATATTTAAATTTACTATCTGTTTTTATTCCTGAAAAAATTTTATTTGTTTCAGTTTTTTGTAATTTTATAATTTCTGATAAACATTCATTTTGTAAATTCAGAAAAATTTTATCATTACTTAATCCTTTACACTTTTGTGTCCAATCTGAAATAATTCTTGTTTTATTATCAGCTACTAGATCAATCAAATAAAAAATATTCCCCTCGCACTTTATAATTGCTTTTCCATAATTATAGTTGTTATATATATCACCTATATATTTACTAATAAATACCTCTTCTATTTTTTTATTGTTTGAGTCAATTTGTCTACTATGATTTAATATAGATTTTAATTCGGTCTTTTCTTTTTTAAATTTTTCATCTTTAGAATTCTCTAAATCTCCCCACAAGTTAACATCAGACTTAATTTTTGTTGTAGCCGTGCCATCTGAATAAAGCTCAATTGTATAAATTTGATTTTCATAATTTCTATTTATTTTTCTTGATTGTATATTTATATCTTCTATACTATTGTTTTGTGTTTTAACATAATTTTCGTTTTTAGGTTTCTTTTTTCCTCCGAACAAATATATTGTTAAGAATATTAATCCTGAAAATACTATTATTGTTAATATTATGTATATTGCTATTTTTTTATCTTTCATCAATTTCACCTCATTGGTATATTATTTTAGCTTTCACTTCCTATGTTTATCATAACTTCAGTAACTATACCTCCAACAATTTTAAAATATATTTTTGGTTTAATTGTTGTTGCATATATATGATCTTCTCCCGGAAATCCTACAACGATTAAATCTGTATCTTTATATAGTATAGATTCATCCAAAAACGCTGAAAAAATCTCGTCTGTTGTGCTTCCAATTTTTAATCCTCTAGTAAGTGTTACATCTCTATTTGTTGTCCTCATTCTATGAACTATGTATTTATCTTTTTCATATAAGGCCATAAAATCTATTTCAATTGTTCCATCCTTATAAAATTGTTTTTTTATTTCTTTTCCAGTTGAGTTTTCAGTCTCTGTTCTAATTGTATCAGGAATATTTAAAACTTCTTCAACTTGTTTCATAGTCATTTCTCTTTGTATTCCACTAATAGCAGCATCATTATTATTGTATTTTCTAACTATTTTTTGTTCTACATCATTTTTTTTATTTATAGACTGTTCTTCTGGTTTTATTTCTGGGATTGTTATATCGTTATTTTCTTCTAAATCAATAATAATATCATTTAGTTTTTGTTCAAATGAATTATCTGTATTTTCCTTTATATTCTCTGTTAATATGACATTATTCTCTAATTTATTATCTGAATTATTAATCTTATTCATTTTACTTAATTTATTTATAATTAGTGCTATCGAAACAATAGCACCAACAGCAATTATGAATATTAGAACTATTCTTATATATTTTTCATTATCATTTTTTATTGTTCTTTGCTTAAATTCTTTAGCCATTGCTAATTTTTCCTTTCGTATATGTTATATAAATTATTATATAGAAAACATATAAAAAACACAATACAATATACTAAAATTATATAAACTTTTGAAATTAAACTTTTGAAAATGCATTTAATTTTTAATTGATTATACTTTTAGAATTTAATTTATTTGTCTATTTATTAACTTGATTTTACATTATATAAATTTGTTTATTAAAAAAACACAGGTTTTAGTATACACTAAGATATTTCACACAAATTAAAATCACTTGTATCATTAATTATATCAATGATACAAGTGATTATTATTTTTACTATTCTTGTGTGAATGGTAACATTGCTATTTGTCTACATCTTTTTATTGCTATAGTTATATCTCTTTGATGTTTAGCACATGCTCCAGTTGCTCTTCTTGGTAATATTTTACCTTTTTCATTTATAAACTTTTTAATTTGTTCTGGATTTTTGTAATCTAATACAAGATTTTTGTCTTTACATAAAGGACATACTTTTTTTCTTTTTTTGAATTTAGGATTAAAATCCTCATCAATATTGTTGTTTCTGTTATTTCTTTTATTATTATTTTTTCTTTCTGCCATTTTCAATTTCCCCCCTATCTATTAAATATTAAAATGGTAGGTCATCTCCAGAAGATACTTCAAAGTCCGAACCATTACTTGATGATGGAATTCCTGACATTGGTCCAAATCCAGGATCAAATCCTTCTGTTGAGCTTCCATCTCTTCTTCCTTCTGCAAAATATGCTTCTTCAGCTACAACTTCTGTTGCATAACGTTTTTGACCTTGCTCATCATCCCAAGTTCTAGTTTGAATTCTTCCTATTACGCTAACTTGTTGTCCTTTTTTAAAATATTTACTACAAAATTCTCCAAGTTTGCTCCATGCTACTATATTAATGAAATCTGCTTGTCTTTCCTCACCTGGTCTTGTAAATCTTTTATTTACTGCTAGTGAGAAAGAAGCAACTAATGTATTGTTTGTTTGAGTATATCTAACTTCTGGGTCTCTTGTTAATCTCCCCATTAAAATTACTTTATTCATATAATTTCACCATACCTTTCTATTAAGGCCCCCATTTTGTTTGCATTTTATGCTAATTTCAAATATTAATCAATTTTAATTGTCATAAATTTAATAACTTCATCAGTTATTCTATAATTTCTTTCTAATTCAGAAATTAATGTTGTATTTCCCTCGAAATGGAATATTGCATAATAACCTTCTTTACATTTTTTTACTTCATATGCAAGTTTTTTCTTTCCAAGTTCTTCAACTTTTTCAAGTTTACCGTCATTATTAATTATATCTGTGAATTTTTGGATTAATGTTTTTGTTCCTTCTTCTTCAACAGTTGAATTAATAATGATAACACTTTCGTATTTGTTCATTATTTTTCACCTCCTTATGGTTTATAGCCTACTAATTTTTAGCAAGCAAGGAAAAAATAGTTTTTACTATTTCTCAATATTGCTATTTTACCACATTTAACTAGATTTTGCAATAGTTTTTTTGCGAATTACAATAACTAAATATATTATAAGTACAAAAATTAATATACCAATTAAAGAAATAAAATAATTATTTTTTATATATATTTTAGCTGACTCTTTTTCATTATTTAAAACATTTGATTGTACATCATTCAAATTTCTAAAATCTGATTTGTTTATGTTTTCAAACATATCATTTTTTTCCACATCTACTCCAACTGAAGTATAATATAAACCGTAATTAGTTGGATTAAATGTTTTAATTTGTTTAGCACTGTTAAATGAATTGTTTGGTCCATTTAACCATTTAGTAAACCAAGTATACTGCTGACTTTTGTGATATGAATATCCAATTTTAGACATTTCATAAGCTGTTTTCCCATCAAAAAACTCTAATTTCTGATCATAATCTAATACAATTGGATTTTGTGTAAGCAAATGTATATATAATTTAGGTGATTGCCATAATCCATATTCTTTAACAGTTCTTTCATCATAATTTTCATCATCACTTTTTACAATTGATTGTTTTAAAATGTGTGTATTTAACATATGTTGTCCATGTTTATATTCCCCATTTTCATCGTGTCCTACAACTACTAAAGGCTTATATTTTCGAATTTGCTCTACTTGAAACTGAAGCATATCATCTGTTGTATATCCTGCAATTTTTAGATTTTTTATTGCCCCTTCAAGAGAATCAGCGAACGCATCTGGAAATTTACCTATTATAGGATAATTTGAATTACCAACACTCCATAATCCATCTAATTGTTCATGTAACCTTCCAGGAGTTTCATTATGATTTGTTAAATATACTACTTGTACATTAAATCCTTTACTTACATATAAGGGTATTAATCCTGCAAAAAATAAATGTTCATCATCACTATGTGTTGAAAACAAGAGAAGATCTACTTCATCTTTTTGCACTTTCCATTTTTGAACCCATTTAGGAACATCACCTTTACTAAAGCAATATATTTCAGAAATTTGAACATTTTCATTATAAGCCAATGTAATTTCTTTATTCTCAGTATGATCATTAATCTCAATAAATTCATGCAAGAATCCATTTTCCCCTAATTTATACTGATTTTCTCCAACTTTCAACAATCCTGGTTTAGAAGATTTTTCGTATTTTATATACACACTTCCTACAATTCTCTCAGTATTAATTTTAATATCTGTACTTTGAGATATTTGTAATTTTGTTTCTGTTTTATTATCATTTAGAATTTTTATTTTTTCGTTTTTATAAATTATTTGAACTTCATTTGAAATATTTTCTGCTTCCAAGTTTTCATTTTTATTTGCCTGAACATTTTGGTTATAAATAAAAAAATTCAAAATAATAAATACAAACAAGAAAATATAAATTTTATATATTTTTTTCATAATCTACTCCTTATGATTTATTTTAAAGTCTATATTTCTTCAATGTTTTTTATTCCTTAAAACTGCCTATAAATCTATTAATATAATACTATATATTGTTATAAAAGTCTATACTCTATATATAATTATAGATATAATTGATTTATTTTTCTTTTACAATTGCATTTGTTGTTACAGAATTGCACATAACTTTTTAATTAGCGTAAGATTGACTTTTTTAGAATTTTGTCATATTATAATACAAAAAGGAGGATTTTATGTTTAAAGAATTTAAAACATTTATAACAAGGGGAAATGTAATAGATTTGGCTATTGGTGTGATAATTGGTGGTTCTTTTCAAAAAATAGTTACTTCATTAGTAAATGATATTATTATGCCTGCTGTTTCTATTTTAACTGGGAAGGTTGATTATTCATCATTAGGATTTACTGTTAGTGGAGCTACATTAAAATATGGTTCTTTTTTAACAACAATTATTGACTTTTTAATTATTGCATTATCTGTTTTTGTTGCAATTAAAACAATTACAAAAATTAATAAAAGAATGGAAATTGCTGCACAAAAGCAATTAGAAAAATTAGCCAAAAATGAAGCAATTGAAAAAATAGGAAGGTTTCGAAAAAACAAGAAAAAAGATCAAACTACAGAACCAACTACAAAAATATGTCAATTTTGTTTTTCAGAAATTAATATTAAGGCAATTAAATGCCCTAATTGTACTTCAGAATTAACAAAAAATTAATCTTTATTTTTTTTAATATTGATAATAAATATGTAAATTACAATTAAAACAAGACTAATATTTTTTATATATAATATTAAAATACTTGAAAAAATACAAAATACTATTATTGATGTCCATGAAATTATTTTTATGTATTTTTTTGATTTTTCATGACCTAAAAAAATTCTAATTACGCCTTTTAATATTCTTCCACCATCTAAAGGATAAATTGGTAACAAATTAAATGTTCCTATTAAAATATTTGAATAAATTGCAATTTCTCTTGAAATACCCAATATTATAATATTATTATAATTTATATTTTTAAATATTATATACAAAAAAATAATAATGATTATAAAGTTTATAATCATTATTATTTGAGAAATTTTATTTTATTACTATTTTTTATAAATATTTAATTATATTTTAACTATTGCTAAAAATTAATAAGTGAATGGGTAAGAATTTTTGACTTTTCCTATCTTTTTGCAATTTCTATATTAAACTCTCTACCTTTTATTTGTTTATTTTTCATACTAATTATTAATTCTTGAACAAATTCTGCTGGAATTTCTACAAATGAAAAACTATCCATTATGTTTATTTTTCCTATTGCATTACCTGATACTGCTGTATTTGCAGTTATACTTCCAACAATATCTTTTGCTCTAATATCATCTTTTTTTCCTACATTAAAAAATAAATTAACCATTTCCCCATTGTTTACATTAAAATTTTTGATTTCTTCTTGAGAAGAATCATCTGTTTTATATGATTTTGTAAGTAATGCCTTTGCGATTAAATCTATAGAATTTCCATTTTTTATTAATTCTTCTATTATTTCTTCATTACAAAAAACATTATTATTTATTACTTCCTGAATTTCGTTTACTATTTTTTTATTTCTTACAATTGCTACATCAGCTACTGTAGGTATACTTCCTTCTTTTATTTTAATTTTAGCATATCTTTCTATTTCGCCAATTCTTCTTTTTTCTCTTCCTACTATATACGTATAAGCTACTCCGCAAGTTCCATTTCTTCCTGTTCTTCCAATTCTATGAACATAATATTCATCATCTTGTGGGATATCATAATTTATTACTAAATCTAATTCTTGTACATCTATTCCTCTTGCTGCTACGTCTGTTGCAACTAATATCTGTATTCCACCTGCCTTAAGATTTTTCATTATTCTATCTCTTTGAGCTTGCTTGATATCACCATGAAGAGCTTCTGCTTTATATCTATTTCTTTTTAGAATTTCTATTAAGTTATCAACTTTTCTTTTTGTATTACAGAATATTATTGCTTTTCTAGGATTATATACTTCAATTAATCTCATAGTAGCTTCATCTTTCATACCTTCTTTAATATTTATACCAATTTGTTCTATAGTATTTACAGTTAGTTGTTCAGCCTTTATTGCTATGTTTACAGGCTCTTTTAAATATTTTTTTGTAATTCCCATTATTTTTTTATTCATAGTTGCTGAAAATAATATTGTCTGTCTTTCTTCTGGAACTTCTTTTAATATAATTTCTATATCTTCTTCAAATCCCATATTCAACATTTCATCTGCTTCATCTAAAACAACTGTTTTTACATTATTTAATTTGAGTGTTTTTCTTCTCATATGGTCCATTACTCTTCCAGGTGTTCCTATAACTATTTGCACACCTTTTTTTAGCATTCTTATTTGTTGTTCAATATCTTGGCCACCATATATAGCAAGACATTTTACGCCTTCTAAATATTTTGTAAATTTTCTTAATTCATCTGTTACCTGAATTGCTAACTCTCTAGTAGGACATAAAATTATTGCTTGAACATCTCCACTATCTTCATCAATTTTTTCAATTAATGGCAATCCATATGAAGCTGTCTTTCCTGTTCCAGTTTTTGATTGTCCAATCATATCCTTACCTTCAAGGATTACTGGAATAGATTTTGATTGTATTTCTGTTGCTGTTTCATATCCTGAATCTGCAATTGATCTTTTTAATTGGTTTGATAAGTTAAATTCTTCAAATTTAAAAAGCTTAACTGGTTCCGCTTTTATTTCTTCTACTGATTCCTCGAAATTTGCATCAATAGTTTCAACCCTATTTTCATTTCTATAATCTCTTCTATTTCTTCCTCTTTGATCTCTTTTAGAATCTATTTTATAATCTCTCCTAGACTCAAAATTATTATCTCTATTTAATTCTCTTCTTGAATCCCTTTTAAAATCTCTATTTGATTCATTTTTATTATCTCTGTTTTGTACTCTTTTTGAATCAGTTTTACTATCTCTATTTTGTACTCTTTTAGAATCAATGTTATTATCTCTATTTTGTCCTCTTTTTGAATCAGTTTTATAATCTCTTTTTGATTCTACTTTATAGTCTTTTTTTTGCTCTCTATTTTGCTCTGTATTATTTTCTCTTTTTGATTCAATATTTTTTTTACCTTTTAATTCTTGTTTTTTTTCAACGTCTTTACTACTTTTTCTCTCATTAAGATCCTCTTTTTTTATTCTAACTTTTGGTTCTCTCTTATTAGTTTTCTTAATTTCCTTATTTTCTATTTCTTTTTTCATTTTTTTCTTGTATAAATATTTTATTTATACTCTCCTCTCATTTTATTAGTAACTTTATTATTATATCATACTTTTTTTATTTATGCAATTATGTTAATTCATTTTTTTAATTTTTTTTAATATACTGGTTATTATATTACATTATATAAAAAAGAATTATCTATTTTACGTGATTTCATATTATTTTTTTTTTAAGTTTTCTAAAAAATATTAGGAATTAAAACTTATTTGCATTTTTTTTTATATTATGTGATTGTTTATTTATTATAATTGTAAGATAGGAACTTCAATTGAACTGAAACAAAAATTAAAGAAATATATGAATTTTTACCATATATAATTGTTCTTTTATATAAAAAATGGTATCACTAGTTATAAACTAATAATACCATTTAAAATTTTATGCTGTTTTCATTTCTAATCTTAATTTATCTGCAATTATTGCAATAAATTCTGAGTTTGTTGGTTTGCCTTTTGACGCAGATACACTATATCCAAAAATTTTTTCTACTGTATCTGTTTGACCTCTTGACCAAGCAACTTCAATAGCATGCCTTATAGCACGCTCAACTCTTGAAGGAGTTGTTTTATGTTTTTGTGCTATTTCTGGGTATAATTGCTTTGTAATTTGATTTATAATTTCTATATCGCTAACAACCATCATTATTGCTTCTCTTAAATATTGATATCCCTTAATATGTGCTGGCACTCCTATTTCATGAATTACATTAGTTACAAGTGCTTCTAAATTCTCTTCGCTTTTTTTGCTTTCGCCAGTTATTTCTATGTATGGTGCTTTTATCTCTCTACCAATATAAGATAACTTTGCTTGATTTGGTTGATAGTTTTTTAATTCTCTTATTCTTTTTATTAGTACTTGAATTTCAAATGGTTTCACAATATAGTATTGTGCACCTAATGATATAGCTTTTTGAGTAATTTTATCTTGCCCAATAGCTGATAGCATTATACATAAAGGTTTTTTAGTAATTTCTGATGTTTCTAGCTTTTCTAGAACTCCTAGTCCATCTAAGTGCGGCATTATTACGTCTAATATAGCAACATCTGGCAATGAGGTTTTTATCATTTCGTATGCTTCTTCACCATCTCTGGCTATTCCTATTACCTCCATTTCATCCTCTTTGTCCAAATATCCTGCTAACGTCATAGCAAATTCTTGATTGTCATCTGCTACTAATACCCTGATTTTCCTACTCACATCACTTTCCCCCTATTAATAAATTTGTAAAAAAATTTTACATTTGTGATTATATTATCTTAATAGTATATTTGCAATAGTTTGCTGTAAAAAATAGCTGTATTCCCTTGTAACGCTTGCGTTTCAACATAACTTTCGTGTTACTTTTTTTGACAATTTTCGACATTATTCGACAAATCTTATTAACTTAATCAATTTTTTTAAAGATTTATCTAGAATTAATTTTATATTTTTATATTTTTATAAAATATATTTTTTAAAAAACTTATTTTTTTAAATGTTTTTTTATAAACTATTTTTTTATAAACTGTTTTTTGATAAATTGTTTTTTATAAAATTTTATTTTAATATATTTTTTCTTATGTATTTACTTTTTATAATTTTATAATTAAGTATTTTTATTAAATTATTTTCACATTTTTTCAAGAAATCAGAGAATTCTGTTTCAATAACCTCTATTCTACAATTTATAGTTTCCTCGTATTTTGTTTCATTTATATTAATATTATTTATTCTGCAATAATATTTAAAGTTTTCTAGCTCCTTGTATTCCAACTCTAATAAAACTTCTAATCCATTATCTATAATTATTATGCTTGATTGTTTTATGGATTTTAAAGCGGCTTCTGAGTAGGCTCTTACCAATCCTCCTGTCCCCAATAAAATGCCTCCAAAATACCTTGTAACTACTATAATTATGTTTGACAATCCATTTTTTTCAATTATGTTCATGATTGGTAATCCTGCCGTTCCGACCGGCTCACCATCATCACTGAATTTTTTTAGAACTTCATTAGATTTTGTTATTTTATAAGCAAAACAAATATGTTTTGCATCATAATATTCTTTTCTAATATTTTTTATAATATCTTCTGCTTCATCTACACTTTCAACATAAAAACAATTAGAAATAAATCTAGATTTTTTTTCTATTATTTCTTCGCATATATTTTCTTTAATTGTTTTAAACATTATTTTCTCCCTAGATTAATTAAATATTATTTTTCATATCTATTTCATAACTATTAAAGTTCATAATTATTAAATTTCAAAATTATTTTATGACTTTTTCCTAGTTATTCCCGTATTATATCTTAAATATCATAAGTATTTCCAACTATTTTATAACTATTTCTTAGTTATTTCCTGCTGTATAACCTGTGGAATATGCAATTTGCAAATTAAATCCTCCTGTATAAGCATCTACATCAATAATTTCTCCGGCAAAATATAAACCACTAATTATTTTAGACTCCATAGTTTTTGGATTTATTTCTTTTATATTTATTCCTCCTGAAGTTATAATAGCTTCATTAATTGGCCTGAAACCACATATATTTATTGTAAATTCTTTTAGTGCTTTTATGAGATTATTTCTTTCGGCTTTAGTAATTTCATTTATCTTCTTGTTTGGATCAATACCTGATATTTCTACTATAGTTTCAATTAATTTTTGTGGTAATAATTTTTCTAAACTATTTTTAAAAAGCTTGTTTTTTTCTTTTTCGAAATCTCTTAATATTCTTATATCTAATTTATCAGTTGTTAATGCTGGTTTCAAATCAATTTTTAATTTTACCTTATCATTTTTAAACAGATTTTCTATATTCTTGTATCTTAGTATATGAGCTGAACTACTTAATATTATTGGTCCTGAAACTCCATAATGTGTAAAAATCATTTCTCCAAAGTCATTATATATTACTTTTTTATTATCTTGTTCCTCAATCTTTATTTCAACATTTTTCAAACTCAATCCCTGCAAACTTTTGCATATTTGCAAAGATTTTCCATTAGAAATAAGCGGAACCAGTGATGGTTTTATATCAATTATTGTATGACCTAATTCTTTTGCCATTTTATATCCATCACCAGTTGAACCTGTATCAGGATAACTCATCCCACCTGTTGCTAATACAACTCTATCTGCATGCATAAATATTTCATGCTCGTTATTTTTACAATATACTCCAATTAATTTTTTATCTTTTATTTCTATTTTTGTAACTTGTGTATTAAGTTTTACATCTATTCTTAATTTTTTTATTTCTTCTTCAAAAGCATTTAAAACATCCTGTGACCTATCACTTTTTGGAAAGATTCTGTT
This sequence comes from Clostridia bacterium, assembly GCA_035388585.1. GTDB lineage: Bacteria > Bacillota > Clostridia > TANB77 > CAG-508 > CAG-492. The sequence continues at coordinate 21,713 of DAOOQE010000012.1, forward strand.
TCCTCTTTCTTCCTTTACATTTACGCCACGATTTTTCAAGAATTTTACTATATCATCATTTGTAAATTTTTCAAAACAACTGTACAGAAATCTACCATTCCCTGGAACATTTCTAATAAACTCATCAATAGGTAAACTACTCGTTATATTACATCTTCCCTTACCTGTAATTAACAATTTTCTTCCTAAAGAACATTTTTTTTCTATTATAGTAACACTATTTCCATTTATAGCAGAAGTTATTGCAGCAATCATACCAGCTGGACCTCCACCTATTATTAAAACCTTCACTCTTTTCTCCTTAAATCATATTATTTTAGATATTACATTCATAATATTATCATCTCTCAACAGAATCATTAACTATAATTATATTATTTGAGATATTGCATTCATAACGCCTAATTTTCCATATTCATATGTTAGCCCACCTTGCATAAAAGCAATATACGGTGGTCTTATTGGAGCATCACAAGAAAGCTCTATTGAAGAACCTTGAGTAAATGCTCCTGACGCCATTATTACTTGATCTTTATATCCTGGCATGTCCCAAGGCTCAGGAATTGAGCTAGAATCTACTGGCGAACCCATTTGAATTCCTTGACAATATTTTATAAGTTTTTCTTTACTACCAAATTCTATTGTTTGAACAATATCTGATCTTTTTTCATCAAATCTTGGTTGAGCATTATACCCTAAGTTTTCTAACATTTTACTTGCAAAAACAGCAGTTTTTAAACTACTTGCTACAACACTTGGTGCCATAAATAAACCTTGAAGAAATAATTTATTCATTCCTAAACTAGGACCCACCTCTTTTCCTAATCCTGGAGCTGTCAATCTTTGTGCTGCTAATTCCACTAATTCCTTTTTTCCAGCAATATATGCTCCATTTGGAGCAATCCCTCCACCTAGATTCTTAATTAAGGACCCAACTATAATATCTGCACCAATTTCGATTGGCTCAACTTTTTCTACAAATTCACCATAACAATTATCAACCATTATTATAATTTCTTTATTAATTTCTTTTATAAATTTTATTACTTTTTCTATCTTATCAATTGTTAAACTCTTTCTGATAGAATAACCTCTTGAACGTTGTATTTCTATTAATTTAATATTGCCTTTACTAACTCTTTGTTCTATTTCTTCATAATCAAAATCATCATGTTTTAAATCTATTTGTTCATATTTTATTCCATATGATTTTAAAGAACTATTATTTTCAACTATACCAATTACTTCATCTAAAGTATCATATGGTTTTCCTGATATACTAAGCAAAATATCATTTGGTCTCAAAATCCCAAAAAGAGCAACAGTTAAAGCATGTGTTCCTGATATAAATTGTCCCCTAACCAGACAATCTTCAGCTCCTAAAACATCTGCAAAAACTTTTTCTGTAGTATCTCTTCCAATATCTCCATAACCATATCCTGTAGTTGTTCCAAAATGCATTTCAGAGATATTATTTTTTTTGAAAGAACTTAATACTTTTAAAGTATTAAGTTCACAATCTCTTTCAATATCTTCAAATACAGGTCGTACTTCTTCTGTAACTTTTTCCGCTAATTCAATTACTCTTTCATCAATTCCAAATGTTTTATACATTATCTTCAATCCTTTACTATTTTGTATAATATGGAGTACCATATCCATAATCAACTTTGTAATATTCTCCAATAAACTCTGGTGAGCCTTCTAATATTTCATATTCAGGTTCTTTTACTACCTTACCATCAGAGTTTATAGAACCCCATTTTCCATTACTTTTTATTCCTGCAAATCCATTGCTATTAATTTCTGTTACAAATTCATATTTAGGCTCTACTATTATATTTCCATCCTTATCAGCAAATCCCCATTTATCATTTTGTTTTATAGCATATATTTTATTCTCAAATACTTCTTTGTTTATTAACTCTTTACCTTGATAATCAAAATATTTAACAATATTATCTGTGGTCATTTTTACATAATTTGATTCAAGAAAGATACTTGCTTTTTCTAAACTTGCAACCTTTACTAAATCAGCATTATAAAGATCCAATCTATTTTCATCAAGTTTTATTGCCTGAATTATTTTTGTATTATTAATTGTCTGAATTATGTCATATTCAAAATCAATTTTAATTTTTTCATTTAAATCAATTATTCCATATTTATTATCTTTTTTAGCAATATAATTATCTTTATCTATATTTTTTAAACTGTTGTACTCATTTTTTGTTATTACATTTCCATTATTGTCTAATAATCTATATAAATCATTAGAAGTTATTGCTATATTATAATTATCATTATCAGTTGTGCTAACACTTATATAGCCATTAAAACTATGTTTAACTCCATTTAAATCAAATACTTCAACTTCTGATTCTGTTTGAGCATTTATATATTTTCCAGAAATTATTATATTTGAAAATTTAATAGGAATTACTTCTTCTGAATTAAATTTAAGAACTCCTTGTTTAAGCCCTTTTTGTACTATTAATAAATCATTTTGTTTATTATAAAAAATATCTTCATAATCATGTTTAATTAATGTTTTACCATTTTGATAAACTGCTGCTCTACCATTTTTAAATGCAACTAAAAATGCATTTTTGTCATCTTTTTTATCTAAAATTCTTGTAATATCATTATATTCAGGTTTTAAAATTAATTTTCCATTGTAATCTACATAACCATATCTAAATCCATTAGATGTTTTAATAGATGTTATAAATCCTGCATTATTATAATTTCCTTGTTGATTATAATATCCATCACATTTAATGTTATCATATTGATGTTTTATTATAGTTGTTCCTTTTATATTTATTACACCATATTTAGAGTCTTTTTTTACTGCTAATAATCCCTCTCTAAAAGTTAATCCCTTTATATCCTCATAAATAGGTTTTGTAATTTTTTTTCCCGAAAAATCTATTATTCCCCACCTATCATTTTCTTTATATTTTAGTACACTTGTATCATATGGCATTGAACTTGTTGTATTTTCTATGTATATAGCTTCTACATTAACATATTCATATAATATTTTTTCTGATTTTTCATTTAATACAGTAATATTATATTGTTTTGTATTCTCATTGTAGTTACTCATACATATAAATAAAGGCTTTGATGGGTTTGGTATTTGTATATCATCATATTCCGGAGAAATTATTACTTCACCCGATTTACTAAGTACACCACATCTTCCATCTTCTATTAATAAAAAATAATCTATGCTAGTTACTTTAACAACTTCATATTTCCTATTATTATCATATACTATTTTCGCTGTAACTGCTAATATTAATAAAATGATTATTATTGAAACAATTATAATTTTTTTTCCTTTTAAATTCTCCATAATTGACCTCATTTCCTATTTTATTTTTTACAAATTAGTTCATAAAATATTAGTTTTTCAATATTATTCCACTTTATTATATATTTTATATTAATATATGTCAATGTCCTGATTTAAAGATTTAATTATCTATTAAAATCCCGTTCTGGGCAATTTCGCATTATTTTCAATAATTTTTTTGTTGTTTTCTATTACAATATTATAATTCTGATTTAATTTAACATTTACTTTTATTTCTTCCTCGTTCAGAATATAATTGTCTTGAACTTTTCTTTCTTTTATAATATATTCTCCTGGGATTATTGATTTAAAACTTATTAATCCATTTTCATCTGTTGTTAATATTTGTAATTTGTTGGTGTTTACCTCACAAATTGAAAATTCGAAATCTTTCAATGGCTCAAGTGTTTCAGAATCGACTTTTTTTATTACTAAATTAGTTTCATTTTTGGGAATTTTAATATCAATATTTTTACTAATTAATTCTGTTTCTAATCCTGTGATCGCATAATTTTGCAAATTATTTGGTGCTTTACCATAATATATTGGATATGTTTTTACGTTTGAATTTATAATTAATTTTAATTTACTTTCTTTTTTCAATTCATCTATAGGAACCATTATTTTAAATTTTTCTTCTTTTTTAAAAATTTTTCTATTTGTATTATTTTCATCAGTAATTTTTACGTTATTTAAATCTGTGTTATCTACATATATTGAATATTCAGAAATTTCTATATCTTTAGGTATTTTAAAAGTTTTACTTAAATATTTATTTTCTTTTTCATCAACTTCCCACTCATCTATTTCAGTTTCAATATCTATTTGAGGAATGTTTTTTATTTGTGTAGATTTTCTTGCTTCATAAGATATTTTTTTTATTGCCTCTACTACTCTTTTACCTGATTCGTTTGTTGGTACAAAATCTTCTAAATTATAATTGTACATCATATCATATACAGCCATTTTAGTTGCTGTATATGCTTCTATTTCATTAGCACATCCTAATTCCTGAAAAGTTTTATATGGAAAACCATTTATTATTGCTCTCCAAATTAAATTATTCTCTATCAATTCATTTTTTTCAATTTGATATCCTCCACGCTCAATCGAAACTCCTTCTAGTTCTCTATTTAAGCAATATGCAGGATACTCTTTACCATCATTATTATATACAACATACTCACTTCGATACAAATAGTTCTTGTACTTAAAACAATATATATTTTCTTTTGAATACAAATCTAATTCTTTTTTATATTCAGCTTTTACTATATTGTTTGAAAAGAGTGTATTTACGACTATTATAATCAACATAAAAATAGATATTGATCTAATAACCTTTGTTGGTTTACCTAATATTTTTTCGGTTCTTTTTTTTAATTCTTCACATTTTTTAATTTGTTCTTGTTTTTTTATCACTTTAATACATACTCCTTTTAGAATAATTTTGGATTTTTAAACGGATACCCAAAAACCTATATGTATAAATTTCATACTTTTTAATTAAATATTATCTATATTTTAAGATTATTTATATTTTATTATTATTTATATTATTATCATTTGTCTACTTCATTATATGTTGTTAATTATTAATATTTTATGATTATTTATGTTATTAACCTGTAAAATACACATAGGAAATTATTTTGATTATTTATATTTTATGATTATTTATGTTATTAACCTCCTGCAACATGAACTTAATTTCAAAAATAAAATATTACACAATTTACAATGTAAATAAGCAAATACACTACAACATGAAATTAATTTTAAAATAAATGAAGACCACATGTTTACAATATTTGTAATATAATCATTTATTCTTATTGGTTTGAAATCTCTATTGCCTGAACACATAATCTAAGGTATGGAATATTATTAACACATGTTATTAATGTTATCTTATTTTCATTTGTTTGATTTAATTTTGACCAGTCCGTTTCTTGTATTTTTTGAACTTCTGAAACTTTATATTGTCTTTTTCCTAATCTTGATATATAAATAATTTCATCACCTATTTCTAGATTTTTTATGTTTCTAAAAAATGAATTATTATGTGCTGCTAATCCAACATTTCCATTAAAAATAGAAGTAGTCTCAAAATGACCTACATTTTTTTCTAATATATCCTGTGTCGTTCCATTTTTTATATTTGCTTCCAAATTAATTTTGGGAATTATTATTTTCCAATTTATATTTTCTGAACTTATATTTGTTGAATATGAATTACCTGAATTGCTAGCCTCCGAATTATTATTTTCTGAAATAATGGTTTCTGAATTAATATCTTTTGAATTTAAGCCTTCTGAATTAATAATATTTTCTGATTGATTTAAATCATTTTTCTCATTTGAGCCTTTAGTTATATTTTCTTTTTTTATTAAGATTATTCTATTTTTATTTAATTGACTAATCAAATTAAATTTTATCAATGTAATATTTATTGATATTAATACTAAAATAAATATAGTACTAATAATTAAATACTTGTATCTGTTTTTATACATACATATAATTCACCACCTTAGATTTATTGTATAATTATTTTTGAGATTTTAAAAGAATTTTTGAAATAAAATTTTTGAATAAAAATTGCAATTTTATATTTTTAGTTTACTATATTTACAAAGAATTGTAAAGAGTTTTCGGTCGACAAAAGTCGACCTTTTTCTCTTATTCTTCAGATTCCAAAACAATATTAGTTATTAGTTTTCGCTCGACATAAGTATACCTTTTTCGATAATGAAAAAATAAACAAAGATACAACAATAAGTTTTCGTTCGACAAAAGTCGACCTTTTTCTTAAAGAATTTACCTTTTATATTAAGATTTCCTTTTATAATAAATCCCCAAATTTTTGATTATATTTTCGCAATTATAATCTTTCTTAATTTGTGAAAATATTTAATAATTTTAACTTACGTTTTAAAAATATTTTATTTTTTAAATTATAGTACAATTAAAATAAAATTCCACACCATCTTTTTGATTTATTACACCATAATCATTATTATAATTATTCATTACAGCTTTAACATATGCAAGACCTATTCCAGTTCCGCCATTATCTCTATTTCTAGAGGAATCTACTTTATAAAATCTGCCCCAAATTTTATTTAAATCTTCATCTTTTATGTTTTCTCCTGTATTAAAAACACCTACACGAATTCTTTTGTTTACTTCCTGAACATTAATTTTTATTTTCCTTATTCCATTTATTCCACTTGAATATTTTATAGCATTTGTTATATAGTTTGAAATAATTTGCTCTATGTAAAAATCATCCGCAAAAACTTCAATAATATTATTTTCATCAAATTCAACTTCAATATTATTTTCGTCAATTATTAAACTGTGCTTTCTTAAAACCTCATTAATCAAAGCAACAATATCTATTTTTTTATTATTTAAGGTTAAAGCCCCATATTCTATTTTCATTAATTCTAATAATTGTTTTACTAATTTATCCATTTTATTTGTTTCATCTAATATTATTGTTGCATAATATTTTCTTGAATCCGGATCACTATTTACTTCTTCCAAAAGACCTTCAGAATAACCTTGTATTAATGATATAGGAGTTTTTAATTCGTGTGATACATCTGAAATAAACTGCTTCCTCATTTCATCTATTCTAGATTTCTCTTCAATATCTTTTTCCAATTCCGTATTATATTTTTTTAGTTCATTTATTGTACTTTCAAGCTTATCTGACATTATATTTATGCTTTTTCCAAGACTATTGATCTCATCCTCAGTATTTAATAATCTATATTTTTTTGAAAAGTCCAAATTAGACATACCTTCTGCTATTTCATTAAGTTCTAGAATTGGTTTTGTAAACTTTTTTGATATAATAGATGCTAGAATTCCTGAAATTACTATTGCTATACAACCTATTAATAACAAAACACTATTAGAAACTTTAACACTTTCCTTAATTACAGATATAGGTGTTCTAATACATAATTCATAATTATTATCTAATTTAGAAATCAATGTTAAATATGTTATATTATTTTTTTCTTCATTTTTTTGTTTTATAACCATATTATTTGTTTCACATAATATGGTTTCGTTTATATTTATTTTCTTTTCATATTCAAGAGATAAATCAACATTACTTATGTCTTCTAATTGTTCTGAATTTGTGGCAACTATAGTAACATCATTATTTGTTCTAAGAAGTATTTCTAGGTTATTTTTTAATGCTATAACTTTTATTTTTTCCTCTAAATAATCTTGATTATTTGGTAAATCACCACCTTTATAGTATTGATTTATTTCTGAGTGAATCTGTTTTAATGTTTCAACTTTGCTATATATATAAAATTTTTCCAAAACAACACTATTAATAAGTACCAATAATAAAATTATTATTACAATTACAACACACACTGTAAAAAACAATTTAACTCTTACTGATTTCCATTTTTCATTAATTTTTGCCATTATTTCCTCCAGGTTGGAATTTATAACCTATTCCCCTTATTGTTTCAATATATTTTCCTTTTTTTCCAAATTTTCCTCTTATCTTCTTTATATGGCTATCTATAGTTCTTGTATCTCCATAATAATCATAATTCCATACATTGTTTAAAATCTTATCTCTTGTTAATGCTATTCCAACATTATCTGCCAGATATTTAAATAATTCGTATTCTCTCAAACTTAATTCTATTTTTTTATTATCGATAATTACTGTTCTACCACTACTATCTAAAATTATTCCATTAAAATTTTCTGATATATTCATTTGTTCTGCTAGTCTTTTTAATATTGCATGTACTCTTGCTACTAAAATTTTGGGACTAAATGGTTTTGATATATATTCATCCACTCCTAATTCAAATCCAAATAATTCATCTTGTTCCTCTCCTCTTGCTGTTAGCATGATTACAGGAACATTTGACTCTCTTCTTATTTGCCTTAATACAGACCAGCCATCTAATTTAGGCATCATAACATCTAACAAAATTAAATCAATTTTATTTTTATTTTCAACATATATTGTTAGTGCCTCTTCACCATCACAAGCTTCTAATATATCAAATTTTTCTTTTTTCAAAAAATCTTTTAATAGTTTTCTCATTCTTATTTCATCATCCACTACTAAAATTGTCATTTAAATTCCTCCATCTATTCCAAAAGTTTTGAATATTATTTTTATAATATCTTAAAAAATAAATTTATAAATAATACTCATTTTTAATATTTTTAAAGATATATAAAATATTTTTTTTAATCTTATACTATTTTAAATTAATTAAATTTTTTTATGATTAATATTTTAACTAATTATATATTATTATTATGTCTATTGTGTGAAAGAGAATATTTTTATTTGAATATTTAATATTTTTACGATTCCTTCTTATTTTTTTTATAAATTTTTTATAACATATTCCTGCTAATAATGCAAATATTAATAAAATCAATAATGGTATTATCGATATTTTTTTATTTAGGTTCATGTTTCAAAAGCCCTAAATTTCTAAGCTTTTTTTGTATTTCAAATACATCTAAGCCATACATTCCAGACTCTAAATATCTAAACCCTTTACCAAAATCACCATATTCTCCATCTATTATTGTTACAGTGGTTCCAACATTTATAAAAGAATACAATTCTTCCACATCCTTTATTTTAATTCTTATACATCCATGCGAACTTTTTTTACCTATTGAATCCTCAAGTGGTGTTCCATGCATTCCGAATTGACCCCATGGACAATTAATGCCCATAAATCTTCCAACATATCCTTCTCCCCATAATGCTTTAAATGAAATCTTCCAATTACTTATTGGAGAAGGAGTATCAGTTTTACCCCCCAGAAAAATCATATTTTTTTATCATCTCACCTTTTTCAAATATATACATTTTTGATTCTTCTATATAAACTAAAATATGATATTTTTTATATATAACTCATTAATTTCTTTTAGATTAATACTTATTATTGAATTCAATTTTAGAATTGAAATAATAATTATAATAATATTAACAAGTAATTTTTTTTTTATTCTTTTCATATAAAAAATCCTTTCTTATATATTAATTTATATGCGAAAGGATTTTAACTTATCTTTTTAATTATATTATTTAAGAATTTTTTCTATTTCTTTAAATCTTTTTATTTTCTGAGTAGTTGTTTTTTCTAACGGTTCTGTAGTAATTATTATTTCTTTTATTCTTTTAAATTGTGGTAAAGATTGATTAATATTTTTTATATCTTCCCATACTAACTTCTCATACTCACTTTGTTCTTTATTACCAAATTGTTCATTAACTAAAGTTTCATCATAAACAATTTTAATACCTAAATTTAATTCGTTTTTTTCATTTGGTCTAGGAAACAGAATACTTTCTGCGACATATGGTAATTTATTTATTAAAAATTCTATATCATTAGGATAAACATTTTCACCATTTTTTAGTACAATAACTTCTTTTTTTCTTCCAGATATAAATAGATAACCATCTTTATCATAATATCCAAGATCTCCTGTTGAAAACCATCCATCTTTTAATACATCATTTGTAGCATTTTCATTTTCGAAATAACCAAGCATTACATTTGGACCTTTTACTTGAATTTCTCCTATACCTTGTTCATCAATGTCTACTAATCTTAATTCAACATTATATGGCGCCATTCCAACACTTCCTGGTCTTTTTTGTAAATCTGTTTCAGCTGCTGCAAGTGGAGAAGTTTCTGTTAATCCATATCCTTGTAATGTATCAACCCCAAAAATATTATAACCCACTATTACATCTTTACTCATTGGTGCTGCACCAAAAAATAAGATTCTTATATTTCCACCCAAATTATCTAGAACAGATTTAAAAACTTTTCTTCTTATATCAATATGCAAATAATCATTTAAAAATTTAGTAACACTAGATAATAATTTTACAATTTTTGCTTTTCCACTTTTTTCGATTCCATTTTCTATTTTTTTATACATAGTTTCTAAAACTAAAGGTACAGCAACAAATACACTTATTTTGTATTCAACTAAATTTTGTGCTATATATTTTAGTCCATCACAAAAAGCTACTGTTGCACCACTATAAAATCCATATAAAAAAGTAATAGTACATTCAAATGTATGATGTAATGGTAGGAATGAAAGAATGGTATCTGTTGAATATATTTTTGCCATTTTTGCCATAGCCATAATATTTGATGTTATATTTTTTTGTGATAACATAACCCCTTTAGATTGTGCTGTTGTACCTGATGTAAACAATAATGCACTCATTTTTTCATTATCTATATTAATATTTTTATATAATTCATTTCCTTCTTTTAATAATTTTTTCCCTTTTTCAACAAGTTCAGAATATGAAAGAACTCCATTTATTTCTTTTTGTAAATCCATACTTATTAAATTTTTTATTTTACCTATTCCTTTTTCTTTTAATTTCAAAAAAATGTCAGTATATTTTTCCTCAAAAACAATTGTCTCAACACCACTTCTAACAACTAAATTCTCAATTTCTCTTTCAGGCAATAACTTATCTAATGGAACTATTACCATATTTGATGTAGTGACTGCAAAATATGTTATACACCACTCATATCTATTATTTCCAATTACAGCAACCTTAGAATTTTCAATACCTAAATTTAATAATGCAGTAGAAAAATGTTCAACTTCTTCCTTAACCTGAGAATATGTTTTTTCTACAATATATTGATCTTGTTTACCAATATTTCTTTTGAATTTATATGCTATATTATCTGGATATTTTTTTACAGCTATATTTATTAGTTCTTTAAAACTTTTTATTTCATCTATTTCATGTATTTCACTATTTAATTTTTTCATGTATTTTTACTCCTTTTATTTTATCTATTATTTTTATAACTATTGCATATAATATTCCAAATCCTAATACGATACACATATTAACTATAATATTTTCTATATCACCAAATCCATATTTAGTTAATTTAACTATTTGTTCATTTGAGTTAATATACCAATATGAAGGAAAAAATTTAGCAATATTTAGAACAGAACTATTCAACCATTGTTGTTGTACAAAACAACCAGAAATAAAACTTAAACCTAATGCAACAACATTAACTATACCCGAAATTGCATTTTTATTTTTAACAAGAGTACTTATAAGAAATCCAATTGTGCCAGCTGTTAATGTAAAAATAAATGAATTTAAAATTAATAATAATCCATTTACTGTAAACATTCCTTGTCCACATAACATAAAACTAATAATTACATATAGTAACCATATTGCAATTATAAAAACAATATTTGCTAAAAATAATTTATTTGAAATTTTTTTGTAAGGAATTTTACATATATTGTTCCTTTTTTTAATATTTTCGTTATTAAAAACGCTCATTACTGTTGCAATCAAATATATTGATATAGCTAATAATGAATAATTAGCAAAGTTATAATACAAATTAGGTCTATTCATTATTTCTGATTTAGACTCGTTTTCAACAACAATATTCACTTGATTTTCTAAATCTAATTTTATTGAATCCACTATTTTCTTTTGATTCATCCCAGATCTACTATATACATCAGCTAATTTAAAATATTTATTAACCATCATCTGTGTATATTGAGCATTACCTTCCTGTGTTTTTTTGATTTCTATTTCTGGATTATTATGATTCATAAAATTCTTTGTATAATCTTTTGGTATAAACAAGATATAATCAACTTCCCTATAAAATAGAGCATCTTGAATTTTTTCTTCTTTATTTTCAATTTTAATAATATTAGATTTTTCACTTATATATTCTGTAAATCCCTTTATCAATTCAGTTTCTTCATCATTGTTAATAATTGAGATATTTGGAGTTGTTTCAATAAAACTTTGAGATTGTGTTTTTCCGTGCTGAAGTATTTAAAACAGAAATACCAATACATATACCTGTATACAACAAAATAATCCATTTATATTTTAATAAAATTTTAAAATAATTTTTAAATACTATCATATTTTTTCCTCCTTATAAAGATATATGAAAATCCTATCATTATAATAGAAAAAATTAATATACTTATAACTTTTTCAAAATAAACATCTAATGTGTTATAACTATACAAAGCGTGAAATCCATCTGTAATTAGGCTCACAGGATTATATTTTACAATTGGAATTGATTTTTCTATGCTATATTTTACCATAGGTGTTCCCATCATTCCGGCAAAGAAACAACAAGTCATAGTAATAGCAATTAGAATTCCTGTTTTAAAATTTTCATCCTTTTTATTTGATATTCCAATTAATACACCAAAGCTTGTTCCTGCGAAGCTTCCAAACAATGATAATAATAAAACCCATATTAAATTATTACCAAATTGACCACCTAAAAAAATATATATATATCCGATCAGAATTAATATCTCTAAATACTGAATTAAAAATCCTGCTACTATATTTGCAAATAATATCTTTAGCTTGTGAACTGGGCTAATTGAGACCCTTGCAGCTCTTTTACTCAAATTTGCTTCTGTTTCCTTAACACCTTCTATTCCAAAAAATCCTCCATAAATACATGCCATAGCAATAGCTGTATAATAAAAATTCATGCAAAAATCAATTTTATCACTTGGTTTTTCTTTTATATATTCTTTTGATTCATTTAATAAATTAATTGTACCATCAAATAATACATTATAATTAAAATCAACCATATGATTACCAGCACTTGTTGTTTGATAATACTCATCTATAACATACTTTATAATAGTTTGCTCAATACCATTTTCTTTAACCTTTACATCCACTTTTTTACTATCTTGTATTATTATGTAGCCTTCTATCTTGTTTTCTTGTAAGAGTTTATTAGCTTCTTCTTCTCTTTCTATATAGCTTGTTTCAAAAACTTGTTTTTCATTTTCTATTGATAATTGTTTTATTACACTTTCCAAATTTTTTTCATTTTCTAATATTTCATTTTTTATAACCGCTATTTTTATTGGTTCAAATTCTCCTGCTTTTGATATATTTGATAGTGCCAATTTAAAAAATGATGCTAGAATTATTGGAAAAAATAGAGTCCAAAATATTAATGTTTTTAACCTTAATAAAACTTTTAGTTTATTTATTAATAAATGTTTAAACATATTATTTTCCCTTCACTTCGATATTTTTTTATTATTTATTAATTATCACGCAATTCTTTTCCAGTTAATTCTAAAAACACATCATTTAAAGATGGTAGCTCTGAAAAAAGCTTACTATATTTTATAGAATTATTTTTCATGAAATCAACTAATTTTTCCAAGTGTTCCTCACCTTTTTTATATGTAATAAATATAGTATTATCTTCTTTTTTTACTGAAATAACATCCTCTAATTTATTAATATTATTTATTAAATCATTACTTAAATTCAGAACTTCTAATGTTATTTTTTCACCTAAAATTATTGATTCTTTCAATTCTTCTTTTGTTCCCTCTGCAATAATTTTCCCTTTATCTATTATAACTATTCTATTACATAATTGTTCTACTTCTTCCATATAATGAGTTGTATATACAATTGTAGCACCTTTTTTATTTAGTTGTTTTATTCCTTCTAAAATTGCATTTCTACTTTGTGGATCTACAGCCACAGTTGGTTCATCTAAAAATATCAACTCAGGCTTGTGAGAAATACCACATGCGATATTTAGTCTTCTTAAAAGTCCTCCTGAAAGTTGTTTAGGTCTGAATTTTATAAATTCTTCTAAACCTGTTAATTTTAACGCTTCACCTACATAATTTTTTCTTTTTTGCTTATCTTCTATATATAATCCACAAAAATAATCTATGTTTTCGTATACTGTCAATTCGTCAAAAACAGCAACATCCTGAAATACAACTCCTATTTTTGATTTTATATCGTAAGACTCTGGTGTTAATTCCTTACCAAAAATTTTAATTTTTCCTTTTTCATAATTTAATAATGACAATAAACAATTTATTGTTGTAGATTTCCCACTTCCATTTGGACCTAATAATCCAAAAATTTTCCCTTTTTCTACTGATAAAGATAATTCATCTAAAGCTTTAAATTTACCATAAGACTTTGTAAGTTCTTGTACTTCAATAATATTTTCCATTTACTCTCCTATTTTATTTTATAATTATATTTTACATACTTTTATATTTGTTATTAATTTATAAAATCTATTTACTAAGTATTAATTTAAAAATACTTTTTACTAAACTCTAACTTAAAAAAATATTTTAAAGACTAATTATAATTTTTATTCTCAAAAAATTTAATAATTTCTTTTTTATCAATTTTATAATACTCCATTAACTCTCTCGGTTTTCCAGACTTTCCAAATTGATCATTTATTCCTAATCTATATACTTTTACTGGGTACTCTTCTGATAAAACCTCACATACTGCTGAACCTAATCCCCCGATTATGTTGTGGTCTTCAACTGTTAAAATCATTTTAGTTTCCTTCGCTGCTTTTATAATTACTTGTTTATCTATTGGTTTTATTGTATGCATATCTATAACTCTTATATTTATACCTTTTTGGGCCAACTCATTTTTCGCTTCTAATGCCTCTGAAACACATACTCCTGTTGCTAAAACTGTTCCATCTTTTCCTTTCCCTATCTGTATTGCCTTTCCAATTTCAAATTTTTGATTTTTTTCATATATAACAGATACAGGAAGTCTACTAAGTCTTAAATATACTGGACCTTTTATTTTTGATATTTCTTGTGTTGCCCATCTTGTTTGAGTATCATCTGATGTACTTATAACTGTCATATTTGGTAAAGCTCTCATCATCCCTATATCTTCTAGCATTTGATGTGTTGCACCATCTTCACCTACTGTAACACCTGAATGTGTTGCACAAATTTTAACATTTAAATTTGGATAACAAATACTATTTCTTACTTGATCATATGCTCTTCCTGTTGCAAATACAGCAAACGTACTAGCATAAGGAATTTTATTAGATAAAGCCATTCCTGCCGCTGTTCCCATCATATCTTGTTCAGAAATACCTATGTTAAAAAATCTATTTGGATACTTTTTTGCAAATAAACACGTTTTTGTAGCTGAAGATAAATCTGCATCTAAAACAACTATATTTTGATTTTTTTCTCCTAATTCTAAAAGTGCTTCTCCATAACTTTGACGCGTAGCTATTTTTAAATCTTCCATAATAAACCTCACTTTCCTATATATACTTAATTTAAATTCTATCTAGCTCACTAATAGCCAATTCATATTCTTCCTTTGTAGGCGCTTTTCCATGCCACTCAATTTTATTTTCCATAAAACTAACACCTTTTCCTTTAATCGTTTTTGCAATTATTACAGTAGGTTTTCCTTTTGTACATTTAGCTGATTCAAATGCGTCTAATAATTGATTTATATTGTGCCCATCAATTTCTATAACATTAAAACCAAAACTCATAAATTTCTGCGGAATACAATTTAATCCTTTTATTTCCTCAATATTTCCATCTAACTGTAAATTATTGTTATCGACAATTAAACATAAATTATCCAACTTATATTTTGATGATGTCATTACTGCTTCCCATATTTGGCCTTCCTGTAATTCCCCATCACCAACTAAACAATATATTCTTTGCCCAGCATTATTCATTTTAGATGTTAATGCCATTCCATTTGCAACTGATAACCCCTGACCTAATGAACCAGAAGATGCATCAATTCCTGGAACTAAATTCCAATCTGGATGACCTTGTAATATTTTACCAAATTTTCTTAGACCTACCAATTCATCTTTTTTAAAAAATCCTTTTTCCGCAAGAGTTGCGTAAATTGCTGGTGCACAATGTCCTTTTGACAATATAAATTTATCTCTTGCATCTGCATCAGGTTTTTTAGGGTCAATATTCATTTGATTAAAATACAGTACTGTTAAAATATCAGCACAAGACAGAGATCCTCCTGGATGGCCTGAACCTGCATAATATATAGATTCTAGAATTCCTTTTCTAATATTTCTAGCGATTTTTTCTAAAGCTTCTTTAAGTATTATTTTCATATACTTCATCCTTTCAAATTTACTTAAAAATATTCTATACTTAAACATAAAAAAAAGCAATAAGTGTTTATTTAAATTTATATTAATAAACACTTACTTTTTCACTTTACCTTAATAAACACTTATTTTTAAATGTTTAAAATACATAAAAAATAAATACTATAAACAAAAAAATATTCAGTTATATTAAAATTGTATTATAAAAACCGTACATTCCTTATATTAAATAGGATTATACGGTTTATTTAATGGTGGAGGTGAGGAGAGTTGAACTCCTGTCCAACAACCCTTCCATATAAATTTCTCCGAGTGCAGTTTGTTATCATTTTTCCCTAAAAATAAAGTTAACAAACAATCTTTATTGTTAGGTAGCTATTAAATACCCACTATTTCTATAGCAAAAAATAGTTTTGTTTCCTACTAATTTGTCGCCTTATTCAAAAACGTAGGCATTAATGATAAGACGTAGCTGCAATTAAGCAGCGTAAGCTAATTCTGTTTTATCAGCGTTTATTTTTATTTTCGCTTTTTTTAAGTGGCCAAAGCGACCATCCACTACTCGCTATTCATATTTCTAGATTGCTGTCGAAACCAAATACACCCCCATATATATAACAATTATATTATACATTACTTTTAATTATTTTTCAATCTTTATATTTTTATATTTTTTTACTTTGAACTGCATTTATTAATACAAAATTGCACTTACTTTTTCACTTCACCTTTACTTTCGAACATTTAGCTTTTTTCTTAACAGACTCTTCCCACATATTATAAATTCTTTTTTGTACATTTTCAAAAGTTATTACTTAAACATTATCATAAATTAATCATAATTAGAATTAACTCCATATTGTTTTGTACTTAAACTATCTCTTAGACATTATCATAAATTACTCATAATTAGAATTAACTCAATATTGTTTTACACTTAAACTTTCTCTTAGACATTATCATAAGTTAATCATAATTTTTATAAG
>DAOOQE010000013.1:0-36760 GCA_035388585.1 Clostridia bacterium
GGAAAGAGATGACAACTCATTTCTGAATTGCCACCCCAACTATTGACATTGAACCGATTTTTCTTTTATTTTATAATTATTCTGAAACTTCTTCAGTTTCATCTGCTTCTTCGGCACTTGCAACTGGTTCATCATCAGTGCTGTTATATTTATCTAATACTGCACTTTCGATTTTGTCTCTTGCACCTTGATTAATTGGATGAGCTATATCTTTATGCTCTCCGTTTAATTTTTTCTTGCTAGGCATAGCAACAAATAAACCTTTTTGGCTTTCTATAACTTTGATTTCACGAACTACAAATTCGTTATCTATAGTTATTGAAGCTATTGCTTTCATCTTTCCTGAATCTACTTTCTTTAAATGCACGTCTGTTATTTGCATTATTGAGCACCTGCCTTCCACTGTTTTTAGTTATATGCAAAATTTATAGTTTTATACATATACATTTATTCTATTCTCCATAATATGTTTTTTTCCTTCTTTATTATACAAAATTTTACATTTTTTTATATAATTTCTACATATATATAATTAATATTTATATAATTAATTTAATTACAATTCTACCTAAAATGTATAAATATATGAAACATTGATTAAACTATAAATTATTTAGCAGTAAAAATAATTTATATGGTTTTTCATTATTATAGAAAATAATATTTATAATGTATAAAAAGTATTGAAAATGTTTGAATTTTCCTATATAATGTGCATAAAATACTTACAAAAGGAGATGTACAATTTTGACTACTTTAAATAACTTAGGACATTTTAAAAATATACATATGATTGGGATCGGCGGAACTAGTATGAGTGGTATTGCAGAAATACTTAATTTCTGGAATTTTAAAGTAACTGGTTCTGATGCTTCTGATTCAGAAAACATAGAAAAACTTTTAGATCATAATATTCCTGTTACAATTGGGCATGACTTAGAAATGGTTGAAAAGGCTGATATCGTAATATACACTGCTGCTATTGCTATTAATGACCCTGAGCTTGTTAGGGCAAGAGAATTAAATATTCCTACTATAGAGCGTGCTGATTTTTTAGGGGAAATTACAAAGGCTTTTTCTGATACAATTTGCGTTTCTGGAACACATGGTAAGACTACTACTACTTCAATGATTTCTACTTGTTTCATTGAAGGAAAAATGGATCCGACTGTTCAGGTTGGTGCAATTTTAAAACAGTTAAATGGGAATTATAGAATAGGAAATAGTGAAT
Source organism: Clostridia bacterium (assembly GCA_035388585.1). Lineage (GTDB taxonomy): Bacteria > Bacillota > Clostridia > TANB77 > CAG-508 > CAG-492. The sequence goes on from DAOOQE010000013.1 coordinate 1,232, forward strand.
TTTTTATTTTAGAAGCTTGTGAATATGTTGAAAGCTTTTTAAAATTCGCACCTAAAACAGAGATTATTTTAAATATTGATAATGATCATTTAGATTATTTTAAAGATTTAAATCATATTATTTCTGCATTTGAAAAATATGTTAAACTGCTTCCTAAAAATGGTTTACTTGTTATTAATGGTGATGATAAAAACTGTTTGAATTTATCTAGATTAACTAGTGCACGTTCTGTAACTTTTGGTATTGAGAATCAAAAGTCTAATTTTGTTGCACGTAATATTAATTTTGACTCAAATGGATTTCCATCATTTGATATATATTATAATGATACGTTTTACAAAACTGTTAAATTATCAGTTCCTGGGCGTCATAATGTTATGAATTCTCTTGCTTGTACTGCTGTTTGCCATATGTATGGATTATCTAAGGATACTATAAAAAATGGTCTTCTTTGTTTTACAGGTGCTAATAGAAGATTTGAATTTATTGGCAAGTTTAATAATAATATTTCTGTTTTTGATGATTATGCTCATCATCCAACTGAAATTAATGCAACTTCTTCTGCTATGAAGGGAAAAAAATACAATCAATCTTGGGTTATTTTTCAGCCACATACTTATAGCAGAACAAAAAATCTATTGCCTGAATTTGTTAAATCTTTAAAAGGATTTGATAATATTATTATTACTGATATTTATGCTGCAAGAGAGAAAAATACATTTAATGTATCTTCACAGGATTTAGTTAATGCACTTAATGAAAGTGGTAAAACTGCTCTTTATATATCTGATTTTGATGATATTGTTAAGTATGTTAGAACACATGCTTGTAACAATGATATTGTATTAACAATGGGGGCTGGAACTGTTACTAATATTAGTAAAATGATAATCGATAAATAAACATAATTCCGTTTTTTATAGAAAGATAATTGAAAAACAGATTAAAAACTATTCTTCTAAAAATATGTTTTATTTGAATATTATTACTTTATAATATGGGGGTTAAATTGAGGACAAGGTTTTAACCTTGTCCTTTTTATATCTTATATAATATAAAAATTATAATAATAATCCAATCTATTTTAAATCCTTGTCCTTTTTATATATTATTCAAATAATTTTTTTCTCTGAAGAACAATATTTAGATCCTTGTCCTTCTTATTATCTTATTTAAAATCCTCTATGCTTAACTCTGGATAAGTAAATATTTTTCCGTTTTCTACAATTTCTCCTGTTGCAACATGATCTTTATTCATAGTTTTTGATCCTTTTAAAAAGTATTTATACTTTATTCCTGTGCTTTTTTTAATTTCATTTGCTGAACTTGAATTTATTATTGGATCATCCCAAGTTGTATCTATTCCATACCATTTACCACCAATATAGACATAGTTCCAGGCATGCTTTTCTTCTTTTTGAGATATGGAATCCTGTCCATTACCACATACTATAATACATGGAACTTCAAGCTTATCCATTAATATTTTAAATGCTTCTGCATATCCTTCACATATTGCGTTTTTTTGTATTACAGCACCATATGCATTATTTTTGTTTACATTTGTCATTGCTGTATCATAAACAACATTATCTACTATCCAATCATGTGCTGCTAATATTTTTTCGTAACTATATGTGTATTCATTTTTTTCTAATGGTATTGATTTTACAATTTGGTCTGTTATTTTATTAAATTCTTGTATTGCTATTTCTATTTGCTCTTTTGTTTGAAAACCATCTGCATAATAATTTATATTTTCACCTTTTCCAATTGACACATCATATGTTGTTCCAGTAATTGTTTTTGTTGTTGTCGTTTCTAAAAAGAATTTATTTCCATCTAAATAAAACAATTCTGGTCTATCTTTTGAAAATGCATCCCATGCATCCTGAAATGCTTGGTGTAAAATTGTTTGTCCATTTTCTCTTCCTGCTATGTCATTTAGTTTTTTTGGCAGATTGATTTTTTGCACTCCAGATTTAAAGTTTTCAATATTATTTTCTAAAATCATATAAATTATTTTAGAATTTTCGTCTAATTGTATATAATGATGGTTTTTTGACTTTTCCAACTCGTTTTTAAAATTTTCATCCTTTAATTCAATAAATGTTTTGTCTTCTTGCCCTAAAATATATTGTTTGAATTTATTTTCAATTTCCTCTATTTGAATTTTTATTATTTCATCATTAGCAAAATATTTTATGCCTAAATATATTGAAAATAAGATTATTACTACTATTAATACGAATGTAATTAATCCTTTTAAAAAATTAAATATTTTCTTTACCATATTTTTCTCCATTCATTTTTATTATCTATTTTATATTTATATTATAACATCTTAATATTTTTAAGTAAAGAAGCATTTTATTAGACCTCGTTTATGAAAGGATTTATTATTAATCTAATGTTTTAAATATAAGACCAAAATATGTGTTTCATCAAAATAAAAACACAATAATTTTATTGTGTTCCTATTTATACTATATTAAAAAAATTCTATACTTTCTATACTTTCGGCATTTTTATAATAATAAATAATTGCATTTTTATATTTACCTGCTTTTTCTGTTATCTTTTTCCTATCATTTACTATTTTGAATTTCACTTTTTCTCCTTTTATATTTGTAGTTATATAAAAACTATTTGTTTTATATTTTCCAGAGCTTCTTCTCTTTATAATTGAAATATCAGTAACCATTGCCTTTTGTGGACCTTTTACTATGTCTTCTCCCATTCTATATGATTGAAATAAGAATAATATAATTAAGATTGAAAACATAATATAAAATGTTACTTTTGGTAATTTTTTTATTTTATTGTCCTTTGATATCCCTATAATAATAAAACCGAAAATGCAAGCTGACATTATATACAAAATAAAAAGTCTTAAGGGATATAATGGGGTAAATGTACTTACTATAAATAACAAAATTATTGCTATTATAACGATAATTTTTACTGTTTTATTTTTACTTGTTTTTGCTTCATTTTTTGCCATATAACTTTTCTCCATCTAAAATTTTTCTATTCTTACTTTCCTTTTTATAATCTTAAAAATATGTTGTTATTATGCTTTTTCATATTTCCTAAAAACTATTATTCTTTCCTTATTTATATCTTTGCCCAATTTTATTCTTTAAGTATTTCTTTAAATCTTTTTATTTTTGCTGTTGTAGTTTTTTCCATTGGTTCATCAGTTAACACTAGATTTTTAATATATTTATATGTTGCTAAATCTTTATTAATTTCTTTTATATCCTTCCAAACTATATCTTTTAATTGATCTATTGTTTTTCCTTGGTGGAAATGTTCCATATATTCTTTATCATATACTATTTTGGCCGAAACCACTAAATCGTCTTCTTTTGGCATACCATATACCATGCTTTCTGATACATATGGTAAATTATTAATAATTATTTCCAATTCTTCTGGATAAACATTTTTACCGTTTTTTAAAACTATAACATTTTTCTTTCTTCCAGTTATAAATATATATCCATCTTCATCTATTTTTCCTAAATCTCCAGTATGAAACCAACCATTTATAATTACTTCTTTTGTTGCTTGCTCATTTTCGTAATATCCCAACATAACATTTGGGCCTTTTGCTATTATTTCTCCTATACCTTCACTGTTTGGATTATCGATTTTTATTTCCACATTATACATTGGAAGACCTATTGAACCATATCTTATTGCTTTTTCGTTTTCTGCTGCTAAAACCGGAGATGTTTCTGTTAAGCCATATCCTTGTACTGTTAGAATTCCAAAGTCATTAAATGCTTCTGCAACTTTTTTATCTATTGCTGCTGCACCACTTACTATGAATCTTATATTTCCTCCTAATTTATTTATTATGTCTTTAAATAATTTTCTTCTTATATCTATTCCAATTTTTAATAATGCTTTACTAATTTTTATTGCTATTTTTACTGTTTTTGTTTTTCCTTGTTTTTCTATCTCTAGCATTATTTTTTTATACATTGCTTCTATTAATAATGGTACACAAACAAATACTGATACTTTATATTCCACTAGATTTTTTTGAATATATTTTAATCCATCACAAAATACATTACATGCTCCATTTGATAAAAAGAACATTAATCCTGTAATTCCAAATGCATGATGAAAAGGTAAAAAAGCTAAATTCACATCTGTATCATAGATTTTTTCTGCAACATTTAGTGCTGTTATATTTTCTACAATATTTCTATGTGATAACATTACTGCTTTTGATATTGAAGTTGTTCCTGATGTGAAAATAATTACACTCATTTTTTCTGGGTCTATTTCTATTTTTTGACAATCTATGTTGCCTTTTTCTACAATTTGTTTACCTTTTTCTATTATTTTACTTAGATTATTAAATTCTTCTGTTTCATCCATACATATAAATTCTGTTACTTTTGTTTTATTGTTTTCTTTTAAATTTTTCATTATACTTACATACTCTTTATCAAATACAACTATGTCTGCATAACTTCTTTGTAATAATGATTCTATTTCGTTTACTGGAAGACCTTTATCTAATGGTACAACTATATTCCCTATTGATAGTGTGGCAAAATATGTTAAGCACCATTCATATCGGTTTGGACTTATTATTGCTATCCTCTTATCTTTAAATCCTGAGTCTATAAGTCCTGTTTCCAATGCAATTACGTCCTCTTTAAAATTTTTATATGTTATATCAATATATTTATCATCCTTTTTTAGTTTAAATGCTAATTTGTCTGAATGTAATGAAGTTGATTTTTCTATTAAATCTCTTATATCTTTATATTTAACTTCTTTATATAACCTTTGATATTTATTCATATTTTATTTCCTTTCATATAAATATATTTTAGTATAATGTTTTTTTGTTTAAATATGTTTTAGTACAAAATTGTTTCTCATTTTAATATATTTTAGTATAATGTTTTTTATTTTATTTAAATATGTTTTAGCATAATATTTTTTTCATTTTAATATATTTTAGTATAGTATTTTTTTCATTTAAATATATTTTAGTATAGTATTTTTTATTTCATTTTATCAAAAAAGAGCTTGTTATAATGTATAAAACTTTCGGTTTCAAAATTATATAAGCTCTTTTGTTACATTATTTTTTTATTTTTTTATTGTAATCTCAGTAAAATTAATTTTTTTTGAAACTCTACATAAGAGATTTTATAAAATATTTGTTAAATTGTTTTATGTTTATCAATAGAAAATAAACATAAGGAATTAACCCTATGTTCATTTTATTATTCACCAAAATTAAATTCATCCTTAAATTTTTCTTTAAACATTTCAAAAACTTTACTTAAGATTGTTTCATCTTCAACACTTACATATGATTCTTCTTCTTCAGAATCTGTGTCTTCTAATTTTAAAATAACTACTTCTCCTGAATCTTCTTCATCTTCTTCTACTGGAAGTAATACTACATATTCTTCATCTTCATATTCTATTAAATCTAAAAATTCGAATTGAACATCATTTCCTTCCTCATCATTTAAAACTATTATGTTATCGATTTCTTCAGTGTTTTGTACATTTTCTAAATCTTCACTCATAACTAAAATTTCTCCTTTCAAAATTATATTATAATTGGTTTTTGTGTTATAATTTGTGCAATTTTTCAATTATAATATTTTGTATGTAAATATTATTTGCACTTTTACATATCATATACTATTTTTGCAATTAAATCAACTATTTTTCAATTTATTTATGTAACTTTCTAAAATATATACTGCTGAAATAGTGTCTACGATGTCTCTTTTCTTAAATTTGTTTATTTCAAGAAAATTCATTGTTTTATGTGCTGCAACTGTTGTTAATCTTTCATCAATTTGTTCAATCTGTATTTTATTAAATTTACATTTTAGCTTATGTATAAATTTTTCTGTTGCTTCTGCTCTTTGTGTCTTACTTCCATCCATATTATACGGCATTCCGATAACAATAATTGTTACTTCTTTTTCGTTTATTATTTCTTCCAATCTCTTTAATACGATTTTGTCATTTCCTTTATGATGTAAAGTTTCTAATCCTTGAGCGGTTATTCCCAGGCTATCTGTAAGTGCAAGACCTACTCTTGCATCTCCATAATCTATTCCAAGAGCTCTCATTAATTATCTTCCAATCCTATATAATTTTTAACCATTTTTTCTAAAAGTTCATCTCTTTCTACTTTTCTAATTAGATTTCTAGCATCTTTATGGCTTGTTATATATGTAGGATCTCCAGATAAAATATATCCTACTATTTGGTTGATTGGATTATATCCTTTTTCAACAAGTGCCTCATATACTTGTTTTAATATCTCTTGTACTTGAATATTTTTTTCTCTTTCGACTTTAAAGCTTACTGTTTCGTCCATAACTATACCTTCTCTCTTATTAATTTTTTATAAGCATGAAATATTTTTTTAATATATTTCATATTATTTTTTAAAAATGAAATTTTTTATTATTACTTCTATTTTTTATAAATAAATTTATTTACTGTTCTTTTTTTTATTTATAAATGAAATTATTTACTGTTTTCTTTATTATTTTATAAATGAATTCATTAACTGTTTATTATGAAAATTTCTTATAAACATGTAATTTTATTTTCTTTTTGATCTGTTGTGTCTAAGTATTCTTCTAATTTTTTTATTACTTGTTCTATTCCTGTTCCTTTATAATATGTTGTTATTACAGCATTTATTTTTGGTGTTACTACAATTCTTTTTTTGTTTTTTGGATTGTAATCTTCTTTTGGTTTAATTCTTGATGCTTCAATTTTTGTTTTTATATCTTCCATAAATATTTCCACTCCGCTTATATCACTTCCTGAAAATACTATTGCAAATTTAGGTCCGCAGTATCTTACAACAAAATATTCTGCCGATAGGTTTTCTGTAACAATTTTTGTTACTTTTGATATTACAGCATCACCTGTTTTTCTGCTTACTATATTATTAATTTTTGTTAGATTTGTAATATTAAACAAGCATACTGCTGATGTTGGATATTTATCTATTGTTTTTCTTGCTTGTCCATATAGGAATTCTGCTGATTTTAAGCCTGAAACTGTGTCTTTTCTTACAATATTTTCTATTACTTTTTGATTTTCTATTGTTTTTAATACAGCTACAATATTGTTTTTTACTACTTCTAATACAGTTGTATCTACATTATCAAACTCATGAGATTTACTTCCTTCTATTATCCAGTAACCTATATATATATTATCTATATACAAGGGGAAAAACATTGCTGCTTTTGCCCTTGCAAATTCCATTTTTAAATATGGTAATCTTTCATTTTCATTATTTATAGTTATATATTTAGGTGTAGCTGTTTGTATACTGTCTGTAAATACTGGCTCGGTTTGAAGATTTCTTAATGTTTCCCAGTGTTTTTCTTCAACATTAGATGCTTTAATTTTATATTCTGCTCCATCATAGACAACAATTGTGGAATATTTTATTTCGTATCTTTCTATTAATATTTCGTTTATTTTTTTGATTTTTTCATCAGCACTTATACCATCACCAATTGTATTAATGAAATCTTGTAAAACACTAAGACTTGTTACTTTTTGGCTCGTATTATTTAATTCTATTAATTTCTTTTTTAATCCTGCATTATATATTATTAATCCAATTATTGCTGCTACTAGTACAATTATGCTAAACCATATTCCTATTCCCAATTATATCACCTCTTTATCTGTTTTTTTTCATATTATTTAATGTTGAATTCATATCATCTGAAAAATTATTTTTTCCTGAATTTAATTGTTTATTTTTTTTTTGTTTTTTTCCACTTATTAATGGATATACCATATTTCCTAATGTAGTTAAACTTGTAATGAATTTTTTTGAACTTCCTTTATATGATATTTTGCATTTTATTAAACTTTCTAAATAATTTGAATATATTTGTTCCTCAAATGGTATTGTGGCATATTTTATTTTTTCTCTATTAAATAGTTCTGTCATATATGTCATACCTGGATCATTATATACTGACATTCCACCAATTAATACTTTTTCATTTACACCATTTACTTTAACATTTTTATTTATGACTGCTCTTAGTTTTTCAGGTTCTAACATATTTTTTAGTTTTAAATCTCTTAAAAATGCAGTTAATGGTTGTATTGTTAGAACATCAAATGTTTGTACTAAATATATTTCTTGTGATGCTTTAAAGTAAATTGGAGATGTTTCAAAATCACAATCTAATAGTATTAAAGAATAATTATTTAAAAGAGTTTCTAACATTCCATTTACATCTTCTAATGGTTCTGTTTCTCCTGGTAATGAAGTATATACAGTTAAGTTTTTATTAACTTGTATTCCTTGTGGTATTCCTTTTTTAAGGTTTTCTAAACTGTTATATGCTTTTTTTCTTAACTCTTCTTCATTTTCTGTGTAAATGTAATATGCATTTCTATTTTTTGTTAAGTCTAATATTACTGTATTTATTCCTTTTTCTGAAAACATTTTTGCAAGATTATTTACTATAAATGATGTTCCATTTTTTGATGTGCCTACAAATGATACTATTTTTTTATCTCCAGTTATTAAGCTATCAATACTTAAATCTTTTATTGATGTTGTTATTCTTTTTTCTGTTTCAGTTTCACTTCCATTTCCCATTCCAGATATTACATTATTGATATTATTATCTGGAATTTGAATAGATTTTGGCTGTATTATTGTTGAGTCTAATGATTTATAATTTGGATTTTTTATTTCTTCTGTATTTTGGTTAATTATTTTTCCTACCATATCATCAGCTTCATCATCTTCTTCATCTTCTTGAACATCTGATTCATCATCAAGAAAATCTTCTTCTAGGTCTTCTTCAAGCTCTTCATTTAAATCTTCTTCTAGGTCTTCTTCTAAGCCTTCTTCAAGCTCTTCATTTAAATCTTCAATGTCTTCTTCATCATTTATATCTAGATCTTCTTCAAGATCCTCGTCTAATTGTTCATCTAGTTCATCTTCAAATGAAGGTAACATATTATCGTCTTCATCAGGATCAAAGTCTTCTTCATCTTCTATTAATGTTGAATTATCGTCTTCTGCTTCGTCTTCTAGTAAAGGTAGCATATTATCTTCTTCATCAAAATCAAAGTCTTCATAATCTTCGTCAAGATCTTCTTCTAACAAATCTTGTTCTAATTCTTCTTCTGATTCTTCTTCTGATTCTTCTAGTGATGGAAGTATGTTATCTTGTTCTTCAAAATCAATATCTTCATACTCTTCGTCAAAGTCTTCGTCATCCAGATTTTCATCATCTGCTGATGGCAAAATGTTTTCTTCTTCATCATCTTCATAATCTTCTAGTTCAGAGTCTTCTTCCAATTCAAAATCTTCATCATCTTCTAGTTCAGAGTCTTCTTCCAATTCAAAATCTTCATCATCTTCTAGCTCAGAGTCTTCTTCCAATTCAAAATCTTCATCATCTTCTAGTTCAGAGTCTTCTTCTACTTCAGAGTCTTCTAAGTTGATGTTTTCTTCTAGATCATTTTCTTCTTCTAAATCATCATATTCATAATCTTCTTCTAAATCTTCGTCTTCGTAATCTGAATCTTCCAAATCTTCATCATCTAAATCTTCTTCTAAATCTAAGTCTTCATCATCTAAATCTTCTTCTAAATCTAGGTCTTCATCATCTAGTTCATCTTCCAAATCTATATCGTCGAAATCATCTTCTGAATCTTCTTCTAATTCCTCATCATAATCAAAATCTTGATCATCTAATTCTTCATCTAGATCAGTTTCGACAATATTATTTTCTTCAAAATCTTCGTCAGAATCTATGTCCTCATAATCATCTTCATTTGAATTATTTTGTATATCTTCTTCACTCTCTAGAGAAGGCAATATATTATCTTCATCTTCTTCATCATATAAATCTATATCATCTTCTTCAACATATTCTTCATCTAATTTTTCATCTGAATCTGTAACTTGTTCATTATCATATTCATCTGATTCAATGTCATCATAGTCTTCATCAAGATTTATATCATCGTAGTCTTCATCATCTAAATATTCTTCTTCTATTTCTTCTACTTCGTCTAGATCTTCGTCAAAATCTTCGTCTAGTTCTTCGTCAATATCTTCGTCAATATCTTCGTCTATGTCTTCATCAATATCTTCGTCTATGTCTTGATCAATTTCGTCTAGATCTTCATCAATTTCTTCGTCTAAGTTTTCATCAGAATCTATAACATCATCTTGTTCATATTCGTCTGCTTCAATGTCATCATTATCTTCGTCTAGATCAAGTTCTTCAAAATCTTCCTCATCTTGATTTTCATCTAATGGCAATACATTTACTTCTTTTTTAGTTTCTGGTTCTATTAGATTTTGGTTTTTATTATTATCAGAGTTTCCTGAAAAATCAATCTCTTCAATGTTGTCATTATCTGAAAAATCAACTTCTTCTATGCTGTCATTATCTGAAAAATCAAAGTCTATAAAATCTGCTAACAAATCTGTTTCTTCATTTGTATTTTTTACTTGAGTGTTTTTTTCATTATCATTATTTTCATTTTTATTATTATTTTCATCATCTTTTTCTTGAATCTTTCGTGGTCTTCCTCTTCCTCTTTTTACTGGCTCATTTATCTGCACTTCTAGGTTTTTACGAGGTCTTCCCCTTCTTATTTCTTTGTTTTCTGATTCCAAATTTTCTTCCTCAGCTTTCTCAGCTGCTATTTGTATAAGTTTCTCTAATTCTGCATTTTTAGCTGCTTGTTTTAATCTTTCGTCTTCTGCCATCTGCTCAGCTTGTTTTCTTAATTCTTCCTCTTTAAGAATTCTTTGCTCTGCTTGTAGTCTTAGTTCTTCTTCATTACGTGCTTTTTGTTCAATCTCTTGTCTTAATATAAGTTCATTTTGAACTTTTTGTTCTATTTCTTGTCTTAATTTTAATTCCTCTTTTATTTTTTGTTCTGCTTCTTTTCTAAGTTCTTCTTGTACAGCAATTTTACTCTCAGCTTGTTTTCTCAATTCTGATTCTTTAAGAATTCTTTTTTCTGCTTCCTGTCTCAATTCTTCTTCTTTACGAACTTTGTTTTCTATTTCTTGTCTTAGCTTTAATTCCTGTTGTATTTTTATTTCGTTTTCTTTTTTGATTTTTTCTGCTTCCTCAACGCTTTTTAATAATTCCGCTTTTAATTTTACTGTTTCAGCTATTTGTAGTTCTAATTCTTTTCTTAATTTTAAGTCTTCTGCCTTACGTTCAGCTTCAATTCTCATCTTTTCTTCCTCAATTTTACGTTCCGCTTCTATTCTTATTCTTTCTTCTTCAGCTTTACGTTCAACTTCTTTTCTTAGTCTTTCCTCTTCTGCTTTACGTTCAGCTTCTTTTCTTATTTTTTCCTGTTGAGCCCTATGTTCAGCTTCTTTCCTAATTCTTTCTTCTTGAGCTTTACGTTCAGCCTCTTTTCTTAGTCTTTCTTCTTCAGCTTTACGTTCAGCTTCTTTTCTTAGTCTTTCTTCTTCAGCTTTACGTTCAACTTCTTTTCTAATTCTTTCCTCTTCGGCTTTACGCTCAATCTCTTGTCTTATTTTTTCTTCTTGAGCTTTACGTTCTGCCTCTTGTCTTATTTTTTGCTCTTCAATTCTTCTAATTGCTTCTTGTCTAATTCTTTCTTCTTCTTGTTTCCTGATTTTTTCCATTCTAATACGTTCTTCTTTAGCTTTTTGTTCAGATTCTTGTCTTATTCTTATTGCATCTAATTTCATCTGAGCTTCTTTTCTTAATCTCTGTTCTTCTGCTCTTCTTGCTGATTCTTGTTTTTGTCTTATTTCTTCTTCAATTTGTTTTCTATATTTTTCTTCTTGGATTACTTTTTCTTCTGCTGCTCTTTTTTCTTGGCTTAATCTTTCTTTTTTAGCTGCAATTCTTTTTGCTCTTTCTTCAGCAATTCTATCCTCAAAATTATTTGTATTACTATCTATTACATAATCTTTTTTAATTATATTAGAGCCAATTTGAGTTGGTATTATTACTGGATTACTTAATTTTTTATTACTATTCAATTCTTTTTCATAATAATTTTTAATTTCAATATCATCATCTTCAGCAGGTTTTTGAGTCATTATATTTGCTTCTTTTCCAATTAATCTCAAATATTCTTCTGAATTTTGTTCTAAAATTTTCTTTGTTTCTATAGTTAGAAATGGAATAATTAATCTAACCTGTTCTTCTGTATATTGTGCTAGAATTTTCTTAAAACTTTCTACACTTTTAACAGGATTATTACCAATTTTTCTATAGTGAACCAATATATTTCTTATTTCTGATTCACTTACACCACTTGTTTCTTTTTCTGATTTATAATCAATGTCTGCAGATTCAACTCTATAATAAACTTTTGCTTCTTTTTTACTTCTTGGTTTATATATTAAATCGCTTACTTTTTGTATACTTCTATCCGAACCTAATAAAGAGCTGTAAATACCAATTCCAAAAAATTTTATCATTATTGGATCCATTTTACTTCTTCTGTCTGTACAGATTAAAATAATTGGAATGTCAGCTCCTGCATTATTTACTGCCTCATCACTTATAGTATCTAATTTCTCAAAAATAAATTTATCTATTTCTTGATAATTATTAGATGAAAACATTTCTAGATCTTCACTTATTACTATTCTATCGTATGATTTATCTTTTTGTAATTCATTAATTATCGCATTAAAGTAGTATACATTTTTACTTGATATGATTTCTTTGTAATCTTGTTGATATTTTTTTGATATTTGTTCAGAAATCTTATCATTACTTACCGCAAATAAAACTTTCATTTGTTACCCCTCCACTAATCTAAAAGAAATTTATGATACTCCTGATTTTACAACAATTGCGAAAATCAAAGGTAATACTTGGCATATTACACCAATTGTTATTATTGCTATCATTGTAGAAAATCCTTTATCTCTTACATCTAATTTTCTAATTCCTATTACATATTGGTATATCGCGCTTATTGCTATTCCAATAAAAACTAATGGTATACTATAAAGTCTTACTTTATTTAATATGTATGCTGCTGTTCCATATGCGTCTGAACCATAATCTTTTTTATAATCTTCTATTGAATTTAATTCTCTTTCTTTTATTTCTATTAATTGACTAGTACCTTCTTCTGTTACTACTGATTTTTTGCTTTCATTTTCTGCTGCATTTACTACTGAAAAGCAACTGATAATCAGTATAGCTACAATAAAAAAAATGGCTATCCTTTTTTTCATTTACTTTCATATCTCCTTCCAAATTCTATTATAAATTTTTAATATTTTACTTATAATATCATACAATACAAAAATAAAAATAGCAAGGAAATAAAACCATTTTTTTAATATTTTTAACATTTTTTCTTATTATATATAGAAATTATAATTTTATACATTTATAATATTTTCATAAAATTTAAATACGTAAGCTTATTTATTTGACAAATATTTTTAAAAATATGTTCTTTAAAACATTATTCATTTAAATATTTACTAGTATAAAAGAGATTATTGATTAAACAGTTTTGTTTTTTCAATAATCTCTTTTATTTTCAATACTATAATTAAACACTCTAAAGCTTAATAATTAGGTTTATTTACTTATATTTATATTTCATTATTATATATTAAACAACCTAATAATTAAATTCATATGCTTATACGTTTATATTTTTTTATTTTTTCAATTATTAAAATTTTTAATTTCAGTATTATATTTTTATATATTTTTATAATTTTTTATTTTAATACCAACTATATTATATGTTTAAATTTCAGCATTTTTTTATATTTATAAAACTTTATAGTTTAATTCCACCTATTTCATCTTTTTTTATATATTTATAATCTTCATCGTTTTTGGTAAATATATATGCTGCAAACAATGCAGTTAGCGGAACAGCAAAAAGGATTCCAAGGCTTCCTACAATTGATTGTAATACCTCTACCACTATCATTTCTGTATTAAATAAAAATAGCATATTATTATTATAAATACTTAATAATACTACTGTAGCTATGGAACTACCAACATATGCCAATATAAGAGTATTTGTCATTGTTCCTATTGCATCTCTTCCAATGTTCATTCCAGATTTCATCATTTTTTTTGCAGTCTTCTTTTCCATATTTTCTGAAAGTTCATTCATAGCTGAAGAAATTGACATTGCAACATCCATTACTGCACCTAGTGAACCAAGTACGATTCCGCTCCATACAATTCCTATTAAATCCAATGGTTTATTTAATTGTGCAGCTACTAGAAATGCATATTCTTCATCAACAAATCCATTTACTTTTAGAATTTTGCTCATTATTATTGCGATTATCCCAGCTACTGCAATACCACCTATATTACCTAAAATTGCACATAATGTTTTTTTATTCCATCCATTAATTAACAATAATGTTGTAAATATTATAAATGACGAAATCACTATTGTTGTTATGTAGACATTTCTTCCATTTATAATTGCAGGAATAAACACACAAAATATTACTAAAACTGTTATTATAAGTGATAATATTGTGAAAAAACCTTTACTTTTCCCTATTAAAACAATTAGTAATAAAAATAATACTACTAGGAAAATCATACCATCACTTCTATAATATTCTGCAAATGTATACTGTGAAGGAATTCCCGATGCTTCAGGTTCAAAATATGTTATTATTTTGTTTCCCACCTTTATAGGTACTTGTTTTATTGCATATGATCCATCAATTGTTTGAACTCCTAATACTGTCTTACCTCTATTTGGTCCTGTTAACAACTTTTGTTTGTATGTTATTGTTGTTATAGAAACAGATGATGTTTCAGTAATTTGTTTTTGATGAACCTCTGTATTTTCTATACTTACAACTTTTCCTCTAAAATAATTCTGTGCTGTATCATCTAGCATTTTAGTTTTATTTGTTCTATTTCCTATCCATATAAACAAAACTGAAAAAATTATCACAATTACAAATGTAATAATATTTTTTCTATTTAGTTCCATTTTTCTCCTCTTTTCTTATATTTATTCAGTATATATTTGTTTTATGCTGAGATCAATTATTCGATTTCTTTATTTAATTGATTAATAATATATTTATCTGTTGGTCCAAAATTATATTTATCAAATTCTGTTTCTTTTATCCATTTATGTCCCGTATCATCTGTAGGTTTTCCATATTCATATTTTGCATCATATACAATCATATTTATTGTTTTTTCTGGATATTCAAAACTTTTTTCTGTTATATAATTACTAACTGATATTTCTATATTTAAATCTTGTTTAACACCTCTTGTTATTGCTTCTTCATCTGTTTCTCCTATTTCGATTTTCCCACATGGTAATTTCCATAATTCATTTTGATTTTCTATATTACTGTTTTTACAAATTAATATTTTTCCATTGTCATCTTTTATTATAGCTGTAACAACTTCTACCATATACATTTCCTCCTTTGTAAGATTTTTTTATTGTTTGATGTATAATTTACATTTACAATCTCCTGTGCTTAAAAAGTCATCACATGGACACAAAGTAGTATCATCTGTTTTTACTTTACAAGGGCAATGCCCTTCTTTTCTATGCAAACCCTCTATTATTTTATTTACATATTCTTTATCTGGATTTAAGTGATATCCTTGCATTTATTTAATTGTATACTATATAAAAAAATTATATATTTATATATTGTATACACTCCTTTCTTATATTTTTTATTATATATTTTTCGTTATTTATTTTGTATTTATAAATTAATTATTCTATAATCTTTAATTTTTAATTGATTATTTTTTAATTTAAATTGATTATTTTTAATTATTTATTTTATAATTTAAAATTATTTATTTTATAATTTTGAATTATCTATTTTATTATTTTTCAAAAATAATTTTACGCACAATTTTTAATCTTAAATAATTTAATGCACAATTTTTAATCTTAAATAATTTATTGCATAATTTTTAAATTTAAATAATTTATATATATTTACTTACTTTTGACACAATTTCTTCTGCATTCAATAATCCTGTTATTGTTTCTACTGGTCTACCTTGTTTAAATATTATCATAGTAGGAACTACTTCTATTCCATATTTTATAGCTAATTCTTGAGCATCATCTATATCAATTTTTGCTATATCAAAATCTGCTCTTGAGTTCCCTATTTTTTCTAAAATTGGTCCTAGCATTTGACACGGACCACACCATGTAGCGAAAAAATCTACTAAAATTGTTTTTTGTGAATTTAGAACCTCACCTTCAAAATTTGTTTTGTTAACATGTTTTATCATAATTATATTTGCACAAATAAAATATTTATGCTCTCCTTTCTTTTCTGATTTTTTTAGTATTTTGTAATTTTTTATTAGTTTATTCTCTAGTATATTTTTTTCTATTAATTTTTGTTTTCTTGTTTTTTCAGAATATTTAATAATTATTTTTTCTTTTCTAATTTTTTTTCATTCGTTCTTTTCCATATTTATTATATACTAAATTAATAAATAATATTAAATATGTAAATGAAATTATAAATCCTGCTAATACGTCACTTGCATAATGAACACCTAAATACACTCTACTTAATCCTATTAAAAGTATTAGCATTGCTGCTATAAAACATATAGCGATTTTTACTTTTTTGTTTTTTATTTTACTTTTGTATATTAAATAAATTAAAAAACCGTAAAAAGCAGCACTTGCCATCGAATGACCTGATGGAAAACTGTAACCTGTTTCGTTTACCAATCTTAATACATTTGGCCTTTCTCTTGCTACAATATGTTTTATCAATAAATTTAATAATGTTATTGTTATTAGATTTATACTCATTATTGTCCCATATTTTTTATTTTTAAATATTAATAGTGCAGCTAAGCATATGGATATTAATATTGTAGCTCCACCAAAACTTGTTATAATTTTTGCTATAATTGTAACTTCTTCTGACATTATTTGTATCAAAAAGTTGTATATTGCTTCATCAAATGATTTTATTGCTAACATTTTTCCTCCTATTATTTAATTTACTTTTTTATTATATCATAATATATTTTTATTTCCATACTTTTTTTTATTTTTCTAAAATTTGTTTTTTATTTGCTTATGTGGTATAATTACATAATATTTTATATAAGGAGGTTAGTCAAATGACTAATACTAATGGCGATTTTATTTCTGATAATATCAGCAATACCAAATCATACATTCTTCTCATAAAGCAAATAGTTGAAAATTACCTAGAATGTTATGACATTAAGCAAGTAAAAAAATTTAGCAAAAACGATGAACTATTTCGGGATTTTTTAAAATCTCAACCAGAAATTTTTAAAGAGATTGGAAATTTGTGTGAACAGAATCCGGATATTTGCTTGACTCATTATTCCATAAAAAAAAGAGATAAAGATGGAAAATTTAAGGTTGAAATCAAAAAAAATTGCAAATCAGAAACAAAAAAAAATGAAACTATTAGTGTTTTGGTATTTAAAATATTATAAAGTTTCCTGCAAAACTTCTTATACATTATTAAATTTATTCTGTACTATAGAATAAATCAATGTAATTATAATATAAGTTAATGTAATTCATAATTTTCTTTTTTTATAGTATTATTTTTATACTATAATATAGACCTGATTTCTAATTGAAATCAGGCCTTTTTTTAAATTATTTAACAATTATATTTTTTATTTTGCCACAATATTCTTTTCCTTCGTAACATATTCCTTCTGTTTCACATGTAGTTCCAATCCATTTACCAATAAGAGGTGCAACTTGTTTTACCTCTTTTGCAATTTGTTTTGCAACATCTCTAATTTGCCATTGTGCTTTATTGCAACAACGCAATCTTGTTATCCATTGAACAGTTCTTGCATTCATAGTTGTTAAAACATTACACATTTGACCCCCTAAGTAAAAATAAACTAAATCTTGCTCTAGTATACCTTTTGAGGCAAATTTTTCATACATTTTTTTATTGTTATTAAATATTTCTCTATATTCATCTTCTGCTCCTATTTCTTTAATAGATTCAGGCACTATATAATTTTCTAAATTCCACATTTTAATAAAATCCGGAACTAATAGTGAGTGCATACGATGACGAGTTAAATGTGTTAAAATTGATAATGATATTGGAATCTGAAATTGAAAATTTACTTGTTCTAATTCTCTTCTATCTTCTTTTGTCATTATTATTTTCATGAATTCTTTTGTACTATCTGGATTATTTTTTTGCATTTCTGATAATATCTCTTTTGCTTGTTCTTTTGTACATTGATAATAAAACATTACCGCGCTTTCCAAGACTATTTCATCAGGATTTTGTGTATAATTAATAAGTTTTACTTTTTCTAATATTTTAATATCAGGTCTTTCAAAATGTTTTTCTAAGTATTCATATGGTTCCACAGTATGTTCTTCTAATTCATTTATTGAATCTGACAAATATGGAGCATACTTATCAACTAGGTCTTTTAAGCATTCTCCTAATTCTTTTAATTCACTCATTTTACTTAATTTTCCATATTTTAATTGATAAATCAATTTTTCTAATTCTCTTCCATCTAATCCCATTATTATATTACTATTATAAGAGTATGGCAACATAAACCTTGCGTCTTCTGTTTTTATTCCTCTATCAACAAAACTGCCATATTTATTAAATAGACTTTTCATATATTCATTATATTCTAACTGAATTTCATTGTTTTCTGAATGAATTTCTCCTTCTTTTGTTCTGAATTCTGGAGTATAAAATCCAACTGTTCTAAAATCAACTTCTCTTCTTGATTTTATTGTAAATGATGTTAATCTATTTCCAATAATTGTTTGCTCTATAATTGGTGATACATCACAAATTGCAAAAACAAGATAATCATGTTCTATTATTGATTTATGACCCATTTTAATTATTCTTTTTATTAATTTGAGATTTTTTTCATAATCATCACAGCTCTCTAAAACATCAAATACATTTCCTGGAAATCTTGATAATTTTCCTGCAGCTGCAACTTTTTTTATTCTTTCCTCTACTTCTTTTTCTGAATATCCACCTAATAATTCTACTTTCATTTTTTACTTCCTTTTAATTAAATTTTGATATTATTATACTATATTATTTTTTTAAATTTTTCAACCTTTTTTTTATATTTTGCTATCTATTTCTTGAGCTAATTTACCAATTGCTTTTGTTTCTATTCTTGAAACATATGAGCGTGAAATTCCCATCATTTTTGCTATTTGATTTTGAGTTTTTGGATTTTTTCCATGTAATCCAAAACGTAATTCCAAAATCACTCTTTCTCTATCTTTTAATAATTCTTGCATTTTTCAATATGATTTTTTGATTTGAAATTTTAAATCAACTTGTTCTTCTCCATTTTTCATTTTATCGATATATATACTTTCTTCATCTTGTGATAATGGTTCTGGAAATAATGAATTATTTGATATGTATCCAACAACAAAAATTGCCGTTTTTAAAAAAACTAAAAAACCTGTTAAAGTAATAGAAAACATATATTATGGCACCTCCATTTTGGGTATACCTAAATATATGTTTTTGCTATTATTTTTGTGCATGTATCTCTGCATTTTATTTTATATCATCTTTATATTTATTAATATTTTTCTAGAACTTTATTTTCAAATATTTCGTAGATAATTTACACTATTAATGTAGTTTTTACTCTGTTCTAAGAGCATTTACTGGATCTTTTTTTGCTGCAACTTTTGCTGGAATTAATCCTGCGATAAGTGTTAAGAACATACTTATTAATACTAGTGCAATTCCTCCGGCTATCGGAAGTGATGCAAGATTTGATACATTTGCTAAAGATTTTATTATTGCATTTATTGGTATTAATAGAATCATAGTAATTAATATTCCAAATAGTCCTGATGTGAATCCAATTATTATTGTTTCAGCATTAAACACTCTTGTTATATCTTTTTTTCTTGCTCCAATCGCTCTTAAAACTCCTATTTCTTTTGTTCTTTCAAGTACTGATATATAAGTTATAATTCCTATCATTATAGATGAAACTATTAATGATATAGCAACAAATGCAATTAAAACATAACTTATCATGTCAACAATTACTGTTACAGAATTCATTAATACACCTACTAAATCTGTATATTCTATAACTCTATCTTCATGACCTTCGTTATTTTGTTTTTCATTATATTTTTTTATTACTTCTGCTATTTTGTCTTTAGATTCAAAATCTTTTGGATATATATTTATTTCTTTTGGTTCTTCTAAATCAGCTATTCCCATTTTTTCTGCGTTCAAATCATAATTAGCTAATTTTCCGGTTCCAAATTCTTTTCCTGTAAATATATCAACTTTTTTATTTTCTATCTGCTCTTTTGCCATTTGTGTATTATTTGTTTGATTTACAATATATTTTGTAAGTTCTTTATTATAATATATTCCTTCTTCCATAGATGTTGCCAAAGATTCACTATTTAATCTTATTATTCCTACTATTTTAACATCTACTCCATTCGCTATTTTTTGGGCCATAAATTTTTCGTCTTTACTTTTATCTACCCATATCCCATTTTCTTTTTGATATTTATCTGTTCCTAATAATACTTTATATGTTGTTCCTAAAATATTTTCATATGAATAACTTTTCACTTCTGGTTTAGATTCCTTTTTTTCTCCAGTGTACATTGATGTTACCATATTTATTACTTCAGATTGATCTGCTAATCCCAATGTATATAATGTATAATCTGATATTTCATTATTTTCGTTTACAATTATTGCTACTTCATTATAGTTTTCTGGCCATTGACCAGCTATAACATCATATTGAGTTTTTAGTAATTCTTTATTATCAATCATTTCAAACCATACATTTGGTTTTGAAAATGGTGATGCTGCCATTTTTTCCATTCCTATATTATCTAGCATTTTACTTGGATTTACCTGATATGCTCCTTTTGATAAATCATTTTTATAAACATTAAGTGTTATACCATAATTATATTGAATTGCATTTGCATATTGCTTGATTTCATTTTCACTACTTTCTAAATAATGTTTAAATGATTTTAAATCATTTATTTTTGTACCATCAGTCATCATAGAAATCATTTCTGACATAATGTTGTTTGAATATACTTTGTTTTTATCATGTTGAGTTGATGTTTTTGATGTATCTTGTGTCATCATTCCCAACATTGCATTTGAATTCATTGATGTTTTTTCAATGGTTACTGGATATGATGATAATGTATCTTGTTCTATTGTTTTTACATATTCTTGCACCCCATTTGATAATGAAAGAATTAATGCTATTCCTATTATACCAATACTTCCAGCAAATGCTGTTAAAATTGTTCTTCCTTTTTTTGTCCAAATATTTGTAAATGATAATTTTAATGCAGTGAAAAAATTCATTGATGTTTTCTTTAATTTATATTTAGATTCTTGAATTTGTTCTGTTTCTAATGAATTTGTGTCACTTTGAACTTCTCCATCTTTTATTTGAATAATTCTATTGGCATATTCCTCTGCGAGTTCTGGATTATGTGTTACCATTATAACTAATTTATCTTTTGCAATTTCTGTTATTAATTCCATTATTTGAACTGATGTACTTGAATCTAATGCTCCTGTTGGTTCATCTGCTAATATAATATCTGGATTATTAACTAATGCTCTAGCAATTGCTACTCTTTGCATTTGACCACCTGATAATTGGTTTGGCTTTTTATTTATATGTTCTTTTAGTCCAACTTTTTCAAGAACCTCAGTTGCTCTTCTTTTTTTCTCTTTTGCTGAAACACCACTTAATGTCATACACATTTCAACATTTGCTAAAACGCTTATATGGCCTATTAAATTGTAATTTTGAAAAATAAATCCTATAGAGTTATTTCTATATGCGTCCCATTCACTATCTTTAAATTTTTTTGTTGATTTGCCATTTATTATTAGATCTCCAGAATCATATCTATCAAGTCCTCCTATAATATTTAACAAAGTTGTTTTCCCACTTCCACTTGTTCCCAATATTGCGACAAATTCTGATTCTCTAAAATTTAAACTTACATCTTTTAAAGCTTCTTGTGTGAAATTTCCAGTTTTATAACTTTTTCTTATTTTTGTTAATTGTAACATACTTCCTCCTTAATTTTTTCTTCTTATTTTAACATATGAATTTTTTTTTAACAATATTTTTTTATTATATTCCAAAATAGATTTATATATGGAAATTAAAAAATTTATTTTTAAGAATACTATTTTATAGTATTCTTAACTAAGTTTTTTTTGGAACTTAACGATATTTGCTTATAACAATAGTGTTTTTATTTGCAGCCAAATTTGTTTATTTCACTTTCAAAAAATTATTCTATTTGCCTATAACAATAGTGTTTTTATTTGCAGCTAAATTTGTTTATTTCACCTTCAAAAAATTATTCTATTTTCTTATAATAATAGTTTTTTTTTTTTTACAATAATTTGGTGTTTTTTTAAATATGTAAACTTTTTTTTGAGTTTTCCACAAATATTCCACATTTTTTCCACATTTTTCTACAAAGTTATACACATTTTTTTCACATTTTTTCCACAGAGCACTTTTTCTTTTTCCTTAAAATCCATCCGTTACAACATTTTTCAGGTATGTACATTTTTACACATTGTCCAGCTTTACCAGGATTAACATAAGTTATTTTTTCATCTGTTTCTATATCCCATAATTTTTCAATTTTAAACTCAATTGATTTAATCTGGTTTGGTACAATAATTTCAATTATATCCCCTATTACAAGCCTATTTCTTATTTCTACTATAGTTTTTTCAGTATCATATTCTATTATTTTACCTCCAAATTCATAGTCTGGATTATATTGTTTACCTTCATATTCTTGGAAATCTTTATTATTTTTATCATTGAAATAAAATGTAGTTAGACCTCTAGTTTTTGTTTTCTCTAATTCTTTTAAGTATTTTGTGTAATCATAATTTTTTGGATTTTCTATATAATCATCTATTGCATTTCTATATGCATTTACAACACTTGCCAAATAATATTCTGTTTTTAATCTACCTTCTATTTTTAAACTTTTTACTCCCATTTCAATTATTTCCGGGATTTCCTTAATTAAACATAAATCTTTTGATGAGAATATATATGTTCCATTTTGATCTTGGTCCACCGGCATTAAATTTCCTGGATTATTAGTTTCCTCTACATATACATTATATGACCATCTGCAACTTTGTGCACAATCTCCTAAATTTGCACTTCTATTTGCTAAAAAATCGCTTAAAAAGCATCTTCCAGAATATCCAAAGCATATTGCGCCATGTATAAATATTTCTGTTTCTAATTCTTTTGGTGTTTTATTAATTATTTCTTTTATTTGTTCTTTGTTTAATTCTCTTCCCAATATTACTCTTTCGGCTCCATTATTATGCCAAAAATTAGCTGTATGATAACTAACAATGTTTGCCTGTGTACTTATATGAATTGGTATTTTAGGTGCAACCTGTTTAATTATTTCAACAACGCCTCCATCTGCTACTATAACTGCATCTACCTTTAATTCCTGTAACATAATTGCCTGTTTTTTTATTTCTTCATATGTTTCGTCATGTGCAAAAATATTTATTGCTGTATATACTTTTTTCCCAATGCTA
Organism: Clostridia bacterium; assembly: GCA_035388585.1. Classification (GTDB taxonomy): domain Bacteria; phylum Bacillota; class Clostridia; order TANB77; family CAG-508; genus CAG-492. The sequence goes on from DAOOQE010000013.1 coordinate 24,927, forward strand.
TGTGCATATTCTATAGTTTTAGCTAAATCATTATTTTCCATTTCGGCTCTGGTTCTTAATGATAAATCTGATGTTCCTGCATATACCGCATCTGCTCCATACATAAAAGCTGTTTTGGCTTTTTCAAAAGAACCTGCCGGTGCTAACAACTCTGGTTTTTTCATTATTTCTCCTCCTTTTTATAATATTGTAATTATACCATATTTTTGTTAAATTTTCTATACTATTTACTTTTTTTAACTGTTTTGATATTATTAATAAAATAAAGATTGACTAATTTTAAATATATTATATATAATTTAGATATAGCTAAATTTAAAGATGATGAATTTAAGATATATTATAAAGATAATAAATTTCAGATATATTATAAAGATGTTGAATTTAAGATATATTATAAAGATAATAAATTTCAGATATATTATAAAGATGTTGAATTTCAGATGTTCTATAAAGATAATTAATTTCCGATATATTATACAGAATTTATAAAATACATAAATTTTAAGATAGTCAATTTAAATATAATATTTCTAACTTAATATACTTGTAATACTGCAGAAAATGAAGAGGTTTGTAATGAATAATAATTGTACTAAAAAATCTAATAATAATTATATAAAACTAATTTTATATTTTTTTGTTTTTTCTTTTACTGGCTGGCTACTTGAAACCGCATACTGTTATAGTCAAATAGGTAGATATATTAAACGAGGATTTTTATATGGTCCAATTTGTCCTATTTACGGTTTTGGAGCTTTAATTTTAATTATTTTTTTAAGCAAGTATAAAAAAAAATCTTTTAAGCTTTTTATAACTGCAGCAATTGTATGCTCTATTTTTGAATATTTTGTTGGTTATATTTTAGATGCTGTTTTTACTCTAAAATGGTGGGATTATTCTTCTGAATTCTTAAATTTAAATGGGAGAATAAGTATTTTATTTTCTTTTTCTTGGGGAATTATTGCAATTATTTTTATTAATCATGCATTCCCTTTTATTGAAAAACATTTATCTTGTATTTTAAATAAATTATCATTAAAAAGACAGTATTTATTATCTTTTACATTAATTTTTTTATTACTAACTGATCTTATTTTTTCTTGTATAAAATACATACATCTACCAAGTATAATTGTTTAATGCTTAATAAATGTTTATATAATCAATACGGAAAGAAAATTGATACAATTAATAAATAAGAAAAACAATAAGGAAAGAAAATTGATACAATTAATAAATAAGAAAAACGAAAAGGAAAGCAAAATTGATATAATTAATAAATAAGAAAAACAAAATTGATATAATTAATCAATTTTGTTTTTTTATAATATTATTTACTTTTTTCTCCTGGAACTGAGATTCCTTTTAATTATTTTTTATATATTAGGTTTTAAAATGATATTTATTATGGAATTTTGAATTAATATTTTTTAATTCTGCTTATTGCTAAACCGTCTCCTACATCTAATATTTCTGTCTCTAAGTTTTTATTATCATTTACATCAACTATATATTGTCTTAAATTTCTTACTGCTGTTCGGTGTTTATGATTATTATAATCACTCATAACATAACCTTTATACAAAATATTATCTGCTATAATTATTCCGTCTTTTTTTATCATTCTTAGTGCTTGTTCCAAAAAGAATGTGTATTTTCCCTTTGCTGCATCTATAAATACAATATCATATTCATCATTTAGTTTAGGAAGTATTTGTAATGCATCTCCTTCAAAAAGGTTTATTTTTTCTGTAACTTCTGCTTTTATAAAATTTTCTTTTGCTTCATTACATCTTTGAAAGTCTCTTTCAATTGTATCAATAGTTCCGTCTTTTTGTAAATATTCTGAAAAACAAATAGCTGAATATCCTACAGCAGCACCTATTTCTAAAATCTTTTTTGGTTGCTTCTCTTTAAGGATTTTTATAATAACTTCTAATGTATCATCCATTATTATTGGAACTTTATCTTCTAATGCTTTTGCTTTTATCTTTTCAAGTTCTATTTTATTCATTCTAATTGACCTCTCTATTTTTTTAGATTACTTTATTGGTACTTATTACTTATTGACTTACTTTGTTTTATTTACGAGCTTGTCTTTCACGTGTTCTTGTGTCTAATGTTATTTTTCTAATTCTAATATTTTTTGGTGTTATTTCTACTAATTCATCTTCATCTATAAATTCAATTGCTTTTTCAAGTGATAATTGAAGTGGTGGAACTAATCTTAATGCATCATCAGCTCCTGATGATCTTGTATTTGTTAAATGTTTTTCTTTACATGCATTTATTGCAATGTCTTCATTTCTAGAGTTTATTCCTATTACCATTCCTTCATACACTTCTGTACCTGGATTTATAAATAATTCTCCTCTTTCTTGTGCATTATATAAACCATATGTTACTGCTGTTCCTGCTTCAAATGCTACTAATACTCCACGTGTTCTAGAAGATATTTCACCTTTATATGGTTCATAGTGATCAAAAACACTGTTCATAGTTCCTGTACCTTTTGTATCTGTAAGAAATTCTGTTCTATATCCAATAAGACCTCTTGCTGGAATACTAAATTCTATTTTTGTATGACCGATTTCTGCTGGTTCCATATTTTTCATTTCTGCTTTACGTTTACCTAATTTTTCAATAACTGTTCCTATTGCTTCATCTGGAACATTTACTGCTAAAGTCTCTATTGGCTCACATTTTACTCCATCAATTTCTTTAAATATAACTTTTGGACGTGAAACTAATAGTTCAAATCCTTCTCTTCTCATTGTTTCTATTAATACTGATAAATGTAATTCTCCACGACCACATACTTCAAAGCTGTCAGCTGTATCAGTTTCTTTTACTCTTAAGCTTACATTTCTTTCTAATTCTTTAAACAATCTATCTCTTATATGTCTTGATGTTATGAATTGTCCTTCTTTTCCTGCTACTGGTCCATTATTTACACTAAAAGTCATTGATACTGTAGGTTCATCTATATCTACAAAAGGGATTTTTTCTGGGTTATTCAAATCACATATTGTATCTCCTATACCTATATCTGAAATACCTGATAGTGCTACTATATCTCCTGCTTTTACTTCTTCTGCTTCAACTTTTTTTAGACCCATATATGTAAATAATTTTGCTATTTTACCTTGTACTATTTTGTTTTCAGATTTACAAATTGATATTGGCATACCATTTTTTATACTTCCTCTTTCAACTCTTCCTACTGCTATTCTTCCTAGGTAATCATCATAATCAATGTTTGTTACTAACATTTGTGTTGTTCCATCCATATCACAATTTGGTGCATCTATTGTACTTATTATTGTATCAAATATACAATGTACATTATCTGTTTCATCTTCTAAATTCATTTTTGCAATACCATTTTTTGCTGATGCGTATATTACTGGAAAATCTAATTGTTCGTCTGTTGCATTTAGTTCAATAAATAATTCTAATACTTGATCTACAACTTTTAATGGATTTGCTCCTGGTCTATCAATTTTGTTAATTACAACTATTGGTTTTAAATTTAGTGCTAATGATTTTTTTAGTACTTCTCTTGTTTGTGGCATTGGTCCTTCAAAAGCGTCAACTAATAATAAAACACCATCTACTGTTTTTAAAACACGTTCTACTTCTCCACCAAAATCTGCATGTCCTGGAGTATCTACAATATTTATTTTTACATCAGAATATATTACTGATGTATTTTTTGATAATATTGTAATTCCTCTTTCTTTTTCTAAGTCATTAGAGTCCATTACTCTTTCTGCTACTTGTTCATTATCTCTAAATATATGGCTTTGTCTTAAAAGTGCGTCTACTAATGTTGTTTTTCCGTGGTCTACGTGTGCAATTATTGCAATATTTCTTATTTTTTCGTTTTTCATTTTCTTCCCCTTTTTTATTTATTAAAATAATATTACTACTCAGCTTATTCATTTTACTAGTTTCCTAGTTTATGAATTAATAAATCTAAGCCGAGTAGTATATTAAAATACCTAATTAATATTTTTTAGCAGTTATCTTTATTATTCTATGTATTCATTACTTGTTCCTTCTAGTTCTCTTATAGATAATTCTAGTTTTTTATTTTCCTTATCTAGTTCTATTATTTTAGCATTAACCTTTTGACCTACTTTTAATATTTCTTCTGGTTTTGCTATTTTTCTTTCTGATATTTGTGAGATATGTACTAAGCCTTCTATTCCTTTGTCCACCTGAACAAAAACTCCAAATGGCATTATTTTAATAACTTTGACTTTTACTATATCACCATGTTTATATTTTTCATCTGCTTGATCCCATGGATCAGGACCTTTTTTTTCATATATAAGCATTAATCTTCGATTTTCTTTATCAGCATTTTTTATTTTTACTTTTATTTCTTGATCAATTTTTAATATGTCACTTGATTTTTTATTTCTTTCCCATGTCATTTCTGAAATATGTAGTAATCCTTGAACTCCATCTATATCAACAAATGCTCCATATGCACTTATACTTGTTACAATCCCTTTATAGGTTTTTTGCATATCTAATTCATCCCAAAATTTATTTTCTTTTATTTTTTTCTCTTCATCAATTAGATGTTTTACAGATCCTATTATTTTTTTTGTTTTAGGATTATATTCTATTATTTTAAAACGCAATTCTTTGCCCTTATAATCATTTATGTTTTCTCCACGTTGTACACCTGATAATGATGCTGGAACAAATATTTTTATATTTTTTGAATAAACTATTAGCCCATTTTCGTTTACCTCTACCACTTTTTCTTTAAAAACTGATTTGTTATTTAATTTACTTTCAAATTCTTTTTTATCAATTTCAAATCTTGCTTTTTTATATGATAAAAGTACATTTCCTATTCCATCATTTAGTTTTAATACTATAGCTGTAATTCTATCTCCTATATTGAACTGATCGGTTGGATTATTTTCTGAATCTAATGGAAATTCTGATTTAGGTATTATTCCATCTGATTTATAACCTATATCAACAAATATTTCTCCATGTGAACTTATATTTACAATTTTTCCTGTTACGGTTTGACCAACAGTTATTTCTTTTAATGTATTATTTAAAAGTTCTTCAAAAGTAATGTTTTCCATAAAATTCCCACCTCTCATTTACTAATGTCCATCGGTAAGTAATTATATCTTATTTTTTCTTGTTTGTCAACATAATAATATCATCCATAACAACCTTTGTTGCTGTTTCTAAATCTTCTTTATTTTGCATGTTATATTGCTCTAAAGTTATTGGTTTTCCATAATTTAGTACGATTTTTGTAAAAGGTTTAAAGGTACCTTGAATTCCTACTGGTACAATTGGTACACCTGCTCTCATAGCCATAAATACTGCTCCATTTTTTGCTTTAACTTGTTTATCAATTCCGTTTCTAGTTCCTTCTGGAAAAATACCAAGAATTTCGTTGTTTTTTAGTGCTTTTAAAGACCTTTTCATTGCTTCCATATCTTGTGTATTTCTTTTTATTGGAATAATGTCAAATAAGTGTGCAAGCCATCTTATTAATCCAAATCTTGATAAATCATATTTTCCTATGAATCTAATTTTATCCTTACTTAGCAAAACAATTGCTGCCGCATCTAAAGTGTTTACATGATTTCCACAAATTATATACCCACCTTGTTTAGGAAGATTTTCTGTTCCTAATATTTCTATTCTAAATGCTAATAAATATAAACCTGCTAAAAATGATTTTGTGATTTTTCTTACTACTTTTTTTCTTGTGTTTTCTGGTCTTATTGCATATATTTTCTTTTCTAATTCTTTTTCTTTTTTATGTTTTTTTATCATATCACTTATTTGTTTAATTACTTTTTTTAATGGCAGTTCCGAAGTATTTATTACTGTTGCTCCATCTGCTATTTTAAGTGCACCAAATTCTTTATTTTTATCATTAAAATCTCTTTTTTTCATATCTTCTAATACTTCTTCATACGGAGTATTTATACCTTTTTCCGTATTTTGGTTGTACCTTCTTTTAGCTCTTACTTCAACATCTGCATCCATATATATTTTAATATCAGCATTTGGGAAAACGATTGTTGTAATATCTCGCCCCTCCATTATTATGTCTTTTCCAGAACCAATTTTTCTTTGCATTTCTACAAGTTTTTCTCTTACTTCTTTTATTGCTGATATTTGAGAAACAATTTTTGTTACTTCTGTTGTTCTGATTTTTTCTGTAACATTTTCATTATTTAAATATACTATCTGTTTACCATTTTCTGTTTTTATATCGATTCTAATACTATTTGCTATTTCAATTATTTTTTCTGTATCAGATATTTCAATTTTTTCTTCAATTGTTTTTAATGCAACACATCTATACATTGCTCCTGTATCTAGATTTGTTAGTTTGAATTTTTTTGCTATAATTTCAGCTACTGTTCCTTTTCCACTTCCTGCAGTTCCATCTATTGCTACTATAAAAGCCATTTTTTTTCCTCCATATTTAAAATTTAGATTTACGATGTTTTATATTTGGTATTACGATGTTTTATATTTGATATTACGATATTTAATATTTGGTTTTCGATGTTTAATATTTATTTACAATAATTATTATTCGGTTTCCTACCTTTAATATTTTAATTTACACTATTTTGTATTTATACTTAAAATTTTTTAATTAGAAACTTAGAATTTGATTATAGATATATAATTATATTTTATGCAAAACTTATTCATTTATAGATGTAGTTATTCTGGAACATTTATTCCTTTTGCAACTATATCTATTTTTTGAACATTCATTGCTGTTAATCTTTCTATTTCTTTTTTTGTTTTTTGTTGGAAATCTTTTAATGTATCTAAAATATTATAACCATAATTTAATATTATTTCCATGTATATTGTTGGACCGATGTCTGATTTTTCTACTCTTGTTCTTACTACTTTATATACAGCCTTTTCTTTATTTGCAAGGTGTTCAGCTATTTGTCTAAAAACACTATCTGATATTGTAAAATTTCCTAAATAACTAAATGTTGGTCTTATTATAGATTTTTCTGAAATATACGGTGTTTTCCCCTTACCTTTTGATTTAAATATTTGTAGTGGATCTAATAAATATCCTGAGAAATCTTTTTTAATTTCAAATGTAGGAACTGGTATAACATGTTTTCCTTCTGTTACTCTTATTCTTTTTGCATCTTCCATTTCTTTTTCTGTTGCAACTTCATTTATATATATTATTTTGCTAATTTCTGGTAGTCCTAAACTAGAAGCTATTTTTTTAACCATGCCATCTGATGTTCCTAAAATTATTATTCCTTCTGGTTTGTATTTTTTAAAAGCTTTTTTCATTTCTTCTTTTTCTTTTTCATCCATAAATAATGCATGTTTTACTGTTTCTATTTTAGTTGGGGCCTTTTTTGCAGATGTTCCAGCAACAACTGCATTATTTTTTATTAATAGACCATCATCTATTATATAATTTATATCGTTTTCACTTGCTACCATCTGTGCTCTGTAACTTTTTCCTGTACCTGATGGCCCAACAAATGCTAAAACTCTCATAGTATTATTGTTAAATAACATTTTTTAACTCCTTTTCTAATATACTGGTATTATAACATTTTATTACAAAAAAAACAATTAAACAAAATGCAATTTATGCAAATTTTTAATTGTTTTTTACGGTTTTATTTTATTTCATCTATTGTAATATTTTTTGAGTGAACAATTTTTTCCCATTTTGTTTCTCTTTTAAATAAACACTTAAAATTAATTAGTAACCACGAACCTAAAAATAATGGATATAATAATAATCCTTTTCTCATTGGCTTTATAGGTTTTTTATCTATTATCATTATCATAATTCCTATAAATATTGGTAATAAGAATGTTGGTATTATTACACTTATAGCATTCCACATTAATTCTAATGTTGTCATTTCATTTGTAAAATATAATACTAAGTGTAGTAATAATAATACAAGAGTTAATATAAACATAGGAATACTTCCTAGCATATATAATAATCCATCAAAATTCATTAATGTTTTATTGTCTTTTACAGCAACTGCAAGTGGTTTTGTGTATTCTTTTAAGCATTGCATATGACCTACTGTCCATCTTGATCTTTGTGACCATGATTGTTTAAATCCAACTGGTTGCTCATCATATACTATTGCATCTGTTGCCCATCCAAGTTTTTTTCCTTCAATAATTCTCTTTAATGAGAATTCAATGTCTTCTGTAAGTGTTTTTGTGTTCCATCCACTAGGTTTAATAACATCAAATTTCACCATGAACCCGGTTCCATTTATTAATGGAGATAATCCTAAATTATATCTTGCTAAATGGTATAATCTATTCATTGTCCAATAGAATATAGCATAACCTGCTGTTACCCAACTATCTGAAGGATTTTTTATATCTCTATAACCTTGAACTACATCTTCGCCTTGGCATAACTTTTTATTCATTGCATTTAGAAAATTAACATCTACTATATTATCTGCATCAAATATACAAAATGCGTCATATGGAGCATCTTCATCAATTTTTTGTCTTAAAAACCAGTTTAATGCAAATCCTTTTGTTTTACGTTTTTCATCAAATCTTTCGTAGACAATTGCTCCAGCTTTTTTTGCCTTTTCAGCTGTTTTATCTGTGCAGTTGTCTGCTATTACATATATATCATATAACTCTTTGGGATAGTTTTGTTTTTTTAAACTCTCTACCAAATTTGCTACAACCGCATCTTCATTATGTGCGGGAATTATAGCCATAAATCTGTTTTCTTTTTTTTCAAGTATTGGTTTTTCTTTTACTTTAATTAGAGAACATAAACTTACTATTATTTGATATAACCAATAAATTGTTATTATCCATATCATTGCTTGTTGCAATATATATATATACTTCATTTTTTCTCTCCTCAATTATTTCATATTAAATTTTTCTTTTGATTTAACATATAATTAGTCTATCTTTTCACTATCTGATTTTGCTAATGATTCTAAGTCTTTCATTGTAAGATTTATTCTTCCTTGAGAATCAATTTCTTGAACTTTTACAGTTACTTCATCTCCAATATTTAGAACATCTTCAACCTTTTCAACTCTTTTACTAGACATTTTTGAAATATGAAGTAAACCTTCTTTTCCTCCACCAATGTTTATAAAAGCTCCAAATGGCATTATTCTACTTACAGTTCCATCATATATTCCATTCACTTCGATTTCCTTAGCAATTTCTTCAATCATTTTTATTGCTTTTTGTCCTGATTCAGTTTCTGATGAATATACAAAAACAGTTCCATCTTCTGATATATCAATTTTTACTCCTGTTGCATCAATTATTTTATTTATCATTTTTCCACCTGGTCCAATAACATCTTTAATTTTGTCTACACTGATTTTTGTTGTTATTATTCTTGGTGCATATTTAGAAATATCTGCTCTTGGTTTGTCTATTTGTTTTAACATTACTTCATCTAATATGTAATCTCTTGCTATTTTAGTTCTTTCAAAAGCTTGTTCAATTATTTCATATGTTAAACCATCATTTTTTATATCTACTTGTATTGCTGTTATACCGTCCTTTGTTCCACCAACTTTAAAGTCCATATCTCCAAAGAAATCTTCTAAGCCTTGGATATCTGTTAACATTACATATCTGCTTGGATCATTTTTATCTGTTATTAATCCTGTAGAAATTCCTGCAACTGGTTTTTTAATTGGTACTCCTGCATCCATTAATGCAAGTGTACTTCCACATATACTTGCTTGTGATGTTGATCCATTAGAACTTACAACTTCTGATACAACTCTTATTGCATATGGGAATTCTTCTTCTGATGGTAAAACTGGAATAATTGCTTTTTCTGCTAACGCTCCGTGTCCTACTTCTCTTCTTCCTGGACCTCTTGAAGGTCTAGCTTCTCCAACACTATATGATGGAAAATTGTAATGATGCATATATCTTTTGCTGCTTTCTTCATCTATTCCATCTAACATTTGTTCTTCACTTTTCATTCCTAATGTAGCTATTGATAGTACTTGTGTTTGACCTCTTGTAAATATTGCACTTCCATGTACTCTTGGTAATAGTCCTACTTCACATGATATTGTTCTTAGATCTTCGATTTTTCTACCATCTGGGCGTTTTCCTTCTTCTAATATCATCTCTCTTACGCACATTTTTTCTAAATAATGTGTACATTCAGAAATATCAGATTTCATTTCTTTTGTTTTTTCTTCTCCATATTTTTCTATAAAGAAAAGTTGAATATCTTCTGATAATTTATCCATTGCTAAATCTCTAACATCTTTATCTAATGCTTGAACATCAATATACATTCTGTTTTTAAAGTTTTCTTCAATCTCATTGTAAATATCTTGGTTTATAGAATATGGTGTGTATTCAAATTTAGGCTTACCTATTTCTGATTGTATGTTTTTTATTAATTCACATATTTTCTTTATTTCTTCATGACCTTTTTTTATTGCTTCTAACATTATTTCATTAGATAATTCTTCTGCACCTGCTTCTATCATTGTTACTTTTTCCAGAGTACCTGCTACAGTTAAAGTTAATTTACTTTTTTCTCTTTGTTCTGCATTTGGATTTATTATTATTTCATTTTCTACATATCCAACATTTACAGATGCTGTTGGTCCTCCAAATGGTATGTCTGAAATTGCTAAAGCTGCTGCTGCTCCTATCATTGCGCATACTTCTGGTGAATTATCTTGTTCTACTGATAAAACTGTTGCTACAACACATACATCATTTCTAAAATCTTTTGGAAATAATGGTCTTAATGGTCTATCAATTGCTCTTCCTGTTAATACTGCCTTATCTGCTGGTTTACCTTCCCTTTTCATAAAGCTACCTGGAATTTTTCCTACTGCATATAGTTTTTCTTCGTAATCAACTGATAATGGAAAAAAATCAATTCCATCTCTTGGTTTTTTTGAAGATGTAACATTTACCATTACTACAGTATCTCCATATCTTACCATTACACTTCCATTTGCAAGTTCTGCAATTCTTCCACTTTCTATTGTTAATTTTCTTCCTGCTAGTTCTGTACTATAAGTTTTAATCATACATTCTCTCCTTTTTTGATTTTTATAAATAATACTTTTTCTAGTTGTAACCTCGATAAAAACAGATTTTTTTAAAAATTTCTTCTGTATCTTAATTTAATGTTTATTCTATTTTAATTAAGACTTATTTCTATTTAATCAAATTTTATTGTATTTTATTTCATACTGATTAATCTTAATTCTATCTTTATCCAAGCTACTTACTAATATTTTGTATTATTTAATTCGTTTTTTTAGTAAAATGGACGTTTAGCAGATAGCAAAACGTCCAATAATGTTTATTTTCTTAATCCTAATTTTTCAACTATATCTCTGTATCTTTGAACATCTTTTTTACCTAAGTAGTTTAATAAGCTTCTTCTACTTCCTACCATTTTTAACAATCCTCTTCTTGAATGATTATCTTTTTTATGGATTTTTAAGTGTTCAGTTAATTCATTAATTCTTTCTGTTAAAAGAGCTATTTGAACTTCTGGAGACCCAGTATCATTACCTTCTCTTTTATATGTACTAATGATTTCTTGTTTTCTTTCTTTTGTCATTTGGTGCACCTCCCCTTATTTTTATTCCTTAAACCTCGTAAAAGTGGTGTTGATTTCCTTAAACCAAGTATAAGTTTGTTTTTAACATACTAATTTTATCATATATTTAATATAAAAGCAAGTTTATTTTATTATTTATGTTTATTTTGTATGTGTCAAGTAAATGTAGGCAATTTTTTTATCTCTTTTTTAA
>DAOOQE010000014.1:0-33404 GCA_035388585.1 Clostridia bacterium
CAGTTTATATTCATATTACACCTCTTATTTTTCTACTATTAATTATTTTAACACATTTTAATGTATTATACAAGAATTTTATATTTCAATTATTTCCTCCCAACTAAATTTACCTCTACCAAAATGTCCATAATTAGTAGTTTTTTTAAATATAGAACTATCTAATTTTAAATATTCAATCATACCTTTAGGCGTCAGATCAAAATTTTTATATATTCTATTGTTATTTGAACTTTTCCATCAGGGCGCAAATAATTTATAATATGTTTTTTTCTTACATATTCTAATCTTTTGGCTAATTTATTAGCTAAAGTAATACTTAATGGCATATACATTTTAGTTTCATTACAGGCAAAACCATTTTATCAATAACTAAATAAATTATACTTTAAAAATAAAGTTAATTACTAATGTTTTAACTATTAAAAAATCACGGATTTTATACCGTGATTTCTGGAATATTAAACTTAAGTTTAATATTTTATTAATATTATATTTTAACTAATTAATAATATATTATGAATTGGTACTGGTGGTGGGACTCGAACCCACATGGTTTCCCGCTGGATTTTGAATCCAGTGCGTCTGCCATTCCGCCACACCAGCATTTGTATGCTTTTATATATTAGCATACAATTTTTTAATTGTAAATACCTCTTATTAAATTTATATACTATTTTGTACAATTAAAATATTCCCCAAATCTTTTGTCATATATATTTTGCTATTAATTTTATTTAATTTTTCTAATATTTCAGAATGTGGGTGACCATATTTATTATCTTCACCTACCGAAATTATAGACATTATCGGCATAACTTGATTTAGAAAATTCTCTGAACTACTTGATTTAGAACCATGATGCCCTATTTTTAATATGGTTGTTTGTGGCCATTTTCTAGACATTTCATTTGTTTCTTCCGCGTCACCCATAAACATGTAACTAATATTATCCTTTTCAATTCTTATAACTATTGAACAAGTATTTAAATTATCTGAATCTGTTCCTATGGACATCACTTCACAATTAGTGCTATTAAGTGAAAATTTTCCACCAACTTCTGGAGTAGTAATAGTTAAATTCTTATTTGAAATCGAATCTAAAACATCTTCATATGTTTTTGTATTTGATACCACTTTTGGCATATATATTTTACCTATATCAAAACTATCTATTACATCATCTAATCCACCAATATGATCCTCATGTGGATGTGTTCCTATTAAATAATCAATCTTTTTTATTCCCAATTTTTTTATATTATTAACTATCATATCTCCATCATCATTATTTCCTGCATCTATTAACATTGTTTTTCCATTTTCTGTAATTAATATACTATCTGCTTGTCCAACATCAAAAAAGTAGACCCTTAGTTTTTTGTCATTTTCATCAATTTTTGTAACGCAGCTTTCTCCTGTTATAATAGAAATATTTTCAAGTCCTTCAACACTTATAACGTTTTTATTTATATTACTTGATGCAAATTCTTTACTTGCAAAAATTAATATAAAACCTAAAATAATTACACTTATTAATTTAACAATATTACTATTTGTTTTTTGCTTCATAATCTACCCCCATATTTTTTATAATGCTAATTTTCCCATAATTTATTCATCTTCTGTTTTATTCTGTTTTCTATTTCAGTTTTAGACTCACTATCAATTAAATATTTATTATTATGAAGCTTTAATACAGTACCTTCTTTAATTTCTTTTGGAAGATTTGATAATTCCAAATCAAAAATTTCTCCTGTTTCTCTATTCTCACAAACAGCATAATTCCCTTCGATTTTATCTACTACATATTTAGATTCCATATTTTTTATCCTTTCTGATAGTTGATTGATGAATTTACTTATTTCATTTTGTTTTTTTTGTTCTGTTAATTGGTTAACTAAGTTAATCTTTGATTCGATTAAATCATTGTTATTATTAAATAGCACAGCAGTTTCCTCCTTTATATAATTTTGGTTACTGCCCTATTAATTCACCCATTTAAACTATAACAGAAATATTATATAATTTCAAGCAAACAAACTGTGAATTTTAGAAAATAAATCATAAATACATATTTGGATCAACTTGAGCACCATTTTTTTATATTTCAAAGTGCAAATGCGGTTCATCTAAAATTTCAAATGCAGCTGTTTTTATTGATTTATAAGAAGTTTTCGACCATTATTTTTATTAAATTCCTAATATTTTTAAATCGAATTTCTATTTTCTAGGAATTCACATTTATCTTATGCAATAACAGATAATATAAAATGATTTCCTTTTTTTCTAATTAAAGAAAACATAATAGAAAAATTATTCCTTTTTTCTAATTCGAGAAAACATACTAGAAGAGTTATTCCTTTTTCTAATTTAAGAAAACATACTAAAAAATGATTTATTTTTCCAATTTAAGAAAACTTACAAAAAAAGGAATGAGATCTGTAAATTTCAGAATTCATTCCTTAGATATATATTCATATGATCGAAACCTATAGAAGTTATAATCGATACTAATGGCTTAGTAATATTATTAATACAATCTCAATACATATAGTTTTATAGGCTTTTATAATAGTTACGATTTTGAAAATATTTTTTTAATTCTTGTATTAAATACAAAAAAATATTTTATTTGGTACTTAAATTTGTATTATCTATATGCTTTTATATTACTTTTACTTTTTTTTATTCATGTTTTGTTCCATTTATTTTAAAGAATTTAAATATTTCTACAATAATAACTGGGGCAATAACTAAAATAATAACCTCTATTATATTTTCTTTTGGCAAAATTGGTATGCTAAAAATTTCTCGCAATACCGGTACTAGCAATATTAAAAGCATTAAGCTTGCAGATACTGCTATTGCACCAATTAATACTAAATTATTTAATATAGGTGTTTTGAATATTGATTTTTTATTATTTCTAATATTAAATATATGTACTAATTCTGAGAATGCAAGAACCATAAAAGCCATTGTTTGGCCTATTTCAACTCTTACTTGTTGTTCTGTTAATCCTTCAATTAAAGGAACATTTTTTGTTGATAATCCTATAATAAATGCTGTTAATGTTAATAAACCAATCATTACACCTTGATAAATAATTCTCCAACTCATTCCCTTTGTAAATATACCATTTTTTGATTTAATTGGTTTTCTTTCCATTATATCCTTTTCAGCAGGATCAACAGCTAATGCTAATGCTGGTAATGAATCTGTAACTAAATTAATCCATAAAATATGTATAGGTAGTAATGGTTCAATTAATTTAATATCTATCCCAAAAATTTTACCTAGTAAAGGAGAAGCAAGAATAGTTAAAAATAATACAACAATTTCTCCTACATTGCTTGAAATTAAAAACTGTATTGCTTTTAAAATATTATCATATATACGTCTTCCCTCTTCCACTGCTGATACTATTGTAGCAAAATTATCATCAGTAAGTATTACATCTGCTGCTTCTTTTGACACATCTGTTCCTACTATCCCCATTGCACAACCTATATCAGATGTTTTTAATGCTGGAGCATCATTTACTCCATCTCCAGTCATTGCAACTATTTCTCCGTTTGCTTTCCATGCTTTTACAATTCTAACTTTATGTTCAGGTGAAACCCTAGCATAAACTGAGTATTTTCTTACATTTTTTGTTAATTCTTCTTCAGACATTTTTTCTAAATCATTCCCAGTTAAAGCTTCTATGTCATTTTGTAGAATACCAAGTTTTTTTGCAATTGCTATTGCAGTTATTTTATGGTCTCCTGTAATCATAACCGTTTTAATTCCTGCTGATTTACATTTTTCAACTGCTAGTTTTGCTTCTTCTCTTGGTGGATCAATCATACCAACCATTCCTACATATGTTAGATCATTTTCAATTTCTTTCATTTCTTCTTTTGATGGTATATGGTCTAGTTCTTTATATGCCATACCAAGAACTCTTAATGCCTGTTTTGCCATATTTTCATTATCTTTTTCTATACATTTTATATATTCTTGTAAATCATCTTTTATAGAATTATTTATATTATAGTTTATACATCTTTTTAATAGTTCATCTACTCCACCCTTTGTATACACAACATATTTATCCTCAATTTTATGAATTGTTGTCATTAATTTTCTTTCTGAATCAAATGGTATTTCATCCACACGTGGAAATTCTTCAAATATCTCAGGACTAAAATAAAGTTCAAATCCCATATCTACTAATGCTGTTTCTGTAGGATCTCCTGATAGTTTCTTGTCAGGTCCAACTTTTGTATCATTACATAACATACTAATATATACTAATTTTTCTAAATTATCTTTTATATCATCATCATTAATATTTTTTAAATCTACTATTTTTCCATCATACACTATTTTTTCGACAGTCATTTTGTTTTGAGTTAATGTTCCAGTTTTGTCTGAACAAATTACACTTGCACTTCCTAAAGTTTCTACTGCCGGTAATTTTTTAACAATAGCATTTTTCTTAACCATTCTTTGAACTCCAATAGCTAATACTATGGTAGATACAGCTGCTAATCCTTCTGGTATAGCAGCAACAGCAAGACTTACTGATGTCATAAACATATCTATAGGTTCTTTTCCATATAAAAGACCTATAATAAATATAATAGTGCATATTAATAATGCTGCTACTCCTAAAGTTTTACCTAATTTATTAAGTTTTCTCTGTAATGGAGTTTCATCCTTAACTGTTTCACTTATTATACCTGCAATTTTTCCTACCTCTGTATTCATTCCTGTTTCAACAACAATTCCTTTTCCCCTGCCATATGTAATCAAGCTTGAAGAAAATAACATATTAGTAATATCTCCTATTCCTATTTCAGTATCTTCAATAATAGATGATATTTTCTCTACAGGTACTGACTCTCCTGTTAAAGATGATTCTTGTGACTTAATATTTATAGATTCTATAATTCTTAAATCAGCTGGAACAAAGTCTCCTGTTTCTAATATTACAATATCCCCTACAACTAATTCTCTTGATGGAATAACATCTAATTTCCCATTTCTAATAACTTTAGCTGCATGACTACTTAGCTTTTGCAATGCTTCTAATGCTTTTTCAGCTTTAGCTTCCTGGGCTACACCTATTATTGCATTAACTATAACTACAATCATAATAATTATAGAATCTGTAATACCCTCTCCTTCAATATACCCAATTACGCCTGATATAAAAGCTGCTATAATTAGTATAATTATCATAAAATCTTTAAACTGTTCTAAAAATTTTATAAATAATGGCTTTTTTTGTTTTGCTTTTAATTCATTAATTCCATACTTATTTCTATTTTCTTCAATTTGCGAAGTTTTTAAACCATTTTTAATATCTGAATTTAATTCTTCTGATATTAAATTTGTATTTTTTGTGAACCATTTTATATCCATATTTTTTATCATTTAATCAATCATATATAATACTTATATATCTGATTGACCCCTTTCTATATATTTTTAAAAATTATTATTTAACATACAAACCATAATATTGTAAAAAACTGAACTATACTTCCTCCTAAAACAAAAAAGTGCCAAACAGAATGCATATATTTAATATATTTACCTACCCCATAAATTATAGCACCTAATGTATATATTATTCCGCCTATTGCTAATATAATCATCCCTTTTGCTGTTACTGCATCAATTGCTGGTTTTAATGTAAATATAACCATCCATCCCATTAATAAATAACAAAACATAGAAACTTTTTTATATTTTTCTAAATTGATTGCATTAACTGCTATTCCTGCAATAGTAAGTGCTAATAATATTCCAAACATAGTCCATCCAAGAACACCACCAATTGCAGATAAAACAATTGGTGTATAAGAGCCAAAAATTAACAAGAATATACTACAATGATCAAATATTCTAAATACTGACTTAACTTTTGTTCCATGTTTAAAACTATGATACAATGTTGACATTGTATAAAGTATAATTAGAGTTGTTCCATAGATACAACTTCCAACTACCCCTATTGTATTTCCATGTCTTGCAGCAGTTACAACACATAAAACCAATGCAGCAATACTTAAAAAAACTCCTATTCCATGAGAAATAGCACTTATCAATTCCTCAGCCAAAGTATATCTTGGCTTTTTTTCTAAACTTTTTTCTTCCATATTATTTCCTCTTTCCTAATAATCACACTTTTCATTACGTAGTAGAAATTGATTTTTATAATCTAATATTAATTTTTTTTCTAGGTTTCCTATTTTAAACAATATATTTTCCTTTTTTATATTGTATATTTCATCTGTTTTTACAATGCTGTTTTTTTTCAAATTGTTTATTTTATCTTTTTTCAATAAAAAATTATGTTTATATTTTATTTTTTGAGTTTGCGATGAAATCAACATACCTAAATACTTAACAGATATTTCTTTTTCTTTTTCTTTTTCATCTATAAGTACAAAAAGATGATCATATCCTTTTTTTCCTGAATTATATATATATTGATTTACATATACAATTTCTCCTATTTCATATTTATCTTTATACTTATAACTTTCATTTTTTTCCATTATGAAATCTATATAGTAATATATATTTTTTTCATTTTCTAACGAGAATTTTTTTAAAGCTTCACCTAAATTTTTAACTCTGCTGATTTTTTTTGCTGTTTCACTATACTGATGCACAATTAAAATTTCCTTTCTAAGTATTATAAGTTACATGATTTATATTATAATCCATCTTAAAAAAAGTTACAAGTACTGTGTCCTAAATTTCACAAAAACAAAAAGTCATTTTTCGACATTTACTCTAGTTAAATTAAAAAAATTCCATCTGTAAAAAATTATACAGATGGATATAAATTAATATATAAAGAATTTTGAAGCTTTACATATACAGGTTACAAACTTTATAAAATGGTCTCTTTGACTTTTAATTATATATTATTTAAAAATATAAGGCTAAATTGAGTAAAGTTTTTTAGACAATTAATATTTTTTTCTATTTCTTTGTTTAAAGCAAATTCACTAACTAAAACACAATCAATTTCTATATTCTTTGCCGCTATATAACCTCTTTTTGAATCTTCTATAATTAGGCAATTCTGTTTGTTTACATTTAAAATATCTATAGCTTTTTTATAAGCCTCTTTATTTGGTTTTAATTCATTAACATCTTCTCTTGCAATTATTACTTCAAAAAGCCCTTCAATTTTTAATGTTTCTTTTAAAATATCTATATAAATTCTCTTACAGGTTGTAACAAGCGCTAATTTAACACCTAAGCTTTTTATTTTCTTTAATAATTCAAAGTTTATTATAGATTCTTTTTTATCACAAATTGTAACAAATTTTCCCCTATATTTTTCATACACTACTTTCATTATATCTTGTTCATCAATATTTTCATAAATAATATTTTTGTTTTTTAGATAGTTAATTAAATTATTATTTTGATTTTGCTCATTTTCTATGTATTCTTCTATAGTAATTTCATATTTAAATTGTTCATATATTATATCCCTAAAACACTCAAAAAACTCCTTTTCACTATTTATAAGTGTTCCATCTAAATCAAGTAATAAATGGGTTTTCTCTTTACTATTTGTTAAATTATTAAATATTTTACTTGCAACAAAATCTCTATACGGTAAATCAGCTTCTTGTAAATTAAGTTCTCTAAATTTATTTACAAACTCTTTTAATTTATTTTTTAATATTTCAATAGATTTATTCTCGTCATTACAAAGTATTTCAAATTCTATGAATTGTCCTACATTTTCAATTTCATCTATCATAACGTTATATGTTAACTCAACTTCTTTTTTTGTATATATATGCCTTACTTTTTTTACTTCTACATAACTATAGTATCCAAGCGCAGATAATAACTCTACAACATCATTATATTCATTTATATCTATAGATATATCGCTTTCTTTTTTTGCATATATATTATTTAAAACATTTGATTTTCCTTTAAATGTAAGCTCCATATATTTATTATCTGTTTTTCTAATTCTAAGACATGTCCTATTTTTAATGTATTTACTATCTATATCTGTGAAATATTCATCGTTTTCAATAATAGCTTTATGCGTTTTAAAATTTTCATTTTTTAATAGTACTTTTAATTTATCTAATTCATTACAAAAATATTTTTTTTCAATTTCTATTCTATTTGCCATTTAAAAATCCTCCTTTGTAATTTCTGCAATCATATAATTTCCTGTTATATTTTTGAAATTAAATATTTTAATTCTTGCTTTTTCTTTAAATAATCTATTTATTATGACACTAAATTCTTCTTTGCTTAAATATGCCCCACCTACATCTTTTAAAAATCCTCTATACCATTTCTCATTTAACCAACGTGGAAATCCACCTATAATTTTTGGATCTTCTATTTCTATAATAATAATTTTTTTGGATACTTTAAACATATTTTCAAGCATATTTATTAAAGTTGTTTTATTTGGCATGTGATGTAAAGTATTGCTACAATATGATATATCAAAAACATTACTATTAAAAGGAAGTGATGCACCATTGTGATTTTTAAATATTACTTCACTAAATTGTTTATTTAAAAATTCAATTTGACTCCAGCTAATTATGAATTTTATATCTATTAGTATACTTTTCATTTACTTCAATTTCATTATCTTGAAAATCGCCATTATATAATTCTTTTATATTTTTATATCTATTTTTAAAAATTTCAATAGCTTTCTTGCTAGCGAATCTATTTATATATTCTATTTCTTTGATACTTTACATTCACATTCAACTTTCGGTAAATTATATATCTTTTCATAGCTTTCAAATATTATTTTATTCTTTCCATAATGTTCGTTGAAAACTTTATCTAACACAAGTTCTATTTGTGGTTCTTTCATTTATAATTTCCTTTCTAATTTAAATAACAAAAAGGTTCGATTTAATTTCATTTGGAGCAGGTAACGGGAATCGAACCCGTGCTGTCAGGTCGGAAGCATGACATTCTACCACTAAATTATACCTGCATGTACTAAAAAAGATTCTACTATTGTAGAATCTAGTTTTGGAGCAGGTAGAGGGAATCGAACCCTCGTCTCCAGCTTGGAAGGCTGGGGTAATAGCCATTATACGACACCTGCATTTGCTTAGGACATTTATTATTATAAATGAATGTCCTAAATTTGTCAACACTTTTTTTAAATTTTTTTTAAATTTTTTTGTTTTTTTACAATTGCAGTTAATGTTACAAAATTGCAATTACTTTTTCACTTCACAAAATTTTTTATTTATTTTTTCGGGTAGTTTTTGATTATTATTTAAGTACCTATTTTATTATTTTTTTGTGTATTATTTGATTATTTATTACTATTTTTTTGGAATTATACTGATTTTTTCAAAATACTTTTATATACTATTTCTCAAGAATTGTACCATCTTTCCCATCTTTTACCTTATATCCTTTTTCTATTAATACATCTCTGATTCTATCAGATTCTCCCCAATTTTTATTTTCTCTAGCTTTATTTCTTAAATTAATTAGTTCTATTATTTCATCAGAATAATCATTTTCTTCTACTCCTGTATAGTCATTTAAATTAAATCCTAAAATATTATCAAATTTAATTAATAAATCTTTTAGTTTTTTTGACTTAACAGGATTTTTAATAATTTCCCATACAATACTTAATGCTACAGGCATATTTAAATCATCATTTATAGCTTCTAAAAATCTATTTTCATAAACTTTAATTAAACTATCCTCTATATCTTCTATTCCTTCTGCATGTTTTAAATATCCTTCCTTTAACCTATTTAAAGATATTTTTGCTGATTCTAGTGCATCCCATGTAAAATTTATTTTATTTCTATAGTGTGAAGAAAAATTAAACATCCTATAAACTAATGGATCATATCCTTTATTTTTTAAATCCTCTAATGTATATAAATTATTTAAGCTCTTAGACATCTTTCCACCATCTACTTGAAGAAAATCCACATGCATCCAATAATTTGCTGAAACTTTTCCACTATAACCTTTACTTTGTGCAATTTCATTTTCGTGATGAACTGGTATATGATCAATTCCACCTGTATGAATATCAAAAACATCCCCTAAATGATACTGTCCCATTGCTGAACATTCTAAATGCCACCCTGGATAACATTTACCCCAAAAAGTATCCCATTGCATTAAATGATTTTTTGGAGCCTTAATCCATATTGCGAAATCTGATACATTTTTTTTATTTGGATCAAAATCAACTCTAGCTCCTGCTTGCAATTCCTCTATATTTATATTAGATAACACACCATACTTATCTAGTTTCGAAGTATCAAAATATATAGTGTTATCTGTTTCGTATGCATAACCATTTTCAATTATTTTTTTAACATATTGCTCCATGATTTTTATATGTTCTGTAGCTTTTGCTATAATTTCAGGTTTATCTATATTAAGTTTTTTTATATCATTTAAAAACTCTTTTGTGTAAAATTCAGCAATATCGAAAGGATTTTTATTTTCCCTCTCTGCTGCTTTAACCATTTTATCTTCACCTTCATCAGCATCAGAGACCAAATGTCCCACATCTGTTATATTCATAACATGTTTTAAATCATAACCATTATATTTTAAAACCCTTCTTAAATTATCCATAAATAAATATGCTCTCAAATTACCAATATGAGCAAAATAATAAACAGTAGGACCACAAGAATACAATCTTACTTCTTTTTTATCTATTGGAATAAACTCTTCTTTTTTTCTTGTTAGAGTATTAAATATTTTCATATGTATCCTTCCTCCTTTTTTATTCTATTATTATATAATAAATTTATTCTCGTAGCAATACATATAATACAAATAAGTTGATTTTTAATCCAAATTATGTTATAATAATTAAGTGATTTAAAAAAATTGATGAATATATTTAGATATAAAAGGAGAATTTTTGATATGAATAATAAAAATATAGTTTTTGGACATACAAATCCTGACACAGATTCAATAGCATCAGCTATTGTAATGGCAAATTTACAAAATAAATTAGGAAATGAAACAATATGTTATAGATTAGGAGATATTAATAAGGAAACAGCTTTTGCTTTAAAAACATTTGGTGTTGATTCTCCAGAGTTATTAGACGAAGTTTCAGAAAATGCTAATGTAATAATGGTGGATTCTAATGAATTCATACAAAGTGCAAAAGGTATTGAAAAAGCTAATATAAAAATGGTTGTAGACCATCACCGTATTAATTTACAAACTTCAGAACCTCTATATTATATAGCAGAACCTGTTGGTTGTACTTCTACAATTATTTATAAATTATATAAACAAAATGATGTAGTTATAGATTCTAAAATGGCTGGTTTAATGCTTAGTGCTATTATATCAGATACTTTATTATTTAAATCACCTACATGTACTGAACAAGACAAAAAAACAGCAGAAAAATTGGCAGAAATAGCCGGTGTTGATATTATAGATTATGGTAACAAATTATTAAAAGCTGGTACTGATATAAGTGACTTTAGCGCCCATCAAGTTCTAAATATTGACTCTAAACAATTTGAAGAAAAAGGAAAAAAATTCGTAATTTCTCAAATTAACTCTGCAGATTTAAATGATATTTTCGCTAGAAAATATGAATTAGAAAGTGCTATGCATAATGAATTGGAAGAAAAAAAATTAGATTTATATATGTTTGTTGCTACAGATATTTTAAATGCAAATTCGAAAGTTATTGCTTTAGGAAATGATAAAAATATTGTAGAAAAAGCCTATGGACTAGGATTAGAGGATAATACAGTACTGTTAGAAAATGTTGTTTCAAGAAAGAAACAAATATTACCTAAAATATTGGAAAATTTACAATAGAATTATATAATATTGTATATATACTTTGATAATTTTTAAATTCAATTTATATACAATTATATAAATAACTAAATACCTTATAATATTAAATATTTATATTTAGAATTTATTTTATAATTATTTTGTAATTATTTTGTAAATTTCAAATTATGTTTTAGAAAAAAAAGCGGATATAATCCGCTTTTTTTGTTTTCTATTTATTATTAATTTTTTATTTCTTCTATTTTAAATAATTTTGTCTTTTCTTCATCATATTATTGATTACTATATTTATTGTATTTTAAATAGATTAGTCATTTTATTTATTATTAATTATTGTATTTCTTCTATTTTTAATAAATTTGTCATTTTTGTTCCATTTTTTGGGAATCCTCCAGTAATTGCAACTATATCACCTTTTTGTAATCCCATAATTTGTTTTGCTTTTTCTTTTGCAATTTCAATTATTTCATCAGTTTTATCAGATACTGGTACTACCACTGGATATACAGCATAATTTACTGCTAATGAACGAGCAACTTCTTCTGAAGATGTAGCTGCAAGAACTAAACATCTTGGTTTTAAATTACTTATTCTTCTTGCTGTTTCTCCACCTTCTGTTGAAGCAATTATTAAATCTATATCTAATACATTAGATGCATTAACAACACTATTAGCTATTGTTTCTGTTATATCAATTTCTCTTTCTGAAGCAAATTGATATTCATAATCATAATATTCTTCAGTTTCTCTACATATTTCAGCCATAAATTTAACAACTTCTATTGGGAATTTTCCTATTGTTGTTTCCCCAGATAACATAACTGCATCTGTTCCGTCTAATACAGCATTAGCAACGTCACTAACTTCTGCACGAGTTGGTCTAGCACTTTTTTTCATAGATTCTAGCATTTCTGTTGCAACTATAACAAATTTACCTTTTTCACGACATCTTTGTACTATTAATTTTTGACATTTTGGTAATCTTTGCATTGGAACCTCTACTCCTAAATCTCCACGTGCAACCATTATACCATCAGAAACATCAATTATTTCATCTAAATTATCATAACCTGTTGTACTCTCTATTTTAGCTACTATTTTTAAATCTTCTCTGTTATATTTTTTTAGTATTTCTCTAGCTTCTAATACATCTTCTTTTGTGTTAACAAAAGATAATGCAAGAAAATCACCTTCATTTTGGCAAGCATAAATTATATCTTCTCTATCTGCATCACTAATAAATGGAATATCTAACTTACTTCCAGGAACATTTAAACTTTTTTTGTTTCCTAAAATTCCTCCATTAATTATTTTACATGTAACACCATCTTCTTCAACTGATACTACTTGTATTTTCATTAATCCGTTTTCTAATAAAACAGTTGAACCTTCTCTTAAATTATCAATTGCTTTTGGATGATTAACTGATATTCTTTCTTCATTTCCTAATACTGTTTCTTTTACTAATCTGATTGTTTTACCTTCAACTAATTTTATTTCATCATTTTCTAACATACCACTTCTAAATTCTGGTCCTTTTGTATCGTATAAAATTGCAATATTTTTTCCTGTCATTTCTCTTACTTTTTTAACAGATGATACTACTGCTATTTTTTCTTCTGTAGTTGCATGTGAAAAGTTTATACGAGCTATGTTCATTCCAGCTTCTACCATTTTGCTCATTACTTCTGGATCTGTGCTTGCTGGTCCTATACTACATATTATTTTTGTCTTTTTCATATTTTACATCTCCTTTTATTTTTTTAACATAGAATATATTATATACATTTTTGTCAGAAAAATCAATCATTTTACATAAAAAAATTATTTTTTTACATTTTTCATTTTACAGTTTAAAACAAATACATGATATGATATAATTAAAAGGAACATATTTTAAATAAAAATAATATATAATTAAATACATTATACTTAAAGGAGCTGAAATATTGAAAAACATAAATACAAAAGATACTGAATTTTTTTCAAAAATAAATGACCCTGGATTTTTTCCAAAAATAAATGACTCGGAATTTTATTCTATTATAAATGAAATAATTTCTAATGAAACAGTCCTACAGATGAATCTTTTTAAACAACACTATAATACATCATGTTTTGAACATTGTTTAAATGTATCATATTATAGCTATTTAATCTGCAAAAAGCTTAAACTAGACTACAAATCTGCAGCTAGAAGCGGAATGTTACATGATCTTTTTTTATACGATTGGAGAACAAAACTAGAAAACAGAAAAGGTTTTCATGCTTTTACTCATCCAAAAGTTGCTCTTAATAACGCAAAATCACATTTTGAACTTAATGAAAAAGAACAAGATATTATTTTAAAACATATGTGGCCAGTTACAATTAAACTCCCAAAATTTAAGGAAACCTACATAATTACCGTTATTGATAAATATTGTGCTATAAAAGAAAGTTTTGATTATTACAAATCGTATAAAATTTCAAAAAAAATTTTTCGTTATGCATACATAATTTTGAATTTTGTCTTAATTACATTCATAGATTAATTTATATTAAAAAAGAAGAAATTGATTTAAAAACATTAAATTTAAGATTAGAAAACTATAAAATTTAAACCAACGAAATGCATTAATTTAATAATACATTAATTTAATAAGGATATAAATACTAAATTTATATCCTTACTTGTATATTAATTATTATAACCAATATCATTTATATTTTTTTCTACATATTTTTTATTATAATTTTGTGTCAATATCTGCTTATCAGTACTATCTATATAAAGACCTCCACTGATATTGATTTTTATTTTTTCTTCATTTGTAGTATTTCCAAAATTATCATTAATCTTTACCAAATCCAACAAATCAATTTCACCATCATTATTTAAATCTCCAGCTAATAAATCGATATTATTAATAGTTTTTTCTTCATTGTTAATTTCTGAAATTATTATTCCTCTAATAAAATAATCTAAATATCCATATTTTTTTATTTTAATATAATACTCTCCTGGAGCAGTTGCATCTAGATTGTACATTCCATCTGGACCTATTACCAACTCATCTACAAGAAGATTTGTTGAAGAATTATATAAAAATGCCTGCATATTCTCAAATCCACTTGTTGTTACTATATTACCTTTTAATCCTGAAGTATTTAAAATGTCTACAACACCTGATGTTTGAGTTGTTTCAGCTGTTACGGTTTCTGATGTGTATAAAGATTCACAATCTAATTCTAAATTAGTTTGAGTACCTCTTCCTGATAAAATCTCAAATTGTAATACAATTAAAATTGTATTTGCAGAAACAACCCTTGACTGTGCTGGATCTTGTATACCTGCAATTTTAATTGTTCCTTCTGAACTTTCATTAGCGTATATTGTAAAATTTTGTATGTTTCCATTTGAAAAAGACAAATAATTTAATTTTGTAACATCATATGTAATAACAAAATCGGAAGACAAAAATGCCCTTTCATTTTGTAAAATTAATTCTACATTTATGACATCTCCAACTTTTGTTTCAACTTGATTTAACTTAAATGCTGCTGGTGTCTCATCTGCAAAACTCTTGTTTAAAAAATTTAGTGTAATTATAAATAATAGAATAATTAATATAAATACCACTATTAATTTCTTTTTTTTCATTTTTATTCCTCCTATTCTTTTTTTATTGAACAGCTTTTTCTAAAATCAAATAAACATCTTCTCTATTTACTATACCATCTAAATTAATATCTAATCTTTTCACTTCATCTGTTGTTAAAGTAGTTCCTGCCTCTACTTTAACCAAAGTAGAATATGCATCCATTGAATCTATTACTTCATTATTATTTATATCTCCTTTTAACACATCATAATAAAATGTATAAGTACTTCCATTAACAAAACCAGTATCTGTTAAAGTGACTTTTATTGCCCTTGTTCCAGCTGCTTTTGTATCAGAAATTTGTCTGTCTAGAGTTATTTTAGCTGTAGCTGTAGATGAATTAATATTAATATTTGAATAATTTATACCTGAAGCATCATTTAATACTTCGTTTCTATCACAATTATAATAAATTTTAGCACTAACACTAACTCCTGTTCCTCCATTTATATAAAATGCTTGATAAAAAATTGGTGGAATAATTATTTCATTACTTGTTCCATTACTATCTTCAATAATTTTTTGAGAAATTGCACTCAATCCTTGTAATGATGAATTAAAAACATCTGTTAAATCTCTTAATGTATTTTCAGATATTTCTAACATATCCAAATTTGGTAGCTGCAGAATTGGAGTTACATTTGACAAATTATTTTTTGATAAATTCAAATAATACAGTGCCTGTAAAGCCTGAATTCCTTGTATGCTATTTATACCTTTATCAACTAATTCCAAATATTGCATATAATTTTGAGTAAATGTTTTTATAGTTATAGATTTTGTATTATCTATTGAACTAATGCATTTTCCATTTAACTCTTGTTTTAGAGCTGTATAAAAAGTATCATCCTCTACTTGAAAATCTACATAATTAAATGTTGTTGTTGTTGAAACAACCCCACTCATCTCCTGTTCTACATAAACATCTTCATAAGATATATAAAAAACTCCTGATTCTCCCCAATCTTCTCCCCATGAATTTAGAGCAATATATGCTCCTGGATTAGTTGGCCTTGATTCAGTAGGAAAATTTGTTGTTGCAAAATTATCATCCCACCCAATTATTGTAATTGCATGGTCTTGAATTAATGCTGAAGCATTAGAGTTTAATACTTTTTTTCCATTAAATGTTTTTATATCTGTAGAACGAATAGAAGCATATAATGATCCATTCTCCATTATATGTGTTTTAATTGTTGATCTCATTGCAGTTAATTCTTGTGGTGTATAAGTGGTTGTTTTTTTATTTATTGTAGGTAAATCTACTATTTGAACTAAATCAATAGTTGGCCCAAAAGCTTCCCATTCCAAATAGTCTTGTTGCCCATATGGACTAACAGGATTTTCATATGGAACATCAGTTTCTAATATTGGTCCATAATTAGACATTACATATTCCATAAAATAGTAGAACATTCCACCACCATGAAGTTCTCTATCATCATTTCCAAATATGGGACTCATAAGATGATCTACATGGCTTTCAGAAAAATCATAAGTCGTTCCTGTTTTTAAAGCTAAGTTTGTTTCTAAAGCATTTAGTGATGCAAAAGCCCAACAAACCCCATAACTTTCCTGATTTTCAACTTTTATATTAATTTGGTTTTTAAGTGAAAACTGTGCTGGAATAGGTGTTTCTCCAACTTTTGTTTTTAATGCTTCCTCATTAATAGATTCTAAATTATCCAAACTAATATCATACATTCTTGGAACAACTCCAAGCTTATTTCTTTCTTCTTCTGGTAAATTTAGATATTGCATATATGCTTCACTGTATTTTAATTTGTATGTTTTTTCTATATTTCTTGTATTATTTTTGTTGTTTTTATTATTAAAAAAATTAAAAGTCACTAACAATATGCATATTAATATAATTATTAACATTATAATTTTCAACTTTTTTTTCTTTTGCATATTTCCTCCTCATAAAATGAATTAAAAACTCATTTTAGATAATATTACTTATATTAATTAATTGTATCATAACGTTTTTTTAAATACAATAACATATTTTTCTAATTTTATGCAACCTAATATTTTTCTGATTATATGCACCCTGATATTTTTTCTGATTATAATCGTATAATATTTTTCAAATAATAAACATATAATATATTTATAATAAAATGAAATTATATTTTTTTAAAAAATTATTATATTTAAAATAATAAAAACATAATAGTTTTTCAGAAATATATATTAATTCTTCAGAAATATATATTAAATTTTCAGAAATTATATAAATTTTTCAGAAATATATATAAATTTTTTAGAAGGATATATTAATACAAGTAACTTTTTTATTTCATAATTATAGACCGTATATCAATTATATTATATTGATTTACGGTCTTATATTTAAAATTTTAACAATTCATAAATAGTAACTAATTAATTATAAAATATAAATAAATTAATTTAAGATTTTTTTATATTTATTCTTAAATTATTCTAAAATCAAATTTAAGAAATAACCTTTTTATAAATTAAAACACAATTATGTTTATTTTTTTATTCTAAAAATCTTTTTTGATAAAACTAATCCTGTGCACCCAACTATAAGAATTACTAAATACGTAAACAGATTATCTCCAGTTTGAGGACTAGATGTTGAAGACAATATGTTCCTTGTAGCTAAAACAAATGGTGATAATTCTTTAACATTTATCTTTAATTTTCCTTCATAAACAATTCCTTTTAAAACTTCTATTGTTCCATCTTTTTTATGATGATATACGAAAATCTCTTTATTATTATATTTTTCATCAATATCAAATATAATTTCTATATCTCCATTATATGTTCCTTCAACAACAGTAACTTCAAATGAACCTAATATTTCTTTTTCCTCTAAAGCTTCTAACTTCATATTTTTTATAATAGAACTATTTTCTTCTATTATTGAAACTTCTAATTTTGATCCATAATCAAATGTACTTAATAATGTAATTCCATTTGGTATATTTCGTAATTTTTTAAGACTCCACACTGCATACAAACTAGCATTTTGTTGTGTCATTTTAAATTTATCTGATTGTCCTTTATATTTTGGTATTATACTATTTATTGTATCTGACCACCCTATAAATTCATGATCTTGTTTACTAGGAATATTTATAAAATCCAATACTATATCTGAATTAGGAAGGTATTTTTGCATATCTTGTTTGATTATTTCAGTTCCATCTGTAGATTTATAAGTTATAGTATAGCCTTCATTTATGTATAATGTTACTGTATTTGTAAGTGTTCCATCATATATTTCACAATAAAAACGTGCTCCATTTAAATATAAATTAACATTTGAAGGCTGAATATTTAATATACTTGATGTTTGTCCATCTATTGGAGTTGCATCATCATTTTCATCAATATAATACCATTGATATGTTAATTCATCTTCATTATCTATTGTTGCATTAACAGTAAATTCGGCAGTTTCCCCATCTAAAACACTTTTGTTTTGTAATGTTTCTATATTTAAATTATATCTATTTACTTCTTGTATATGTATATTAAAACTCTCATCAATATATTTTACTTCCCAAATATATTTATTATCAGATGGATAATCAATATATATATATCCACCAGACATTTCAAAACTTTGTCTTATAGAACCTGTTCCATCATATTCACCTGAGTACCCATATTCGTAAAAATATACAGAAACATGAAGATCAGTTGTATATACATTATCTCCACCTTCCATTTTTTTACCAATATTCACAGCACTGTCCTGCGCAATTTGAATTTGTCCATCAATATTTTCTATACTATATAAATATGTTTCTGCATAAACTTTTGCAAAAGGAAATATAATTCCTACCAAAAGCATTATAATTGTAATTAAACTTAAATATTGTAAAATTCTTTTTTTCATTTTTTCCTCCTTTGTATTTTCCGTAATAATTTTATACTATAATTTTTTATTAATCAAGTATTCCAAACTATTTTTTCATAAATATTTATATTTTTCTTTTACTATTGCATTTGTTATTACAAAATCGCAATTGCTTTTTCACTTCACCATAAGTATTTATATTTTACTTTTCAATATAAATAGTAAATGTCTTATTCCATCTCTAATTGTTCTTAGATGAGGTTTTCTTTTTATATCAGAACATTTTCTAAATCTTATCGGTATTTCTACAATTTTTTTATTATTCTTAACAAATTGATATATCATTTCTGTTGCGAATTCCATTCCATTAGTTTTAAACTCAATATCTTCCAATGCTTTTTTTCTAATTCCTCTAAGACCACAATGAAAATCATTAATACTTACATTATATTTGGATTTTGCAAAAAATGATAAAGACTTAACACCTATTTTGTGAATAAACGAAATTGCATTTATTTCAGTTTCTTTATTAAATCTATTACCTACAACTAAATCATAACCATTCTCTAACTTTAATATAAAATCTTCTACACTTTCAAAATCATAGGTTGTATCACAATCACCCATTATAATATATTCTCCTCTAGCTTTTAGAAAACCAGATTTCAAAGCACTTCCATAACCCTTCTTATCTTCAAATTCAACCCTTGCTCCTAATTTTCTTGCAATATTTACAGATTCATCTAAACTTCCATTATCTATTATTAGTATTTCTGAATCAATATTATTCTTTTTAATAAATCTTTTAGCCATCTCTATAGACTTTCCTAAAGTTTTTTCTTCATTTAAACATGGCATAAGAAAAGTAATTTTTTTGCTATATTTTGCATAACTTTTTGTAATATTATTTTTTTCATTACTTTCAAAAATTTTTTCATCATTAATTCTAACATTTATTTTAGTATTACTTCCAGGATTTTTTTTATCATT
Source organism: Clostridia bacterium (assembly GCA_035388585.1). Lineage (GTDB taxonomy): Bacteria > Bacillota > Clostridia > TANB77 > CAG-508 > CAG-492. The sequence continues at coordinate 20,329 of DAOOQE010000014.1, forward strand.
AATTTCAACATTTTTTTTAATATTACTTCCAAGATTTTTTTTATTTATTCCAACTATTTTTTTATTATTCATTAATTCCTTCTTGTTGATTTTAAATATATTTTCTATTATGTTATAAAACTTAAATACTTTATTATCTATAATATAATGTGTTCCCAATACTATTGCCATTATAGTTGCAAATTGAGCTCTATAAGTAAAAAAATAATGAAGACTTGAATGTCCATTTATTAAAATATATCGTACATATGGAATTAATCCAATTTTAAATAATATAATACTTAATTGTATATTTTTTTCTTTTCTTGTCAAAAAAATAAAAGTGAATAAAACAAATATAACAGCTATAAAAAATGTTAATTTATAATTTATAAAGCATAATGGAAATAAGCAATATATATTTTTTAGTATTACAGATTCGGTTGTGTTGTCTTGACTTAATCCTATGGTATGTATTTTTGCTTTATTTATTCTTTGTGATGCGTTTTCAAAAACAACATCTGTTAAATTTTCGCCTAAATATATAGCTGATATTCCCCATTTAGCAATCCACATTAGCACATATCCTAAAAACCATAAAGAAATTAATTTTGCCGATAACAAAATAACTTCCTTTATATCAATTTTTTTATGATTTCTATATTTATAAACTAACAGTATTATAAGAGGAACTGTTAATGTTACAGTTTCAATTGTTAAAAAGTCAAAGAAACAAGTAAATATACCAATAATAAAAAACAGTATATATATTTTTTCAAATTTATTTTTTTCTAAGATACTAATTAATATTATTGATGAAATAAGCATTAAAAAATACATACTTGCATATTCTAATGAAAAAGGTACAACAAAAGAATTTGTACATATTAATGATATATAAAAAGATATTAATAATATTATCAATTTATTTTTTATCATTTTATATGAAAGTAAAAATACTAATGTTATTAATAATATAATATTTAAAACATATATTTGTTCAATATTAAGTAATAACATTAATGGTTTTAGCACAACCATTCCTCCATGCCAATACCTTATGTATTGTGAATTCGCAGAAATATTATTATTAGAAACTACATTTAACAGGTTATAAGTTTCTTCTTTTCCGTTATTTCCGTAATAATTAGAATATAATACTGACCTTAATGGTTTATCAGGGCTTAAATTGTATATAATATTTAATGTTATTGAATCTGCATAATGATCTATTCTTGTTGCATCTATACCTTTTATCATATTATAATACATTTTTTTCTCACTTAAATATTTGGCTGATTCCATCATATTATTATGTATTAATTTATTTGGAATTTTCGCCACCAAACACATTAAAGTAATTGCTGAAGACACACATATTAAAAATACTAATAAGAATTTTTCAATTTTTTTTATTTTCTCCATTTTTATCTCCTAATAATTATATTTACGAAAACTATAAATTTTTTTATAATTTCTTAAACATATTTATTTTATATCATAATTTTTACTGTTTATCAATTAAATTTACAAATATGTTATGTTCCACATTTACACATGTCTAGATTATTTTGATTATCACATAAAAATTCACATGAAATCTTATTACAACAACATTTGTTAATCATTTAATCTTCCTCCTTTTTCATAATATATATTACAATTTAAGATAGAATAATAATTGTGGTTACTTGAGATTACTTTTACTCAAAAAAAAACAGCATAATATTTTTATTACACTGTTTAAGGATTTATTTGATTCCAAATAATCTTTATTTAATTTTATATTGTCATTATCTAATTTTAAATTATCTTTATTTAATTATAAATTGTCATTATTGAATTTTGAGTTATCATTATTTAATTTTAAATTTTCTTTATCTAATTTTAAATTGTTATTATTGAATTTTAAATTTTCTTTATTTAATTTTAAATTATCTTTATTTATATTTTAAATTATGTATTTTTATAATTGTATTATTTTTAAACTCTAACAATTCCACCTATTGTTCTGTTCATAATATCAGTTTCTTTAGCAAGTATTGTATCTCCACCTGCAACTGCTACAATATCACCATCATTTACAAATCCTAGTTTTTTTGCTTGTGATATACCTTCTGTAATCATTTTTTTAGGCTCACTTTCTGTACTTATTAAAATAGGTGTAACATTGTTTACTAATGCTAATTGTCTATATGTTTTTTTGTTGTCTGTTACAGCAAAAATTGGACAATTTGGCATAAAACTAGAAATAATTCTTGGTGTATCACCACCTTGAGTATAAGCAAAAATTGCTGTTGCATTCATTTGTCTTGCTGTTCCGCAAATTGCATAATTTAAATAAAATTCGTAATTTACAAATGACTCATTTACATCACATTCTCTTCTTCCAATTCTTTTTCCATAATTAATGTCTTTTTCTATATTTTCAGCTATCTTAGCCATTGTTTCCACACATATTATTGGGTATTTTCCCATTGCAGTTTCACCAGATAGCATTATAGCACTTGTAACATCATATACTGCATTAGCAACATCACTAACTTCAGCACGAGTTGGTCTTGGATTTTCTGTCATTGATTCTAACATTTGTGTTGCTGTTATTACAATTTTTCCAGCTTTATTGCATTTTTTAATAAAATTTTTCTGAGCTATTGGAACTTGTTCCATTGGAATTTCAACTCCTAAGTCACCACGTGCAACCATTATTCCATCTGTCTCTTCTAGTATTTCATCAAAATTATCAATTCCTTCTTGACTTTCTATTTTCGAAATAATTTTTATATCTTTTCCACCATTTTCATTTAAAACTTTTCTTATTGCTCTTACATCATCTGCTGTTCTTATAAATGAAGCAGCTATATAATCAAAATCTGCTTTACATCCATCAATTAAATCTTTTATATCTTTTTCCTTTAATGCTGGCAAATTGATATGTGTTCCTGGAATATTTATACTTTTTTTACTTCCAAGTTTCCCACCATTTATAATCTTACATTTAACATCTTTTCCATCAATACTTGTTACATTTAACTCTAGTTTCCCATCATCAACTAAAATAGTAGTTCCTGGTTTTACATCTTTATATAAATCCTTATAAGTAACTGAAGTCTTGTTTTCGTCTCCTATTATGTCTTCATTTACTAAAATAAAATCATTTCCCTCAATTAATGTTACTGGTGATTGAGCTAATTGTCCAGTTCTTATTTCAGGACCTTGTGTATCTAATAATAATGCGACTGGTAAACCTACTTCTTCTCTTGCTTTTTTTACAGAATTAATGTTTTTTTCTTGTTCTTCATATCCCCCATGCGAGAAATTTATTCTTGCAACATTCATTCCTGCCTTCATTAGTTTTTTTAGTGTTTCAACTTCCGATGTAGCTGGTCCAACAGTACATACTATTTTCGTTCTTTTCATCCTTTTTACCTCCATATTATTATATCTTTTTAGTACATTTATTGTTACATTTAAATGATTTTTAAAATATAATTTTATTAATTAACTATACAATTATACCAGTAAAATTTAGTATTTTCAAGTACTTTTAGCTTTTTTATTATTTTAAAAGATTATTGTTATAAAATTTATCAATACTTTACAAAATTTCTTTTAAATTTTAACATGGTTTTTAAATTATTTTCTAGATTATTATTCCGCCCATTTAATCAAATTTAAATTTTCTGATTCTAATAACATTTCATGCTTAGGTGTTACTCTAAAAGTATATGCAAATTCTCCACCCGTATTTAATTTAATTATTGCAGAATATGTATACACCTTTTTTTCATCATCTTTTTCAGTAAGATTCATTTTAATAACATTAATATCTTCCTCTATTATATTATTAATATTTTTTCCATAATAAACTTCAACATTTATATTTTCTTTTAATATATGAGGTAATTTAACTATACATTTTACATTTAATGAATTCCCAGCATCTATAGTTTCATTATTTAGGTTACTTTCAGATTGATATATTTCTATTTTGTCCCATTCATTATATATATTTTTTTTCCATATGTTAAACTGTGTAACCTTATCTAAATCTGAATAACTCTTATTTGTCAACTCACAAAGTGGCATATATAATTTTTCCATATAGTCAACCAACATTCTTGAAGTACTAAATTTAGATCCAGTTGTTATAATAGATTCCTTCATAAATTCAACCCATTCTTTTGGAATATCTTTCTCATTTCGGTTAAAGAATATTGGAATAATTCTTTTCTCTAAAGTTGAATAAAGACTTTCGCTATCAGTTATGTCTTGTATTTCATAATTATCATACTTATAGTCATTTCCAATTTTCCATCCATTTCTAGAATTAAAACCTTCTGCCCACCATCCATCTAAAACACTAAAATTCAAAACTCCATTTACAGATGCTTTTTGACCGCTTGTTCCTGAAGCTTCCATTGGCCTTCTCGGAGTATTTAGCCAAACATCAACTCCACTAATTAAATATCTAGACATTGCAATACTGTAATCTTCTAATATAAAAATTTTTCCCTTAAATTCTGATTCCATTGATAGATCATGTATATACTTTATTAACTCTTGACCTTCTTTATCTGCTGGATGTGCTTTTCCAGCATATATAATCTGAACTGGTTTCTGATTATCCTTTAGTATTTGTTTTATTCTTTCTATATCTTTTAATATTAATGTTGCTCTTTTGTAGGTTGCAAATCTTCTAGCAAATCCAATTGTTAAAGCTTTTGTATTTATTTGTGATACTACACTTGAAATTTCTTCATATGAATATCCATTTCTTTTAAGTCTCGTAATAGTATTTTCCTTAACTAGCGAAATTAATTTTGTTTTTCTTTCATTATGCTCATTCCATAATTTTTCATCTGGGATATTCTTAATATCTTTCCAGATTTTTTCTTCGTGTATTAGTTCCTGCCAAAATGGTATCATATATTTATTATACAATTTTTTAATATTTGGTGCTAACCATGAACAAGTGTGAATTCCATTTGTTACATATGTTATAGGAGATTCTTTAGCACTTATATTTGGCCATACTTCTGAGAATAGCTCTCTTGAAACCTCTCCATGCAACTTACTCACTCCATTTTTTTTGCCTGCTATTTTAAGAGCAAATATACCCATATTAAATTCTTCGCATCCAATAGATTTTGGTGCCATTCCTAATTCCAAAAATTCATGTTCTGATATACCAAATTTTTCTGGATATCCTTTAAAATATTTCTTGATTAATTCTATATTGAATATATCATTTCCTGCTGGAACAGGAGTATGGGTTGTAAATACAGTTTTTGATGATACAATATCCTTAGCCAAATTAAATGAAACTTGTTTATTTTGTATAATTTTCATTATTAAATCCATTAATAAAAATGCCGAATGTCCTTCATTCATATGATAAACAGTTGGATTAATTCCCAAAACATCTAAAGCCTTATTTCCACCTATACCAAGAATTATTTCCTGCATGATTCTATTTTCTTTATCTCCACCATATAGAGTAGATGTAATTATCCTATATTCTTCTATGTTTTCTTTTAAATCCGAATCTAGTAGATATAATTTTACTCTTCCAACCTCTATTTGCCATAATTTTAAATAAATAACACCTTTAGGAAATTCTAGAGATATTTTTATATCATTTCCTTTTTTATCTTTTAATTCCTTAATTGGTAAACTATTTATATCTAAATATTTATATATAGTTTCTTGTTCTCCATTTTTCCCTATTTGCTGTCTAAAATATCCGTTTTTATATAATAATCCCAAAGCAACAATTGGAATACCTAAATCACTTGCAGATTTAAGATGATCACCTGATAAAATACCTAATCCGCCAGAATATATAGGAAGAATTTCATCTAAACCATATTCTGCTGAAAAATAAGCAATAATATCTTGTTTATTATTTGGATACTTTTTTGTAAACCAAGTATTTTTACTACTAATATAATTATTGAAATTATTATATATTTCATCATACTTCTCCAGAAATTCCTCATCATTTATAATTTCTGTAAGTTTTTCTTGAGATATTTCTGATAAAAACTTAACAGGATTTTTTTCACATTTTTCCCATAAGTCTATATCAATTTCCTTAAATAGTTTTAGAAACTCCGTATTCCATGACCACCATATATTACTTGTTATTTCTGATAGACCTCTAATTCTTTCTGGTAATTTTGGTATTACTGTTATTTTATTTAAATAGTACATTAAATAATTTCCTCCTTTGTATTTAATTATATAATTATCAACTTATATTTGTGCAATTTTTTAATTATGGTTTACATTTTATGCTTTTAAATTAAAATTGCCGTTTATATTTTATGATTTACAACTAAAATTACTGTATACCTTTTTAATTTAAAACTAAATTTAAGGTTTACTTTTATGATTTAAAACTAAACTTAATGTTTGCATTTTTTAATTAAACTTACTATATATTTTTTATACTTTATTTCTAAAAATCTTTATTTTATTATTTTATCTGCTTGTTCTTTAGTTAGATAACCATATTTGACCATATCATTAATAACTTTCTGCTGACGTTTTTTTGATAGTTCACTATTAACTGTTGGAGAATAAACGCTTGGTGCATTAGGGATTCCAGCCAGCAAAGTACTTTCATATAAGTTCATATCAATAGGTTTTTTGTTGAAATATCCAATACTTGCATCATATACACAATAATAACCATCTCCAAAATATATAATATTTATATATAGTTCCAGTATTTCTCCTTTAGAAAATTTTTTTTCCAACTCCTCAGCAATCATTAATTCTGCAATTTTTCTATCAACACCATCTCCATCAGCTATAAAATAAAGATTTTTTGCAACTTGCTGTGTAATAGTGCTTCCACCTTCAATTAAACTTTTTGACTGGAAATTTTTGATTCCTGCCCTTGCTAAAGCTACATAATCAACGGCTCCATGTTCATAAAATCTATGATCTTCTACTGCAATTATTGCATTAAGATAATCTGATGGAACTTTATCCAAGGTTGTATAATTTTTAGATTTCCTGATTTCTTCAACTTTAATGCTAATACTTATTTCACTTATTTTTTTATTATATAATGATCTTCCTATAAAATAAAAATAACCAGATACAGTAATTATACTTATAATTAGTATAAAAATAAGCTTTATTAGAATTCTCTTCATTTATTTCACCTTCTTTAAAAATATTATATATTAATTAACAAAAAAAGACAATCATAGTATCTATTTTTTTAAAATTGGATATACTTTAGTTGTTTTTTTGAAGAATTTCTTATAAAAAGCTATTTTAACTTTTATACTGAACTCAAGTCAAATACTTCAAATTATTGATTTCAGGCCATTGACTATTACCTAAAATATTGTAAAAAAAAGTATATTAAAAAATATAATAATTGGATCTAACTATTTATAAATCTGAAAAATTTGTATTATTCATTTTAAAATTTCTTTACTTTATATATAAATGGTGCTATACTTATAAAATCTCATTTATTATTTTCTAAATGTAGACAGCATCAAAAGAATAATCATCAGTTATAATTAACTTAGAAAAGGAGTGTTATTAATGAATCGTGAGGAGATATTAAAAAATGGGAAATCCTTATACTGCATTAATTCAGAAGACAATTCTGAATTAGCTAAATATTTTTCGGATTACGCAAAAAGAAAAGAGGAAATTCAAATAAGTATTTCCTGGATTAATTTTCTAATTGCGAAGGAAATTATTCAGGGAAAAAATCTTAAACTATCTGAATCTGAATTAGAAAAAATCCATCTTCTATTTAATGAAGATGACTATTACCAACTTAAAAAAGATAGTTCAAAATTTGGTAAAGAAGTAGCAATGTTAAATCATATCGAAAAAAAGTTAAATGAATATGGATTTTCAAGTATTATTCCTTATATAAATATTGGTGTAGGATATGAGGAAATTTCTAATTGCACAATAAGTTATATATTGAAAAAAGTTGTAATAGACTTTTTAACTCCAAAAATAAATAATTTGATTGTAGCACTTGATAATATTGTTCCTGAAACATTAAATATACCAATCGTTGTGGATAATCCAAATTATTATAATTCACAAACAACAATTGGTTGTGAATTATCAAATTATATCTCACGGATAAAAAATCTCTCAATTAAAATCTTCAATACAAAATTTATTACTACCTATTTCTGTTCAGGATCAGAAATAGAGGATATAGATGTAGATCTATTATCTAAACAATTTACGGAAAATTCACTAGGCATACAGTATTTAGGAACAAATTTAGAGTTAATTGATGGTATTATTGACATAATATCTAGAATTAATCAACTAATAGAAATTTTTATTAATTTAAATTCCGATATGGATAAATATTTAAATAAAAATTATTTTGGATTTTCTAATTATAATTTAGAAAATCTTACATCTGATATATTCAAAAATGCAGTTAATAGCTTACATATATCAAAAAGTGTAAGCTCGACTATTATTAATAGAAGTTCAAATACTAAAATTAATTTAGTATTTGAAAATTTATCTGTATTATTCAAGTTCTTGTCTGATGGAATAAATTACTCAATTGAAGCTTTCTCGATTTATAATCAAAATTAATGATTTATTATTCATTAAAATTAAACACTCAAAAAGTCAATTCATATTGAATTGACTTTTTTTTGAGTATTTTTTATATTTAATAACATTGTAAACTTATATTGTTACTTTGCAATATGAGTATGAAAAAGAATAATGTACTTTAGAACTAAAATTCCATAATAAGATTCATACTGGTGCGGATGAGAGGACTCGAACCTCCACGTCGTTGACACTGGTTCCTAAGACCAGCGCGTCTGCCAGTTCCGCCACATCCGCATTTATACTGACAATTGTAATAATAACACAATTAATATTAAATTGTCAATACTTATAAAATTAAATTTTTATTTTTTCAATATTTTTTCTTCAGTCAATTCTCCTTGTTTTCTATAATAATCTATTACAGCCTCTTTTATTGCTTCTTCAGCCAAAACTGAGCAATGTATTTTAACAGGTGGCAAACCATTTAATTCCTTGATAACATCACTGTTTTTTATTTTCAATGCTTCAAAAATTGTTTTGCCCTTTATTAGCTCTGTAGCTATACTGCTTGATGCTATAGCTGCTCCACATCCAAAAGTTTTAAATTTTACATCTGTTATTATTTCATTTTCCACTTTTATATATATTTTCATTATATCTCCACATTTAGCATTACCTACTTCCCCTATGCCTGATGGATTTATAATTTCCCCAACATTTCTGGGATTTGAATAATGTTCTATCACATTTTGTGAATAATCCATTCTCATTCCTCCTTTTTACTTTAAATTTTTTTGTAATTTATATTAATCTTTTTATATTTTTTCTTCATCCTTTAGTGATTTATATTATTCTTTTTATCATTTTCATTAGTCATTTTGTGATTGTCATTAATCATTTTGTGATTATCATTAATCATTCTAAAATCTATTTAAACATTTTTAGATTTTACCCATAATGGTGACATTAATCTTAACTTATTTACTACTTCAACTAAACTTTCAACCAAATAATCTATTTCTTGTTTTGTATTATACTTACCAATTGTAATTCTTAATGAACCATGTGCAATTTCATGTGATAAACCAATTGCTAATAATACATGTGATGGATCTAAAGAACCTGATGTACAAGCACTACCACTCGAAGCATAAATACCTTTTAAATCAAGATACAATAATACACCTTCCCCTTCTATAAACTCAAAAGATATATTTGCATTTCCTGGCAATCTGTATTTTCTATCCCCATTAATTCTTATATATGGAATTCTTTTTTCAATATTTTCTATATAATAGTCTCTTAAAAAAGTTATTTTTTTATTATTTTTTTCTAAATTTTCATATGCTATTTCTATTGCTTTTCCAATACCTACTATTCCAGCAACATTTTCAGTTCCTGCTCTTTTGTTTCTTTCTTGATGACCACCAGTAATAAGACTATCGAATTTCACTCCTTGTTTTATATACAAAGCTCCTACACCTTTTGGACCATAAAACTTGTGTGAAGATAAAGAAAGAGAATCTAAACCTAGGTTTTTAACATCTATTTTTACACTTCCAACAGCTTGTACAGCATCTGTATGAAAAACAATATTTTTCTCTTTCGAAATTTTTGCAATTTCTTGTATTGGTTGAATTGTCCCAATTTCATTATTTGCATACATGATAGATATTAAAATAGTCTCTGATTTTATAGATCTTTTTAATTCCTCTAAATCTATTATTCCATCATTATTTACAGAAACATATGTAATTTCAAAACCTTCTTTTTCTAACTGTCTACATGTTTCCAAAACTGCTGGATGCTCAATTTTTGATGTTATTATATGGTTCCCCTTATTTTTATATGATTTTGCAATACCTTTTATTGCTATATTATCACTTTCTGTCCCACCTGATGTAAAATATATTTCTTTTGGATCACAATTCAATATTTTTGCTATCTTATTTCTTGATTCTTCTATCGCCTTTTTAGATTGTTTTCCTAATTTATATATAGATGAAGAATTACCATAATTTTCAGTTAAATATGGAATCATTTCATTAAAAACATTATTATCTAATTTTGTAGTAGCAGCATTATCTAAATATACTATTTTCATAATTCCTCCTTTTCATACTTCTATACTAGGAATTATAATATTTAATTCCTACTTTGTCAATAGGAATTAAATATATTTTTTGAAAACCGTATTAAACATATAAAAGGAATGCTACAATTAAAATTTGTTGCATTCCTTTTATATATTCAATTATAAATTCTAGATTTATTAATTATTATTTCTAAACTTCATTTATTAATTATTATTTCTAAACTTCTAAACTTCATTTATTAATTATTATTTCTAAACTTCTAAACAAGATTTTAAAAATAAAAATTATTAATTAAAAGACATCTAAACTTAAATATTTTTATTTAATTAAGTCTTCAAGAGTTTTTCCATTTATATAATCACTTATAACATTGTCCAACCCTTTCCAAAAGGAATATGTTTTACAATCTTGTTTTCTATTACATACACCTTGTTCTGTTAAGCAATATATTGGAGCCAATTCACCTTCTGTAGCTCTTAGTATATCTCCTACTGAATACTCTGAAGGATTTTTCATTAGTCTATATCCTCCAGTATACCCTCTTGAAGATTCCAAAAAACCTACTTTATTTAATAATGATATTATTTGTTCTAAATATTTATTTGAAATCTCTTGTCTTTTTGCAATATCTTTTAATGGTATAAATCTTCCATCATTATTAATTGCTAAATCAATCATAATTCTTAATGCATACCTACCCTTTGTGGATATTTTCATATAAATCACCTCATTTATGTAATTATACTACTAACATAGTAGGATTTGCAAGTATAATTTTTTATTCTACTTCTTTTTTCCATAATCCATGAATATTGCAATATGCATATATAGTTGATTTTGGAGCATATTTAAATCTAACAGTTGTTTCTTGTTCTGGATATAATGTTATTCTAGTTGTTTTATTATCAGAAACTAATGCTATCCACATAATATAATGTTCCTTTTGCATTGGATGTTCAATCTCTCCAACTCTTACAACTATTTCGTCTTCTACTTTTTCATATGTTGGAACATGTTTTTCATGAGATGCATCAGTTGTATTTGCTTCCAATAAGGTCATTTTTTTTCCGCAACACACAATTGGATTACCTACATCATGAATCAGTCCAACCTGATTACCACAAATTTCACATATATGAAATTTTACATTTTCTTTCATAAATTTCCTCCTTATTTATATTTATAAGTTCCATTACAAATACATAATAATTAATATTCTATTTATAATAAAAAATAATAATTATTATTATAAATATTATTTCGTATTATAAATATTATTTTTATATTAAAAATCATATATTTGAAATTATTTTTAGTATAACATATTAAAATACTTTTGTGTAGTATAAAATTTTTGAATACAAAAATTATTTTATATAATTGCATTTATTTTTATCTTACTAATAATTTAATTTTATCTTACTAATTATTTGATATTATGATACTAATTATTTAATATTATCTTACTAGTAATTTAATATTATCTTACTAATATTTTAATTTTTTCTTACTAATCATTTTAATATTTTAGTAAAAAAACATAAAAAATACTCATCAAATAATTTAATGAGTATTTTAGTAAAAATCATTCATCCATAACAATCCAGCCAACAGCTAGATTATCAATATTTTCAGGATAGTTTATGTTGGATTGATTAATAATTGGAGCTTCATAACTGTTTAAGTACCTTGCACCTCCTACATGATAAAATCTATTATCATTTGATGATTTTATTATTTTTGAAACATTGCCTAAATCACTAAATTCTGAAACTACTCTTTTATCTCCTGTTCTCTCATAAACGAAATCATAGTAAAGAGTATTATTTATGTATCTCGCTATATTGACACTATCATTACAGATTTCGTGCCAACAATAAGATATTTTGTTCCAATTAGTTTCAACTAATCTTTTCAAAATATATGCAACAAACAACAGCCTTTCATTTTCATTTCCCAATCGTGAGTTTTTACTTTTTAAAACATTTTTTGCATTTTCTTCCCACCAGAGTGGACTTTTTCCAAGTCCTGGTAATAATCCTGATTCAAAAATTATTTCATTATTTTTCAAGCTAGGATCGTAACCCTGAACTCGAAAATTTTTAATATCTTCATTCATGAGGACATTTAATATTTTTTCTTTAAAATTCATCTGTTCCTTACTTTTTGAGATGTAGTTTAAGAAACTATCATTAACAGAAATTTGCGTTGCTGGTATAATCTTAAACTTTTTTAATAATTCTTCATCCCGAAGTTTTAGTTCCATTTCTAAATTTTTATTAAATTCCATATAAACCCCTCCTCGTCGAGTTTTGATTCATATATAGTAAAATAATTATTTTACTATGTTACGTATACAATATATACTATAAATTTTGGTTCTATAATATTGATTGGGGTGGTTAATCACCTTAATCAATTTTTTTG
>DAOOQE010000015.1:0-33023 GCA_035388585.1 Clostridia bacterium
ACCATTCCAGAAGTTAAGTCTATTATAGTATCTCCGCTTCCTCTTGTTACAGTTAATTTTCCTCCAGTTACATCTAGAACTTCTCCATAATTATAACTAATTTTTGGTGAAGTACTAATTGTAAATCCTATTACAGAATCTACTATATTAATATTATAAGTTGTATTTTGTGTTATTCCATTTTCTGTGTAAGTTACAGTTAATGGCATATTGCTTGCTTCTACTGAACTATCAAAACCTGTTACCATACCACTTGTTATGGTTTCTACAGATGTTCCAACTGCTCTTGTTATTGTTATTTGTCCACCTGTTACATCTAATAAATCATTTACATTATAATCTGTTTTTGGCGTACTTGTTACTGCTATACTTTTTACATCATTTATTATTGTAATTGGATAGTTTTGGTCTGTTCCACCATATGTAATTTTTAATGTTTTATCTAATTTATTAGTTCCATCATATGAACCTGGGTTCATTACAACTGGGCTATCATCTGTTTCAGTTATCATTCCAGCTGTCATTGTTATATTATTAACAGCTCCTGAAGCCATTGTTTCCACAATTGTTCCACCTGTTAAATCTAAAGATTCTCCATGATTATAAACAGATTTTGTTGGTTCAGTTATAGCAATATTTGCTACATAATCTTCTACAGTTACATCAAAAGTATCTGTAAAATCTGAACTTAAATCATCTATTGTATTTGTTGTTGTATAAGTTACTGTTAATGTCTGTGTTCCTAAAGTATTTGGATTATATCCACTTACCATTCCACTTGTTACTACTATTGGATTTCCTAAAGCTCCTGAAGCCATTTCTTCAATTCCTGAAGCTCCTGTTAAATCTAAAGATTCTCCATATTGATAAATTACTTTTGTAGGTGCTGTTACATTAATTCCAACTACATAATCTTGTACATTCACATTAAATGTTCCAGTAAAATCTGCACTTAGACCATCTATCGTATTTGTAGTTGTATATGTTACTGTTAATGTTTGGTTACCAACTATTGTTTTACTATATCCTGTAACCATTCCACTTGTTATAGCAACAGAACTACCAGCAGCACCAGATGCCATAACTGTTGTTACTAATCCACCTGTTAAATCTAAATCTTCATTATATTTATAATCTACTTTTGTAGGTTGTGTTACTGTAACTCCAGTAATATAATCTGTTACATTAACTTCATATGTTTTTGTAAAACCTGAGTATGTAACTGTTAATGTTTGAGGTCCTAGCACATTTGGATTATATCCACTAATCATTCCAGATGTAATAGCTGTATCTGAATCTCCACTTCCTCTTGTTACAGTTATTACTCCTCCTGCAACATCTAAAGCTTCACCATATTTGTAATCAATTTTTGGTGTTGTTTTAATTATAAAACCTGTTACTGAATCTATAACATCTATATTATATGTTGTTGTTTTTGTAATACTATTTTCTGTATAACTTACAGTCAAAGTTCTACCTGTAGCTTCAGTTGCTGTAGTAAATCCTGTTACCATTCCACTTGTTAATGTTACAGTATTTGTTCCTACTGCTCTTGTAACAGTTATTACTCCACCTGTTACATCCAAAGCTTCATTAACATTATAAACAGTTTTTGGTGATGTTGTTACTGCAATACTTTTTACATCGTTTACAATTGTTATTGGATAATTCTGTGTTGTTCCACCATATGTAATTTTTAATGTTTTATCTAATTTATTAGTTCCATCATATGAACCTGGGCTCATTACAACTGGACTATCATTTAATTCTGTTATCATTCCAGCTGTCATTGGAACATTTACTGTTGCTCCAGAAGCATAATTTTCTGTTATTGTACCACCTGTTAAATCTAAAGTATCTCCGTGATTATAAATAGATTTTGTAGGTGCACCAATATTAACACTTGTTATATAATCCTCTACAGTTACATTAAATGTATCTGTAAAATTCATGCTTGTATTATCTATTGTGTTTGTTGTTGTATATGTTACTGTTAAGGTTTGTAGACCTAATACGGTTTTATTGTATCCTGTAATCATTCCCGCATTAATTGTAATTGAAGATCCTGCAGCTCCTGATGCCATTGTTGTAACACCAGATATTCCTGCTAAATCTAGGTCTTCATTAAATTGATATGTAACTTTTGTAGGTGAAGTTACATTAATTCCTACTATATAATCTTCAACATTTACTTGATAAGTTGTTGATGTACCAAATGCATTAACTGTTAATGTTTGATTTCCTAATGTTGTTTTATTATATCCAGTTACTGATACTTTTGCTCCATCTGATAAATTTGCATTTACAGTATTTATTCCACTTTTTAAAACTGGAGTAACTAAACCTGTAGACAAATCAAGATTTTCATTATATTTATAAGTTGTTTTAGCACCACTAACGCTCATGCTTTCCACAACATCATTTACTGTAATATTATAATCAGTTTGTTTTCCATCATGTGTTAAAGTTATTTTTTGTGTTCCTGTTGGCAAATTATTTGCATTTACTCCAAGCGCACCAACAATATTAGGAGATAGTAAATCTGCTCCTGTTGTATCACAAGTTACTCCTGCATTTGGAAGATTAATTGTAGAAGTAGCCCCACTTGCTGTTGTTACAGTTACTACACCTCCTGTTAAATCTATTGCCTCATCTTGTAAATAAGTTGTTTTTGTTGGATTTGTTGTTAAAGCAATACTATTAACAGGATCATTTACAGTTATATTAAATGTATCTGTAAATCCCTTATAGGAAATTGTAACTGTATTATTTCCAACTGCTGCTGGAGAACCTCCAGTTATTGTAACATCAGGGTCTGTTAAATCAATATCTGCAGTTGATAAATCATCATATGTTACTGTTATTTTTCCGCCAGTTAAATCAATGTTTTCACCATGATTATAAGTTGTTTTAGCTGGTTGAGTTGTTATATCTATACCAGTAGGTGTAGCTGCTGGTGTAGCAAAGTTTTGGAATTGAAAATAGTTTGTATCAGTTGGATAATAACGATTGTCCAACTCATCAGCATATCCCATTTTAAAACCTGTTAACAAAACTCCATTTGGCATAAATGTAAACATATCTGTTGTTAAGTCATCAGCTGATGTTATAGCAGGATCTATTACTCTAAATGTAAGAGTATATACTCTCATATATCCTGGTTCAAGACCATATGTTTCCCAATCTGTTGCTGGATTTATTTTTTGTGTTGCAGCACCTACATATCTGAATGAACCTTCAGCTACATTTAAATAAGAAGTATTTACTGCATAATTTGTATTTATATATATATCTGGATTTGCATTTGTTGCCAAATTTAATGCTGCAGCAGGTGCTATTGTTGATTTATTTCCTGCTTCAATTTTTGTTTTATCAAATCCTATTTTGAAGTCAAATGTTGTTACATGAACATCTCCCACAATAGCAATATCAGCCGTAAAATATCGTCCATTTGTTGCATGTGTTAATATTTCGCTTGTTCTCTTCATTACAAATGTTGGCGTTGGAGCTACTGAGGAAACAGCATATGTTTTTTTAATCATAGTATATGGCAAAAATAAGTTTATTATTATCATTGCTACTAGCATAATCGCAATACGTTTTTTATTTTCTATTTTCATATATTACTCTTCCTCCTTATTAATTATTATCTTTTGTAATCCATAGCATTGATAGAAAATATCCATATCTTCCAACTCTACTATATTATCCTCAGTAAAATCTAATCCTGATTCAAAATTATAATCTAAATTAGATAATCCATAATTTTGATAAAATTTATCCATATCTTCTAGTTCTACAAATCCATCTTTATTTATATCTCCAGGAACCAATTGTTTAATTCCCAGGTCTACATCTGTATTCTTTATAACATCTACGTTTGTATACATATGATCTAAATATCCATGTTTATCAATTAATATATCATATTTTCCTTCTAATAATTCTAACGAATATGTTCCATCATCATTTGTTATAATTGTTCCTGATGGAGTAAGTAAATCTAAAGATGTATGTCCAACTAGATTTACCCAATCCACTGTACCTGAAGGATATGCTTTAATTGTAGCTTTATATATTCCCAAACTATTATGTGTTTCGATATTACCACTCACTGTTCCTTTTAATATCATTGTAAATCTAAAAACCGATTGATTACTATAATAATCTTCAGTTGTTCTAGCTATTTTTACACCAGTTAGTGGTGAATTTGTTGCAGAAGTTACTAAACTAAACGTTGTTTCATCTAAATCTGCACCTTCTTCAACTTTAAAACTTAATCTTCCTATTAGTACTCCACCAGCTGTATCAACATAATCTCCTGTTACTGGATCATCTTTTAAATATGCATTTGTTGATTGATATGTAGGATTACCTTCTCCATCTAAAATTGGATTAAGTGCTAATATGTGTCTTAGTACATTTGGTTCTACCTCATCAATTTCAAACATTTCTAAGAATCCTCCGAAACCATTTTCAAATGCAAAACAATCAGTTTCAGTTGTTAAAATATTTGTATCTATATTGGAAGGATTTAGTTTAGTATTATCATAACTAAATCTTACATCAACACCTTTAAATTCTAGGTTATATGACCATAGTTCTAGTATGGCTTGTGTTCCTTGTCCATCAACCGGAGTTGTACTAACAAGTTTTAATTCCATATATTGATCTTGTGTTGGTGTCAATTCTGCACCATAGCTGTTGGTGGAATTGCTTATTAATAAAATTATTGATAATGCTACTAGAAAAACAATTAAACCTACTACTTTTTTGTTTTTCATTTTCCCCCTCCTTTCATCTCATAAATAAATTACTTTCATAATAAATTATAATACTATTTTTTTTAAAATCAACACCACTTTTTTTACTATATAATATTTAACCTTTCTTGTTATTACGGAATAATCATACTCATTATTAAAATACAAAATATTATATTTTTATTACATTTTTTTATACTTTTTTGCATTTTTCTAGGGAAATCAACATTTTTTCTTTTTTGGGTAATATTAATTTTTCAAATTGGGTCTAAGTAGTATTTAATTATATTAATTTAGAATCACTATACTCCAATATACTTGAAACTTAGTATGAAAAATTTCAACCTATGTATTTATATATTTTATCCTTCATTTTTTGATAAAAATGGTTGTAGGAAATTTTGATTATATTTTTATAATATCTCTGACTTTTAATTTGTTGACATAATTAATTGCATGTGATATAATAGCAATACGTTTTATTTTTAAGATACATACGGAATAGAACTTTTAGGACATTATATTAATATTTAAAATCAAAAGATAATTTAATAAAAATACAAAAGATAGTAATAATAATTTATAAAAAGTTATATGAGGTGAAATTATGAAACTTTTTAAACATAAATTTTCGATATTACTATTTTCGTTGCTAATAATTACACAAATATACAGTATAGTATCATATGGTTCTATACAAATAAGCAAAAATGAAATTAGAAACAAGCTAAATTCATATTCAAAAAATGCCAAACAAGAGGCATATTTATCAAGCGCAAATACAAATATTTTAAACACAGAAGAAATGGAAGTATTAACACTTATTAATAATTACCGTATTGCAAACAATCAAAAACCATTATATCCTGTTAAATCACTACAAGAAATTGCATATACAAAAGCAAATGACTTAGTATATACAAATATATTTTCACATACATCACCTAATTTTGGAAGTACATTCAATCTCATGGAGCAAAAACAAGTTTTATATAATATAGCCGGAGAAAATTTAGCTGGAAATATATCTGGACAAAAAGCTGTAGAAGCATGGATAAATTCTCAAACACATAAAGATAATATTTTAACAGATTCTTTTGAATATACTGGAATCGCAATTGTTGATTCAAAATTATACGGAAAAGTCTTTGTTCAAATTTTTATAGGTTAAACATAATAAAAGACCCAAACTTATAGGCTAAACCTTAAAGTTTGGGTCTTTTTAACAATTACTGATTAATCTTGATTCCCTTTTAATCTTTCTGCTCTATCAGCCGCAATTAAATTATCAATCATATCATCAATGTTTCCACTTAGAAAATCATCCATTTGATAAATACTCATACCTATTCTATGGTCTGTAATTCTTCCCTGCGGATAATTATATGTTCTTATTTTTTCGCTTCTGTCTCCAGTTCCAACCTGACTTTTTCTTTCACTTGCAAGTTTTGCATCACGTTCTGTTTTTTCCTTATCATACAATCTAGATCTTAACATTCTCATAGCATACTCTCTATTTTGTAATTGAGATCTTTCTGTTTGGCATTCAGCAACAATTCCTGTTGGAATATGAACCAATCTAACAGCAGAAGAAGTTTTATTAACATGTTGTCCACCAGCACCTGAAGCTCTAAAAACTTCCATTTTAACATCTGCAGGAGCGATATCAATTTCAACATCTTCTACAACAGGCAATACTGCTACAGTTGCAGCAGATGTATGTATCCTTCCACTGCTTTCTGTATCTGGAACTCTTTGAACTCTATGTGCTCCACTTTCAAATTTCATTCTACTATAAACACCTTTTCCAGTAATCATAAAAGAAATTTCCCTATATCCACCTAATCCAGTTTCGTTTTCGTTTAATACTTCTAATTTCCAATTTTTCATTTCTGAATACATAGAATACATTCTAAATAATGTACCGGCAAATAAAGCGGCTTCATCTCCACCAGTTCCTGCTCTTATTTCACAAATTACGTTTTTATCATCATCTGGATCTTTTGGTATTAATAATATTTTTAATTCATCTTCCAATTTTGGTAATAATTCTTTGTTTTCTAGCATTTCTTGTTCTGCTAAATCTTTTAAATCTGGATCAGACATCATTTCTTTTGCCTCTTCCATAATTCTTTTAGTATTTTTATATTCCTTATATTTCATAACAATTGGTTCTATTTCCGCATGTTCCTTCATATAGTTTCTCCACTCGCCTTGTGCTGCAATTATTTCTGGATCACTAATTTTTTTAGTTAAATCCTCATATCTTTTTTCTACATCCTCTAATCTTTGAAACATATAATAATTCTCCTTTTAAACAATTCAACTACCATTATACACCTTTTTTTTGATTTTGCCAAGTCCCTAAGTCCTTCTAATTATATTTTAATCTTAAATATTGATTTTTCCTTTACAATTGCATTTGTTATTACAAAATTGCAATTACTTTTTCACTTCATCTTTTAATCTTAAAATCCAATAGATACTGCTGTTTCTTGCACAATTACATTTATTATTCTAAAATTTCAATTACTTTTTTTACTGCACCTTTTAGTCTTTCAGAATTTAAATTTGGTTTTAAATCTGGTTTTAAATTTGTAAAAAATTAATACTTATTATTTTTTAACAAATGTTATTTTAATACAACAATTTTTATTAATTATATCTTGTATAATATGTAGAATCTGAACTATTAAACGTTGTTTGTATTGTATTTCCAGCTCTTATATTTGCGGTGCCATTATATGTGTTACTTAGTTTATTTTTTATAATTCCTCCATTATATGTAAATGAATCCGTTCCAGATTTTAATAGTATTGAATATGCTGTTGCACCTGATGTAGCAGTTCCTTCGATTATAGGATTTTCCAAATCATATGGTTCTGTTGATTTACCAATTATTAGTTGGCAATTCGTCGATTTGATTATTCCATTGTACCCTTTTACTAATCCACCATTTATCTTTACAATTCCATAATCTGCATAAATAGTTTTTAAAATCGAACCACTATTAATAGTAATATCAGATGTTGCACTTTCTCCAATTAATGTATTAGCGCTTCTATTTAAATCAGCAGCGATTGTAACATCATTAATAGCAAGCTTTCCATTGTTTCTAATAACATATTTTGTAGCTTTATTATTTTCAATCTTACCTGTACCATAAAGTGTTAAATCACCTGTAGAAGAAACAATTATTTCTGCTCCTGTTCTTAGAATTTCTTTATTATTCATGTTTATACTAAGCTTTTTATTTATATTACAGTCAAGATTATCGTATATATTATTCATAACTGTTATTGTATCATCTGTCCCAGCTAAATCTATTGCCTTTTTTAATGAATATGTATACTGGTTTAATGATTCTATTCTAAAATTATTTTCTCTATTTGGTTTTAGTGTATAATATGGGCTATTAAATGTATAATTAAATACTCCACTATTATATCCATAATTAGTACTTAAATCCCTAGATTTAACTTCTCCTCCATAGAAATTCGTTTTAGTAAACGACCCCGAATTATATATACCTGTATTTTCGCCAAATATATATGGTCCTATTCCAGAATCCTCATTATTTGCATCTCCAATATCGGAAATTACACTTGGAGACTGTAAATGCACTCCATAATTTGTTGTACCAAATATTTCTCCACCTGTAATTTTTGCAGTTGTTGTAGAACCACAAAACACTCCAGTAGCTGCTGTGACTGTACCAGAAGACATTTTTACTGTTTTACTACTAGCACTTGAATAAACTCCCTCACTTTTCCCTTGAATAGTTCCGCCATTAATTTCTATATCACCAGCAGCAGAAAAAATAGAAATTCCACTTGTACTTATTACTGTCCCATCATTAATTTTTATCAAATTAGGATTACTATTATTTCCAACACAATATACAGCCTCTCCGCTTGTATTTTCAATTGTTCCACCATTTACTTCTAGTGTTCCTGTCCCATTATATCCTAATCCTACTCTTCTTAATTTCCCACCATTTACTACAACATTTCCTTTACTACAAAAAACCACATCTGCTGTTCCATTATTATGAACATAATACCCATCATCTATCCAAATTGAATATCCTTTTGTAACAGTAGAATCTATTAGAGTATTTGTTCCATATACAGTTGTATTACCTTTTGTATTATTAATAACCCTATTTTCAGCTTTTAATGTTGCTCCATTTATTTGTAAATAAGAATTTATTGACTGGTTTACAACACATATTCCATTTGAAGTAGTTCCTAATATATTAACTCCGTCATTGGCTACAACTATTCCATTATTATTAATAATTCCATATGTTCCATATGTAACTCCTGTTTTTCCAGTTCCTGTTAATGTTCCTCCATCAGACAAAACAAGTTCTCCAGTTTGGTTAACAGTTATTGTTTCTTGCCCCCTATTTAAAGTATTTCCATTTAATTGTAATACAATAACATTGTCAATATTTACAACAGAAGTATCTTCAATACTTTTTAATAATTCTATAGTACTTGGAATAGGATTATCTTCTAAAGATTTTTCTATTTGTTGTTTTGCTTTGCTAGTAGCTTCTGCAAGAGTTTTATGGTATGTTGATATTCCATCTGTTGTTGTTTTATAAACAGCTTCAGAGTATGTTACAAAATCAGATTCAATTATAGGATTCGCTAATTCTTGGTTTTTTTCTTTTTTAAAATTGATTTTAACGATGTTCCTATCTAATTGATTTATAATACCATCATTATTACAATCAAATTTAGATTCTGATCCATCAACTACATTCCCAAATTCTGATGATAATTTAACTAAATCCATTAACTCGATTTCTTTATCACTATTGATATCTCCATAAACTGGACTAATATATTCATCAGAGTTTTTAACACGTAAATTTTTGCCATAAATAACATTAACATTTGTAATACTAGTGCTTAAGTAACCTGGAGTATCAATTACAAAATCATACTCACCTGGTTCATTAAAATACAACAAATACTCACCACTTCTATTTGGATTTGTTTGTTGTAATAATTGTCTAGGATTTTGAGAATCTCCAATAATTCTATTATCTGATGTTGCATAAACACTTATAATTGAATTACTATAATTATTATTATGACCTGAAATCCTTATATGTCCTGTAACAGAAGCTATTCCTTGATTATACTCAATTTCTGCTCCGGCATTTGAATTTTTTATATTTATTGACATTGATTTATTAACAATTATTTGTTTTTCCAGTTCATTTTTTACAAAAAAAATAACTGCTAAACAAAATATTATTAATAAACATACAACTATAATTTTTTTCCTCATATCATTCTCCTAATATTATCTATAAAAATTTTGTTACCCAAATTTTCTAGTTTTCTATATTTTTCGTTCATAAAAAATTTTGTTACCCAAATTTTATAGTTTTCTATATTTTTTCGTTCATATTTATAATATACATTTAAAACTATAATTACAAGTGTGTTAAACAATTAAAAAAACCCTTTATTTAGGGGTTTTTTAATTTTATTGATTATTTCTATATTTTTACTTTTATATTTCCTTTTTGTAATATATAACATTGTTATATAGGGAACAATGGATTTATAATCTATTTATATTTAATTTTGAGATATTAATTGACCTTGAACTATCAATCTTTGTTTCGCACTATTTGTGCAAGTAACTAAGGTAATTATCGGTTCTGAAGAAAACTTAAGCAATGAATTATCGTCTTTATCTACTTTTGTAGTTTTAAAAACTAAATATTTATATTTTTGACCATAAATATTTGTAACTTCTATAATGTCTCCAGATTTTACATTTCTAAGTTTTCCAAATAATCTTCCATTACTTGTATTATGTCCTGCTATACTTAAATTTCCTGTTCCATTTATAGATGTTCCAGACAAATTGCATATACTATTTTTTAGATTTTTTTCATTGTATTCTAAAATAGGATATTTTAATCTAATACTTGGAATCTCAATTTTGCCATATACCATACTACTATTAATAGAAACAGTCCCTTGTATTTTGGCATCTATTTTTTCATCATTTACCTCTAATTTTTCATTATTTATACCTGATATTTCATTTGTATTTATTTCTATTTCTTTATCTAATTGGATAAGTATTTCTTCTACATTTTTATCTGTATTTTTACCTTCATAAAAGTCATATAATACTACACCTATAAATACAAATACAACTATTATTAAAAGTATCTCTAAAATTAAAGTTAGTTTACTATTTTTCATACTATGCCTCATTTCATATATATAATTATACAGTCATAATATTTTAATTATGACTGCATTATATTTGAATATTAAATCTAATTTAATATAATATTTTTAGTTTTGATAATTTTATATATTAATAGTTTTGATTCTTTGTTTATTTTTTGTTTTTACTCTTTTCTTTATTTGTTAATATTAATACTGTTATTATAATTACTGCTATACCAAATAACACAGAATATATAATTACTCTAGATTGATTAGTTTTAGGAGTTTCGGGAGTAACTGGTTCTGGTTCTGGTTCTGGTTCTGGTTCCTCTGCAACTGCTGTAAAACTAAACCTTACATTTAATTCCCTATTTTGATATTCATTACCTGCTGTTTCTGGAAGCAATGTTCTAACTGTAATTGTTTCAGATTCCCCTGCAAAAAGCGGTATCTCTATACCATCAACACCTCTATATCTACCTTTATAAAGTTCTTCATTATCTGAATTCAATATAGAAATTTCTAGAATCTGTAACAAATCATTCTCATCTACTATTTCTGTTGACATATATAGTTTAAGACCACTATTACCTGTGTTTCTTATATTTATATAAGAAGTATCTGCTTCACCTGGTAAAATATTTAATGCATTAAGTGCAATATCAGATGATGACATATTAACATTATTTCCATCAACAACAGCATCTAAATTAAATGTGGCTGCAAATGTATTATTTGAAACAATTCCAATAATTATAAATAATATTGAACTAATTATTAGCAATTTTCTTATTCTCATTAATTTTTCTCCTTTGCTTGAAATTTTATATACTTACTTAATACTTACACACCTAAATTTTAAATAATCTTAATTAATTATAAGATTATTACATAACCCAATATTGATATATTGTAAGGTTTTATACATATCAGCTATTATGGCTGTGGTGTATAAATTTCCATACCCTCAGGTAATTGTTCTATTTTAAATACATCTTTCCAAGCATCATTAGTTGTTTGTGAATATTCTAAAACAACTCTAACATCTGTTCTGATTGGATATGTTTCTATATTTGAAGGAATCTCTCCAACTGTCCAATTTATATTTAAATCTTCTGTTTGACCAAATCCATCAACAATTTTTGTATAATAATAATAATCTCCGCTACGTACCCAATTTGATCCATTTGCAAACAAAATCATTTTGTCTTGTGCAACTGGTGCAGTAATCCATTCACCCTCTGTTTGACCATCTTCAACATAGTAGTATTGAAGAATTGGAATACATTTAATTCTTACATATGCTGGTAAATCCCCTAAAGAATTGCCTTTTACTACTTTTGTACTTTTTTCTATACCATATTCGTCATAATCTTCTACTGGATTTGAAGGGTCCACTGGGTCTCCTATTTTTGGCCAGTCTTCAACTAATTTTACATCTATCTTACCTATTCTAATTTCACTGCTTTCTGTTTTTCTAGCTGAGAACAATGCCCATACTGTTGTTAGAATTAAAGTTGAAGCAGTTAGTGCTATTAAAACAATTATTAACACTTTATTTACATTTTTTTTCTTTTCTTGCGTTTTTTTCATCTTATTCCCCTTTCTTAGTTTTACCTAATATATAAGTTTTTTCTTTTGTTATTAATTAATTACTTTTGTTGATTGAACAACCCATTCTCCTACTCCGTCTTGAGAATATTGCATTGCTTCTGTTATTACTCGTATAGATAAATGTTTTTCTTGATATAAATACGATGTGTTTGGACTTAATAATACTCTAAATGCTATTTTATCTGATAAATTATTTGTTTCTTTTGCTGTAAAAGTAGCTTCACCATATTGTTCATCATTATAATTTACTTCTGTTGCAAATCCTGTTTTATCTGTTCCGTCAAGAATATCTCCATAAAACATAAAAGATATTCCAGTTTTTTGAACTCCATCAACATCAATTTTGTTTCTATCAACTTGTTTAGCTTTTGCTTTTGTATTATTGTAATCTGCTAAAACTTCCGCATTAGTCATATTAGCTGGGTATAATTCTAATAAGTTTTTTGCATTATCATCTATATCTGTTTCATCCCAGTAAACTTGTATTATGTGTCTTGTATTTACTGCCGCTGTTCCAGTATTTACAGTGTCCCATGTTAATATACTTGCATCTCCTGGTGACCACTGAGTTATTGTGTCTTCCATTAATCCTGTTAATCTATTTTCTATTTTTACATTTATATCTTGTAATGTTAATGTTCCTGTTGTTACTTTTTGATTGATTTTAAACACTTGAGATATAACTGCATATGCAGATGCTACAAATGCCATACTTACAATAACAATAAGAATAATTAATATTATTTTTTTAGCATCTTTCTTTTGAATTTCTATTTTTTCTTTATCCATAAAATTCTCCCCTTTTTCATTAGTATTTTTGTCTCCAATATTATTATACCGTAAGAATTTTTTTATTTCAACACTTTTAGATTTTTTTACATAATATTTTCACTTAAATATTTCTTTTTTTACAATGAACCGAAAAAAAATAGAGATGACAACTCATTTTTGAATTGCCACCCCAACAATTGACATTGAACCCTAAATTGCCACCCCAACTATTGAGATTGAACCTAAAAATCTTTAAACTAACCAATTTATATACTTATTTGCATTTATTTTTAAATATTTTTTTAAAATTCTATTACTTTAAATATTCTTTTTAATTAAATGCCTTTTTTAATATTTCATTAATCATTTTACCATCTGCGTTAACACCTAAGCGTTCTTTCGCGATTTTCATTATATTTCCCATATCCTTTATACTACTAGCACCAGTTTCAGAAATTATTTCGTCTATAACTTTTTTTAATTCATCTTCTGATAATTTCTTTGGCAAGTACTCTTCAAGAACAGACATTTCATCCTTAATTTGGTCTACTATATCTTGTCTTCCAGCTTTTTCATAATCAGCCAATGAATCACTTCTTTTTTTAAATTCTTTAGAGATTACTTCTAATACTTGATTGTCTTCCAACACAATATGTTTATCTTTTTCGATTTGTAGTACTGCAGCTCTTACCATTTGAACTACATTTTTACGGTTTACATTTTTTTCTTTCATTGCTTGCTTTAAATCATCCATCAATTTTTCTTTTAACATTTAACTCACTCCTTTTTATTATTTTTCTTTTTTCCCTTCTTAAATATTATAAATTTTGATATTTAAAAAAGCATATTTAGATTTTATTCTTTACTTTTGAATTTATTTTTTTGGCTGTTTTGATTGTATTTTTTTGTTATATTGATTCTGTTTTTTTTGTGATTTTGATTCTATTTTTTGTGATTTTGATTCTATTTTTTTGTTATTTTGATTCTATTTTTTTATTTTAATTTTATTTTTTTATTTTGATTTTATTTTTTCCACTATATATTAATTAATTATAGTAAAAAATTAATTAACAAATACTTGCATTATTATAATTTTTTTAAATATAATACAAAAAAAGCACTCTCAGATTTACTGAGAAATGCTTAATATTTTAGAACTTTCTTTTTCTAGCAGCCTCTGATTTCTTTTTTCTTTTTACACTTGGCTTTTCATAATGTTCTCTTTTACGAACTTCTTGTAATACGCCATTTCTCGCGCATTGTCTTTTAAACCTTTTTAGGGCATCTTCTATATTACCATTATTTACTTTAACCTCTGACATTTAATTCCCCTCCTTCCGGTATTCACGCATTATGTAACGCTTGGGATGTATTCACGGGGAAGTTAGTTCCAACCTATGTATACGGAACATATTATACTTTATGACAGTATGTTTTGTCAATAGTTTACTATTCAATTTTGAAATTTGTTAATATTTTATCTCATTTTATATCATAAAAAGTATTGTATAAATATTTTAATGTTCTAATTTTTTAACTAGTGATTTGAATATTTATCATAAAATTTTTTTATAAAGGCCTAAAATAACAAATTAAAAACTAAATTTTAACTAATAAATATCTAAATCATAAAACTGATAATTCCTTTTTTACTAATTTACAATTTAAACCGCTAGGCTCACAATTTTATTTTCACTAATACATCTTCTAACATCTAATATTCTCTGATTTTCTGAACCTCTGAATTTAAGTGAAGGATTTTTTTTATCAATCATAAATTCTCCATCAACTAAAACATCTATATTTTCTAAAATTTCATTTGTTAAATAATCATTTCTTTCCATTAATTCTTCAATAGTATATCCTGTATAACACCAAACATTGAATTCTGGTTTTAAACTTCTAATATCTTTTACAAAATCAAGTAATTCCGGAATATTTTCATTACATAAAGGTTCTCCACCACTTAATGTAATTCCATTTAAAATTGAATTATTTACAATTTTAGAGATTATTTCTTCTTTATTAAAATCAGTTCCATAATTAAAATTTTGTGTATGTGGATTATGACATCCAATGCAATGATGAGGACATCCGCTTACAAAAAGCACTGCTCTCCAGCCAATACCATTAGAAATACTTTCTTCGTAAAAACCTGAAATTTTCATACATCCTCCCCCTGTAAAGTCAATTCACATTAAACTTAATTTACTTTTTACATTAAACTTAATTTATTTTAAAATTAGATTTACAGATAAATCTAACTTTTCATTATTAATTACAATTAAATCTAACTTTTCATTATTAATTGAAATTATGCTTATAACTAAATCTATTTTTTTATTATTAATTGTAATTATGATTACAATTAAATCTATTTTTTAATTTCAAATTGCACCTATAAATATCTATCTTTAAATTTGATTAATTACAGTTACTAGTTAATCTATATCTCAATTAATCTTAATTACAATTATGAGTTACTCTATCTCTTAATTCTGCGAGCTTACCAGCATTCCAGCGCGATGTTGTACCTACAAGATATCCTGTTATTCTTTGAATTGTATCAATATGATCTCCACCACATTGAGGGCAAACTTTTAAGTTAGAATCTGAATTCTCAAATCCACATTCTAAACATCTAGAACGTGTATGATTTACACTTCCATAACCCATATTATATCTATCTAATAAATCTACAACTGCCTCAATTGTTTCTGGATTATGAGTTGCATCTCCATCAAGTTCAATATAAAAAATATGTCCACCTTCTGTCATAGCATGATATGGTGCTTCTATTTTAGCTTTGTGATCTGCTGTACATTTATACCAAACAGGCACATGATTACTATTTGTATAATACTCTTTATCTGTAACTCCTAAAATAACACCATATTCTTTTTTATCCATTTTAGTAAATCTACCTGAAACTCCCTCTGCCGGTGTAGCTAGTACTGAATAATTCAAATTATATCTATCTGCATTTTGTTTTACTTCTTCATGAAGTTCTCCAATTATTTCAAGTCCTAATTCTTGTGCTTCGTCAGATTCACCTTGGTGTTTTCCTGTTAAAACTGTTAAGCATTCTGCTAATCCAATGAATCCTATTCCTAAAGTACCATGTTTAAGAACTTTTTCAATTGATTCCCATGGTTTTAAATTTTCACTTCCTACCCACAATCCAGACATAAGTAATGGAAATTGTTTGGCAACAGCAGTACACTGAAATCTAAATCTGTCATATAGCTGTCTTGAAGCAACATCAACATATTTGTCTAATTCTTGCATAAAAATTTTCTTAACTAATTTTTTATAAGCAGAAGTCATATTTTCTTCGCTTCCTCTACCTAGTTCAAATTTAATTCCAAGTTGTTCTTGGGCTTTATTAGCTGATTCTATTGCCATTCTAACTAAATTTAATGTTGTAAAAGAAAGATTTCCTCTTCCAATTGAAGTATCTTCACCATGTCTATCTCCGAAAACCCTTGTTCTGCAGCCCATTGTTGCAACTTCGTATTTATACCTTTTTGGATCTTCTACTTTCCAATCATTACTTGTATTAAATGTAGCATCAAGATTCAAGAAATTAGGAAAAAATCTTTTTGCTGTAACTCTGCAAGCTAATTTATATAAATCATAATTTGGATCTTTTGGTAAATAGTTTATACCTCTTTTCTTTTTCCAAATTTGAATTGGGAAAATAGGAGTTTCACTATTTCCTACACCTCTTTCTGTTGAAAGAAGAATTTCTCTTATTACACATCTTCCTTCTGGAGTTGTATCTGTTCCATAATTTATAGAACTAAATACAACTTGATTTCCACCTCTTGAATGAATTGTGTTCATATTGTGTATAAATGCTTCCATAGATTGATGTACTCTGTTTACTGTGTTATTTATTGCAGCTTGTATATCTCTATCTTTTCCACACAAACCTGCTAGGTCTTTTTTTATATAATCTTCAACTTGATAATCTTCTAAATCCGATAAATCTTTATCTAGTAATAATGCAATTTTTTTAACTTCTTCTTTAAAAGTCATTTTTACATATGGGGCTAAATAATAATCGAATGCTGGAATTGCTTGTCCTCCGTGCATTTCATTTTGTACAGTTTCCATAGATATGCAACCCAATATACTTGCGGTTTCTATTCTTTTTGCTGGTCTTGATGCACCATGCCCTGCTTTAAATCCTTCTTCTAAAATTTTATCTAATGGATGTTGTAAACATGTTAATGATTTTGTAGGATAATAATCTTTATCATGTATGTGAATATGTCCAGTTCTTGTAGCTTCTCTAGCTTCAGCTGATAATAAAAAATCATCTACAAATGGTTTTGTAGTTTCTGATGCAAATTTCATCATCATTCCTGCTGGTGTATCAGCATTCATATTTGCATTTTCTCTTGTTACATCATTTGATTTTGTCTCGATAATATCTAAAAATACTTCTTTTGTTTTTGACTTTCTAGCAATATCTCTGTTATATCTGTAAGTAATATATGCTTGAGCTACTTCTTTTCTTGAAGAACCCATTAATTTTTTTTCTACTGCATCTTGAATTTCATAAACTGTAGTTTGATTTTTATCTTCTAATTGTTTTTCCACAGATGCTGCTATTTTATTTGCTAAATCTATATCAACTCCTCCTGAAGTTTGTGACATAGCTAGTGTAACTGCTTTTACTATTCTTTCTGGATTAAACTCGGCTAATCTTCCATCTCTTTTAATTACTTGCATTGTAATATCCCCCTTCTTGTTACTTGTTTAATTGTTTTTTTTATTTATATAAACTCCGTTGTTACAGAGAATTGTTGCCTTGCTTTTTAATTATATACTTTCTTTTATTATTTTTTCTCTTGTTTTATTTTTCCAGTTTTTTTCTTGTTATAAATTTTTTCTTATTTTATTTTTTCTATTTTTTTCTTTTTATTATTTTTTTCTTGTTATTATTTTTTATCTTGTTTTATTTTTTATCTTGTTATATTTTTCAATTTTTTTCTTTTTATTATTTTTTTCTTGTTTTATATTGCTAATTTCTTTTCTTTTTATAAATTTTTCTATTTTTTTATATTGTTGATTTTTTCTCTTTTTTTATATTTTATATTTTATTAAGAAACTGAATTTAAAACTATATGAATTTTAATACCTAAGACTTTTATAAAATATTTATAGTACTTATTGAGTTTAAAATATTTTTTTAATACTTATAGTATATTTGTTTTTCAGGTAATGTCAAACGTTTAGGCGTTATGTGACTTTAGCCAGTTTTCCTTTATATATAAGCTTTTTTATATTTAATTCTTTTTTTAATTTTATGTTCTCTAAACGCTCTAAAACCTTTATAATACTGTGTATTTTCTATATTGTTTCGTAATTATTACAATTAAATTACGTTTATATTACACAAATATTACAAATATTTATTAAGTGCGATTTTTATTGTTTTTTTTAAAATATTTAATTGATTTTTGCTAATTTTCACTTTTTAAAAAAATTTTAAGCTCAAAAATAAAACCAATTGTATTTTCAATTGGTTTATAATTTTTATTAGCATTATCTAATTTATAATTTAAGACTTATGTTTTATTTTAAATCTTTAGTTTTTAATTTTGTAATATGAAAACACAGATACTCCAAGTGAAATTAATATTCCTATTAAAATTATATGATCATTTGTTCCTGTTTGAGGATATATTTTTGTAGCTTGAGAATTTTTCTCAGTTATTTTAATGCTTTCTTTTTTTACTGTTTTAGCAGTTTTTGTTACATCTTTTATATCCTTAAAATCTGATTTATCTGATATATTAGAAATATCAATAATTTCAGAGTTTTCTACACTTTTAATTATGTTTTCTGTTCCAGCTTTTTCAATACTATTAGAAATATTTACAGAAAATGGTTGTACATTAGTTTCTTTTATATCAATTATTTCTTGGTTATTCACTTCTTTTATATCAACAAACTCTTGCTGATTATCAGAAATATTATTTAAACTATTTTGTTCTGTTACCTTCACATCACTCTCAGAATTATTATTTATACTATTTTGTTCTGTTACCTTTACATCAGTCTCAGAATTATTATTTATACTATTTTGTTCTGTTACCTTTACATCACTCTGTGTAATATTTCCCTGTTGGGTTCCATTTTCTTTAACTTCAGATGTACTAATTTCATTCTTAATATCATTTAAATCAATAGGTTCTAGTGAATTTTTTATTATATTAAATGAAACAAGTTGATTTATATTATTATTATTTATATTTTCAATTACCTTTTTATCATTTTCGGAATTTTCTATTGTTTTTTCTTGATTTTCATTTTGGTCTACTGATTCATTAATATCTGAAGTGTTGTTTATCATCATATTATTTTCTGAACTATTTTGTGTTAGTACATTTTTATCTTCTGTATTTTCCAAGACCTTTTTTTCCTCTATTGTTATGTATGATAATTGAATTTCTCCATCTTCATTTCTTAAATATACTGTATAATCACCATAATTTATAATTTTTATATATTTATTTACAAAATTATTATTATCAAATTCTACTTTTTTAGCCTTATCTCCCTCAAAAAAAGCAATTATTGCTTCTGCATTATTATTAAAATCTGATATTGTCTTTTTTTCATTAATATATGAAATTTCAATTATTTTACTAGGCGAGCTTGCATTTATATTTATTACATATTCTCCTTCAAATTCAACCTTAGATAAATCTATATTTAATTCTTCATTATCCGCCAATGAAAATATCGGTGCAAACATATACAGTATTAAAATTATTGCCACTAAAAGAGAAACATACATTGATATTTTGTGTTTCTTCATTTAACATCCTCCTATTGGTTTGTCTATTAATTTTTCTATTTTCAGTATATCTCATTCAATTAATTTTTCAAAAAATTAATTATTCTTTAATTCTATTTTTTTACTTTACTTTATTATTTATTTAACTTTTCTATTAATTCTTTTAAACTATTAAGTTCTTCTTCTGTAAGTGTTACTCCTTTTCCCATTCTGTCATGTTTTTCATTCCAATCTCTTATATCATATTTTGCTGGTCTATCACTCCAAGATATTAAATTCAATTCTTTTTTCCAGCCTTTTTCTGTTTCTGATAATACTCCTAAACTCTTAATTATTTCATATTTTAGTTCAGCCATAAATTTTCCCCCTCTTAATTTATACATATATTATAACACAAAAAAATAAATTTACCACTTTATTTTAAAAATATTCTTCTATAGCGAAATATGCACTTACTTTTTCACTTCAACCTATAGCGAAATATTTTTTAAATCATAAAACACCTAAAAATATAGCTATTTCAACTCATCACATATCTTGTGAAATGGATATTTACCTTCCTTAATTATGTTTTTTAATATTTCTGGAACAAGTCTATATTTTTCCAGTTTGTTAAGTTCAACCCATTCATATTGTAAATGTTGTTTTCCTTCTAAATTTTTCAAGGTATATTCTATTTTTTTATCTTCTTCATCAATAAACTCTATAAAATGAATAAACATTATTTCATGATATTTTGAACCTTTCATTTCAAAAAAATTTTCAATTATTCCCGCAAAACCTTTAACTTCGACTTTTTTACCTACTTCTTCTTCCATTTCCCTTTGTATTGTATCTACAGAATTTTCTCCTATTGCAATTCTACCTCCAATTAAGGCATAATGGTCTGAATTTATATTTCTATGTAATAATATTTTACCATTATGGATCATAATTCCAGCCGCCCTCACATTAAGTCTATAGTCTTCTACATCGATTGTTATATCCATATTTTTCTCCTCTCAAAATTTGTTTTAATTTTATTTTATTCGTTTTAATTTTATTTTATTTTTTTAAAATTTTAATTTCTGATTTTTGCTATCGGTTTTTTCTATAAAATCCGCAAAATCGATTACAAATTCCATATCCTTTAATCACAACTTAGTTTTATAGTAATTCTATGTTGTAAACTTTGCTTTTTAATACTTCTTATTTAATCCTAACTTAGTTTTATAATAATTCTATGTTGCAACCTTTGCTTTTTAATACTTCTTCTTTAATCCTAACTTAGTTTTATAGTAATTATTTTATATTAGTTTCAGTTAGCTATTGTTTTTCATAATACTTTCTTAAAAAATTCCATACTCCAGTTTTTTCGGTTAGACCTTTATAGTTATCATCTATCATATTTAATATTTCATGCTTAGTAAACCATTTAATATCTGATACTTCATCTTTTTGCAAAATAATATCCTTAATATTTACATTTTTAGTAACAATATAGCATTCATTAAAATGTTTATTGACTATATCTCCTACAATATTTATAGAAGTAGATCCAACTAAATATTTTACGTCTTTTTCGTCAACATCTATCCCTATTTCCTCTTTTATTTCTCTAATCAAAGAATCTGTACCAAACTCGCCTGCTAAAACATGGCCACCTGCAGTAACATCCCATAAATTCGGCCATAGTTTTTTATTTGCACTTCTTTTTTGTAATAATACATCATTATTTTCATTAAAAACAAAGCAATAATTGGCTCTGTGCCACAGACCTTGTTTATGGCATTTTTCTCTAGTTTCAACAATTCCTGTAAATTCCCCATTTTCATTTAACACATCAAAACATTCCATTTATTATCATTTCCTTTCATATAATTAATTATTTCACAAGATTTCAATTTTTTTGTTTATTATATTAATAATTTTTTCACGATTTCAATTTTTTTGTTTATTATTTTAATAATTTTTTCACAATTTCAATTTTTTTGTTTATTGTATTCATAATTTTTTAAATTATCTTTTTAATTTGATAAACCTCTTTTAAATTTCTGTAGTACTTAATTTTTATTATATAAAATTTTTGATTTTTATAGATATTTGAACGTGCATCTCGAGTTACTTTCAGTTTAACTTCTTTTCCATCAACATTACCAACAATATAATTGTTTTTTCCCCCTTTTCTTCTAGTTGTTACCTTTACCTCCGCATTAATCATTATCGCTTCAACTGGTCCTTGTTGAATATCTTTTAGATACGTACTTCCACCACTTGCTGCTAAAGCTTCAATCACAATTATGCTTATAATACCTATTGCCCAAAGCTTCTTATTGTTTTTAAATGAATTTCTAATAATTTTGTATTGTTTTGTTTTTTTGTTTTTATTTTTTTTATTTGCTCTAACATACAAAATAATTGGTAAAATAATAACTGATAACCCACATAAAATGCAATAAGCTAAACCAGTTAATAAATATCCATCTTGTGATGATAATATTACTCCAAGTATAAATTGCAACACAACTAAGGAAACAAATACGCCTATAAAAGTTATTAGCATAATAATCAAAACTAAAAATATAACTTTTTTTGAACTCAGTTCCTTTTTCATTTTTTTCTCCTCCGAATTTTTTTATATTTCATTTTAAAATTCAATTTATTATACACAATTTTTCTATAATATTCCATACAATAATTCTAAAATATATTCTTTTTTTGCAAAATCATGTATTCACTTTATTTTTTATAGAAATATAGATTTTGAATACAATAAAGAATAAAAACAATATAAAAAAGTGACGAATCTATTTAGATTCATCACTTTAAAAGATTAGTTATTTAGTTTTCAAATTTTTTTGCTATGTACCTTTCTAATTTGTCTATCAGCCTATACAATTCTGTATATCTCTTTTCTGCCAATCTTACTTTTTTAGGAACATGGACAATATAAATAATTCTATGAGAAAACTTTGGATATTTTTTTTCTAAAATTTCTCTCTCTTGATAAAGCATTGGAAGTATCTTTTTTGATACTTCTTTTATTTCTCTCAAAAGAGCATTATAGTCTTCATATTCCTGATTCCAATTTTCAGTTGTATACTGGCTTGCATTTACAAGCCGCCAAGAATAAGAAAGTTGCCTAATTTCGTAATCAAGTGTATGAAATTGCTTTAATAGTTCTTCCATACTACCCCTCCTTTTAAATTTTATAATGTATTCTTATACAAAACATTTGTGAAAATCTTCTCACTAATGTAACAATTATAACATAAATTTATGTAAATTTCAATTTTTTTACAAATTCAGTAGTGATTGATACAGATTCGTATAGTATACAAAATTGCACTAAACTTTATTACTTGACGAAATCAACATAATATGGTAATATCTAAAATTAAATGGAAGAATTCCATAAAACACTTAAGAAGTGCATAATAAAAAATCTATAATTTTTAGGAGGAAAATATAATGGCAGCTTATGAAATTGACAAAAATAATTCCGAATGTATTAAAAAATTTATTTTACTAATTAAAAATATCCGGACGAATATTCTAGATATTATTAAAGAACACAAAATACTATCGTCAACAAGTGAGACAATATTTGCCTATGTAGATTCAATACAAAGCGGTGAAACGGTTAAAGGTGAAATTGTTTTTTCTATACATACTTGTATAATAGAAACATTTCCTTTTGATCTAACACCACTAGAGGAACTAGATAAAATTATTATTGAAAGATACCCTTTGATAGCTTTTAATTATATATTCTATATAGATTACAAATTAAATATTTTCAGTTTTGAATTTGGTTTTGATATTCAATTTGATGATGATGATGTTATTCTCACAGGAGACGGCTTCAGGTTATTAAACGAAACAAAAAATATAGATAATGTATTAAAACTTTTTAATAATGACTTATCTAAAATTTTAAGAAGAAAAATCACTAATGATGATTGGCAACAACTGAAAGAATATATGGATTTTTTTGGTAGGTTTTTGAACAGCTCCGATTTTTGGAAATTTGGAGTAATTCAAATTGATTTTTCTTCAAACAAACTTAAATAATTTTATTAAAATTTTAAATTTAAAATTAAACTTGTAATTTATTTAATGTAAAATCAAATAATTTTGTTGAAAATTGTAACCTTTTTATTATCTTTCTTTTTAATATAAAATTTTCTCTTATTAATATTTTAATAAAGACATTTTATAATTAAATATCTTTTAATAATTCAAAAAAACAGACTGCCAAACTAATAAGTTTAGCAGTCTCTTTTTTATATTTTTTTAGATTCTTTACTCCAATACTTTAAAAACTCTATAACACTAGGAGTTCCTTGAAACTCCTTCAAGCACTCTGCTTTACTTTTTTTCCCGTTTATTATCGAATTCCGAATTGCAGTTTCAATACCTTTACAATTCTTCCCGTTTTTTTCAGCAACCTTTTCAATTACTGTTTCGATAAAGTTAGATACTTTATCATTTAAACCTTGTAAAATCTGTATTATATAGATTTTACCTTGTGATTCCTTTAGACCCTCTGTAGCTCTTTTAAAATTTGTATTAGTTACCTGATATTCCTTCATGTTTCCAATCCTCCTGGCACTTGGCCATTTATTTTTTTATGAGCATTTAGCTATACAGACTATAATAGCACCTAATTCCTATTATGTCAACAGCATTACTTAATTTAATCATAACATTTGTGTATTTTATTATCTTTCATTATCTTTGTTTTTTTCTAATTTTTTTTCAGTGTTTTTAACATATTTTTTTTCTAATTTTATAACATATTTTTTCTCAGAGTCCCCTT
This sequence comes from Clostridia bacterium, assembly GCA_035388585.1. GTDB lineage: Bacteria > Bacillota > Clostridia > TANB77 > CAG-508 > CAG-492. Next base: position 24,976 of record DAOOQE010000015.1, read on the forward strand.
CCAATTTATCCACTAATTTATCATCTGATTTTTCTTTTGTTTTATCTTCTAACCTAAGTTCCAATTCATCTACTGATTTTTCTTTTGTTTTATCTTCTAACCTAAGTTCCAATTCATCTACTAATTTTTTTTCTGATTTTTCTTCCTCTAATACAGATTTTATTTTTACCTTTTCTATAAATTTCTCTACATTTTCTATAAATTTCTCTACATTTTCTTTATGTTTCTCTACATTTTCTTTATGTTTCTCTACAATTTCTTTATGTTTCTCTACATTTATTTCTTTTACCTTTTCCTTGATTTGAACTAGAGGATTAGCCTTTGCTACAGGATTTGATTTTACCTTTTCCTCAAATTGCTTTTTAGCTTTTTCAAAATCCTCCATCTCTTTTTTGTCAATAAAATAATTTGGACTTGCTTCTTCTAACATATCGGCAAATGGTTTTGAAAATCCTGCTCTAGAAATTGTTTGCATATAGTTAGAATAATTCTCACTAATATCATATTCCCCATCTTGTTCTAGAATAGTTTTGTCATCATGTATTTCAGGTATACCCTTATATATTTTAGGAATTCTAGAAATGCTACCATCGTTTTCTGTAATACTTATTATTTCAGTTGGTTTACCATTTTTATCATATATATATGTGTGTTTAATATTCCCTTGCTCGTCAAATTCTATAATATTTGTACCTTGTTTATTTTTTACTAGTTTAAAAATTGATTTACCATTTAAGTATTTTGTATTTATATACTCATTTCCAATATGCGAAAAAACTTCCTTAACATACTGATTATTTCCTCGTTTATCAATTAAGGTCTTGTCTTCTTCGATTACTCTATCTCCATTAATATATGTAGTTTCTTTTCTTTCAATACTACCTTTATAATTATCTTCAACATCAACCAATGGACCTTTTTTTATTTCTTCTGTAACACCTTGTCTTGTTGTTTTTGATAACTCTATATTTAATTTAGAATCCTTAATACTATCAGAAAATGGCACTCCAGTGGTATTTGCAGAATTTTTTTTATATCCGAACAAGATGAACTTCTTATTTTTAATTCCTTCACCAGTTGTATAAACCACCTCTTTTATCCCCGGAACAAGGTATCTTTTTGAAGAAATACCATCTTCTAAATTTTCGTAAAGTCTTATTTCCTTTCCTTCAACTTTTGTTGTCTTATATTTTTTAATAAATTCTTTTTCTGATGCTAAATTTTCATTTTTACTATCAGAAGTTATTTCCATTAATTTTTTAACATGTTCATAAATATCATCATCAGCACCATTAAGTATTTGATCATTTTCTGTATTCGATTTTTCTGTAATATTTGAACCAACTTTTTTCATTAATTCACTTATATTTTCAAAAAACTTTTCTTTAAATCTATTCATTATATTACCCATATTTATACCTCTTTTCTTAGAATTTAACTTTTAAAATTTAATTTTATTTTTAGAATATTTTTTTATAATACCCATTATTTTTTTAATCTTTTCTTGATTATCTATATTTTACCTTTTTTGCGCTTTTTAAATTGCTTTTTTTCGCATATTCTTTTCGGATTTTCGAAATTTTTTTTTCTAATACTTTTTTTCTCTAATTTATAAACATATTGTAATAAGATAAAACTGCTAAAATCCGGGAAATCAAAAACGTACTTATTACAATTGTAACAGGTACGTTTTCTCAAATTCTCCTTTTAATAATTAACCACTTTAAATTTCCGTTTTTTCCTGATATTTGATTATTACTTCAAGCCTAAATAATTGTCCATTAGTTTTCTTGAAGATACTCTCCTGTACCTCATACTGAAAAAACTGGTCTTCTGAAAAGTACAAGATATTATGCGATATTGCAACTGGTCGGATTTGTCTGCCCATACTAGTAATTAACATTGTTTCAGGTATTGGAACAGAGTCTAATTTTATATACCCTGTTATAACGCCTTTCTTTACATGTTTTTCAATAGGTTTGGTACAATACACCATTAACGATTCCTCCTTAGACCTACAAGGCCAAGAATATTTTTTTAAAAGTTTATGTATTTTTTAATATAACACATTTATATACTTAAATCAATTATTTGAACCTATTTTCCGAAATATTTCTTGTTACAATTACATTTGTTATTATAAAATTGCACTTACTTTTTAACTTCGCCATTATTTCTTGTTTTTTAAATTGCATTTATTTTCATATATATCATCATTTGATTGTAAAAAGAATCACAATTTAAAGCTCCTAATACTACACCTATTAACTCAATTTGATATGTTTCATTAGTACTTAGTTTTATAGCTATCTAGAATAAAAATTAGAGAAGATGATAGTGTTCCATAATTTTTTATTAGAACTTATTTTTATGTCTATAACAAAAGTTGAATAATATAGAATTTTATAGTAAAATATATACATCATACTCGTAGGTGTAGTGAGTAAAATAAAGAAATACACTTTAATATTGCATTAATAGTATTAATGCAAGATAGAAGGAGGAAATATGAAGAATTATAGTAATATTCCACCTAATAGCAAAAGTCAGACAAAAAAAGGAGGAAATATTAATGATATAAGTAATATTCCACCTAAGAGCAAAATGCAGACAAATAAAGGAGGAAATATGAAGAATAAAAGTAATATTCCACCTAATAGCAAAAAGCGGACAAAAAAAATAATCAAAGATCATAAAAAAGAACAAGATTTAAAAGGAGATTTCTATGCTTTAAGGCCAAGACGAAAGATGAAAAATCACAAAATCAAATTTAACCAAAAAAAATTTGATTTTAAAGGAAAAGCTATAAGTTTAGATGCATATCCGGATCTAAAACCAGGAATGCAGATGGACCAAATAATTGTCTTATTATCAAACAGCTCCCCAGGAACATTTGTAATATTGACAATGTTTTTAAGGTCTATCCCAATGTCCTGCAAACTTGTTTTATACTTGTATGAAATAAAGTTTTTAGGACAAGAAATAGAAAATTTTTGGGAATTTTTTTGCAATAAAAATTTTCTTATTATGAATCTGGTATTAACGTCTTTCTTTAACAGAAAACTTTCTAAGGAGGAAATAGATAAAATATTAGAAGAATACTATAACTTCTATGAAGAGAATAGTAGATATTTCTCAAACATGGAAGAATATTCTGAAAACAGCGAAATAGAAGAAAAATTAGTAATTTAAAAAATCTTTTATTTATAAAATTCAGATGTGAAAACAATAAAAACGTACCTTTTACAATAGTAATAGGTACGTTTTCTCGTTTCCTTTTTAAATCAATATATATTTAGAAATTCAAGTTAACTTCCTGAAGCTAATCTATGCTAAGTATTTCTAACGATTCTGTAACTAGTTGACTCATTACATCTCCCCAACCTTCAATTGCTTCCCTATAATATGTTTGTTCAATAATCATAAATTTTTCTTCATTAATTTTTATAACGTAATACCTACTTAACGCAGAATCCCATTGCATTCCTTTATTGATTGTATATTGTTTTGCATCTATTTCATTTTTACCTATTTTTATTTCATCAGTATAATATTCTACTGATTCATAGTCAAACTTAATATATTTTTTTATCTCATTACTTATCTCTTTCATTTTCTTTTCTGCCTCATTAGAATCTATAATATTAACTTTTATAAAAACTTCAGGAGTCTCAATTTTATTTCCATGCTCATCTTTTAGTTCAAGTTTAAATAAATCTGTTTCTCCATCCTTACTAGTAACAAACTCACTTGGTATATCTATTTTATATCTTACACCATTATTCTCTATTCCGTTAATTTCTTGTGTTTCTATTGTATTAATATTTCCTTCTAACAATACATTTGATTTTTTAGGAAAAATTTGCATAGGGTCTTTTCCAGTTATTGCTGTATACCCTGCATAACTTGCTGCAGAGGCACTAAAAAGTGTTACTGCTGTAATAATTGCTCTTCCAAACATTCCTATTTTGACTCTATTTTTCCTCCTAAATTTTCTCCTTTTCGTATAATTTTTTGACATGTCTATTGTTGATTTTACTAAATCCTCATTTATTTCAATTTTATTTACTGAATTTCTATATTTTTCTAAATTATTCAATTGCCACACCTCCCACTATCTTATTTTTAAGTAAATTACGAGCTCTCATTAGCTGAGACTTAATTGTTGACTCTTTTTCCTTAAGTATATTTGCAATTTCAGATATTTTATATTGTTCATAATAAAACAAATGTATTACAGTTCTATATTTTACAGGAAGTTCAGATACTGCATAATAAATATCGTCTTTTTCCTTGTCCAATTGAGGTATATCTTCATCTATTTCCACTCTATTTTTATACCATGTTAGTCTTAAAAGACTTTTACATTGATTTACTGTAACCCTAATCAGCCAGGCCTTTTCGTGTTCTTCATCTATAAATTCTTCACTATGTTTGCAAAATTTAATTATTACTTCCTGATACACATCTTCACTATCATCTTTGTTTTTTAGCATAGAAAATGCAAGTCTGTATATCATATTTGAATAATTTTTTATTTTATCTTCTAATTCAAAAATTTCCATTTTTCCCCCTTTATAATGATAATACGTTTCAGATAACGAAAAGGTTGCATTGATTTTTTTTATTGCATAAATTTTTCTAATAACATCATCTCATTTTTTTATTGTTTTATGCTTTTTTTGGAAGTAAATGCAATATTTCATCACTTAAAATTAACATCTTTAAAATCTTCTGCTGTTAGAATTATTTCCTCATTCCTATATTTTTTCAATACTAGTCTTATTGCATCTTCTTTGCTTTCCGCTTCAACTTTTACAATTTTTTGTAGTATTTCATCTATCTCAATTTCATATTCCTGCATATGTTTAACGCAATTATTTAATAATTCTATTCTATACAATTTTTCTCCATTTTCTAAATCTTGCATGTACTCTGCTCCGAAATTTCTCGTAATATCCATTCAAATCGGTCTTCAAATATACTCTTTCAAAACCTCTTTTCTTACTTTCTTTCAAAAGCGCATCATTTAGAATTTTTGAACAACCTCTTCCTCTATATTCTTTTTTTACAAACATTGTTGCATACCAAGGAGATAAATCAGATCTTTCGTCTCCGTCAGTAGGAAATAGAGAAATGAAACCAACTAAATTATCTTCATCCAACAGAATCAGTTTGCAATAATCATTTCTATCTAACATTGACTTTATAGAAATAATTTTTTTCTGTAACCAAACTCTATAATCTTCTTCGCTTAAAATTCTGTTACCCCATTCATTATGGGTCAATTCAACTATTTCTTCCAAATATTCCAGCTTATCCTTAATATTATAAATCTCCAAAATCTAAAATTCCCTTCTCACATATGTTCCATCTAATACTTATTTTTTTTTCGTAATTAGTATCTACTTATTTTTTTCTTTAACTTTTACTTATGAATTTATTATATTTATTATTAACGATATTATATAACAATATTTTTTTTGTAGCAATAAATTTATAAATGAGGATAGTATAGATTTTTTTAATGCTCTTGATTATCGACTTTCCATTGTCTCATGGAAGTCCCGAGTCTAACCCTAGTTTCACCAAGTAAAAAACACCAAACATCCATAAAGGTTTGTTCGGTGTTTAAATGTTTATATATTATCGGTGTTTTCATTTTAATTTTGTATTACTACTTTTTTGCTATTTTTCAAAATTATAATTATATTTGTTCTGTGTTTTATTTTTAAGGCTGCATTGCTCCAAATAACACTAGCCATGCTAAAATTGATTTTGCAACTAGGCTTAATATTATAAATACTCTTTCTCCATAAATATAATCTTTCCATTTTCCAATTTTTTTATACTGTAAAATCATATTGATTGGGAAAGTATTAAATGCTATAAAGTATGTTATAACAATGGCCCATACGAACCAAGGCACTAGTTCTAAACTTCCCATTCCTGTAACATATAAAGCTATTGCAATCCATGGTGCAATACCTACAACTGAGCCCCATATAAATGGTCCCCAATTAACTTTTTTCTTATCAGAATCAAGATTTATAAGTTCCATATCTAATCCAAACAAATTCATACCTGCATTAGCTAAGAAAATTACAATCAATGTTGCAATATCACGAATTCCAAACAATGTTGCTATTAAAACAATCATTATTGAAGAACTAATTGCATACTCAAACCAACGGTATTTATTAATCCCTTTTTCTAAACCTTCAACATAGTCTTTTTCTTTTAAAACTATTATAAAATGTGCTATAGCCGAAATTAATAAGAATGCTGCCACTAATATTCCAAAAGGTAGTGTGAACAATTCTTTTGAAGCATTCTCCAAAGATTTTGTTTCAAAGTTAAATTTTTGATAGAATTGTACTATCACAGGTTGGAACTCTGATATTTTTTGAATAACATTTGTTGCTAAAAATATCATAATAATTCCTTGTACGAAATGTAATAAGCCCATTATTTTATTGAATTTAATCAATTTTGCAAATTTTTTCTCCATATTTTACCCCTTTCATTTTTGATAACTTAATTATAAATGATTGCAAAAAAAATAACAATGTTTTTCTTCAATCTGCTATTCAGAACTTTTATAGTTCGATTTTTCAAATAAAAAAGTGCCCAAATGAAAGGCACTCTTTGAAAATAAGTAATATTATTTTTAATATAACCAGTTAATATGCAAACGATATTATTCAATTTTACCAGTGCCACATGGAAATATTTTTCACTTTTTTTGAACTATTTTTCAAATTTATTGCAGACTTTTTCTTATAATAAGTACTTTTTATAATTTATTTTTAACTTAAATTATTTAAAAAGTTATCTAAGCTATTCTATAATACATAATTTATTTATTGTTTTTTCTGTATACATTATTTTCAACATAAACCATCATTTGATTATATAAAATTATATAAATAAAAACTGGAAGAATTCCACCTATAAGGCCTAAAATATACACATCAACTTCATTTAATTTTAATCCAATCAATATACCAATCCATAATATAATTCCAAAAATAATTCTTGTGACATGTTCCTTCAACCATTTATTCTTGTAATATACTATTCTTTTCTTTAAAGAAAATGAACTATTTTCTAAAACAATCATTAAATTTTCATCAGCTTTCTTTTTGTAGTCTGCATCAGAAATTTTTTCGCCAGTTAATAATTCATTAACTGAAATATTCAATGTGTTACATAACTCATTTAACAATGAATAATCTGGTAATGTTTTACCATTCTCCCAGCGACTTACCGATTTATTCGTTACTCCAACTTTTTCTGCAAGTTGTTCTTGTGTCATGTTTTTTTCTTTCCTTAATTCAGCAATAAATTTTCCAATCTTTTCCTGATTCATAATCAACCCTCCTTCTAAATAAAATTTTATATTATTTATTTTGAATTTAACAGGACATAAACTGAGAGTTAAATAAATTATTATTTATCCTTTAGAAATATTATATCATATAAAAGGACAAAACTCTTAATTTGTAGTAAATTTAGTTTCTATAATATTTATTTGGGTGGTTACACACCTTAATCAGATTTTCGAAGAAAATAATGCACTTATTAAAATACCTGATAGAATTAATTCACAAAAACAAATAATAATGATCTATTAATAAGTGCGTAACAATTACATCAGTAATTTACTAATATTAAAAGGTGTTTTTTTAAAATAAAGAATATCCATTATCATAACATTCAAATGTTAAATATTTTATTACTGATCTATGTGAAACTTATAAATATATATCAATGACTTATTTTACAAAAGTCAAAATAATAGCAGATAAATTTCACTAATCATGATAAATTTTTAGTGCTGTAAATGATGTTAGAATTGAAACTTAAAAGAAATTACCACCAAAAAAAAAGAAATATTTTTTCCATTCAAAAAAACTTTTATTAGCTAGATACAGTAACTTAAAAGAACAAAGCCAAGAAAAATTAAACTATATATTAATCAATTATTCTAAAGATTTAAGAACAGTTTATTACGAGAAAGAAGAACTTCTCGATATTATTCATAA
>DAOOQE010000016.1:0-28986 GCA_035388585.1 Clostridia bacterium
TTGCAAAAAAATTGATTAAGGTGATTAACCACCCCAATCAATATTATAGAACCTTTCTTTTTTTGTTGTATAATATAAAAAAAATACAAGGAGGAACAAAATGAAACAGATAGAGATTACAGTTAGATTGGCTGAAAAAGTTGAAGATGCTATTAGTAAATTGGAAAACAAAGGATTTAAAAAAATACGAGAAAGTGATATTGATGATATATACTTATCAAATTTAAATATTGAAATTAAAAAAGAAAATATACAAGAATTCTTAAAACATTCAGTATTATTGAGAAATTTAAAATTGGATGGAAAAGAGATAAAAAAGATTACTTATAAGAATAAAGAATTGGATAATAATGGAGATGTTATTTCTGAACAAAAAGTAAATTTGAATTGTGATGACTTGAAAAATGCAGAGAGTTTATTTAATTGTTTAGGTTTTTACAATCTTATAGAAGTAAAATATCATGTAATTGTATATGAAAAAAATGGAAATGAATTTGCTTTTCAAATAGTCGAAAATCTAGGAACTTTAATCGAATATGAAAGTGTTAATGACTTCGAAGGAAAATCGATTATAGAGATAAATGAGGCAAAAAATGAAATGTTGGCATATATTAAAGAGTGCAATATTAATATTACCGAGGAATACGATGTGAAAAAAGCGGTTGAATTAATAGAGAAAAAGAACAACTTATAAGAAAATTACATGTTTAGGTTAAAATTTTACCAATAGCTGATGCTTATAGTCATTGTGCGTATGAAATAAAGAAAAAAATAGTAAAATATCATAAAATATAGTTGAAGTAAACCCGAATTTTGGCTTGAAAGTTTAGCAATTTGGGTTTGTTTTTATATTGCATTTTTGAGTTAAATTCTAAAAATTATAGACTTTTTGTAAGAAATGAAATAAAATAAATAGAAATGAAATGTAACAAAATGAATAGAAATGATATATGCGAAATTCAAGAAAGACAAATGAAAAAAATGAAAAAGAAGGAACCAAAAGTAAACAAAAGGAAACAATTAAAATCAAGTATAATTATTCGTAAAAAAACTATAAAAAACTATATAATTAACTATAAATAATAACAGGAGAAAAAATGGAAGAATTACTAAAAAGTTGCACAATATGTCCTCATGATTGCAAAATAAATAGATTAGAAGGCAAAACTGGAAGATGCAGATGTGATGATAAGATTAAAATCGCATTAGCATCATTGCATTTTTATGAAGAACCGTGTATTAGTGCAGAAAATGGTTCGGGAACTATATTTTTTTCGAATTGTAATATGAATTGTATTTATTGTCAGAATTACGAAATAAGTCAACAATCAAAAGGAAAAGAGATAACAGTTGCACATTTAGCGGAAATTCTAATTAATCAGCAAAAAAAAGGAGCAAATAATATTAATTTAGTTACTCCAACAATGTATGTTCCGCAAATAATTAGAGCAATAGAAATTGCAAAATTAAATGGATTAAAAATTCCAGTAATTTATAATTCAAATGGATATGAAAAAGTTGAAACAATTAAAATGTTAAAAGGTTATATAGATGTATATTTGCCAGATTTAAAATATTTTTCTAATCAACTGGCAAAAAAATATTCGAATGTGGACAATTATTTTGAAACAGCAACTTTAGCAATTAAAGAAATGTATAATCAGGTTGGTAAGCCAGAGTTTGATGAAAATGGAATTATAAAAAAAGGTGTAATAATAAGACATATGATTTTACCAAATTATATGCAAAATACAAAAAATGTATTAAAATGGATTAAAGAAAATATGCCTGTGGATGTGTATGTAAGCATAATGGCACAATATTTCCCCACATATAAAGCAAAAGAAGATAGTGTATTAAATAGAAAAATATCTAGCAAAGAATATAAAGATATAGAAAAATATTTATTCACACTTGAGTTAGAAAATGGTTATATGCAAGAATTAGGAGAACATGAAGAAGAATATGTTCCAAACTTTGATTTGAGTGAGTAAGTAAAAAACTGGAGGTAAAAAATGGCAGATGTAAGATGGACAGATGAGCAATCACAAGCAATAGAAACAAAAGGTTCTAATATTTTGGTAGCAGCAGCAGCAGGAAGCGGAAAAACTGCTGTTTTAGTTGAGAGAATTATCAGTAAAGTAATTAATGATAAAGTTGATATTGATAGAATACTAGTTGTTACATTTACTAATGCAGCTGCAAGCGAAATGAGAGAAAGAATGCTTGAGGCAATATACCAAAAAATTGAAGAAAATCCGGAAGATAAAAATCTTCAAAAACAAATAATTCTATTAAATAAAGCAAGTATATGTACAATAGATTCATTTTGCAAGGATGTTGTAAAAAATAATTTTTTTGAAATTAATACATCTGCTAATTGCAGAGTAGGAGATAATTCGGAAATCAATTTGTTAAAACAAGAAGTCATTGATGATTTATTTGAAGAAAAATATAAAAAAAATGACAGTGGATTTATTAAATTAATTAATACATATACAGGTTATCAAAAAGATGATAATTTTAAAGATTTAATATTAAAAATTTATGGATTTATACAAGCAAATCCAAATCCTAATTTCTGGTTAGAAGAAAAAGTGGAGATGTTTAATTTAAAAGATGAAAATTTTGATTTTGCACAAACACCATGGGGAAAGATTATTATTCAGGAAATTGTAGATAATGCATATGATTCAATGATAAAATTACAATATATAAATAAAAAATTGGGAATGTTTGATGAATTGGTAAAATACAAAAATGTAATTATGCAAGATATCGTTTTATTGGATAGTATAATTAATAATTCGAATAGTTGGGATAAGATTTACAATATATTTAACCAAGAAGGTACAGTTTGGGCAAAATGGCCAGGACTTAGAAAAATTGATAATGAAGTTAAAGATGAAGCAAAAGAAATAAGAGATATAACAAAAAAGAAAATTGATGAACTCAGAAAAAAATATCTAATTTTTACATCTGCACAAATAAGAGAAGACATTTATGAAATGCACGAAATTTTATTTGAAATAAAAAATCTTATTATAGAATTTTCTGATAAATTCTCGGCCAGAAAAAGAGAAAAAAATATAATGGATTTTAATGATATGGAACATTTTGCATTAGATATTTTAGTTGATTTTAAAGATGGTAAACCGGTTCCAACAGAAGTTGCAAAAGCTTATCAAGAAAAATTTGATGAAATAGCTATAGATGAATATCAGGATAGCAACCTTGTTCAAGAAACAATTTTAAATAGTGTTTCAAAAGGAAATAATACTTTTATGGTTGGTGATGTTAAACAAAGTATTTATCAATTTAGACAAGCAAGACCAAAATTGTTCCTAGAAAAATACGAAATGTATGATGCAATTAGTAAGGAAAAAAACGATTCAATTACTGATTCTAAAGGAACAAAAATTCAGCTTTTTAAGAATTTTAGAAGTAGAAAAAACGTTTTGGATGTAACAAATATAATATTTGAAAATATAATGACACAAGCATTAGGAAGCATTGATTATGATGAATCTGAATTCTTAAATTTAGGAGCACATTTTAACGAACCAAACGAAAAACTTGATATTGCAGGTATCGCTGAATTTTTTATAATAGATGAAAAAGATACAGAAGAGAAAAAGCAAAAAGCAAGGGACAGATTAAGAATTGATACTGAGCAGGAATTGGAAAACAACAAAAAATTAGACACTGAGCAGGAATTGGAAAACAACAAAAAATTAGACACTGAGAATGAAAAAGAAAACACAAAAATTTCAGAGCAAGAAATAGAAATTGAAAAAAATTCAGAACAAGAAATCAAATATACAAAAAATTCACAAAAAGATAATGAATATGACCAACAAATTTATAATCTTGAATCAAGTGCTTCTCAAACAGATGGCAGTTATTTGGAAGATATTCAGGTAAGAGAATTTGAGATGCATGATACAGAAAATACGGAAGTAAATGAAGAGGATATTAAAAAAACTGTTTTAGAAGCAAAATTTGTTTCTAAAAAAATCAAAGAATTAATAGAGAGTGACTATAATGTATGGGATAAAAAAGAAAAAAAATACAGAAAAGTAACATATAAAGATATAGTAATTCTACTTCGTGCAACATCAATTCCAGCTCCTATTTTTGAAGAGGAACTCTCTAATTTGGAGATTCCTGTATATAGTGATGCTTCATCAAAATATTTGTATTCATATGAAATTCAAATAATTATGAGCGTATTAAAAATAATAGATAATCCTGTACAAGATATTCCCTTAATAGCAGTTATGAGATCAAGTATAGGTGGATTTACAGATAATGAATTACTAGAAATAAGATTGACTGACTCAGGAGCTAGTTTTTATCAAGCTTTAAATAAGTATACACCAGAAAATTATTTAAAACAAAAAGTAAGTAATTTTTTAAATATGTTAACTATATGGCAAGAACAGGAAAAATACTTATCGCTTGATGAATTGATTTGGCAAATATATCAAGATACCGGGTTTTACAATTATGTTGCATTATTAAAAAATGGAGCATTAAGACAAGCAAATTTAAAAATGCTATTTGAAAGAGCAAAACAATATGAAAATGGTATTTTTAAAGGATTATTTAATTTCATAAATTTTATTAATAAAATACAATCAGGAAGCGGAGATTTATCAACTGCTAAAATTATTGGCGAGTCAGAAAATGTTGTTAGAATTATGAGTATACACAAAAGTAAAGGGCTAGAATTTCCGGTTGTTTATTTATGTGGAACTGGTAAAAAATTTAATATGAAAGATTTAAATGAGAGAATAATTTTACATCAAGACCTTGGGTTTGGACCTAATTATATAAATGAAGAGTTAAGAATTGAATATACAACTCTTGCAAAAGAAGCAATAAAACTACAAACTAGAAATGAAATAATATCTGAAGAAATGAGAGTACTATATGTTGCTTTAACAAGAGCTAAGGAAAAATTGTTTATTACTGGTGTTCTTAAAGATGTAGAAAAAAATATATATGAAAAAGAGAAATTATTAGATACATATAATAGTGTTTCAAATACTAAAATAGGTGTAAATGATAAAATACTTAAAAAATATATAACATATCTTGATTGGATTTTATTAGTTTATTTACAAGATGAAAATCTTAAAAAAAACATGTCTTTGCATACTCTTGCTAAAAATGAGATATTAGAAGATATTAAAATCTCAATAACAGAGGAAATTCATGATTTTGAGTCTAAAATTAATTCGGAAATAGAAAAAATAAACGAAGATCAAATTAACGAAATAAAAAACAATTTGGAATGGAAATATAAATTTAATATATCTTCTAAGATTCCTTTAAAGACATCTGTTACAAAAATTAAACAAATGATGGAACAAGAAAAATTTAAAGTAAATATATTAGAACAAGAAAAATATAAAGCAAATATATTAGAACAAGAAAAATTTAAAACAAATATTCTAGAACAAGAAAAGATTAAAGTAAATAATCTAGAACATGATAAACATGATATTAATAATATCAAGCAGGAAGAATTAGGTTTATATAATAGATATGAAAAGGAAGAATCAAATTTAGCTGAAACCTTAGAGGAAAAAAAATCAGCAAAAATTCTTTTTGAAAAGCCTAAATTTTTGTCAGAGGAAAAAGTTTTAACACCTGTTAAAAAAGGTACTATAATTCATATGTGTTTTCAAAAATTAAATCATGAAAAAGAATATTCAGAGGAAGATATTAAAAAATTTGTTGATGATCTTGTTGAAAAAAATCTAATTACATATCAAGAATCAAAAGTAATTGATATTGATAATCTATATAATTATACAAAATCTGATTTGTGGCAACAATTAAAAAAGGCTAAAAAAGTTTATAAAGAACAACCATTTTATTTAAATATAAATTCAAACGAAATCTATAAAGATGGAAATGGCGAAACTATATTAATTAATGGTGTTATAGATTTATTCTTCATAAATGAAAATAATGAATATATATTAGTTGATTATAAAACAGATAATATAGAAAATGAAAAAGATTTAACAGAAAAATATGAATTACAATTAGAAATTTACAAAAGAGCACTTGAACTTGGATTAAATAAAAAAATATTTAAAACATTTATTTATTCCGTTAAAAATAATAAGCTTATAAATATATTATAAATTTGCATAGAAACTTAAAAATATTATTTAGTCTTATAGAAACTTAAAAATATTATTTAGTCTTATAGAATCTTATAAATTTTTACATAATCTTATAAAATCTTATAAAAAATTTTATTTAAAGGAGTACCATATTAATGGTACTCCTTTAATTAGGCTTCCAAATTTGCTAAATCGAGGATAATAATCTGATTTTTATATATTATATTAAAACCGTAACTATATAATATAGGCATAAGTGCCCATAAATCAGAGTTTTTACCAGTAATAATATAATATTTTCCTATGAGATATTCTTTAAACCGAGTGTAGTCAAAAGGCATTGGAAGGTCCTCCTTTCTTAAATACGATACTAAACATTATATGTATGAGTTGAAAAAAAGTAAACTAAAACTCATCGTAAAATTATTACAAAAAACGACAAAATGAAGTTAAAAACATAAATTGGTTTAACTAAAATGTATTTACTTGGACTAAAAATTATGATATAACATATTTAATTAAATAATAATATGAGTGTAATAAAATTTTAAAAAATATTGAGGGGAATCAATCTATAAAAACTTCTATTAGATTGAGTATACAAGGTGAAAAATGAGAATAGATAAATTTTTAAAAGTATCCAGAGTTATAAAAAGAAGAACTATTGCAAATCAAGCAGCTGATAATGGAAGAATTAGTATTAATGGTAAGGTAGTCAAACCAAGCTATGAAGTTAAAATGGGAGATATTGTGGAAATAAAATTCGGAGATAAAGTATCAAAATTTAAAATAATTAACATACCTAAAGTACAAGTAAAGAATATGGAAGAAATGATAGAAATTTTATAATATAATGTTAAGTTAATAAATTTAAGGAGGCTTTTATGGTAGAAAATTATGATGTGATTGTTGTAGGAATGGGTCCAAGCTCTGTATTTATGGCATATGAATTAATTCAATTAGGAAAAGCAAAAAAAATATTATTAATTGATCAAGGAAAAAAAGTTGAGGAAAGAAAGTGCCCGATTGAGGAATTAGGTAAATGTGTAAAATGTAAACCGTTTTGTCATATTACTTCTGGTTTTTCAGGAGCAGGTGCATTTTCAGATGGCAAATTAACATTGTATAATAAAGAAGACGAAGATTTTTTTGTTGGGGGAGAATTGCATCATTATATTGGTGTTGAACAAACAAAAAAATTAGTGGACTATACAGACAGTGTTTATTTGAAATTCGGAGCAGACACTAGAATAGAAGGTATAGAATATAAGGATGAAATAAAAGAAATATCTGTGAAAGCAAACAAGCAAGGTATAACTTTAATAGATCTCCCAATAAGACATTTAGGAACAGAAAAAGCACAGGAGATTTATAAAAAAATCGAAGATTATATACAAGAAAATAATATAGAAATGATTTTTGAAGCTACTGTTGAAGATTTAATAATAGAAAACAGTAAAATAAAAGGTGCAATATATAAAAAAAATAATGAAAAGTCTGAAAGCTATGAGGTTTATTCTGATAAAGTTGTTTTGGCTGTTGGAAGAAAAGGCGCAAATTGGCTTGTGGAAATTTGTAATAAACATAAAATAAAAACGAGCTCAGGTGTTGTAGATATAGGAATTAGATATGAACTTCCAGATAAAGTTATGAAAAATATTAATAAATTTATGTATGAAGGTAAATTCATTGGAACACCATTTCCATTTAAAGATAAGGTTAGAACATTTTGTCAAAATCCTAGTGGATTCGTATCTTCAGAGGTATATGATAATAATATGAATCTAGTAAATGGTCATTCTTACAAAGATAAAAAAAGTTCTAACACTAATTTAGCAATATTAGTTTCTCATGCATTTACATATCCATTTAATAAACCAATTGATTATGGAAGAAATGTTGCAAAAAATTTGAATGAATTAGGTAATGGAAATGTTTTAGTTCAAAGATTAGGAGATATTTATAGAGGAAAAAGAACATGGCAACAGGAATTAGATGAAAATTCTGTTGTTCCAACATTAAAATCTGCTGTTCCAGGAGATATTACATATGCAATTGGATATAGAACAATGACAGATATTTTACAATTTATTAGAGATATGGATAAAGTAATAGAGGGATTTGCAAATCCAGATAATTTATTATATGGACCAGAAATTAAGTTTTATAGTAATAAAGTAACTATAAATGAGAATTTCGAAACAAGTATCCAAGGCTTATATTCTATTGGAGATGGCGGAGGAATGACAAGAGGTTTGATGATGGCATCAGCTTCAGGTGTTCAAATGGCAAGAATATTATCAAAAGAAATTTAAAAAGCTTATAAAATATAATATATAAAAGGAAAAAATATGGAAGAGTTTGTACATTTACACGTTCACAGTGAATATAGTTTACTAGATGGAGCTAACAGAATAAAAGATTTGCCTAAAATTGCAAAAGAATTAGGAATGAAGGCAATTGCATTAACAGACCATGGGGTTATGTTTGGAGCAATTGACTTTTATAAAGCGTGCAAATCCAATGATATTAAACCAATAATTGGATGTGAAATGTATGTCGCACCAAGGAGTAGGTTAGATAAAGAACCAAATATAGATAATAAAAATAATCATTTAATATTACTTGCTAAAAATGAAAAAGGATACAAAAATCTTTTGAAATTAGTTTCTTTAAGTTTTGTAGAAGGTTATTATTATAAACCTAGAATTGATAAAGAAATCTTAGAATTATACAGTGAAGGATTGATATGCTGCAGTGCTTGTATTGCAGGAGAAATAAGCCAAGAAATTCTTCAGGGAAATATTGAAAATGCAGAAAAAAAAGCATTATGGTATAAAAGTATATTTGGAGAAGATTATTATTTTGAAATACAACATAATGGGTTAAAAGAACAAGTACTAATTAATCAGAAATTGATTGAATTATCAAAAAAATTAAACATTCCACTTGTTGCAACAAATGATGCGCATTACACAAAAAAAGAAGATGCTCAAAATCATGAAATTTTATTGTGTATACAAACAGGGAAAAAAATCACAGAAGAAGATAGAATGAAGTTTCCTACAGACGAGTTTTATATAAAAAGTCCAAAAGAAATGAAAGATTATTTTATAAATGTGCCAGAAGCAATAAATAATACATATGAAATCGCAGAAAAGTGTAATTTGGAATTTGAATTCGGAAATACTGTTCTGCCTAATTATGATGTTCCAAGCGAATTTGAAACACATTATGATTATATAGAAAAACTATGTTATGAAGGATTAATAAAAAAATATTGTTTGCCGAAAAATCAGGATATAAATACAATCCATAATTCAAGCGATAAATCTATTAGTATAAATGAAACAAATCAAGAATATAAACCAAATATATCTGTTACAGAAGTAACACCTAAAAATATAATCCAACCAGAAATGAATTATTTAGATGATTTACCAGAGGAAATAAAAAAACGTGCAGAATATGAGTTATCAGTTATCAAAAAAATGGAGTATGTGGATTATTTCCTTATAGTATGGGATTATATTAATTGGGCAAAATCTCAGAATATACCAGTTGGACCAGGAAGAGGATCAGGAGCTGGTTCTATTGTTGCGTATTCATTAGGAATAACAGATATAGATCCTATGAAATTTAATTTGCTTTTCGAAAGATTTTTAAATCCAGAAAGAATCAGTATGCCAGATTTTGATATTGATTTTTGTTATGAAAGAAGACAAGAAGTATTAAATTATGTAGCAGAAAAATATGGAGCTGATCATGTTTCTCAAATTATTACATTTGGAACAATGTCGGCAAGAATGGTTATTAGAGATGTTGGAAGAGCTTTGGATGTGCCATATAGTGATACAGATCGATTAGCTAAAATGATTCCGAATGAATTACATATAACAATAAAAAAAGCCATAGAACAAAATAAAGAATTAGGTGATTTATACGAAAATGATTTTCAGGTAAAAAAATTATTGGATATTGCTAGCTTCTTAGAAGGAATGCCAAGACAGGCTTCAACTCATGCCTGTGGTGTAGTTATAACAAAAGAACCTGTTGATAATTATGTACCACTTTATGTAAAAGAAAACAATATTTCTACACAATATGTTATGACAACATTAGAAGAATTAGGCTTGATAAAAATGGATTTTTTAGGACTAAGAACATTAACAGTTATACAAGATACAATAGAATTAGTTAAAAAAAATAGAGAAATAGAAATAGAATTTGATCATGATATGAATGACAAAAATGTATATAAATTATGGCAAGAAGGAGATAGTGTAGGGATTTTTCAGTTTGAAAGTCAGGGAATGACAAATTTCATGAAAGAATTAAAACCTGACTGTCTAGAAGATATTATAGCAGGAGTTTCATTATACAGGCCAGGTCCAATGGATCAAATACCAAGATATATAAAAAATAAAAAAGACCCGAAAAATGCTGTTTACACTCATGAATCTTTAAAACCAATATTAGAAGTTACATATGGATGTATGGTATATCAAGAACAAGTAATGCAAATAGTAAGAGATTTAGCAGGCTATTCACTAGGAAGAGCAGATTTAGTAAGACGTGCAATGGGTAAGAAAAAATTAGATGTTATGGAAAAAGAGCGTGAGTATTTTATTTATGGTCAAAAGGATGAAAATGAAAATATTATAATCCAAGGTTGTTTGAGAAATGGAATAGACGAAAAATCGGCAAATAAGATATTTGATGAAATGGCAGAGTTTGCAAAATATGCATTTAACAAATCACATGCTGCAGCATATGCTGTGATATCATATAGAACAGCATTTTTAAAAACATATTATCCGTCTGAGTTTATGGCAGCAACATTAAATAGTTTTCTTGGAAATCTAGAAAAAGTGCCAGATTATATAGAAGATTGTAAAAGAAAAAATATTGAAATACTTAAGCCAAATATAAATAAGAGTTTTACGAAATTTACAGTTGATAATGGAAAAATTAGATTTGGATTAGGTAGTATAAAAAATGTAGGAACAGCCGTTATGGAGACAATTATTGAAAATAGAGAAAAAAATGGCCCATTTGAAAGTTTTTCTGATTTTTGTGAAAGAGTACAAAATGATTCTGTAAATAAAAAATGTGTTGAAAGCTTAATAAAGGCAGGTGCTTTTGATGGATTTAATCAAACTAGAAGTACTCTTATGGCTTCTTTCGAAAATGTAATTGATACCATATCTGATAGTTGCAGAAAAAATATTAAAGGTCAAGTTAGTATGTTTGATCTTGGTGATGATTCCCAAGATGATCAATTAGAAAAAATAAAATATAATTATACAACTTTAAAAGAATACTCAGACAAGGAATTATTATCTATGGAAAAAGAAATGCTTGGATTGTATATTTCTGGACATCCATTAGAAGAAATAAGAGAAAAGCTTTCTCTTAAAGCTACAATTAATGCAAGCAGTATGAAAAAAATAGATGAGCAAGAAGAAAATATTTTACTTCAATATAGAGATGGTCAAATAGTAAAATATGCTGGAATAATTACTAGTATAAAAAAGAAATATACAAAAACAGGAAAATTAATGGTTTTCTTAACAGTTGAAGATTTATATGGACAATGCGAAATTATTCTATTTGAGAATTGTTATCAAAATTGTTCTGAAATTTTAGTTGAAGATAATATAATATTAGTAGAAGGAAGACTTAGTATTAGAGAAGATGAAGAAACTAAAATAGTTGCAAGTAAAATAACAAAATTTGATGAAGACAATAAGAGTTTGGGTAATAGTTCTTCAAATATAAATTATTATTGTGAAAAGACCATATGTAATAATGGAATAGATTCAAATATAAATTCAGATAATTATAGTACTGCCAAAAGCTTAAGTTTAGGTGTTTATACAGAAAATGTTAGTGAAAGCATTATTTCAAACTCAAAGTTTTATACAGAAAAGGTTTTAGAAATTAATGTAACTAATTTGTTGGAAACACAAAAAGAAAGATTAAGAGCAGCGATAAGGTTTTATGCAGCCAAGGAGAATGCTATTAAAATAAGAATAATTAATGGTAATAGAATTGATATGGCATGTGGTATTGCAATATCAAAAGAAATTCTAAGTAAAATACAACAGATAACAGGAGTCGAAAATGCATATATAACCGATATACAAAATAATGGTTTAAAATAGATATGTAACAAGCAAATTGAAAATGTATATATAACTGACACACATAATATAAGTTTTAAATAGATATTTCACAAGTAAATTGAAAATGTATATATAACTAATATACATAATAACTTGAAATTAACATAAAAATATGTTATAATATTATTATGTTAAAAAAAGGGGGATGTTAAATAATGAAAAAAAATAATTTAAATTTAATAAAAAAATTGAGTATTATCCTAATGTTTATTGGAATAGTTTTTATTATAAAAGATATAAAAATAGTAGAGGCATCTGAATTCCAATACGGATGGCCTATATCAGGAAATAATGCAAAAGAAACATATATTGAGTACAATTATTATGGATCAAATCTAACAGGACCTTCAGAAGATGGTAAATATGGAAGAGAGTATATAGTAGATAACAATAAATGGCCAAGTGAAATTAAATATTATGCAAAAAATGAATCACATTATGGATCAGATATAGTAGGTTTAAATGGTCAAACATATCAAATAATATCTATTGTTGAAGGAGAAGTAATAGCAACAAGTGGTGATAGAATAATTAATCCAAGTGTTAATTATATAGAAAGAAATCAAAGACGTACTACAGCAGGTTTAAATGATGCTGGTGGGTACGGAAACTATGTAATTATACAAGAAAATTCAACTGGAAGATGTTTTTTATATGCTCATTTAAAAGGTGGAACAATAACTGTAAAAAAAGGTGATAAAGTATCTTATGGAACTAATATTGCTTTAATGGGAAGTAGCGGAGATTCCGGACATCCTCATTTACATTTTGAAATAAGAACAAGTAAATTATCAACAATTGCGGAAAATTATAATGGTAGACATTATTTACTTTCTACAACAGAAAGAACAACAATGGATCCAGCAATGTTTATAGGTAAAAGTATTTACAGAGGTTTTCAAGATTTAAAAAGCGTATCAATTAAATATGAAGAATGTAGGGAATATGTTAAATACTTATATAGAACAGCACTAAAAAGGGAAGCTTCTGAATTTGAGGCATCAATTTGGGCAGATGTTTATACAAAAAATAAAAGTATAGCTGAAATAACAAATGGAATTATCTTAAGTCAAGAAGCAAATTTCTTCAATTTAAATAATACAGAATTCTCTGCAAAATGTTATGAAATCGTATTAATGAGGGATATGTATAGTGTTGAAGAAATGCAAGGTCATATATATAGAATGGATTCTGGAATATGGAATAGATCAGATTATATTAATATGTTATGTAGTTCAGAGGAATTTGTTAAACATAGATTACCAAAGTTTTTAAATGAAAGTATTATAATTCCAGGTTTAGCAAGAAAAGAAAAACTTGTGAAAATTGGAGATTTGGATGGTAACGGATTATTAAATGCAATTGATGCAGTTATTTGCTTAAAGATTGCTGAAAAATCAGCTCAGGGAATAAAAATAGATGATTATATTTTGAAAATCGCTGATATAGATAAAAATGGTATAGTTAATAAAGATGATGCAATGATAATGTTAAAATATTATGCAGCAAGCAATCTAGGTTCAATTGATGACAGCGAAATTTCAATAGAAGAATTTGCATTAAACTTAAAAAATCAATCTAAAGGTGGTTTTACAAAAGCTCAAAACTAGAACAAATAGTTTTAAAAATTAATTACATAAAACAAATTTATGAAATAATTTATATTTATAATAAAATAAAAGCATTTTTAGAAATTATATAATATTTGTGTGGAAATTTAAAACAAGTAATTCTACACAAATATTATTTTTTTATTGACAAATACTATATAAATATGATAAAATACATATCTGTAAGCCGCCTGAGTCGGGTAAAAAAGAGCTAATTATTTAGCCACCTAGAATTTTATGCTTAGCGAGTATACATACAAAGGGAGGTGTACTTAAATGTACGCAATAATTGAAAGCTGTGGAAAACAATACAAAGTAACAAAAGGAGACGTAATTTTCTTTGAAAAACTAGAAGGAGAAGAAGGTAAAAAAATTACATTCGACAATATCGTTTTAGTATCAGATGATAAGAAAATAGAAGTTGGTGCTCCATATGTAAAAGGTGTTAAAGTTGAAGGAAAAGTAGTTTCTCATGGAAAAGGTAAAAAAATAATAGTTTACAAGTACAAAGCAAAGAAAAACTACAGAAGAACACAAGGGCATAGACAACCATATACTAAGGTTGAAATAACAAACATCAAAATGCCAACAACAAAAAAAGCAGAAGCTACAAAAACTGTAGAAGCTTAATTTAGATAAATAATGTAAATAAAAATAAAATTCATTATGAGAGGAGTGAAAAAACATGGCTCATAAAAAAGGTCAAGGTAGTGTTAAGAACGGTAGAGACAGTCAATCAAAACGTCTTGGATTAAAAAGAGCTGATGGTCAAGTTGTACCAGCAGGAAACATTTTAGTAAGACAAAGAGGAACAAAAATACATCCAGGAACTAATGTAGGAATCGGAAGCGATGACACATTATATGCAAAAGTTACAGGAACAGTTAAATTTGAAAGACTAGGAAGAGACAAGAAAAAAGTTAGTGTTTATCCAATAGAGGAAGCACAAGCATAAATTGTTTTAAACTAAAAGCAGGCCAAAAGCCTGCTTTTATAATTGTATTTAAAAATATTGCTAAAACAGTAGAAATAAAGTATAATTATAACTAAAGTTGAAGAAAAATGAAAATATAGATTATTACAATGCTCAACAATTTCAAGTATAATTATAACTAATGATGAAGAAAAATGCAAATACAGACACATCATATAAAGTAGAACATTACGTATAATTATAACTAATGTTGAAGAAAAATGATTTATTTAATTAAGTTTACATATAACAGAAATTTGTAAGATCATTATTGTTAAAAGTTAAGAATAATAAATAATTCGTAGGATAAAAGTCGAGGAGGTAACCATGGAAAAAAGTAAAAAAAGAATAGTTACAGGTGATAGACCAACAGGAAAATTACATATAGGACATTATTTTGGTTCATTAAAAAATAGAGTTAAATTACAAGATGAATATGAAAGTTTTATTTTGATTGCAGATGTTCAGGCATTAACAGATAACTTTGACAATCCTGAAAAAGTTAAGAAAAATGTTAGAGAAATTGTAATGGATAATTTATCTGTAGGAATTGATCCAAAAAAATCAACTATTTATTTACAATCAATGATACCAGAAGTTGCTGAGTTAACAGTTTATTATTCTAATCTTGTTACAATTGCGAGATTACAAAGAAATCCTACTGTAAAAACAGAAATTGCTCAAAAAAAGGAATTGTTTGGGGAAAGTGTTACATACGGATTTTTAGGATATCCTGTAAACCAAGCAGCTGATATTACGGCTTTAAGTGGAAACTTAGTTCCTGTTGGTGAAGATCAATTACCATTGATAGAACAAACAAGAGAAATTGTTAGAAAGTTTAATAGTATTTATGGAGATGTGCTTGTTGAACCAGAAGCAGTATTAAGTTCTTCACCTAGAATAAAAGGGTTAGATGGAAATGAGAAAATGGGCAAATCTTTAGGAAATGCAATATATCTATCAGATTCAGAAGAAGAAATAAATAAAAAAGTAATGTCAGCATTAACAGACCCTGGTAGGATAAAAAAAGAAGATCCGGGAAACCCTGATATATGTATGGTGGCATATTATCATAAATTATTTAGTGAAAATGAATATCAAAATATTTGTGAAGAGTGTAGAAAAGGTACAAGAGGATGTGTTTCATGTAAGAAACAATTAGTTCAAAGTATTATAAAAGAATTGGCTCCAATTCAAGAAAAACGAAAATATTATGAACAACACCCTGAAGAAGTTGACAAAATAATAATTGATGGAACTAATAAAGCAAGAATTGAAGCGAAAAAGGTTATGAAAAAAGTTAAAAAGGCTATGAAGTTAGATTATTTTGATGAAATATAAATTTTCATGTAAAAAAGTTATTATTATCAAAAAGTTTTTAATTTTTAAAATGATATTTATATAAATAGTAAAAAATTATTTTAAAATATTTTATCTAAAAAAGTTATTTATTGAATAAAATATAAATTTAGAATGAGATTGAAGTGCCATAATTTAGTAGTTAAAATAAGGAGGAAATATGTTTACAGACTATGTTAAAATAATAGTAAAATCAGGAGATGGCGGTAATGGTGCTGTTTCTTTCAGAAGAGAAAAATATGTAGCAGCCGGTGGTCCTGATGGTGGAGATGGTGGAAAAGGTGGAGATGTATACTTTACAGTTGATCCAGATGCAAATACATTGATAAACTTTAGATATATGAAAAAATATAAAGCAGAAGATGGAAAAAAAGGCGAAGGAAATCACAGATATGGTAAAAGTGCAGATGATCTTTATATAAAAGTACCACTAGGTACTATTATTAAAGATGCAGAAACTGGTTCAGTAATTGCAGATTTATCTGAAAAAGGACAAACTGAAAAAATATTTCCAGGAGGTAGAGGAGGAAAAGGTAATTCACATTTTGCTACTTCTACAAGACAAGCTCCAAGATTTTCACAAGATGGAGAAAAAGGAATAGAAAAAGAACTTATTTTAGAACTAAAATTATTAGCTGATGTAGGATTAATTGGATTTCCTAATGTTGGTAAATCAACATTCTTATCTGTTGTTACATCTGCAACACCTAAAATAGCAGATTATCATTTTACTACACTTGAACCAAATTTAGGAGTTGTAAGAAGTGAATATGGTGATAGTTTTGTAATTGCTGATATACCAGGAATTATAGAAGGTGCCAGTGAGGGTACAGGTTTAGGTATACAATTTTTAAGACATATAGAAAGAACAAGATTATTACTACATTTTATAGATGTTTCTGGAAGTGAAGGAAGAGAGCCAGTACAAGATTTTAAAACTATAAATGAAGAATTGAAAAATTATAGCGAAAAATTAAGTAAAAGAAAACAAATAATAGTTGCAAATAAAATTGATAGTATGCAAGATGAAAAACTTTTAAAGGATTTAGAAAAAGTTGCAAAGAAAAATAAAATGGAGATATTTAAGATTTCAGCAGCAACAGGTGAAGGTATTAGTGAATTAATAAAACATGTATCTGATGTATTAAAACAATTACCAAAAGAGGATTTAATAGAAATTCAAGATAAAAAAGTATATACATTAGATGAGAGTGATAATTATACTATAACTAAAGAAGATGATATGTGGTTATTAGATGGACCAGCTATACAAAAAATAATGAGAAGAGTAAATTTAGATGATAATGAATCAATGCATTATTTCCAAAAATGTTTCAAACAATTAGGTGTTAATGAAAAATTAAAACAAGCAGGAGTACAAGAAGGAGATACTGTTAAGGTTGTTGATTGGGAATTAGAATGGTATGATTAAAACTATCTAATAATCAAAAAAAAATTATATATAGTAAATGCAACTCTGTAAGTTAATACAGCGGTATAATTAATTAAAAAGTCAAACTTTTGTTTGACTTTTTTTTGTTTATATGATATCATTTTATTAGATTATTATTAAGGGGGAATCACATATTATGAGTAATAAAGATTTTTCGGATTTAGGAAAAAGAGAAAAAGCAATATTAAAATATATAGAAAAACAAATAATAGCAAATAGTTATCCACCATCAGTTAGAGAAATTGGAAAAGCCATAGGATTAAGTTCAACAGCGACAGTACATGGTTATATAGAAAAACTAGAAAAAAAAGGATATATAAAAAAGGAAACACAAAAAGGTAGAACTCTTAAACTTATTAAGGGAATACTTGGAAATAATAAAAAAATAGAAGACAATAATAGTAGTACCACAAAAAAAATGGTAGAAGTTCCAATAATGGGGGAAATTACAGCTGGTACTCCAATTCTTGCAGTAGAAAATATAATAGATACTTTCCCTGTGGCATCTGATTTTGTAGGCAATAATGAATGTTTTATGCTTATAGTTAAGGGTGAGAGTATGATAGAAGCTGGAATTTTTGACGGAGATTATATATTGGTTAAAAAACAAAATACAGCTAATAATGGAGATATAGTTGTTGCATTAATAGATGATGAGGCAACAGTTAAAACATTTTATAAAGAAAAAGAGAATATAAGATTACAACCAGAAAATAAAATTATGGAACCATTAATAATATCGAATTGTATTATACTGGGGAAAGTTACAGGAGTATTCAGAAAAATAAAATAATTATAAATTTAAATTAGGATGTATAATAGAAATGAGGATAAAGTAGTTATGGATAGAACGAGAACTTTATTTAAATATGTTTTATGGGTGATTATAGTATATATGGTTTCAAATCTTATGATTTGGGCTTTGTTGAGGGTGTCATATAAGGAAATTAAGAATTATAGTATAGATGTGAATAGCGCTAAAATCACTATACTAGAAACAAAATCAACTTCAAGAAATTGTTATATAAAAGGGAAAATAAATAATATTTCAGATTTGAATGTAAAAAACAAATATATTAAAATTGATTTGTTTTCAAAAAGAGATGTATTATTAGGTACAAAATATATTAAAATAGAAAATATGGAACCATATGATATTTACGAGTTTCAGATCGATTTTCAAATAGGTAATGTAGAAAAATTTAAAATATCTCAAACAGAAACAATTAATATTGATGATACAAAAATAACTGACTTAATAATTAATTCAATTCCAAAAACAGTTAACGAAATAATTAATATACCACCTGTGGATAATAAATTATCTTATCCAACAAATTAAAAAAATGAATATGAAATAATAGAAATCTCTAAAATAAATTTTAGAATAATTAAAAATCATGAATACAAACTAAAAAATGTTCTATAATATATAAAGTATATTGTAGAACTTTTTATGTAAAAGGTTTGCTATTTAAAGTGAACTGTAATATAATCTTATCATAAACTAGCATATACAAAGCGAAAGGAAGATGCAAAATGTTCAATTTAGGACAAGATATTGGAATTGACTTAGGAACAGCAACAGTGATTGCGTATGTTAAAGGTAAAGGAATTGTATTAAGAGAACCATCGGTTGTAGCAGTTGATAATAATACTGGAGAAGTACTTGCTGTTGGTAAAGAGGCAAGAAAAATGCTTGGAAGAACACCAGGTAATATTGTTGCTACAAGGCCATTACGTGATGGAGTTATTTCGAATTATACAGTTACTGAGAAAATGCTAAAATGTTTTATTAATAAAGTATGTGGAAAATTTATATTTGCACCAAGAATAATGATATGTATTCCATCACAAGTAACTGAGGTAGAAAAAAGGGCAGTTATTGATGCAGCTACACAGGCAGGAGCAAGAAAAGTATATTTAATTGAAGAACCAATAGCAGCAGCAATAGGAGCTGGAATAGATATTTCAAAACCTTGTGGAAATATGGTTGTTGATATTGGTGGAGGAACAACAGATATTGCAGTAATATCACTAGGTGGTTCTGTAGTAAGTACATCTTTAAAAATAGCAGGGGATAAATTTGATGAATATATATCAAAATATATAAAAAGAAAATATAATATTATTATTGGTGAAAGAACTGCGGAAGATTTAAAAGTAAACATTGGATGTGTATATCCAAAAATACAGGATTTGGATATGGAAATACGAGGACGCAATTTAGTAGATGGCCTTCCTAAAACTGTAATAATACATTCAAGTGAGATAATGGAAGCATTGATGGAACCGGCTTTAATGATCGTAGATGCTGTTCATTCAGTATTAGAGCGAACACCACCAGAGCTTGCCGCAGATATAAGTGATAGAGGTATTTATATGACAGGCGGTGGGTGTTTGATAGATGGATTAGATAAACTAATTCAGAATAGAACAGGAATAAATGTAATGCTTGCACAAGATAGTGTTTCATGTGTTGCATTGGGAACAGGAAAAGCATTAGATAATTTAGATGTATTAGATGGTAGCAAAAAAATAATGAAAATAAGGTAAATATAAATAAAAAAATCTATTAAAAATTTAAAATAAAGTAATATAAATAATTTAAATTTATTAAAATACGAGAAAATATACGGAGGTAAAATATGAGAATATTACCAGAATTTAAAATTCCAGATTTCAAATTTCCAAAATTTAAAATGAAAGGTTTTTCAAATTTAGAGGATGTAAATTATGAAGAATTAAAAAAACAAGGAGAAGATAAATCAAAAAAAGATAGTAAAGATTATACTCCAACAGAATATAAAACGATTAAAGAAGTATTTGATAAATCCACAATGCTAAATTTAGAAAAAACATTTATTTTGGAAAAGTTTAATCCAAAAGAGTCATTTAAAGAATTAACTTATAGAGAATTTAGAAGTGATGTAATTGCATTTGGAACTGCTATTACAGAGTTTTTAAAAATAAAAGATAAAAAAATAATAATCATAGGAGAAAACACATATCATTGGTATGTATCATATATGTCTTTACTTTGTGGAGCTGGACTTGCAGTCCCAGTAGATAAAGAATTACCAGAAAATGAAATTGAAAATATAGTAAATAGAACTAATGCAACAGTAATAATATATTCAAAAAAGAAAAAAGAATCAATAGATAAATTGAAATCAAAATTTACAAATGTAAAATATTTTATACAAATGAATTCAAATGATGAGTTGAATGGTAAAGATATTGGTTTAAGTTATTTAATAAAAAAGGGAAATGAACTTATAAATTCAGGAAAAAATTCTTTTATGGATATTGAAATAGATCCGGAAGAGTTTAAAGTATTACTATTTACATCAGGAACAACCTCTAATTCAAAAGGTGTAATGTTGTGCAATAGAAATTTAGCAGAAAATATAAATGCAATATCTGCATATGTTAAATTATATCCAGAAGATAGATTACTATCAATATTACCATTACATCATACATATGAATCAACTGTTGGATTTTTATTACCAATGGCCTGTGGATGTTCAATTAGTGTGTGCCAAGGTCTTAAATATATTGTTCCAGATTTACAAGAGACAAAACCAACAGCAATTTTAACTGTTCCATTATTAGTAGAAAATGTTTATAAAAAAATAAATGATAATATTAAGAAAAGTAAAAAAGAAAATGTTGTGAATTCTGTAATTCATCTAACAAATGCTTTGAAAACAGTTGGTATAGATGTAAAAAGAAAAGCATTTAAAGAAATATACGAGAGCTTAGGTGGAAGATTAAGGATAATTGTAACAGCAGCAGCACCAATTGAAAAAAATATTTGCAAATGGTTCGAAGACATTGGTTTGACTTTTCTACAAGGATATGGACTTACAGAAACAGCGCCAATTGCAGCATTAACACCAGAATACAAAACCAAAGTGGGTTCTACAGGTAAACCAGTAATATGTGCAGATATAAAAATACATAATCCAAATGAAAAAGGTGAAGGAGAAATTCTAATTAAAAGTCAAACCTTAATGTTAGGATATTATGAAGATGAACAAGCTACAAAAGAAGTAATAAAAGATGGATATTTTCATTCAGGAGATATTGGGTATATGGATGACGATGGATATTTATATATTACAGGAAGATGTAAAAATGTAATAGTAACTCAAAATGGAAAAAATATTTATCCAGAAGAAATAGAATTGCTGTTAAGTAAAATTTCTGAAATTAAAGAATGTATGGTATATGGAAAACCAGATAATGAAAAAAAGAATAATAAGGAATTAATTATTTCCGTAAAGGTTATTCCTAATTATGATGAAATAAATTTAAACAAAGATAAGAATGCAACAGAAGAGGAAGTATACAATATTATTTGGAGCAAAATTAAAGAAGTTAATAAAACACTTACATCTTATAAGGCAATTAAGCATTTAGAAATAAAGAAGGACGATTTTATAAAAACAACAACTATGAAGATAAAAAGACAAGAAGAAATTAAAAAAGATCAAGCGAAAAATAATTAAAATTATGTATAGCAAGACAAAATTGCTTACGGAAGTAACAAAATTGTAACATTTCTGTAATAGAAACGATATATTATTTTTAACTATTACTATTGTAGTTTTTTGTAGAACAATGTATAATAAAATTATCGAATATAATATACTGAGGATAAAGGAGGTATTTACAATGTCTAAATCTGGCATGGTAAATGTTAAAATGGTAATAACAGAAGAAAAAATTCTGGCAAATATAGAAAAGGTTCAAAAAATGATAAATCCTAATAGTAAGAAGCAAATTGTAGAATTAGAAGAAGATCCTTACTTTAAAGATTTAATAGAATCAATAAAAACCTATTTAGCGGAATATCCGGAAAAAGATAATTTCCCTAAGGAAGTATATGATGCTACATTTGAATTAATAGAATATGCAACATCTCAATTTGAAGATAATACTAAAAAAATTGAAGATCTTATTAGACAAAGAGAAAAAAATATCTCTTTAGCATCTAATTTAAGAGATTTATTAGCTTGTGTTGAAATTAAATCATCAGATTGGAAAAAAAGAGTTCATGAGGCATCATCCGAATATTCAGATGAAATTATAGATACATTAGGATTAATAGGAAGAGCAAAAACAAATACATCATTAAATTATTTAGAATCTTTAAAACTTATTAATGCAAAAATTGCTAATCTAGAATCAAATTTTCATATAGAAATAGATATGGAAAGAATTGAAGATATCTCAAAAGCATTAAGTTATATAGGAATAGAAATAGCTGATGTATTAAGAGATATACCAGTTCCAGAGGCAGTTGAAGAAGTAATGGCAATAGAAGAAGAGCAAAGCGATATGCAATATTCAGCAATTGAAGAAATGGAAGATTTGGCAGATTCTACATATATGGATGAAACAAGAATAGAAGTTAAACCAACATTGTGGGAAAGAATTAAAAATATGAAATTAATTAGATCAATACGTTATGTTATGAAAATAAAAGTAGTATTAGAATTCCCAGCGCTTCCAGAAGGTAATTCACAACAACAATGAAATAGAATAAATTAATGTAATTCACAACAACAATAAAATAGAATAAATTAAAGTAATTCACAACAACAATAAAATAAAAAAATTAATGCAATTCACAACAATAATAAATTAGTAATAAAATTTGTATTAAGGTGGAATTTACTTTTCACCTTAATATAATTTAATATTATTTTAAAAAATTAATAAATTTGTATTGACAGAATTTAAAAAATAAGTTATACTTACTATTGTCGTAACAAACACGCGCCCTTAGCTCAGTTGGTCAGAGCAACCGGCTCATAACCGGTGGGTCCAAGGTTCGAATCCTTGAGGGCGCACCATTTTTTTATTTACAAATTAAACATGGGTAGGTGGCCGAGTGGTTAAAGGCGGCAGACTGTAAATCTGTTCTCATACGAGTACGATGGTTCGAATCCATCCCTGCCCACCATACTAAACTCTGTAATAGCTCTAGCAGCAAATACAGAGTTTTTTTGTTAGGAGATCATGGATTTATTACGAGAGTTTTTATAGATAATCAGTTAATAAAAAGAGTTTTTTTATTACAAAATTAATGTTATATTAAGAAAATTTTAATTAAAAAGTTTAATAAATTGAGATTATTTATAGATTATGGATTTATCATAAAAATTTTTTATATAATTATTTAAAAAGGTGTAAAAAATAATAATTAAGTATATAATATCTATAAGATTTACAAAGGAGGAAAATTATGAATAATGAAATAAGAGCAATTCAATACGGAGTAGGTAAAATGAGTGTGTACACAATTAGGTACATGCTGGAAAAAGGTATTAATGTAGTTGGTGCAGTAGATATCAATCCGGAAATAATTGGTAAGGATATTGGAGAAATTATTGGAACAGAAAAACTTGGTGTAATAATATCATCACCTGAAGAAACTGAGGCGTTATTTAAAAACACAAAACCTGATATTTGTGTAATAATGACAAGGAGTTTGTTATCAGAGTTAGATGACATATTGACAATATGTGCTGAAAAAGGAGTAAATGCAATAACAACATGTGAAGAAGCATTTTATCCACAAAATTCAAATCCTAATCTTACAAATAAATTAGATAAATTAGCAAAAATGAATAATTGCACTATAACAGGAACTGGATATCAAGAAATTTATTGGGGACAATTGATTTCATCTATTGCTGGGTCAACACAAACAATAAAAAAAATAAAAGGAAGTTCATGTTATAATGTCGAAGAATATGGAATTGCACTTGCAGAAGTTCATGGAGCAGGATTGACTTTAGAGGATTTTCAGAATCAAATTGCATCATTAGATGAAATAACAGAAGAACAAAGAAATGAAATAATAAATAAGGGTGAATACGCACCTTCATATATGTGGAATGTAAATGGATGGTTATGTTCAAAATTAGGTTTAAATGTAATAAGTCAAACTCAAAAATGTATTCCACAAACTCATAATACAGATTTAGAGTCTACAACTTTAGGTATGACAATAAAAGCAGGTGATGCAACTGGAATGAGTGCAGTAGTAACAACTCAAACTGAACAAGGAATTGTTTTAGAGACAGAATGTATAGGTAAAGTGTATTCAAAAGACGAATACGATAAAAATATTTGGACAATTGAAGGAGAGCCAACTACAACTATTACTGTTGAAAGACCTGCAACTGTTGAGCTTACATGTGCAACAATAGTTAATAGAATTCCAGATGTAATAAATGCTAAACCAGGATATGTTACTACAGATAAATTAGGAGATTTATCTTTTAAGTTGAGATAAAAGATTTGCTACTATGTAGTAATATTGCTGTAAATATTAATAATTCTCTTAGTGTGTTTAGTGAAATTTAAATGTAATTTATCAAAATTTGCAATTGCAGTATATTGTAAATTAATATTTGTTATAGTAGAATATTTATAAATGAAAAATATATGTATAAAATTTTATCATAAACTTTAAAATTATTGAGTATGGTAAAAAAGGAGAAAAGAATGATAGAAAAAAATAAAGAATATGTTGTAGATATAATTGATAATGGTTATGAAGGAGAAGGAATTGCAAAAATTGAAGATTTTGCAATTTTTATTCCTGGTGTAATAAAAGGCGAAAAATGTAAAATATTAATTGTAAAAGTTTTAAAGTCTTTTGCATTTGGTAAAGTAGTTGAGATTCTAAATCACTCTAAAGCACGTGCCGAAGTAGATTGTGGAACATATAAAAGATGTGGAGGATGTAATCTAAGACATATAGAATATGAAACAACATTAGAAATGAAAAAAAATAATGTTCAAAATCTAGTAAATAAAACATTAAATAATAAAATAGAAGTTAGCAATGTTTTAGGAATGGGTAATCCATATAACTATAGAAATAAAGCGCAATTTCCGGTGGGGTTTGAAAAAGATGGAATCACACCAATAATGGGAATATTTGCAGAAAGAACACATGAAATAGTATCAATGAGAAATTGTATGATACATAATCCTATTTCAGAAAAAATTTCAAACTTTATTTTTGGATTTATTAAACAAAACAATATTTCTCCTTATAATGAAAAAACCGGAAAAGGAGTTTTACGTCATATTTTAATAAAGGTTGGAATAAGAACACATGAGGTAATGTGTGTTCTTATTGTAAATGAAGAAAATTTTAAGAAAGAACAAGAACTGGTTCAGGAATTAACAAAAGAATTTCCGGAAATTAAAACCATTATTAAAAATATTAATACAAAAAACACAAATGTAATACTTGGTGAAAAAGATGAAATTTTATACGGTGATGGTTTTATTTATGATAAATTGGGCGATTATACATTTAAGATATCTGCTAAATCTTTTTATCAGATCAATCCTGTTCAGACAGAAGCATTATATAATATTGGAATGGAATTGGCAGATATTTCAGAAAATGATATTGTGTATGATTTGTATTGTGGAATAGGTACAATTGGAATTTTTGCTTCTAAGTATGCGAAAAAAGTATATGGAATTGAAATAGTAGAACAGGCAATAGTTGACGCTAAGCAAAATGCAATTATTAATAATGTAAAAAATATAGAGTTTTTTTCTGGAGATGTTGAAGAAACTTTTGAGAAGATTTTAAATGAAAAAAATCACAAACCAGATGTTTTAATAGTTGATCCACCAAGAAAAGGTTTGGATATAAATACTATAGGCAATATTATTAAATATTCTCCAGAGAAAATTGTTTATATTAGCTGTAATCCTGCTACATTAATTAGAGATTTAAAACTATTAGAGGAAAAATATGAAATTAAAAAAATTCAGCCGGTTGACATGTTTCCATTTACAACACACGTTGAATGTGTATGCTTTTTGAAAAGACGTGAAATGAATTTATAGCAATGGTTTAACACCTGTAGAGTGACATGTAAAAAAAGAAAAAAGATAATAGTACTTTATTTATAGAAGATTCAAAAGAATGCGTAAAAGTAACAAACAATAATAAATTAACTGATGAAAATATAGAAAGTATAGTTAATATATTGACTAAAAAAGAAGATAAAGAATATATTTCTAAAATTGTATCAAATAAAGAGATAGAAGAAATGGTGGCAAAAGAAGATATCTTCGTATAGAAATAGACAAAATTATAAAAGAAATTGAGGTAGATTAATGGATAAAGAACTACAATTTTTAATATATAATACACTAGAAGAAAACATATCTGTAAATGCTGTGGTAAAAGATGAAACTATTTGGTTAACACAAAAAGCAATGTCAGAATTGTTTGATTGCAGTATTGATAATATTTCATTACACTTGAAGAATATTTATAAAGATAACGAATTACAAGAAAAAGCAACTATCGAGGAATTCTCGATAGTTCAAAAAGAAGGAAATAGAAATGTTCTAAGAACGCCAAAATTTTATAATCTTGATGTAATAATATCTGTTGGATATCGTGTTAATTCAAGAAAAGCAACAAATTTTAGAATTTGGGCAACTTCTATTTTAAAAGAATACATGACTAAAGGTTTTGCAATGGATGATGAACGTTTAAAACAAGGAAAAACAGCTTTTGGTAAAGACTATTTTAAAGAATTACTAGAACGTGTTCGTTCAATTCGTGCAAGTGAACGAAGAATATGGCAACAAATAACAGATATGTTTGCAGAATGTAGTGATGAATTTTTTAATGTATTATCTCAGAAAACGGAATTAGACATTTAGAACATAAATAAAGAAGATAAAATTTAAATAAAATAATTAGTAAATATACAAATATGAGAAAGGAAAGAGTTACTATGAAATATCCGAAGTTATTAAATAAATATGATACAATAGGAGTATGTGCTCCATCATCGGGAGTTCAAGAAAATTTATGGGGAATACTAGATAATGCTGAATTAAATGTAAAAAGGTTAGGGTATAAAATAATTGAAACTGAGTCGATAAGAAGAAATATAAAATGTGTAAGTAATGATTCGGAAATTAGAGCAAAGGAATTTATGAGATTATATAGCGATAATGATGTAAAAGTTATATTACCACCGTGGGGTGGAGAGTTCTTGATGGATATGTTGCCATATTTAGATTTCGAAGAAATAAAAGGTCTTAAACCCAAATGGATAGTAGGATATTCCGATATTACAACACTAACATTTGTTCTAACAGTATTATGCGATATTGCAACAATACATGGCTCAAATCTAATGAATATGGGATTTAAAGAAATACATAAATATGATTTAAATGTCTTTGATGTTATAGGTAAAGAAGAAAGTATACAATATAATTCTGAAAAATGTGGAGGATTTACAGATACATTTGATGCATATAAATTGGATAAAGAAACTGAGTATAAAAATTTAAATAATGAAAATATGACATTTGATGGTATGATAATAGGTGGCTGTATGGATGTTTTGTGCAAATTAATAGGAACAAAATATGCACCTGTAAATAATTTTTTAGAAAAGTATAAAGATAATGGCTTTATATGGACGTTAGAAAGTTGTGAGATGAATGCGGGAGATATATACCGTACATTATGGCAGATGAAAGAATGTGGCTGGTTTAAATATTGTAATGGCATTATTATTGGCAGACCAGATGGATATAGTGATACAAAAGATTTTACAATAAAGGATGCTTTAGAAAAAATATTTTATAATATTCCAGTTATATATGATGCTGATATAGGTCATGTTCCGCCACAACTACAACTTATAAATGGTTCATATGCAAAAGTAGAATATGATAGTAATGGAAAGTTTTCTATTCACCAAAAAATGGATATAAAGTAATTGCGTAAAGAGAATATAAGAGTTTATTATGTTCAGGAAGAATGAAATAGGACTGGTCAATTGTAAAAGTTAAATATATTTAGAAAAACTAACTTCTAGTTACTGATTAAAAGCTATTTAAAAGCGAAAAAATCGTATCTAGGGGTTGTTTTTTTATAAATTTCCTGTAATATTAAGATATAGACAAGAAAAAAGTGGATCGGTTATACTAAATTTGACAAAAAAGATAAGGAAATGTTAAAATAAAAAATATTTTAAATAAGATAAGAGTAAAAGTTGAATTTGATATAGCATATAATAAACATATGCAAATCATATGCTTTTCTTCTTATTAAATTACTATTATTTATGTAAGAAGTAAAATTCTTGTTCTAAATCTTTTGAACGTTCTGATAATGGGAATTTTTTGAAATAATTACACAAATCATGTTTATATCGGCAAGGTAATATATCAA
>DAOOQE010000017.1:0-3944 GCA_035388585.1 Clostridia bacterium
GCACAGCTCTTACAGCATAAGTTATTATTCCTACTAAATAATCTAATATATTTCCTATACTATCTAAAATCCATCTTCCTGTTTCCCATCCATCTGTTGTACCTAAATACGTTCCTGCACCTGGTATTCCTTGATACTGTATTCCAGTTTCATAACTCTTACCTGCAAATATTAATGTTACATCTGTATCTAATATTTTTGCTGAAGTTTCGGTTTTTATTCTTAAAACTGTATCAATAGTTGAACCTAGGTCATCTAAATAACACTTAACTAAAACAGATTTATCCTCTTCGTTTACAGGTGGTTTACAATATATTACTTGTCCAGCACCAATATACAAATATACTTCTCCAATATATTCATCTTGTTCTTCTCCTTCTATTGCCTGTTTCATTTTTGATTTTATTAAAATATCACCAGGTTTTATTTCATCATTTGTTGCAAGAGATGAAATATTTAGAAATTCAGTCTTATTTTCTTCATTGTCGGTTTCAGATTGCTGAGTTAAATCTGAACTTATATTAAATCTTATTTGTTCAAAAAAACTTTCATCCCAAGAAGCATTAGCACTTTGAGTATGTGGATTAACATAACTATATGGAGTCATAGAATTAAAGTTGGTATTAGTTTGCAATCTTAAACATTGATTATATACAAACGCAATCCAACTAGTACTGTTAAAACAGTATTTTTTATTTATGAGATTGCCATTATATGTATCTCCTATATCTGTGGCAACCATACTATATTCTGATTTTTTAGAATAATTCTTTTCAAAATTTATTGCAAAATTAGCAACATAATTTCCTGCTCTTTCAGATGTTAATGGAACAGATACATCTCCCATGTCTACTAATCCAGCAGCAAAAGTTGAAAAAACAGAAGAAAATAAAATAAATAACAACATTATTAATACTATTATTTTTTTAAATATACTGTTTTTAAATATACTTTTTTTTATTATACTATCTATAATAGTATTCTTTAAAATTGTTATCATTTTATTTCCTCCTTTCAATAAACTCTACATTTTATATTTCAATTTTTGTATTATCAAATTCTAAAGTATTATCAGTTATTTTTTTTATATTAAACTCTTGTTTTCCAGTAATTAATGTTGAATATAAATTATTTTTTACATTATAATTATAAATTCCTTTTTGCTTAACCGAATAAATAAAGTTTTCATCATCTTTCCATATTCCATAATTAATGTATTCTTTTAATTCTCTATTCGGTTTATTTAAATTACTTGAAACAAAACTGATTGCATAAACTGAATTTTCTAATTCTTTTATATCTATTATAAAATCATTACTACTATTTTTTATAACATTTCCTAAATCATATTTTATTTCCTTTTGATTAACAATTCTTTGTTTCTCAGCTAAAAAAACTAAATTTTCATTTTTAAAATATACTTCTTTTGGCAATTGATTTTCATTATTTAGAGTATTTTCAATTTCCAAATTTGGAACTATATTACCTTTAAAATTTGTATAAACATTTATCCCGGAATTTCCTTTATAATTTAAACATATTTGTATACCCTTTAAAGAATATTGTAATATCAAATAATTTGAATTATATTCATATAAATCATAGTCACTCCATATATTTTTTAGATTAGAAGTAAATTTTACCAAATCTTTATCTTGTATATAATTACTTACTAAATCAGAAAATTCTATTGTCTCAAATTTATTATCACTTTTGTAAACTGAAATTTCATTATTATTAAAAAATATATATGTATTTTCTGTTTTATAACCAATAATCTCATTTTGTTCAAATTGTGGATTTCCAAGTTTATCTATAATTTCCTTTTTGCTTGATGTTGTTTTCAATCCATTTACAACTTCATTTTTATAATTACTATTAAACACTATATTAAAGATTTTTCCATTTATTTTTCTTACTGAAATACCTTCATCAAAAAATATATTATAATTTCTATATATACTATCTTTTGTACCAAATAACGAATCTTCTACAATCCAATTTTTATTTATTAATTGCTGTAATTCATTAGAATTAACTAAATAATTAATTTCTTGAATTTCTATATATTGATTTTTAGCTATAATTGATTCTTGAGTTTGAAAATAATTTATATCTCCATTAATACTAAATGATTTTATATTTTTATTTTCCTTATCACAAGAAAGTGCTATAACAAGTTCATTTGATTTATCAATTATTATAAAATTTTCATAATTTACAACCTTTGCACAATATACAAATAAAGATTCATAATAACTCTTATTACTTACATTATTAGAAAATGGTTTATTTTTTATTTTCATATATACATCTACTGTATATCCTTCTGTTTTAGAACTCTCATGTTTTACATATTTACAATCAAAATAAATTGCTACTTCTTCAAGTGTTGTAAAATCATCTATTGAATCATATTTTTTTATTGTTTCAATTTGCTTCTTTTTTTCTGTATTTTTAATATTATTTGAAATAGCTAATATTAAAAAAATTGTTAAAAATATTGGAAATATAATTTTAATCAAATTAATTTTTTTATATTTTTTTACTTTTTTATTAATAATCATAATTCCTCCTATTATAACAATTTTATATAAACTTGTTTTTAAAAAAACTTGATAATTTTTTGCGCTTAATATACTTGGTGAAAAATATTTTTCAAATAAAATTCAATGTGATTATTTATTGAAAAATGGAACTTTAATATTTTTCAATGATCTTCCTTGAATTTTAAACATATTTTTTACAACTTTTTCAACTCTTGATAATGATGCAAAAAAGATTATTGCAATTATTGGAGATTTTAGTGCAATATTTCCTGCTGACACTACAAATACTAGATATGCTATACAATGTAGGTTTTGCAAAAATATTTCTGATATAAGTTCTCTACTCCAAGAATTAAAAACTTGTGAACGTCCATCAACTGACTTATCAAGTGAGTATGTTACAGTTATTAAAGGTGCTACAATTATTAGAAACGCAATTTCTAAAGATCTATACATATACATTATAAAAAATTTAACTTGATAGTATACTAACATCCAGAAAATTATTACAAAATAAAAACCGGAAAATCCTTTAGCATCTGTATAATTTGTCGGAATTCTATTTATGATATTATATTCAAAATCTGTTTTAATTTCTATATTCTGTGAAACCTGTACAATTAATTGTTGAATTAATTTAGAAACTTCTAATATGAAAATTGAAATATAATGTAAAATAAATATTAAAACAAATCCTATAAGCCAACTTCTTAGCAATTTTTTATATTTTGCCTTATCATCTGAAACAGTTGAAATCGCCATTCTTATTCCAATATAAATTAATGAAATAACACTAAATATTAATGCAATACTTCTCATTATTGAGTATATTGATGCAACTTTTTCTTTTAAAACATTATTAAATGTTACATTTGATTGATAGGCCTCATCAACATCATCAAAATAGTAAATATCAAATACATCATAATATCCAAGTACTAAACTTAATATAGAAAACTTTTTAAACACATCTTGTACCCATTGTTTATCAATATTTTCCGGTTCAGTGTCTGTTATATTTTTAAAATTCTCGATATCTTCATTTGTTATATTGTCAATGTCATCTATATATTGTGGTTTTACAACTTTTGTCATTATATTACTTGCTACCCAAGGTAATATCATTGCTAGATCAGATAGATTCATACTAAATGCTGCAGTTGATGTTTGAGTAGATGTTGATTTAACAGTTTTTTCTGAACCACCCATAATAACTTTTGTTTTTCCTGTATTATCCCATTCTTTATAACCTGCTTCTGTTGAAATACCTTTTGTAGAAGCCACAACTGTATTTAAGTTCATTGTAGTTAATATTAAATTAAAAACTATAAGTATTACTATAAATACTGTCGTGATTTTTTTCATCTACTTCCCCTTTTTTAGATTTATTTTTTT
>DAOOQE010000017.1:4044-27721 GCA_035388585.1 Clostridia bacterium
CTCTTAGATTTATTTTTTTCTAAGTCTTCCTTCTTGTTCTGCTCTTTCCCTTAATGCATTTAAGTTAGTTTCTATAAAGTCGAATTCTTTTTTAGTAGGTTGAATTTTTAAAATTGCTGTATCTTCTCCAACTTTTAGCAAACCTTCACCTCTAGTACATGTTGTTAAGAAATATGCTTCACCTTCACTTAATTTAAATACCTCTTTTATATA
Organism: Clostridia bacterium; assembly: GCA_035388585.1. Lineage (GTDB taxonomy): Bacteria > Bacillota > Clostridia > TANB77 > CAG-508 > CAG-492. Next base: position 4,258 of record DAOOQE010000017.1, read on the forward strand.
TTCAATTTCTGATTTATCTTGAGCCAAAAACAATTTTGTATCTGATGATGTTAAAACAGCTTGTACTTCAGCTTTTTCATAAAAATCTTGGAACTTTTGAGAAATAACTGCTAAAGATACATTTCTTTTTCTGGCACGTCTTGCCATAGTATTTAAGAAATCAACTGCCTCTGGGTATGGAAGTAACATCCATGCCTCATCAACTAAAACTCTTTTCTTTGCTGCTTTCTCTTTATCTTCACTATTTTTCTTAACATATTTTTCCCAAATCCAAGATAGTAAAATTTGTTGTGCAAGTGGTCTTGCAAATCTTTCCTCTAATTGAGATATGTCAAGATTTATAAAAGGAGTACCATCTAACAATTCAAATGTAGATTGACCATCAAAATATGCCATCTGACCATTCATTTCTCTAACATATTGTTTCATAACTTTAATTAAATAACTAAAATGGAATTGATAATCTGAGTTCTCATTTGCTTTTGCTACTTCTTGTAATCTTCTGTACCAAGAACCTATTGTTGGCATTTTTTTCTTTTGTCTTCCCAAATAGCTTTGTTCAGTTACTTCAGCATTTCTTTTAACATATAAACTATTTATATCATTTGAAATTCCATATGCTTCATATTCTTCAGCAACAATTTCTGCTATAATTTGTTTTGTAAGCTCATTTACCTCTGTACTTCTAGTACTACCTCTTGCCATAGTTACTAATGCTTGAGTTACGTCTTCAACTTTGTTTTCCACATTTAAAACAACTTTTTCTTTTCCTGTAATTTCATCTTTAATAATTTCTGGTTCAATATCAAATAAATTAATAATTGTATTTGAATTAGGACTTATTACAACATTTATTCCACCTAAAGCATCTGCAACGACTCCATACTCACCTTCAGCATCTAGTGCTAAACTTTCAATTCCCATTAAAACTGATGAACGAGAAGTTAATGTTTTAATAGCAACACCTTTACCAGCACCAGATTTACCAAAAACAACCATGTTATAATTATTTAAGCTTTTGTTAAAATTATCAAATAATATTGGTAAACCAGTTTGTCTATTAAATCCTAATGGAATTCCATTTTCATGTCCTACATCAGAATTAAAAAATGGAAATACAGTTGCCATTGAATTACGGTCAAATGTATGATTTTTTTTAATTCTATTTTCGCAATATGGCATATTAGAATTATAAGCCTCTTCTTGCATTGCCCATGCTGGTTTTACACCAATCATTGTTTTAGACATTTCAGAAGCTAGTAATTCAGTTTGCTTATCTAAATCATCTAGTGAATATGCAAATAAAGTTGCAACAATAGATGATTCAAATAATTTGTTAAATCCACTTGCTATCGAATCTCTTAATTCCTCTGTTTCTAGCCTTTTCTGAGCTAATATTCTTTCTCTATTAATATTTCCTCTTTCAGCTGCAACAATTCTTTCAGATTCTATCTCATTTATTCTTCTATTAAGTTCTGTTTGAGATGCATTTTCTCCAATAGGTTTAATAAATACAGATACATTTATATCTCCAAATGTATACATACTTCTTAAAAAACTTGGGAAAGTACACATTCTTGGTATTGTTGATACTACCATACTTCTTGCATATTTTGTTTTATTAGATACAATCTCAAGGTGATTTATATGTGTTGCATCTATTCCAGCAGGCGCAATTAAATCTTTAATTGTTTTAAGATTTTTTTGAAGTATACCTTTTTTAGCAGTCTCTGTAACTTGTTGGCCTAATTCTTCTCTTTTACCAAGTGCATTTTTGTTATTAGACATATACATTCTCCCTCCTAAATTTTCTTCTTTTGTCCTATTTTCTGTTGTTCCAATTTCTTTTGTCTTCTTTTTTCTTCTTCCAATTTAAAATCTGTTTTCTTTATTTGGCGTTTAGTTTCATCATACAAATCTTGATCCATTTCTAATTTATAATCTTCAACTAATTCCATTGCTTTTTGCTTGATATCATTTTGATGTTGTAATCTTAGTCTTCTAATTTTATCTGCTCTCTTTATACTTTTAGCAGCTAATGTTGAAGCCTGATCTATAATTTGTTCATCTAAAAGTTCTTTTTTCTTTTCAAGAACATCTTTTGCAGTACTGTATAATCTAGAATAATCTCCTTCAACTGCTCTATCTAAACTAAATATTTCTGAATCATCTCTGTTATATGCAACATATAATAATTCAACTAATTCTTCAGATTCCATTACTCTACCAGAAACCCCAGATGCTGCTATACTTCTAATTAAGGTTTGAGCTTTTGTATATAATTCAGAAAAAGCTATATTATCAACTTCTTCTTTTGAATAATTTGATATTTCTCCACCAAATTCTACAGTGTAATAAGGAATTATTAAATATGTATTTTGTCTTAAAACATTTCTATTTTGGCTCATTCTTCCAACATATTCTGAAATATCAGTTCCATATTCTAAAACATTCATTTTTCTTCTTCTGTCAAATTCAATTCTTTTAACTATTTTTTCATTACCTTTTTGTTTTTCTTTTTGTAATTGAATATCTAGCTTTTGAATTTCTTCACCAATTTCGGCAACTCTTTGTCTATATTTTTCTACAATATCTTTTAAATTCAAAGTTGTTGTTTGAACATATAATTGAATTGGACCTTTTAATGTATTTAGGAATTGAACAAAACCATTTTCTACCGAAATTTTTTCTTCTTCCCCTAAAAGATCGTAATTTACACCTTTACATTCCACAACCATTAGATATTGTTTTCTTCCTTTTCTAACAATCATATTATCTACAACTTCATCAAAATCTAAAAACTTTTCCATAGACTCAATGTTTTGAAGTTTTGTTGTTCCTTTTTCTTTTATAGAATTATCTAAATGATTATCATCAGCTAAAACATTTGCTCTATTTTTTCTTTTCATTAAAACAAATATTAGAGTTCCTCCTAGTATTATTATAGCAACAATTATAATTCCTAAAATTGTACTAATTAATGCTATTAATCCTTCTGTACTTCCCATTTATTTTTCCTCCTTTGTGTAAGTGTAGATTTTTCTATTCACTTTGAATTTAAAATATCTAACTATAATATCATCTATTGAATCTCCAGCAATATTTTTAGTGAATTTTAAACCTGTTATTTGTGGAATTTTAAAAGTTCCGATTGCAAAACCTATAAAGGCAAATATTGCTAACAATACAACTCCTACAACTGTTAATCCTAAAACTTTAGCAAAAATAAAGTATAAAATTACTCCTATTAATCCTCCGGCACCTGTTGTTAATAATGATTTATTTGAGAATATATATAATATTCTACCTTCTCCTCTAACATCTCTTGGAATATAATGTGTTGACATATATTTCCCTCCTTCGTATTTTTTTAAACTCTACCCTGTAATACCTTCCATAATAGTTTTAACCAAAGTCCAAATTCCTACTGCTCCATATATTACTACTATTGAAACAACTAAACCTATTAATTGTTTTTTTAAAGCTGCTTGTTGTTCTGGAGATGCTGTTATCCATCTAACACCTGTTATTGCTGTAACAATAAAAACTGTTGCTGTTGCTATTGCTACTAAAACTCTACCTATTGGCAAAAAGTCATTTGCTATTGAATCTTGTGTTGTCCCAGAAGATGCATTTCCCTGAGAAATAAATGAATTACCTCTATCTAAAATTCCAGATATACTTAAATCTGTACCATATGTTATTTTATTTTCAAAAACAAAAAATACTGAAAAAATAACAGTTACAGCTATTAAAAATTTAATTATTTTTATACTTTTTTCTTTCATTATAAATCACCTCATTATCTACCTTCTATTATACTTTAATAACTTACAATTTTCAACACTTTTTGCCTATTTTTTTATCTATTTTTTTAACAATTTCTTCTAATATTATTTAGAGAATTTTATTACAAATAAAACATAAATTTATACTTAAAATTAGACATAAAATACACACAAAAAAGACCTTAAGTAGAACACTTGAAGTTATTTTTTGATTTAAAAAATTATCATAAAACATAAAATCAGACAATAACATCTAAAGATTCAGACAAAAAAGACCTTAAGTAGAACACTTAAGGTCTTTTTTAGATTAAATTCAATTCTCATATTTTTAGAGTTAAAGTTTTTTTCTTCAACGGTTTTTAGAGTTGAATTTTTTCCTTCAACCGGAAATTATTTTTAAAATTTGTCTCAGGCTCTCCCACCGATGCTGTAACAATGCTAACGCATTTAACAGCCTTCGGCGGTCCCCACGTCGCCTTCGCTTGATTTTAAAAATAGTTTCCTATTGAAGATTGAGATGTTGATATTTTTTTCAAAATATCAGAAATTATTTTTAAAATTTTTGTATTATAATACGAATTTTTTGATTAAAACAACACCTGTTACAACTAATGCTATAGCTGAAGCAGCTAGTATAATATAAGTTGTATTAATTGTGTCACCTGTTCTTACAGATAATAGAACTGCAGCATCATCAATATCATCTTCACCAACCTTCATATTATCTGGTGTAGAGTCTATGTCTGGATTTCCATAATCATTGAAATCTTCACTAATTTCAGCCACATTAACTATTAATCCTAAATTGTTTTCGCTATTTAGCCAAGTATAAACAATTTCTATAGTTTGAGGTGCTCCACCTACAGTTAAAAGAGTATCCACTAATTGAGTGGTTACAATTTTACCTTCTCCGGCATCTTGCCATAATGGGTTATCTTCTTGAATAAACTTCATTCCAGTTGGAACATAGTCTGTTATTTCTTTAGCATATCCATCTATTTGACCTTCGTTATATACTCTGATTTTATACTTAAATTTAACAACAGTATTTTCTAATTTACTTTTTGGCAAATCAACTTTTACTACTGGTTCTAAATCAGTATATTCCCCAATTTTGTCTGGAGTCATTGCATATATTAATCTATGATCATATGGATTTTGTAAGTCTTCTAAATTGTTTCCTGGTTCTGTTCTTTCAACACCATCTTCAACAATTATAGCTTCACTTACCCATTTTACTAAACTTAAATCAAAGAATTTTACTTTTATTTTTTCTCTATCTTGGTCATCTTCATTTTGACGCCATTCATTTGGAGTTGAATCTCTATCTTCAATTTCATCTCCATTTTTATCTGAATCTTTTGTTATTTGTGCATAATTAACAACTTCAAAATTAGCTTCTTCCATAGTACTTACGCTGCGAGTAACTTTAAACTGAATTCTAATTTCCTTAAAATCAGGACCTTGTGCTATTTTTTCAGGAGTTGTTGGCTCAAATGCTTTTAACAAGTTAGGATTTTCTGTTTCTCCAACAGCCATTCTAGCCTCACCTTGTTCTTTTGATAAATAATCTGTTACTATATAATCAGCTTCTTTAACATCAGTTGTTACAACACATTTCTTAAATTCTGTTTCTCCTGATTGTACATTTTTATCTATGTCTTTTACTACTGTTCCTGATGGTAATTGAGCTATTTCTTCTGGTGTAACTTCTTTATACATTACCCATCTATATGTATTATTTATACTTCCATCACCTGAAGAATATGGCACAAATTCTAATCCTTCTGGAACATCATCAACTATTTCTGTTGCAAATGCATCTGCTCCACCTTCATTATATATTCTTAAATTATAAGTTACTATATCATTTGTATTAACTTCAACAGCTGGAAGAGCTCCAAAAGTAGGAGTGTATTGATACCCATCTCCGTCTGTAATAGTTGGATTTTGAACAAATCTAGGTTCTCTTCCTGGTACATTTACAGTATTAGTTCCTGTGGTAACTTGTGTTATAAATTTATCTAATGCCAAATCATATTCCACTTTTTTATTTGGTATAGTTAGAAGTATTTCTCCAGTTGCTGGTGAATATTGAATTACCAATTCAACAGATGTTCCATCCTCTAATTGAACAGTTTTAGATGTAACACTTCCACCTGTAAAACAAGCATGTATCATTCTAAATCCATAGTTAGTTTTGTATTTATAAACTGAAACATCAATTGGTTGTCTTATTGCAACATAATCATTATCAATTCTAATTTCTGTAATAGAAAATCTATCAATAACATGAACATTTGAATCATCAATAACTTGTGTTGCTATTGGTAAAAATCCGTTTGCATCTGTATTATTTTGTATATCTAAAACTGAACCATTTTGAGATACAGTAAATCCTACATCTGGCAAGCCTTGTCCTTCTAAATCTACTTTTCTTATTCTAAAAGAGTATTGTCCTGGTTGAATTACAGGATTTGGTATTGTTAATTCTATAACAACCATTCCATTTACTATTTTACTTGGGTCTATTTGTAATACTCCAGTTACAGTTCTTCCATTTTCTAAAACTAGTTCTTTTTCTTGTGTTGTAATTGAACCTATTGCTTGAATATCTATTGTATTTTCCATAGAAAAACCAACTTTTGTTACTTGATATTTTCCGCCAACTATATCAACATAAGAATATAATGTTACAGGGTCTCTAAGTAATACAAATTCGTCTGCTCCTGAATCTATTTCTCTAATTGTATTAGACATCCAACCTCTATAATCTATTTGATATGTACATCCATTATCACCATTTGCAATACCATTTACATTTGTAACAACTTCTGCTCCATTATCAATAGTAAATACTGTATCTGCAACAGGTGCACTTTGAACTGTGTCTTCAACTTTAATTATATTCAATCTGAATAATCCTGAAATTCTTTTATTTTGAACTTTTATTGTTAATTGATTTCCATCAGCAACTATTCTAACATTTCCAGTTGTACCGTCCTCTAATAGGTAGTCAGCATTTGTTACAGCTCCACCAACACCTACAAATGTTAGCCAATCAGATTCATTATGAACTAATGTATAATCTGTTTGTCCTTGTAATGTATAAACAATATTTCCTAAAGAATCAAATGTATAAAATAAATCTATAGGATTTGCTACCGAAATGTATTTTCCTAATTCATCTTGTATTTCTGAAATTCTAACCCTATGAACATTTTGGAAATCATATTCTGATGCATCAATTGTTGTATTAGGCAATATATCAACATATCCAAAAACATTACTTGTTTTTTGTTCAACTGGTTCAGAATCTACTTGTATATCAAATCCAATTCCTTCTACAAAATATCCATTCATATCTATTTTATGAAGTCTTATTTCAGTTGAAGATTCTTTAACAATTATACTTTCAAAATCATCATCATCTTCTACACCTCTAACATATTCATGATACTGTGGTGCATATGATTCTAATACTTTTTCAGCAACTGAATTTATTAGTAAATGATCATTTAATTTAAATCTTCCTATATCTATCCATAAATATGCAATATAGAAATAATCGTGAAACATAAAATCATCTAAATTTGCTTCTAATTTAACAATGTCAAGAGCTGTAAGTGTTTCTAAAGAAACTGATGAATCTCTATCTAAAATCACATCACTTGGTTCATTTTTTTCATTTGTAATATTTACTTCTGTATTATCATCTGTAAAATATCTGTATGCGCCAATTGATGCCGTATTTATTAAAGTGGTATTAACTGCTGCAGTATCTTCAACTTCGCAAACCACAACAACTTCTTGATAATATTGGCTTTCTCCAAGTAGTGCCTCGGCAACATATCTTAATGTATTTGGAATCCCTTTTCCAGCAATATTAGTTTTATCTGTACTATCTATAGAGTTAATTGAAAGTACGTTTCCACCATCTCTTTGTGTTTGATTTGTTGCAAAATTATTCCAATTTTCTCCATCAATTGTACTTGTATTCCAATTAATCCAATTGTTTCCTGCAGTTGTATTTGCAGCAATTGTATCTGCTGCTAATATTTTTACTCCGCTTGGTAATGAGTCTAAAATGTTTGTTGCACAAGCTCTATAATCATTTCCAATTGCTTCATTATAAACTCTAATTTTATATGTTATTTTATCTTGTTTTTTTACTGTTACAGTATCTTTTCTATGAATATATTCCATAGTAGAATTTCCTTGTGCATAATGTCTTAATTGAAATGTTGCAGTTCTTGTATCAACATCTTCCATTCCAAATAATTTAGGTTCTCTTGAATTATCAAAATTTTCAATATTTGAATTAATTGATTCTACTTTTGATATAAATTTTCTTAATGCTAAATCAACTTCTGGTTGAACTAATACTATTTGCTCAAAATCATCATCATCTTCAAAATTATATTTTGTTCCTCTTAAATAATCAACTTTATATAAATTAGTATATGAGCTTAGGTTTTGTACTTTTGTATTAAAATCATCTGTTGTTTGGCTTGGAATTGTTAAATCTGGTGATAAATTACCTGGAGTCGAATCTATATCTACATATGTTCCATTAGTTGCAACACTTATTTCCGCAAAATTTCTTAATGTTAACTCTTGTGTTCCAGTTAAACTTTCATTAACATTTAATTTTACATCTATAAAGTTATAAGATATTGTATTTGTTGTTGGATTATATGCATTTAATGTATTCATTAATGCAGATGTATTAATTATTATTTTATTGTATTCATTTCCAGCATCATCTCTATATACATTATTATCTCTTGTACAAATTCCTTGTCCATAAGGGTCTGTATTACCTGATATTTCAGCAACTTCCATTGATGTTGGTATATAATCTATTAATTGTTGAGCATATGCATTAACACTTCCTTCATTAAATACATATAATCTATATGTTATGTTAGAATTATTATTTACTTTTAATTTATCTTTGTCTACATTATATATTGCATAATTTGCTCCATTATTTAATGGTGCAGTATCTACATCTATAGTTGGATTAAATCTATCTAAAGGAATACTTCTAGATGTTTGTCCATCTAAATAATCATATTTAACAATGCTTTTTACAAGTGCTAAATCCATTATATTATTTGTTTGTGAACCATTTGCTGATGTATGTACAAAAGCTTTACGAACTGCTAATAAATATTGGCTGTATCCACCATTTGTTAAAACATATCCTTCAGATGTTATTGCTTTTTTGCACTGCACAGTAATTGTGTTTGTTGTTCCTCCTGTTGTATATAATACACCTTCTGGAGCAACTATATTAAATGTTACAGAATTAACTGTTGTAGCTAAAACTACAACTTGAATGTCTTCTCTTGTAACTCCATTTATTTCTACTACTAAATCCTCTTTAACAACAGAGGTTAATCCACTTATTTTGAAACTACCTAAAGTTCTAGTGGTAGTATCAATAGCAAAATTTGGTTGTTTTTCTATATTTACACTAGATACTTGGTGAGTATATGTATTATTTGCAACAGCTAAAGCTTTTAATCCTGTAACAAAATTTTGTGCATCTACATTATTATATATTGTTGCATAATTATATGAACTATAAGTATTACGACATAATTGCCAGTAGACACAGTTTTGTGCTGCAACTATTTGAGCTGGTGTTAATCTGCCAAGTGCTGCTGCTGCTTCAGTATGTCCAGCACCTGTTAATAATTGTTGTAAATTGCTTTTCTCATAATTTACTAATATATTATTATATACTGCATCATATTCTCTTCTTGGAACTGTAGCTATTCCATGATCTACAAGCCACATTGCTGAATGCCAATTTCCTACGCTAGTAAAACGAGATTGTGCTTGTGGATCATAAATACTTATTCTATTAAAGTTTGTATAATAGCGGGTTGATAAACTTCCTCCACCATCAATACAAAAGCCTGTAAATCCATTTTGATCTACAAGTACATCAAAGTATCTATCTATTATATAGTTGTTATCATTTCTTGCGATTCTGATATTCCAATTCTCTCTTACTATTCCAGCCCATCCATTTGACTGTTTAGCAATTCCTATCATGGTTAGTAACGCAAGTATTGATACTACTACTAACAAGATTACTTTTTTGATTTTTCTTGTTTTACTTAACATATTTTCCTCCTTTTGACGTTTGCTCTTTTTGTTTTTTGCTTTTTTGTATTGTTATTTTGTTTGCAATTTTCTGCTTTTTTTCTAACGTCGTTTTGTTTTTCTTATATTCTATTTCATTTTAGCATTTTATTAGTATGTGTCAATATAAGTTTTTTTGTTGTTTTATAGATTTATTTTTGGTAATATTTACGGAAATTATGGGTTTATGTGTGTTTTTTTGGTTTATTACATTTTTATAACATTTTTTGGCGAATTTTTGAGATTATGAGCGGAGTTAATTGGTTTGGATTTTTTTAATTCTAGATTAGGGGCTGACACAGTGGTTTTATTTTGGCTATGGCTAGCGTACCGCAATTGGGGAATTATTTTTTCTATGGTTACCGTCCTGCAATCGGGGAATTATTTTTAAATCTTGCTCAGGCTCTCCCACCGATGCTGTAACAGTGCTTTCGCACTTAACAGCCTCCGGCGGTCCCCACGTCGCCGTCGCTTGATTTTAAAAATAGTTCCCCTGCGCGGACTAAATAGAGTAATTTAATAGTTTTCTTTACTTATTTCTGTATAAATTAAAAATTTTTATTATATTTTGTCAAATTATATTAAGTTTGTTACTAGGAAAATATATAGAAAAAAGAACTCCGTGTTATAGTTTATCCAGGCAGTTTATTCTGTAAGACAAGATATCACTGTCATGAAAAAAACTCCTTGTTAGAGTTTATCTAACAAGGAGTTCTTTCTTAATAAAGTAGTTGTTTTATTTTTTTAATTATAGTACGAATTTTTTAATTGATATTGCTCCTGCTGCTATTATTATTGTAAATGCTGCTGCTACTATAATATATGTGATGTTTATTGAATCTCCTGTTCTAATAGATATTAAAACTGGTGCATCATCTATGTCATCTTCGTTTTCTATAAAGTTGTTTGGTGTTGAGTCTATATCTGGTGTTTCAAATTCGTTGTAATCTTTACTAATTTCTGCTGTATTCACTAATAATCCTAGGTTGTTTTCTCCATTTATCCATGTGTATATTATTTCAACTGTTTCTGGTTCTCCACCTACTTTTAGTAGTTTATTTTCTAATTGATTTGTTACAACTTTTCCATTTCCAGCGTCTTTCCATAATGGATTGTCTTCTTGTACAAATTTCATATTTTTTGGTGTATAATCTGTAATTTCTTTAACATATCCATCAATTTGGCCTTCATTATATACTCTTATTTTGTATTTAAATTTAACAACTATACTTGCTAATTTATTTTTTGGTATATCTACTTTAACAACTGGTTCTAAGTCTGTATATTTTGATATTTTGTCTGGGTGTAATTTGTAAATTAGTCTGTGATCATATTGATTTTTTAGATCTTCTATATTATTTCCTGGCTCTATTCTTTCAATACCATCTTCTATTATGATTGCTTCATTTACCCATTTTACAAGACTTAAATCAAAATATCTAACCTTTATTTTTTCTAAATCTTGATCATCTTCACCTTCATTCCATACATTTGGTTTAGAATCTATATCTTCAGCTTCTTCATTATATTTATCTTTGTCATCTGTTATTTGAGCAAGATTTATAATTATTCTGTTAGATGTAGAAGGCTCTACAACTTTAAATTGAACTTTTACATCTCTGTAATCTGGTTCATCCATAGTGTTTGGATTGAATGGTTTTAAAAGATTTACATTATATGGCAATTTTGTGTTTTGATCTAACGTATCTGTATTTGTCATTTTTTTACCATTCTCAAATGATAAATAATTTGTTACTATATAATCTGCTTCTGCTGGATTTGTTGTAATAATACATTTTTTCTTTTCAACAGAATTTCCTGTAGTTTTTCCATCAAGTTCTTTAATTTCAGTTCCTTCTGGTAAAGTTAGTATTTCTTGTTGTGTTAGAATTTTGTACATTGTCCATTTATATTTATCATTTATACTTCCGTCATCTTGAATATATGGAACAAATTCTAAGCCTTCTGGTATATCATCTAATACTTCTGATGCGTATCCGTAAGCGTTTCCTTCGTTGAAAATTCTTAATGTATATGTAACAATATTTTTTGTATCAACTACAACTGGTTCTTTTGTATGTTCATAAACATATTTTCCATCTGCATTGATTTTGAATACAGGATATCTATTTGTAATATCTGTTGTTTTAGAATTGTCTGTTACTCCTATTATGAATTTTCTTAATGCTAAGTCAAACTTTTTGATTTCTTCTAGGTTTGGAATAGTTATGTTAATAAATCCGTCATTATTTAGTATGGCTGAAACTTCAACTGTTCTTCCATCTAAAAGTTCAACTGTTTTTGTAATTCTTGTTCCAAAAACATATTTTATATCTTTTATTTCTTCAATGTTATCATTAAAGAAATATATTCCATTTGCTCTAAATGTTCCACCAACTATTTCTTTAGTTATTGCAAAAGAAATTGGATTTTTTAATTTAATATATTCATTAATTCCTAAGTTGATTTCATTAATTGTATATGAATCTATTTCTGTATTTTCAATTTGAGTTGTTATAGTATTAGTTAATCCGTTTGAATCTGTAGCTGTAAATGCTGTTTGACCAACTTTTCCATTTATTTTTGTGTTTAAACTAAATGTAACATTTTCTAATTTCATATTTGGATTTTTGGCATCTGTTTTTTGTATTTGTAAATTGTATTGTCCTAATAATTTCTTTATTTTAATATTTTCAAAATCTGTATCATCTTGGTCCCCAGAATCTTTTGTTCCTTTTCCTTCAACCCCTGGGTAATATCCCATATGATCATCATTTATTCCATATTTATAATCTGTATAAAAACTTGCAAGATTTAATAATATAGATTTTTCTGTATTATTATTTGTACCAATTAACAAACTGTCTGGAACTGAATCTCTGTCTGCAATTTGAACCATTTCACCTTGTGAATTTATTGCAGTTTGTTTAGTTATTTCTGCTCTGTTTGTTAATATTTTAGATTCTTCATAACCAGTTACTTTGCAAATTAAAGCAACTTCTTGGTACCATTGGTCACTTATTTCATCATATTTTTTATTTTCTGTTGCTTGAGCTATTTTTTTAATAGAATTTGTTGGTAATATTTTATTTCCAGCATACGTAATTTTTATTGCATTTAATTCTGTATCAACTGTAGCCGTATAATCCAAATAACCTTCTGCTAATTTCACAAATTCTACACCTTGTGGTAAATAATCTATAATTTCAGTTGCTCTACCATTATAGTCTGCTATTCCGCCTTCATTGTAGATTCTTAATTTGTAAGTTATTTCATCTTGAGGATATACTTCAATAGCTTCTTTTCCGTGGAAATATAACGCAGTTCCTTTTGTAGCTCTTATAGCCTCAGACAAAATATTAATTTTTGGAACTCTTGTAACAAAAGCATCATAAGAATTTAAATCAACTCCATTTACAATGCTATTTCCATTAACTGCTGATATATATTTTCTTAAAGCTAAATCGAATTCTTTGTCTATTATTATTAATTGCTCAAAATCATCATCATCTTCAACATCATATTCTGTTTTATTCATCCAAGTTTTTGTTAATTGTGTTTCTATTCTTTTCTCATATTCTAAAATTGATTCATTAGTTTGAGTTTTATTTAATTGTATATTTATTGAATTTTCATATGAATCTCTGTCAACTATTGGTTTTCCATTTTCGTCTGCAATTGCTTCAACAAATTCTGCACCAATATAATATCCATATTTAGTTATTTCAGAAATATTTGTTAATAGTTTTCCAACAGTGTCAGATACTACAACACATTCAATTTCAACAAAATCTGAATCTAAAGTATTACCACCTGTATAAGCTAGTAATTCTCTATCTTTTAATTTGTTGGTTTTTACTGTTGTTGTTCCATCTGAGTTTTTTGTTGCTATCCAGTTATTTTGAATGTTTACTAAAGAATCTTGTTTAAATTCTAGACCTTGTGGTAGGTAATCTGTAATTTCAGTTGCATATCCATTAATATCACCTTCATTATAAACTGAGATTTTATATCTTACTGTAGCTCCTGTTTTTACTTTATATGCAGGTTTATTCATTATGTATGTAGCAGTTGTTCCATCTAATAATCCTGAAACATTATATGCTCTTAACCTATTAGATACAGGTGTTGAGTCTATGTCATTTTCTAATTTATATTCAACATTAACAATTTGTTTTGTTAATGCTAAATCTAATGTTTGGACCTTAATATTTTCGTAATCATCATCATCTTGTAATCCTGGAACATTATATTTATAGCTTTCGCTCATTTGTTCTGGCCCATATTCAGCTGAACCTTTCCAAGAATCTATGTTTGATGTAAGTTGATTTATTGTTATACTATTTGGGTTTGAATCTCTATCATTTATGTCTGTATAATTATTTTTTGCATCATATGCAGTATCTGCTGTTATTTCTGCAACATTTTTTAATACAGTATTTTTGTCTTTACTTGTAACTTTGCAATATATGTAGACTGATCTAGAATCTATTGTATTAGTAGTTTTGTCATATGCTTTTATTAAGTTTCCCATTCCCCTAGTACTTGATAAATAATCTGTTTTATAAGAAGCACTAACTTTTTCAGATTGCTCTTCTGTTTTAGTCCAACGATAATCTGTAGTTTCATTTATTCCATAAGAATTTAATTGTTCCAAACCTACAAACTCAAGGCCATTAGATAGGCTGTCTTTTATTTCAGATGCATACCCATCTAAATCACCTTCATTGTGAATAGTAATTTTATATCTTATAATTGAACCTGTTGGAACAGTTATAAAAGCTTTATTTGTTAGATAGGCGTCTGTTGTTGCACCATTTTTTAAAAGTCCAACCCTATTAAACACTCTATTTGTTAAAATAGTTTGTGATGTTGGTGCTCCTTGCACATCTGTTTTATTTAATACATAACTAGTTGTTCCATTGTTATTAACAGGAACATATACATCTGTAATATTTTTTATTAAATGTAGATCGAATTCAGCAACGGCTTCAGTTCTTGCACGACCTTCTAAACGTTTTCCAACTATCCTCTTTTTTAGATTAAACAATGGTTGTTTAGTTGTTAAATTTCCTTCAGTATAAAAATATTGAGCATCTGAGGCAATCCTTTTTGTATCAATATTTAAATTAATATTATATTCTTTTGTTGGATCGAAGTTATATCCATTCTTAAATTGTATAAAAATATTATTGTCTTGTTTTACTATATCATAATTATCATTTCCGATTGTAATATCATTTACTGATACAGAATATCTAGTAAAATCTGAAACAGATGGATTATTATTATTTAAAACAAATGGTCCAACTTTTTTAGTTGTTCTATCTATAATTGCATTAGTTGAGTCCAAATTTAGTCCATCTAAATATGATTGCATTGAATTTGCATTTGGTGAAATATAATTTGAATTGTCTTTCGCCAAAGAAACCATTGCTGTATATATGTAACAATAGTATTTTGTACTTGTATAAGGTGTACTGTTATCTTTTCCATCTCCTGGAATTATTACAGTTCCTGTTATAGAATCTGGTGTAATAATTCCTATATTTGGTGTTAAATTATTAGTAAAATACCAGAATGTTCCTTGTTGAACTGTATAAATTAAATTCTCTCTATTTGCATAATCTGCCATCATACCATCTATCCATGCTGAATCTAAAGCAACTCCGTAGGTTTGTTCAACTACTTGTTTCTTGCTTTTTATAAGATTTGCAATATTTTCTAGCATCATTGCTTTTGTTTCTGGTTCTGCATCATTTGAAACATACATGTTGTCAATTAACCACATTGAAGAATTAAAGTTTTGTCTAGAACCAAATATTTGATTAACTGTTTGGTCATTAATATTATATAAACTTCCTCCATGTGTTAAAACTTCATATGCGTTTCTTTGCGCACCACCATTTAGGCAATATAAATTATTATAATTTCCTGTAGTTTCAGCAAAGTGATACAATCTTTTTGAATTAATTGAATAACTCATCTCTTTTAATTCTGACATTGTAATTGTTTGCGCATCTGAGACATTTTGGAATGCCATTAGAATTACTAACATAGAAATTATAACTGTAATTATACTTTTTGTTATTATCTTTTTCTTATTAATGTTCATATATTTTCTCTCCTTTTTGCATATATTAATGCATTTTTTAATTATGTCTTTAAATTATGTTGTCAAATAAAATCTGCACAAAAAATAAAATCATACTAGTGCATGATATTTAATCTCATAATTCTTTATCTTCCGTAGGTTTACCCCGTTTGTTTTGTTTTTTAACAAAGTATGAGAATATTATACCATAACAATATGATTTTGGCAATATTTTAATTGATTTTATTAGGGAAATAGGGGTTATTACACAATTGCAATTACTTTTTCATTTCACAGGAAATAGGTTTTCTCATTTTACTGAAATAAGTTTTTTATGATTTTTAAATTTCGCACAATATAATTATTTGAAATTTTTCAAATTTATACACTAAAGTTTTTTGAGATTTTCTTATCATTTCATTAACAATGTTTTTATGATTTAAATAAAACTTTTCAAAAAAAATCCCTACTAGCAGATTCTTTACTAGTAGGAAAAACTTTTCATATATTTATAATTGATATTTATAGAAAACTTTATACTGTTTTCCTTATTTATAATTGTTACATACATACATTGAATTCTCAGTGTTAAAACATAGTAATTTTAATT
This sequence comes from Clostridia bacterium, assembly GCA_035388585.1. Taxonomy (GTDB): domain Bacteria; phylum Bacillota; class Clostridia; order TANB77; family CAG-508; genus CAG-492. The sequence goes on from DAOOQE010000017.1 coordinate 20,909, forward strand.
TACTATTTTACTACTACGGCTGCAACCTAATTTATAATTGTTACATACATACATTGAATTCTCAGTGTTAAAACATAGTAATTTTAATTTACTATTCTACTACTACGGCTGTACCAGATGCTACAACCATTAACATATTAGCAATTGTTTCATAATCTACTTTCACTCCAATTATAGCATTAGCTCCTACTCTTTCTGCTCTTGCAATCATTTCTTTTAAAGCCTCTGCTCTTGTATTTATTAATTCTTCTTCATATTCTGTAACTCTTCCTCCAGAGAAATTTGCAAACGCTGCAGAAAAATCCCTTGAGTAAGAAATACCGTTTATTATTTCCCCAAATATTACTCCCCTATATTCCTTTATAGTTTTGTTACTAAAACTATCTGTCGTAGTTATAATCATATACTTTACTCCTTTTTCCCTTAATAATTTTTAATCAATTTTTTCATATTATTATTTAATACTATTTAACACATTATCAACTTGTTGTTGATTATTTTTAATCATAGTATCAACTTCTTGTTGATTATCTTTTAACATATTATCAACTTCTTGTTGATACTGTTGTTGATTATCTTTCAACATATCTTCAACTTCTTGTTGATATTGTTGTTGATTATCTTTTTTTACATCGTCTGCATTTTGATTATACGTTATTTTAGTATCATTTTTTACTTCTTCTGCTTTACTAGCTACATCTTGTTGCAATTGAAAAGTTTTGTTAAACATATCTTTAAAACCAGATCCTACAGCAAAAAAAGAAGCAATAATAATCATACTCATTATAACAAAAAACAATAATGGCAAACCAATTATTAAAAATAAAAACTTCTTAGACTTTTTGTCTTTTTTTACATAATTAATATTCTGATTCTCTTCTTTTTGATTTTCTCCTGTTGGAATATATTTTGTATCTATTCCAACAAATTCTCCACTTGCATTAGTTGATTTTACATTATTTGTATTCACTTTGTTTGAATTATCATTATTTGATAACAATTCATCTGTATTAACATTAAAATACTCTGAGATTTGAACTAATTTACCTATTTCCGGAGTTGTTTCTCCAAGTTCCCATTTTGAAACTGTCTGTCTTGATACATTCAAAACATCAGCTAATTCTTGCTGAGACAATCCTTTTTCTTTTCTTAACTTCATCAATTTTTCATTAAAATTCATTTAATACTCCTCCTTTGATTAATAATTAAATTATACCGCATTATTTTATTATTATCAACCAATTAAAGTTGGAAATTTGTCAACTTTTCTTAACATTTTGATTAATTTTTATGGCAAAATTTACATACTAAAGGTTTATATTATTTTTTCTAAATTCCGATGGTAAAAGTTATTAATATTTTTCAAATTTCAGACAATAGCATTTTTTTGACTTTTTCCAAATTCATACTCTAGTGGGTTTTAAGATTTTCTCTAAAACTAATGCACTAAAGATTATTAAGATTTTCTCCAAAACTCAGACACTAAAGGTTTATATCCATAATTTCTCATAGTATCATATGATAATTTTTCGTAATTTTTTTTATTGTGTTTTCCTGTAACAATATATCTTAAGTACTGTTGCATGTATTCGTCTATTTCTTTTAAAGATTCCTGAGTTGTTATGATTGGAAAATACCATCTTGACCATGTAAGATCTGTATTATCACCTTTTAAATCATAAAACTTTTTATTAAATTTTCTAATCATTGCCTTAACAGCTCTTTCACTATCCGCATCTTTTTTTAACATCCAACGTCTAATTTTCCTTGCGGTTCTTCTAATTTTGCCCTTGATTTTTTCTTTAGCAACATTAGAAATATCAATTTGATTATTTCGATACTCAAAACCTAAGAAAGACCAATTGCCGCCCGGTAGAATATATTCTTTTTTAGATTCATTAATTAAAAGATCTTTTTCTTGTATCTTCTCTTCCAAAAGTTTTGTTGTGGTTTCAAATGAATTCTTATCGGTAAAAATCAAAATATCATCAGAATATCTTGAATACAGAATATTTTTTTCTTGAAAAAAATTGTCTAATTCTGTTAAATATAGATTTGCCAAAAAAGCAGAAATTGGAGTTCCTGCCATTATTCCCTTTTTTTCAAAAATTATTTCTCCATTAAAAATTGTTTTATCATTACTTAAAATAGACTCAAACAAATAGTACAATTGTATATCATCAAGCATTAAATCCTTTAAAACTGGAAGAAGTTTATCTATATTTACACTATTAAAATAATTCTGAATATCTATTTTGTAACCATACATCTCACTTATTCCCGTAGTGTTTACAATTTTTCTTACAGCATTTTTTACACAATAATTTTTTCTAAAAGAATAACAATTGTCTGCAAAACTATTATTATATTTTTCTAAAAGCAAAAATGACAATACTTTTAATATCATCATTTCATCATCATTAAATGTATAAATTACCCTTTTCTTATTTGTTCTAATTTTGTTTATTGTATGTTTTGTGGGATTTGAGAAAACATATGAGGAATCCGCAATTTTTCTTACAATCTCAATATATTTTTTTTCATTTATATAATTTTTAAAATACTCTTTTTCTTTAATTGTTAATAAGTTGTTATTGGTTTTATAATTCAAAAATTCTTCCCAGACTTCATTTTTTAACAATTTATCTACTAAACTTTCCACAAGTTACCCCGATTTCTTTATTTTTTATAATATAATAAAAAAAAAGCAAAAAGAACAATTTTGAAATTGATTTATCAATACAAGACTGAACTTATAGTAGCCACTTGCACAACTTAATAAACTATAAGCTTCATCTCACCACAAGTGTTGTTACATCTTTTTGCTTTTTTGTATTATATTCCATTTGCACATCTTAGTCAAATTTTAAATTTTAAAATATAAAAAATAAAATTGCATTATTAAAAGATAATGATCTAACAATATGTTAAAAGTAAACAGTAACAGAATTACTTTGCAAAAATTTTATCTAATGTATTTCGGATCTTCGGAATAAGGGATATCCTGTTTTGAAAAACTCCATGGAAATTCTGAAATAAGTATTTCCCATAGGTTTGAATATGGTTTAGTTGTAAAATCCTCACATACATTTTCCCAATTAATTTCTGGAAGAACTTCTAGTGGATTTATTGTGTTTTCCAACCCAGTTAGTTCCGTATCATATTTTCTAATCTCTAAATGTAAATGCGGAACTCTAGAACCACCACTGCAACCAGTTTCAGCAATAACATCTCCCTGATTTATAAAATCACCTTTTTTTACTAAAATTTTACTTAAATGACCATATATAGTCCTTTTTCCATCAGAATTAATAATCTCAATTTTATTTCCATAACCATCATTAAATGCATCAAAACCTTCTGTTGTTGTACCATCAAACTCCGCTTTATCAACTATTCCGTTACAAATAGCTAAAACTTTTGTACCTATATCTGCTGTAATATCAAACCCAGAATGTTGTCTTTTTTTAAATAACACATAATGGTTCTCTCTTATTCCATATTTGTCATGTTCTGCAACCTTATATTTAGGTAGAACTGGCCATATATAATATTTTTTTTCCATTTTTCCTCTTTCCAAAAATATAGTATTTTTTATGTTTTTAAAACCTAATTTCTTAATTCATCGTATTTTTTAAAAACCTATTTCTTAATTCATCTTATGCTTTTAAACCCTTTTTTTTAATTCATCTTATGTTTTTAAAACCTAATTTCTTAATTCATCTTATGCTTTTAAACCCTATTTTTTAATTCATCTTATGTTTTTAAAACCTAATTTATTAATTCATATTCTCAAAAACCTACTATTTTTCATAGTCTATATCTTTTTTTATTTTTTTTGTTACATTAATTTCAGATTTTTTTACTTCTTCCAATTTCAACATTAATAAATCTATTTTTTTAGATTTACTACAAACATTTATATTTCCTTTATAATTTTCAGAATTTTGTTTTATTTTGTCGATTCTGTTTATCTCATCCAACTCTATTTTTAGCTGTTCCTCAAAAATTTCTCTTCGCTCACTATTCAAAATAGTCTTATTTCGTGGGTTATAATCATATAATACAGCTAATTTATTTTCCATTTTATTTATATATTTTTCTGCTTCTTGTCTTTCAATTTTACAAATATGAACCTCTCGGTCCCTTCCTTGTCTTCTTTTTACAAATAAACTATCTTTTAAACCAAAAAATTCAGAAACATATTTTGAAGATAGATTTTCACGATGAAGTGTAGAACACAAAAATATTTGCTCACCTGATTTTTCCATAAAATATTTATTAATATGATTTTTTATTCCCTCAAACACCAAAATTCTTGCTAATCCGGAATTTCTTTGTCTTGGGTCTGTAATATATGTATCTATCTCTATTGAATTTTCTGTATTTGCATTGTAATACTCTTTTAACTCAAACTCAGGCTCTTCATAGATTTTTAATGCTCCTTTTTCCAATATGATGTTATGTTCTAAAGATTCTTCAGAAAACATTAAATTATTAAACTTTATAAGATTATTATTTTCAGGTTTATTAGAATTTATAAAAGCATCATATTCAAAAACGTCTAAATGCTTATTTATATAGTCATTTGGATTTTTTCCAAATTCATTAATAATTTTTTCAGATGTAATCCAATAAAATTGTTCATATAAATTAAATAGTTTTTTATTTCCTAAATTTTTTACATAAGTTGACATATGAGTATTTAAAGACTCACGCAAAACACTTTTTTCGTGAAACTGATTTTCCGAATCAAGTAATTCAGAAGTTAAAAATTCCATTATGTTTTTGTAATTTTCGTTTTCATTTAAAACCTTATCCTTTGAATACTTATATGCATCCAATTTTAATTTATATGCATCAAGCATATCCTTTTTATATTCTAATTCACATGAATAATTCTCTTTTATATATGAATTATATTTTTCGCCATATTTGAAATATTTTGTTATATCATTATATGTAAACATTTTTTGTCCTTGAGTTATATATGCTGCAGAAACAACCTCCTCTTGGTCATTTACTGCAATTATAACTGTGTTATCATCTGAGTCTACATATTGCTCTACATCATTTTTTCCTGTTATAAATAATTGTCCAATCTTCCCTTGTTTTTGCATATTTTCTAGAACCATTATTTCTAATTCTGCAATTTGATCTAAATATTTTAATTTATTATCTTTTGTAAGTTCTATTATTTTGTAATTTTTCATAATCTACCTCTTATTGGTAATATAACAACACACTATAATTATAATGCATTTTTATCTTTTTTATAACTGTAATTTTTTATTATATCGTAAAATATCTGTGTTCCAAGAAGCATTGTGTCAGTATCAACATTAAATCCTTCACTATGCTGAGGATAGTAAACTTTTTGTCCATTTCCTACGAAAATATAGGCTCCCCTTCTTTTTTCTAAAAAATAGGAAAAATCGTCTGAGCACATAGTTTTGTAATCCTTAACAACTTTTTCTTTACCCACTATTTTTCCAGCAATATTTTCTAACAATCCACATATTTTTTCATCATTAACAACTGCAGGATAATTACCTTCTTTAAAAGAAACAGTTGCTTTTGCATTCATACTTTTTGCAATACTTTCAGATATTTCAATTATTCTATTCCTAATTAATCCCCTTATATTATTATTATATGTTCTGAATATGCCTTTCATCTCAACTGTTTCAGGAATTATATTATTGCTTGTTCCACCTTTTATAGCAGTAATAGATATTACAATATTATCATTTTCATTTTCATATTTTTTTGCAATTGAGTTAATTTCTATATTTATCAAACTAGCTATATAAATCGGATCAATACATTTTTCTGGAATTGCTGCATGCCCGCCTTTTCCTTTAATCTTTATATCAAAAGGATCTGTGGCAGACATAACTGAGCCACTTTTTATTCCTATTGTTTGTTTTGTAAGTTCACTCCATATATGCAAAGCAAATACAGCATCTACTTCAGGTTTATTTAATGCACCTTCAGCTATCATTTTTTGTGCACCACCATAAGTTTCTTCTGCAGGTTGAAATAGTAATTTAATATTTCCTTGTATTTTTTCTTTATTCATACTAATTAAATCTGCTAAAGCAAGCAATATCGTCATATGTGCATCATGTCCACACGCATGCTTCATCCTTCCATTTTGGTCCATTTTCAGAGCGTCCATTTCACATCTAAACAATATACATGGTTTATCACAATTACCATTAAATGTGGCAACAATTCCAGTTTTTGCAACATTTGATTTTATAACGAAACCTTTATTTTGTAATTCTTTTATTATATACTCAGATGTTTCAATTTCGTTATATCCACTTTCCGGATGCTTAGAAAAAAAACTTTTATGAATTCTAATTTTATGTTTCAAATTTTTTACTTCATCATCAATAATCATATTTACCTAGTTTACCCTTCTAATATTCAAAATATAGAAATTATACTAATATTTTTCTTAGACAAATATATGTTTATCAAGCTTTTCAATTATATAAATAAATCTTAATAATTATATTTTTTTCCATCTTTCTACTTGATTTCACTTGATTTTACTAATATAACACATTCCAGTCCATACTTCAATATTTTGCTTAAAAAAAGTAAACTCAAACCTTATAAAAATAGTATTTTAATACTTTTTATAAAGCTGAGTTTACAGTTTAAATTATATTTTTATATTAATTAAATGATTTATTCTTAATAATTAAACTTAATTACTATCCAAATTTTTTATTAGTTATTTCTTTTAGTAATTATACTTAATTACTGTCCAAGAATTAATTATTTGTTATTACCTTTAAT
>DAOOQE010000018.1:0-3170 GCA_035388585.1 Clostridia bacterium
CCCTACTCATTTATTATTTTTATCTATAATTTCTTTAATTTCTAAGATTATGGATTCAAAAATTATTATAATTATTTTAGTTATAAAAATAATTATTTCTGTTATTATGTTATTAGTTTTTATAAATATTTTTTCTAATATTCTAATAATTTCTTTGCCAGTTTTTGTTTTTGGATTTATTTTTGATTCTTTTATATTTATTTCTGTTTCTTCGGTTTCTATTTTTTTATAGTATTTATTCATTTTTATCGCCTTTTTTAAATATTTTTACAAAATCTTTGTAATATTCTTTTTCTATATCTGCCATAATTATTGTTTTAATAATATTATCTATTATTTCTTTTTTTTCAAGTGGTGTTTTTATTTGTATTTTATTATAATTTAATTTTTCTATTAAATTTTCAATCTCTTTTTTATTTATATCTTTAAAAATACTAAATATTTTTGGTTTATTTAAAATATCTATTTGTATTAATTTTATTAATAATAATCTTTCTTTTTTTGTTAATTCTATAATAGTTTCTTTTTTCATTTTATCACTTTTTAAGTTTTAATTAATGGCTTTTAGAAGCCATTAATTTTTATTTATTTATTCTTTTGTTCTTCCTTCAAATATGTCTTGAAGGTCGTTTATTTGTTTTTGTGTCATTGTTATCTTTTGGTTTGTCCATTCGTTAGTTTCTTTGTTGATTGTTGATTTAACCAAGTTATAGGTCAAATATTTTTTTCCATCTTGTGTTTGGTTTTCCCAAGTTTCTATTTTTATACTTCCTTTTTTTTCTTCATTTATTTTTGTTCTTTTCATTTTATACACCTTTTTTATATGTTTTTTATTAATCCCTTCAAGAGGGTTTAATTGTTATTTATTTATATTTTTTGTTTATTTTCGTTTTCTTTTTTTCTTTCTTTTATTAGTTGTTTTATTAAGTTTTCTGTTGCGTCTATTTCTTCGTATATGCATTTATCTATTATTATATTTCTTATTTTTTCGTTTAACTTTCTGCTTTCTATTTCGTTATGTATATTTATTTTTATTTCTTGCCAGATGCAATTGTTTTGATTTTTAGGTTTATTTTTCAAAATGTTTAGTTCTCCATTTTGTTTTATTTGTATTATTATTTTGTTTTTTTTATTCATAACATACCGCTCTCCTTAAAGCTAAAATATTCATTTTCGCATATTATTATATGGTCTATTAATTGTAAATCTAAAGTTTTTAGAGCTTTTTTTAATTGTTCTGTGCTTATTTTGTCATCTGCAGAAGGGTCTGCGATTCCTGAGGGGTGATTGTGTGCAACGATAACCCCGCTTGTTCCTTTTGTTAATAGTGCTTTTCTTGTTATATCTCCGCTACTTATTAAGGTCTGGTTACTTGTTCTTTTTGTTAATGTTTCTTTTTTTATTATTTGACTTCTTGCATTTATATATATGACTTTTAAATATTCTTCTTCTTCTGCTTCCATTTCTTTTAAAAATTCTGTTGCTTCTCTTGGGCACGTAATTTTTCCTTGTGGTTGTGGTTCTTTTAACCTTAAAGCATCAAGGGTTTTTCTTTTTATTTCTATTAAGTCAATATATTCAAATTTATCATAATCTATATTTTTTAATTTTTTTATTAAGTCCATTTTATTTTTTCATCTCCTTTTTTTAAGTTGTGTTCTTTTAACTTCTTTTTATTATACTTCTTCCTTTGTTATATATTATCTCTTTTTTCTCTTTTTGTATTCTTTCTTTTTCTTTTTTATTTAGCGTTAAGCTATATTCTCCCTTTTCGTTTTTATATATCTTCATTTTATTATTTCACTTCCTTTTTATTTGTATATATTTTTATTAAAATATCTTTATTTTGGTTTTCTATAAACCATTCTTTTAAATCTAATTCTTTCCAGTATTGGCTTATTAGTTCGCTTATGTCATATATTTCTACCCCTGTCAAGTAATTAGATTTTAGGTTTATTATTATTAAATCTTCTGTTTCTTCTTTTTGTATTGTATAATTTACATTTTTTTTAGTTTCTTTAATTTTGTTTATTAACTCTTTAATACTTTCATCTTTTGTCATTTTTTCCATTTATACCATCTCCTTTATTTTTTTGTTTTTATTTAGTGCCTATCTTGTGGGCAGGGTACCCACCAGTTACTATTTTAATCGTAGCACCCCCCAATAGTTACTATATTAATACAAGATTAATCGAACCCAGCAAAAATTGCGGGTGAGATTCCGCAGTATTAACTAAAATCCTGCTGGTTGAAGCAGGTAGGGAGCCAGCACTGAACGGATGTGAGGTTGGGGCGACCGCATTTATGGGGGTGCAGAAACCTATCAAGGTTTCGCCTATTTGCACATAAGTGCGCAATAATGTGTTTAGGTACTTTCCTCAGTCTTGATCCTGTTATTAGTCGCATCAGCGACCAGACCAATTGTTATCGCGGTAACGCCCTTTATGAGCTTGTGAGTAATTAGGGTGTTCGCGTACCCTTTTATTAGAAGTAGTTTTCTGTTTTTATATTAAGCATGTTGTTAAACGTGCTTGTTTTATTAGGGGGGAATTTAAAGGGGGGGATTTGCCCCCCTTTTGGCATTTTTGATATCTATATAATTAGTACTAATATCTATTTATAAATGTTTTTATATATAAGATATATAGTTTTTTTCATCTCGGCTTTAGACAGAAATTAAGTCCTTTTTTTCTGTCTTTTTTTTATTTATCTATTTTTATTTTTTAGTTTTTGTTTTAGTATATTCATTCTTGGCATATTTCTTATTTTTTGTCTTTCTTTTGGTTTATCATATCTATATCTTTCTTTTTCTACTAACATTCCTGTATTAGTCATTGTGAATTTTTTCACTAACTCATTTTTATGTTTTAACAGGTTTAGTTTTCTTTGTTTATACTTGAAGTTATTTTTTTTAAGTTCAACAGTATATTCTTTATTTAGATCTGCTAATAATGCACCAAGCAATTGCGTTTGTCTATAACTTTTGTTCGCAATTGGTATTTCTCTTTTATAGTTATGTGTTCCTATTACTGGGTAATAGGATTGATCTTTGGTTATGTTTTCTTCAAGTAATTTATAGTTTTGTGGTATTTTTGGGGTTTCAGGATATTTATACGTTTCAGGATATTTATACGTTTCAGGATATTTATACGTTTCAGGATATTTATACG
>DAOOQE010000018.1:3270-24009 GCA_035388585.1 Clostridia bacterium
CAGGATATTTATAGTTTTCAGGATATTTATATGTTTCAGGATATTTATAGTTTTCAGGATATTTATATGTTTCAGGATATTTATAGTTTTCTGTTATTTGTTTATATGGATTTATTATTCCGTATTTTTGTATTGAATCTTTGTATATGTCTCCAGATTCTGTAAAATCAGAATATATTTGATTTTTTGTTTTGGTTTTTTTATTTTTTTTTATTAAATCCATTTGTCCTTTTTGGTTCATTAATATATCTTTTGGCATTTCAATATATTTTAATGCTTTTATTTGTGGATACGGATTTTTTATTTTATAGTTAATTTTTGGATTTTTAGGATTCATCATCATTTCAATATCTTTTTTTGCTTTGTTATATTTAGATAGATCTTTAGTACTTATATCTTTTTTTAATTGCATTTTTTTTTCAATAGTTCTTACTATTGCTTTTTTATCTTTTAAAATGAGTTTCCAATCTCTTACTGGTATTCCATCTATTATTTTAATTTTTTCTGGTGTTGCTCTATTGGATATATCCGCAATTTCTCTTGATATATTTCTTGGATTTGTTTTTAGTATTTCCGCAATTTTATCTTTTATTATGTTTTTATTTAGTATAAAATTGTGTGTTCCACCATCTTTTATACTTTTTAGATTATATTTTTTAGCAATTAATGCAGAGAATTGTTCTGCATCTAATTTTGCCCCTTTTGGGAAATATATATCTAAATCTCCGTATTTTCTAAATCCTGCTATTTGGAAATATACAGCACCAGTTCCGCCAATATATCCCCCTGTTTCTTTTAATTCTTTAATTATTAATTCATCTAACTTAGTTTTTGCTTTAATAGGCAACTTTTCATAACCCCTGTATTTAATTGGGATTATTTTTTTAATATTTTCTGGCGGTTCATATCTTTTTAATAGTTCAGTAATTAATCCTTTTCTATAATTATCAGCTATATTAAATACCCATGGTGCATTTTGGTTTTGGTTTATTTGTTTAATTACTGCTTGTCCTTCTGAGTATAGTCTTGGAATATCTTTTGGGTATCTATACATTTGATCTCCTTTTTTGCCTGGTTCATAAGCACCAATTAAACTTCTTCTTACAAGTATTCTTGGATCAATTATATTTATTCCATCTTTATTTTTTAATACATAATATTTCCAATATTTACTTCCAACAGATTCAATATTTCCTTTTCCAGTTTTTAATGGGTTTATATCTATTTTTACATTATCAATATATAATTTTCCATCATAAGTTGTAGTTTTAAACCCTTCTTTTTTAGCATAATTTTGTAATTCATTTTTAAATATTTCTGGATCTTTAGTGTACCATTCAATATCTGCCGGTTTTTTAGCCAATTCTATATTTTTTATAGTATTAATTATGGTGCTCCCGCCCATAAATCCATCTTGTTTTCTAAAGAACTTTCTAAGACTATTAGCTAATCTTGTATTCATTCCATCAACGCTTTCTATATTAGTTTTTGGATTTAATTCAATTTGTTTTTTAGTAGTTAATTTAGCAATTATACTTTCATCTGCAAATTCTTTCCTTCTATATTTATCTATTTTAGTACCTTCAATTGGTGTCATATTATAAGGAAATTCAATATCAGGTATTTTTTCTTTTATAGTTTCTGGCAATTGTCTATATACTTGATAACCTAATTCGTTTCCTACATCTTTTATTTTTGGTAGATCATATAGAAATATATCATCCCCATAGCTTTCAATAGCACCTTCTAAGTTTGGTTTATTTATAAATGCTCTTGCAGAGCTATATTGTGTTCCTATTTTTGCAGTTGTTTGTGCTCCAGGTCCTAACGCACCACCAATTGACGCAATTGTTATTCCTGCAATTCCAGTTTTCTGTATGTCCGGATCAGTTATTCCCCCTTTTTTATAGTCTGTTAATTTTAACAGTTTTCTCAAATTTTCTTCTTGAAAATTTAATTTTCTTTTTTCTGCAATTTTGTTTAAATCATTTAATATTTGTTTTCTTGTTTCAATATTTTGTTCTGCGTTTTCTGCATTTCCAATAGTATATCCTATATCTCCTAAAAACATAGCAGTTTTTGGTATACCCCTTATTGGTGGCAGGAACGTATTTTTCCATAAGTTTTTAGAACCAGTAAATATTGCATTCGTAGTATTTGGTAATCCGGTATTTAATATTATTTCCCTTCTTCCAGGATACCCAATAACTGTTGTTGTTGGATTCATATTATTTGTTAATCCTAATTTTTTAAATATTTCATTATCATAATATGGATTATCAATTTCATAATATGTTGGTTTTTCATTAATTATTTTATTCCAGTTTTCTGCTCCAAGCATATTTCTAATTTTTTGTGTTGATGTTTGTATAGTTTTCATTCTTCCAGGATACCCAATAACTTTTGTTGTTGGATTCATATTATTTGTTAATCCTAATTTTTTAAATATTTCATTATCATAATATGGATTATCAATTTCATAATATGTTGGTTTTTCATTTAAAAATTGATCACGTTTTTCTTTAAACTCAGGAAACCAATTATCTCTAAATTCTGTTATTTTATCAGGAATATAATTTATTCCTGTTTCAAATATTTCCCTTCTTCCAGGATACCCAATAACTGTTGTTGTTGGATTCATATTATTTGTTAATCCTAATTTTTTAAATATTTCATTATCATAATATGGATTATCAATTTCATAATATGTTGGTTTTTCATTAATTATTTTATTCCAGTTTTCTGCTCCAAGCATATTTCTAATTTTTTGTGTTGATGTTTGTATAGTTTTCATTCTTCCAGGATACCCAATAACTTTTGTTGTTGGATTCATATTATTAGGTAATCCTAATTTATTATATATAGGGTTATTATATGCAGGATTATCAATTTCATAATATGTTGGTTTTTCAGTAATAAAATCTTTCCAGGCAAATGCCGTATTTGTCGCATAATCTAAAAGACTTGGTTTTTCCTTAAATTCTTCTTCTTGATTTATATTTAAATTATCATTATAATTTTTTATTTTTTTATAGTTTTCTTCTGCTACTTGATTTATATGATCATTATCAAATTCATTAGTTATTGTTTGTAGATTTAGATTTGTTCTATTATTTAATTGGATTATTTGTTGGTTATATTCTGGTACAGACAATTTTTGTTCTTCTTTTATTAGGGGGGTAATCCCCCCTGTAAATAACGAATTATTATTTACTGGTGTCATTTTAAATTTAGAAGTATCTACATTTGCAAATATATTTGGTATATTTTTTGGTGCAACATAGTTTTTATCATATGCCAATTTATCATTAATTTTAACTCCAGTTATCTGTCCATTTTGATACACAAAATGTATTTTATTATTTCCAGTTGTTGTTTTATATTTAGGATCATTAGCCCATTTATACGCATTTTGCTGAATTATTACATTTTGATATTCAGGGGGTAATTCTTCAAATGTACCAGTAACTTTACCAAGTCTAAGTTCTGCTTGTCTAAGTTTATATTGGAAATGCGGTAGCCATTTTAATCTATCATTTAATGCTCTTTGAGCAGATCCATTTTTATCTTTACCTTGTGCGATTTTTTGTCTATATCTTTTAATATCATTTTCATAATCTCTAACTATAGCTTTATATTCATAATAATCATCTCTAAGTTCTCTTTGTTCTTGTTCTGCTCTTTCTTTTTGTCTAATATAATTTTGATATTCTCTTAATTGTTTTTGTATTTCTGGAACTTTTGTTTGATCAATTAATGAATAGAATTTAGTCTTTTCTTGTTCTGAAAAGCTATTAAGTTTTTTTATATCTACTTCTTTGAACTTTTCACGTTCTTCTGGTGTAAGTCCATCAGAATATGTATTAGAATTAGCTATATTTTCGTTTTTAAATTTTATATTATTTTTTCTTTGAATTTCAAGTTGTCTTTTAACATTTGTTAAATCATTCTGATTTTGCAATAATATAGGCATATTTTTACCTTTTTTTAAATATTAAATGGGCTAACACGCCCATGTTTTTTTATCACATAGGATCATTTAAATTTCTTTATCTCCTATATGATCTTCTGTATCCGCTTTTACTTCCGCCTTTACCGAACAGACTAATTCCCACAAAGATTAGTGAGACAAACGCACCAATTACAACGATATAAATTGAAATTGGAGCAAGTCCGTGTTCATCTGGGGTTGTAGAGTTCGCACCTAATGTAGACCATACGGGTGCTAAGAATGAGTCATCATTTCTATCATTAGCATCTATAGATGCAACAACGAAAGAATGAACCATTTGGATAACAGAAGACATAATCAAGGATATTACTATGATGCTTAAGGCAATTTTCATAGATCCTTGTATATTTGCCATTCTTTTTTACCTTTTTGTTTTTTTTAAATCGGCTTTCCTAATGAGAACCGATCTAAATCATGCACTTCTTCTTTTTTTAAGAAGCGTTATTGATTTAGCATAATTTAACATCTTATTTGCTTTATAGATGTTATTTCTATTAACTGCCCTTATTGTTGCAGTTAGCATTTTATTTATTTTTTGTTTTTGTTTTCTTGGTATTACTAAGTTTTTTCTAATTTTTCTTCTTTTTTTTATAAGTTTAATTTTTGCCATTTTTCATTCACTTTTTATAGGTAATTTCCTTATTCTTTGCGCGCGAGCTGAAGCATTACCGGCTCTACCTTGGTTTTGTTGGTTTTATTTTATATGAAAAATGATCAATTAACAAGTTTTTCATAATTGCTTTTCTTTTATTTATTTCTTCAAAGAATTCAACATAATTGAATCTTTTTCTCCCATTTTCTGTTGTTATTGTAACTATTCCATTTAATGGTCTTTCATTGAATTCTCCATTCAGATAATAATAAATATTAAATTTTAGATTAATTCCATTTTTTATTTTATCAATTTTTTCTATAAGTTCTTTTTCATTAATTTCTAACTTTTCTGCATCAAACTTTTCTTCATTTGTACATAGTGTATCAAATGCTGTTGCAAAGTTCATTTGTAATATTTGCGATATTATATCTTCATTCATAATTATTCTTATTAATATAATATAAAGACATGTATTTAAACATATCTTTTAGTTTTGTTTTTTTGCATTAAATCTTTTTTATAAGTTTATGCATTGTTGCTTTTTTCTTTTTTGTAGTTTTGACTTTTTTGATCATTTTATGTAATGCTTTTTTCTTTTTAATTTTAGCTTTAATTTTGCTTTTTGTTCTGTATTTGCGTGCCATTAGTACACCTCCTTTTACAGTTTTAATAATAAATATATTATTATATTATACCAAACATTATTTAAATATATCTTTATGTTTTTTCCAAACTTACATCATTAAAATCATTTAACCAAACACCCACTCCACAAGTAATTATTAAAAATATCATAATTAATGGATTCATTGTTGCTCCCATTATAGACCACAACAGTGATACTGGAAACATTAGTATCATTATTTTTTTTACACTTCTTGCAATTGCAAATGAGAATATGAATGCAAGGAATAGATTTAGTAATCCAGGAAATATAATTTGAGTATTTTGCAAAAAATTAAATACCAGATCTCCAATTTCCATAATTGCCATTTTTATTTCACTTCCTTTATTTTATCAAATGCTTTTCCTAAGTTTCCTGCACCAATTCCTAATAGTACAATTACTAATATTCCTATTTGATATACATTCAGACTTGTTGTTACTAACAGTGTCGCTATAATGAACGCACTCAATATAAAACTTGCAGGTTTAAATGGTCCACCTATTTTATATATATATTCAAATATAAACCATATTGTTAGTAGTACAATTATTAGTGCAAAAAACGAATATGTTCTTTCATTATTATTATTTTTTTGTTCTTCGGTTTCTTCAAATTCTATTAATGCAGTTCCTGCAAGTGTGTTTGTCAACGCTCCACCGACTAAATTTGTCGCATTTACTAAAATCTCTTGTCCAATATCTGCACTCGACCATCTATTTATAAGATATCCTTTACCGCTTGTATAGTCGCCAAAAGTTGGCGTTATATAATCACTACATAACACATATACTGGCGAAGACATACCCCCTACAAGGAACTGATAGTTCCCTCCAAGATACGGACTTGCTTTATTTATTATAAACCAATGATGTGCATCCGCTCCGTACAGGTTTGGCGAAATTATCTCAATTAATATCTGTTCACCACTCCCACCTGCTACATTAATTCCTGCAATCGTACAATATTCTGGAAGTCCATCTTCATCTACTTTTATATCATCTTGTACTGGGCAACGTATTTCTGACCAGCATGGCCCATCTGCCCAGATTGGCGATAGCATCATTATTAGTGCAAATATTGGTATCAGATATTTTATATTCATTTCATTCACAGATTTTTATACTTTTTATAATTTTATAATATATTACTTAGATTTGGCATTGCCATAACATATCCTGTTATTAATAATAAACTTATCATTCCTATAAAAAAATATTTTTTTTTTATTTTTTCATTCATCTCCATTAAATTTTAACTTACCTTCCTTGAGAAGAAGAATTGTATAAATTCTTTAACTATGAATATATTCCATATCATCAATAATAGATTTACAAAAGCCCATGCCAATGTAAATATTATTTCTGTTCCTGCTCCTGCTATAAATATATTTGATAAAAATGCACCAGTTACTAATAATATAAACGATATTACTAATATAGGTATATTTAATATATTGTCTACAATTGATAATAAATAATTGGTATTTTTTGAAGTTATTTGATCTCCTTCCATATCTGTTTTAGGTCCAGTAAATAAATTAGTATATCTTGTAACTTCATTAGTTAATGTTGTTATATCTTTATTCATATAAGCTATGTTTCCTATAATAAATAATAGGTTTATGACTACGGTTATCATAATCATTTTAACAATATCATTTGATTGATTTGCCATATTTTATTCATTCCTTTTAATTATCATATAATAGTTTCTTTATATATTGATTAAATACGATATATATTAATCCTGTAATTGCCACTAATAAGAAACTTATATCTAATAGTGAAAATATCATAGCTCCTACAAAAAATACTAATAATTCTGCTTTTATCATTGTTGCTAATGCAGACAAACATATTAATATTAATATTAATACTAATGTTCTTGTTTTATTTGTTGTATTTGCTTCTTGTAGGTCTTCTCTATATAATAGATCTCTATCTTCAAATGGGCTTGTTGCATTAACATCGCATATAAGTTCTATATAATCAATTAATTCATAATCCGTATCTGTATTCATAGCATAATATAAAAAATTATAATCATTTGGTGTTTCAACATTAATGTCTAAATAGTTATAATATCCTTGTTCGTTTAGACTATCAACTAATACACCTTCTTCATATATTTCTAATCTTAACCAACTTGATAAATTAGCAGTTATTGTAGCATATATTCCATTTATATCAGTATTATATACTCTTTTTTTTGTAATTGGATCAATTCTATTATAATTTAAATATGTATTAAATATTCCATTTGAAGAATTAGTTTCAGTTTCATTAATTGTAACCCACAAAATATTAGTATAAGATCCCCAAAATTCATTAGCGGCTGTTATTCTTGAACCTATTTCATAGCCTTCTTTTGTTGCTATTATTTTTATTAAATCATTTTCATTAGTATATATATAATTAAGTCCTGAATCATCAGTAATTCTTTGTCCGATAGTTATCCATTCAGATGCACCTTCCTTTTGTTTATAGACAGTTATTTGTGCATCAGGCACTATTATTGCGAATTTATTTCTTGTGCCAATATATACTTTATCTAATTGATTTTGATCTTCATCATTTAAATCAAATAATTGTACATTTACATCTATTAAATAATCTCCAGCATTATAAAATTCGTAAAACTGAAATCCGTTATTAAATGTTGTTAGTATATTTGAATTTAACGGTAGTGCATTTAATGAGTATATTAAATTTGTTACATCTGTAAATTCAATAATATTATCAACATTTGCTAATGTTGCATTTGTATCTGTATTAAAGTTTAATTTCAATAGATATGGAATTAACGTTGCCTCTTCAACATATGTTCCTGTTGCATCATATAATAATGCGTTATAATCATTATTTACAAATGAATCTATTGGTAATGTTGCAGCGCCTGTGCCGGAAGAAGATGTGAGAAGGGAATTAATTATGTTTGTTCCTTTTTTAAATACTAAATATTTATTTCCCCATAAATTATCATTAGTATCTTTTACAATGAATCCTATATTTACTGAATTACCATCTAATGTCAATAAAAAATTATAATCAAAATCTTCTCTTTTAAAATAAAATTGTAATGGCCTTGAATCATAACCAGTTTTAGATATTATTAGACTTTTAGCAATATTTGACCACGAAGTTGTTAAAACCCCAGAATCATCAGAAGTATATGTTGAACCGTTAGCATCAGTAATTGTAACTGTTGGTATAATTGCTAATGTATTTTCATCTCTAAATGTAATAGTTGTTATTGGTTCTCTAATTGTATAAGTATATGTTGCAATTAAAGATTTATTTTCATCTGAAACCCAAGAAATTGCTTTAAGTGTTTTTGTTTCGTTTATATTTATTGGTTCTGTATATAATGTTTTTGTATCATCTGGTGTTGAACCATCTAATGTATAATAAATATCTATTGTTGAATTATTATCTAAAGTTACTTGAAATGGATCATAATATGTTCCTGTAGGAACAGATGCTGTTGGTGTGTACAATCCGACTGAAAATGGATAAGTATTTCCACTTCCTGAATTATATAATTGTGTTATTTCTAATTGAGATAATTCTTTATTCCAAATTCCCATTTCATCAATATATCCTTTAAAATAATCTCCTGTATCTTTTCTTGCAATAAATCTTAATTGCGTCCAAGCTTTAGTATTTAAAGAAGTTACATTTTCGTCCAAAACTCCATTTAGATATATTTTTGCATTTTTATCATTTGCAGTTACAACCACGTGATACCAAGTTGCATCTAATATAGATGAAACGCCTGTTGATATTGATGAATCATTATAATTACCAGCATATCTTAAAGAATTATCTACATTATAAAATGTTAGTCCGGGTTGCCAAGCATTTGGATTTGAACTTCCTTGACCAGCTAATACATTATAATTTGCTGTATTTGTGTCTATTTTAATCCATAGACTTATAGAGTATAAACTTCCAAGTGCATCACTTCCGTGTGTTATAAAATCATTTACTCCATCAAAATAATATGATTTGTTTATTTTTCCGGGTTGATTAACTGTTGCTCCTGTTGTTGTTCCATTATAGAAACCTAAACTGTCTATTAATGTAGAGCTTGCCGCTTCATCAAAGTTCCAGTATCCTTTAAGTCCATCAGTTAATGCTGCAGAAACAAAACTCATAGTTAAAGCTAAGAATAAGAATACTAATATAAATTTAAATTTATTTTCTTGCATAATATCTTTTTTTTTTGAGTTTTTTTTCCATTTTTATAAGTTCTGGATAATATTTTGTTCCTGATTCTTTTATATGATCTTTAGCAGTTAATTGCCTAAATTTTTTAAATGATAATCTACCTTTTGTTCTTTTCATTGCTAAATATGTCTTTTTATGTTCTGCTTCTATTTTAGCACCAAGTTTTATTGCTTTTTTATATTTTATTTTATTCATTTTTTTTCTTATTTTTGATTTTTTTCTTAATTTTTTCTAATATATTTGCATTATAATTTACTTTTTCTTTTCCTGCAAGTTGGTTATATTGATAGTTCATTTCATCATCTCCTTGTTGCATATAGATTAAACATTCCATTATAGAATATTATTTTAAAATGATCAGTTTTTCCAGATCTTTTTAATCTAAATCCTTCTTCAAGTGCTTTTTTTTTACTTGTATATCTTCCTGTATAGTAATGATATTTACTTTTAGCAAATATTGCCACATTTTTTTCTTCTTTGGCTTTTTGATTTTCTTTTCTATTTATTATATTGAACATTCCCATTTTTTTCATCTCCGTTTATACTGGCATACCCAGATCTGAATATAATGCTACAGTTGGTATTCCTATTAAAAACATAATAAACAATGTCCAAAACATCATAACGGTTGTTAAATAGAAATGTCCAGTTGAAGACATCCCTCCTATTATAAAATCTGCAATTGTTATTAATGATGGACCTATTGAACCTATAATCAATACCAAAAATAACGCAATAACTGCATTAAATATTTTTACATTTGAGTAATATATTAACATTGGTATTAATATATTAAAAAGAATTAAGCATAACCACATATATATTACAACAATAAAACTTCCTGTGGTAGAATTAGCAATATTAGTTATATATTTAACTTGTGGATACAAATTATAAGATATAAATAAACAAAATAGAAAAGCAACTCCTGCTCCTACTCCTTTTAGTTTATTTCTATTTTCCATTTTATATCACTGCAATAACACATGCTATATTATTAATGTAACAATATATTTATAAATTGTTTGTTTTTGTATTTGTGTAATCCCAGAAATACGCACTTATAACTATTAAAGTACAGCCCCACAGAAATAAGAATCCTGCTGATTTTATATTAATTGGTGTTAAATCAAATTCTTCCATATTTTCAGTTTTTAATATACTCATTTCAAATATTATATTATCTTTATTAATTTTTGTATTTATATTATTTCCATAAAATAACATAGATATTAATATAAATAACATAAATGCTGTATATATTGTAATTGTTTTCATTTATTTTACTTTTTCTTCATTTTTTTTTTCTAACATATTTTTTATTTCTTCAACATCAGATCCATTTCCAAAATCTAACACTTTTTGTGCAAAGAAATTATCTTTTTTATTTTTATTTAATAACGCGACATAATTTGCATCATTATATAATAGGGTTTTTATTTTCCCTGCGTTTTTATATATTGTATTTAATATATTTCTTGCTTCTTGTTTAATTTCTTGTTTAATTTCTTCCCTTGTTTTTTTATCTAACCCTTTATAATCAATTTTATTTTGTTCTGGATAATAGGTCATATATTTACCTTGTATTAATTTAATTATAGTTTTCAGTTCAATTTTAACTGCCTCATAAAATAGATTTCCAAGTCTTAATTGATCTACCATATAATCTTTTTTTCTTTTAGAATCATCAAAGAATGCATTTGTTACATTTTGTTCTATATTTTTATGATACTTTAGCATATATATCATAGCATCTTTATTAGTATCAAATAATGTTTCATTATCTAATACATCTTGTATTTGTTCATCAGTTTTACTTTTAGTAATTGTTATGTCTTTTTTCATATAATCACATTTCTTTTAATTCTTTTTCTTGTTTTTTTATTAAATAATCCATTATTGCTTTTTTTATTGTAAAAAATTCAATTATTAATGCATTTATAAAAAATAATATAAATGTTACTAATGCCCAATTTAGATTAATTGATTTATTAATAATATATATTTGTAACAGAATTATTGTTAATAATCCCCATAGTATTATATCAAATATTCTTCCCATTTTATTCATCTCCTAAATACCATAAAAAATATTTAATTTCTAAATACATTATTAATATGTAATAAGAATATAAAAATATATAATATGCAAAACTTTTAATTTCTATTAAATTAATTAATGATATAAAATTACCTAAAAGCAAATATAATACTGCAGGAATTAAAAAAATAGTAATTGTTTTTGAATTAATTATTTTTAATAGAGCTTTACCTAATTTATTATTTGGATTTTTATTTATCATTTTTTTCACCACTATAATTTTATTGTTATTATATTGTGCATGTTTTTTATTACCCAAATAATTAACATTACTATTTGCATAGCAAATATTGCTAATAAAGGGTTATTATACCAGAATATTATAAATATTAAACTTCCAAAACCTAATGCAAGACATATTGAAATTAAAGTTAAAGATTTTAATAAATCTTTTTCTTTATTAGGCGTGTATATTGGAATTAAAGTATCCTTTTGTGCGTTTATTTTTTCTTTAATCATTTTAACAATTCCAAAATCTCTTTTTTTAATCCATTAACCTTTTCAAACCAAGTTTTATATCTACCATTTAATATATTATTAATTTTATTTTTTAATTCTTCTCGGTCAATAAATCTTGAATCTAAATTTTTAATATATATCTCGTGAGATATAAACTTTTTACTTTTCATAAATTCGCTTGGTTTCATTTATCTCACATCATTTTTAGTATTATTTGATTTTATATTATATTTTTCAGCTAATTCATTAGCTTTTTCAATCATTTTATCAAGTTTATCTTTTTCAAAGCTACTTGATATTACAATTTCTACATCTTGTAATGTAATTCTAA
Organism: Clostridia bacterium; assembly: GCA_035388585.1. Taxonomy (GTDB): domain Bacteria; phylum Bacillota; class Clostridia; order TANB77; family CAG-508; genus CAG-492. The sequence continues at coordinate 15,665 of DAOOQE010000018.1, forward strand.
TAACTTTTTCTTTAATATCTATTTTTCTTTGATCATCATACATATTATTTCCTTCCCGCAGTCATTGTTATCATAATTCTTTTAGCCAGATATTTACTATCTTTTAGATTTACTTCTTTAGTTTTAAATGTTTTAGCAAGACTTAAAAGATCACTTTTATAATTATATATTTTATTATTTGGATTATTTTTTCCTAATATTATTTTTAATTCTGAAAGAGTCATATTATGAATATTTATTTCACCAAATTTAACATTTTCTTTTTTATTAATTAGATCATCACCAATTAACTCAATTGTTATTTCATTTACATATTTTATATATTCTGCTTTTTTAGTCATTTTATTAACAGAAGTTATATCATCTGTTAATTGTGCATATAATTTTTTAGTTGATGCAATATCATCAAATCCATCTTTATATTCAAATTCGATTTTAGCAGTAATTCCTTTTTTCATTTGATTTATTAATAGTTTTTCTTTATTTTCAAATATTGCTTTATTCCAATCTTTTTTATGTTTGGTTATTATTTCTTTAATTTCTTTAATTTCATTTTTTAATTTTTCTTGATATTTTTTTATATTGACTTTTTGATTAGGATTTTCTTTTTTAATTTTTTTAGCATTTCCATATATTTCAAAATAATCTTTTTCAGTAAGTCCTTCTATAAATTTATAATAACTATTTTTTTTAGTCTTTTCATTATATATACTTACATATTTACCTTTTCTTGATTTATTATTAAGTTCAACAATTTTCAGATTTAGCATATTTTTCACATTTTTATTTTAAATTTTCTATTTCTTTATTTATATTTTTTATTTTATTTTTTATATCTTTTTCTATTTTAAACATATTATTAGTTATTTCAAATATTAAATATATTGTTATAAATGTAACTATCATTGTTTCATTATTAAATATTGTTCCATATATTATTCCAATTAATGTAACAAAATCTATAAATAACAATATATTTTTATTAAACTTTATATTTTTTATTATTAATTCTAATTCTTTTTTTTTATTTTCAATATCTTTTTCTATCATAATTTCACTATTTTAATTTTATTAATCCTACTCCAATTAAAGGATTAACTGGATTATTTGTTATATTTCCATTTGCGACAATATTTTGATCTATTGTTTGTTGTACAATCTCTTTAGCAGGGAATAAATCAATTCCTACAAATGGCAATAAGAATTTAAACAATATAAATCCGCCAATTCCAATAATTCCAATCCACATTAATATTTTTAACCAAGGTATATCAGAATTTTCTTCATTTAATAATTGTCTTTTTTCATTTTGTGATTGTGTATATATTATTAATGCTTTCATTGTTTCAGAATCCATTTCAATATCTACATCATCTAAAAATATATTTTTAGAACTACCAGTATAAACCATATAATCGTAATTTCCAATTTCCATAAATTGTTTTTTTCTTGTATCTATAAAGACATATCCTTTCTTTCCTGGGGTATTAAGAAATCCAGGTTGTACATCTTCATAGATTAATATTCTACCATTATGTCTTAATAATAATAATGGTTCTTTTAATTTTCTAATTGGTTGTCCTTCTTTATCAATAATTTCTTTTAAATTTAACCATTCTTTTTTTATTATTTTGATTTTACCTAACTCTTTTTGAGAAAGCTTAATATATTTTTCTTCAACTTTTCTTTTTTCTTCTTCATATTTTTGATTTATATTTTCAAGTTTATTAACTTTAGAATTTATTTTATTTTCTTTAAATCTTATCCACATTAATTTTTTTTTAACATTAAAATTAGTAAAAAAATTATCTACACTATTTTTATTTTCTGAATATATTTCTTCATCAGGTAGAGTTTTTGTTTCGTGAGTTTCTTTATAATCTATTAAATTATTAGTTTCTTCATTGTTTGTTTCATCAATAATATCATCAATATTTTTTTCTCCAGAGTTTTTATATTTGTTTCTTTTTAATTCTTCTGTTTTAATTCTTTTATTCATTTTAATCACTTTCATTTTCTATTTCATTATATTTATTAATTTTTTTATTATCGTTATTATTATTATTTATTGGTTTAATATATTTATTTTCATTTTTAGTTTTTTCTTTTTCTTCTTTTTGAATCAATTTTTGTAATTTTATTTCTAATTCTAATGTTTTTTGTGCAATAAAATCTATTTTTTGATTAATATTATATAATTCTATAAAAAGATCATGTTCCATATTTTCACTTCCCATTTTTTTCACAAATAAAATTTCTAAATTCTGTTATTTTATCATTTATATTAAATATTTTTTTATTATTTTTATTATTTTTTTCATTAATTATTAGATAAATATTATTTTTTTCTTGTATAATTTCCATTGCCAGATCCATAGTATAAAATTTCATAATTGTATTCGTCTTTTTTTTAATTTTATTTTTAATTTTGATTTTGGATTTTACAATCCAAAATCTTCTAATGTTTTAGGTGGGTTTGATACAAGTTTATTCCAGGTTTTATTTTCATCCATATATTCAAATCCAATAAATGTACCAAATTTATTATCATATTTTACTGCTTTAAATAATGTATTAGTTATATTATCAATTTTTTTTAAAGAATTTACTTGTGTTTCAGTTAATTTAATAAAAATATCATCTAATTTTTCTCCAGTATTAACATCTTTTAATTTAACAGGCATAGAATAAGATACAAATCTTCCTGTTTGTACAATTGGTTTTGTTGATTGTGGTACAAATACATCTCCATCTTCAAGAGTATATTCAACTAATTGTTCTCCTTTTTTTGTTAAATATGGTTTTCCATCTTTATTTACTAACATTTCTTTTTTTACCATTTTTTATCTCTCCTTTTCTTTTTTGTCATATTTTATGAACTATTTGCATAATTCAAATAATATTATGCATAGAAACCTTTATAAATCCTTTTGATATCAGAAAATTTCTTTTTTTGTTAATTCTAACATTTTAATTCTATTTTTAATTCCATTTATTCTAATATTTAATCTTTCTATATATTCATTTATTTCTTCTATATTTTCTGCTAATTTATATCCTTTACTTGAAGATATTATTGGATACCCTAAGGATATTAATAGTTTTATATCTCTTCTTGTATTTGGGCATGTTTTAACATATTTATATCCACATTCATTACTAATTTCAAAAGAATTTAAATATTGTCCTTTAGTTTTTCTTAATAAAGTTATTATAGATCTAACTTTATTTTTATCAGTTTTTTCTAATAACTTTTTAGGTATATCTCCAAATTTTTTTATATTTATATTCATTTATTTTTCATCTCCATTTTTTTATTTATTTTTTTTAAAACATTTTTATTAGTTTTAAATATAATTCTTTAGTTGCTTTTATATCTACTAATGCATTATGAAATTCTTCATTATTTTTTATTTCAAAGAATTCACACATTGTATCTAATTTTTTATTTTTACATTCTGATAGATCAATTTTATTTAAAGTATCCAATATATTAATCATTTGTAATACATCAATACATCCTGCTGAAAAATATGATGCAAAGAATGGATTTCCTGCTTTATAGAACCAATTTCTAATAAAATCAATATCAAAATTTACATTATATCCTATTATTAGAAACTTATCAGTTTTATCATATTTATTAATATATGTTTCTAATTCCTTAGTAAATTTATTTAAAATCATTGTACTTTCTTCAAAATTTAATATTTGTGATAATTCAAACTTATTAATTTCTAAAGCTCTTTTATCAATATTTTCTAAAGAATAAGGTCTCATTGTAATATACCCTTCTTTTTTTACAATTCCATCAATTTCAATAATATATCCAAGTGATATAATATCGTTTTTAACTGGACTAAGTCCTGTTGTTTCAGTATCTATATATATTATTTTCATTTAATCCCATCTCCTTTTTTTATAATAACTTCCGCTTTTATTATTTTTTTTATCAATCCAATTTTTTATTTTTTTTATACCTTGTACAATATACGGATAGAATTTCCATATTATTATTCCAACTACTATTAATTTTCCTATATTAGTCAGATTCATTTTTTTCATCTCCTTTTGTTTTTATATTTGTATTTTTATAATTTCTTATATTATTTAAGATATTTTGATTTTCTTTAATCCATTTTTTTACATCTTCATCTAATTCTTCTTCATTAACAATATATATTTTTTCTTCAATTTCTTTTTTAAATTCTTTTTCATTTTTTTCAGATTCATCTAAGTTTCTTATTATTGTTTCATAAGTTCCAGCTTTTTCTGGATTTTTAAATATATCTACCATTCTTTTAGTTTCCATTTTTCCAGAACTAAATTCTTTTTGTTTAATTTCTTGATTATTTTGTATAACTCCAGATACTTTTATTTTATTTTTTATTTGATATTGTTGTTTGGAATAAATATATCCATCACCATTTTCAACTTCATATTTAAAGCATCCCATTTCATTAGATATATTAAACATATTTTTATATTTTTCAGCATTTTTAAATATAAGACTATCACACGGCATATATATTAGATCTTTTTTATCAATTTTCATTGCTAATTTAGTCATTTCAATTCTTATTTTAGCCGTAATATCTGCATATACTTGTGCCATATAATATTTAGAATATACATATCCATTAGATTCTTTTTCATATAAGAACAAATTACCATATCCTTTTTTTATTTTAAACCCTTCTTTTTCCATTTCTTTAGCATCTTCTCTATTTCTAAACACTAATTTTTTTTGTTTTCTTCTTTGTTTTAATTTTCCTGTAAAATGATTCAATATTTTTTTATAAATTCTATTAGATAATTCATCTCTTTTTCTAAGTTCATATATTGCAGGCACTATTTCTTTTAAAGGATTATCAATTTTTTCATCATAATATATTGAATAGAATACTTTTAATATTTTTAATCCATTTTCTTTAAAAAACCTAATTTCTTGGTGTGTATATGATCCAATTAATATAATTTTCTCATTATCAGGAAATATTTGTTCATCTTTATATCTAATTGGCACTAACCCTATTTTTTTTCTTTCTGGATTTTCTGAATATATCACTACTTTTGATATTCCAATTTTTTCAAATAATTCATCTTCAGAAAATAATTGTAATGGTTCATTAACATAATGTAACGTTTTAAGATTAGGGAACTCAATATTAATTTCAGCATAGCTATAAGCACTATTAAAATCAACTTGTGTAGCATTTTCAAATTTTCCTAAATTAAATACTTCAAATCTACCGCCCCTTCCTGCATGTGCTTGTAATGCCATTATTTCTTCTTTAGGTTGTATAACTCTATTAAAAAACTTATCTGCAAATATTTCTTTAGCGTTTTTAGTTTTTTTCATTTTTTTAAAATGATAATTTGCAGATATTTGTCCAGCACTTATCATCATTTTTGTAGAAAAATCATCTTTTTTTAATAATTCTTTAAAATTTTTTAATAATATGATAATTGCAATTGCATTAATTTTACAGATATTTTTTTTACATTTACTATTTAAATATGTTTCAATATCATTTTCATTTTCAAATTCTTTTTTTATTTCTTCAAATGCGAGATGTCTATTATCTTCAATATTTTCTCCAAACAATGTAAATATATCATAAAAATGTATTTGTGGTTTTAATTTTATTTTTTCAAAATTTTTATTTACTTCACTAATAATTTTAATTTCATTTTTATTAAAATTTCTTTTAATTATACAAGGTTTATGTGAATAATATTCTAATGCTTGATCAGTTATATTTGCATAGCTAATAAATTTTTTATAATGTTCATCAGCATACACTACCAGATTTTTCTTATTTTTTGCTTCTTTTATACCCAATTCAATTATTTCATTATACATTTCTTTTTTTTCAAAGAATTCTTTAGTTTGTATTCTTTCATTTTTATAATATGCTATAATTCCATATTCAAATATTTTATTATCATTTTCATTATATATACAATCAATACTTATAATCATTTTATCATCTCACTTATATTATATTTTTCACAATATTTTTTATCAGCTTCATTTTTATATTCTTTATAATAACAATAATTTATTTCAATCCACATTTTTATTTCATCATTTATATCTTTATTTATATATTCGCTAAAATTTTTATTATCCCATTCTTTTTTTTCTTTATAATATTTAGTTATTCTTAGAATAGATCCTATTAAAATAAACATAATTATAATTATCAGTATAATTCCAACAATCAAATTATAATTATATTCCGTTTTTTTGTTCATAAATATATCTTTTTAAATCATCTTCTTCTAATTCATCAATTTCTTTAAATTCTTTATATGCTTTAATAATACTCAAATTTTTTTCTATAAGTTTTTCTTTTTTTTCGATAATCTTTTCTAATATTTTTATTTCTCTAATTTTAATTTTTTCCAAGTTTTTTATATTTTCTTCAGTTAATTTTTCATTGTATTTTATTTCATTTTCAATTTTATTAATATTTTTACTTCTTTTTCCAATTTCAGTTTCAAGTCCAAGCAATGCATCTGCATCATCTATCAATTCATCTTGTGTAAGCATCGATATTCTAATTTTTTGTTTAATCAATTCAGTTTTCAATGTTGCTTTTATTTGTTTTTTTTTAATTGTTTCATCAAATGCAATTTCTTTCCAATCTTCATATATTGCCATTACAATTTCTGTAAAATCCATAATACGTCTATCATCAATTCCCAGATCATTCATTATTTTCATTTTTTTAAATTTTTTAATTCTGTACAATTTATACCAGAATTTATCAAGCACTTCTGAAACATCAATATCTACCATTCCAATAAATTGTATAAGTGTTCCTGTTGGCATATTAAGTCTATAATATAATTTACATCTTGTAAATTTATAATCTTTATTAATAGTTATTATTTCTAATAATACATGAGTTTGATCATCTTGTATTTCTGATGGGGAGCAATAAATTCTATGAAGATAACGTTGCGCTTGAATTTCTGAAAAACTTTGAAGTCCTGCTGTTTCTGTTGTTGAATTAAATCCAATTCTTGAAAGTTTATTATCTTCATCTATAACGTGGCATGTATTATTAAGATCTGATTGTTCTCTTGTAATTCTTGAATATGATATTTGATCATCACACATATTACTGACTTTCATTTCTTTTCCATAGAATTGTTTTAAAACAAAATCACATATTGCTCCTGCGCACGTAGTTTTTCCTGTTGTAACTTCTCCCATAAACCAAAAATTAAGCAACTCTTTATGTACGAATATATCTATTATGTGATCATAAAACATCTGTGTTCTATCAATTTGTTCAATATCTTCATCAGTAAGCTGTTGTTCTCTTACTTCCCACAATGCAGAAATCAATTTAGAGTACGGTAATGACATGTTTTGATAGCTTTTAGCTTTTATATATTCTATATTTTTTCTTCTTTTTTCTATTTCCTTGTTATTTGTATTATAATCTTCATTACATTCAGTATTATTCCATTTATTATTATTTCTATTTTTATCAGATATTTTTTTATATTCTTCATTTGTTATCATTTTATTCATTGTAATCATTAAATTGTTTTTTTTTATGTTCATTAATTTGTTTAAGTAATATTTTACATGCTTGTCTAATAAATTCAGATCGTGATATTCCAGTACTTGTAGTAATTCTTTTAATATCTTTAGCCATTCCAATAGGCATTTGTATAGAAAAAGTTATAGGTAATTCGTTTTCATTACGATCCATTATTTCAATAATATTTTCTTTTTCTTTATTTACTTTTTCTAAAAATTCTTCTTTGTCCATATTATAACTAACTAACTAACAGTTTATAAATCCTTTCTATTTTATATAAAATTTTTGTAAAAGAATCACAAAAATCACAAAAATAATAAAATAATTTATACATAATTATTACAATTAGTTCGGAAAACTAACTCACTTCCTGTATTACTAAAATTAACTGCGGAATCATATTATAAGCCACTTTAATACAAGAAGCGTGGTATAACTTCCTGTATTAGCTTCCTGATCCCCACACTTCCTGTATTCAACACTGATAAACAGTGATTTTATCGGAAAAAACTACACACAATCTTGGACAACCCCCTCACTTCAGGTAAAATACCTTAAAAATCAAAAGTGTTAAATTACCTTTATTTAAAATCATCATGCAATAATCCCTGATGTTTATCACTAATCTATTATACATAATATATACATCACATCTTCCAAAATAATACAAGAACTAAAGGGGTACCCCACCCCACACTTCCTGTATTCATATATCACCATCACACTATAAAATCCAAACTATCACCCCACCCTCACTTAACAAACCAAACCATCACTATA
>DAOOQE010000019.1:0-23632 GCA_035388585.1 Clostridia bacterium
CTATTATCAACTATATTTTTGTATTGATGGGCATTTACTTTTTAATTCAACCTTAAAGGTATACTTGTACTATAAAGCATACTATTTTTGCATATTACTGGACTTTTATGAAAAAATATGCTATAATTTTATTATATTAGTAAATTACGACAATTAAATAATTAAAAGGAGTGACATAATTATGTCAAAAAAAATGATAAATGTATTAGCTAAATTGCCATGTTTCATTGCAACACCTCTTATGAGGTCATACGTATTTACACCATTAATGCTATTTTCTTTTTTGTTTAAGAAATCTTAAACAAAAAATCTTCTTTTCATTATCCTTTTTCAAAATAAGCAGAGATTATTCTCTGCTTATTTCTTTTGTAAAAAAGTTTTTCTAAACATATCTTTTTTTATACAAATTTCTTGTTGATATTTTTGTTCTTTTTCAAAAACTGTTTGTATTTTTTATAAACCGCTATTCTTAATCTTTAGCGATTGTAATAATACCAACTTTTAATGCGCCATAATTTTTAAGTATTTTAGCACATTCATTTGCTGTACTTCCTGTAGTAAATATATCATCAAATATGATAATTTTTTTATTTTTTATTTGTTCTAAGTTTTTCAATTCAAATGCATCTTTTATGTTTTTAACTCTGTCTTCTCTTGAATTCATAGTGCTTTGAGGTTTGATATTTTTTTGTTTAAATAAAATTTTGTTTTCAAATTCTATATGGTTTGTTTTACATTTTGAATTAGAGTTTAAATCATATTTTTTACTAATATTGTTAATTTCTATTTTATGTTTTTCATCACAGTTCATTTCGTTACTTATTATAAAGTTTCTGTTTTTATTTAGTTCATCACATTTAAAACTATTATTTATATAGTATTCATTGATATTTTTTACAATTTCTTTTGCTATTAAATAGCTTTGATTATACCCTCGTTGACTCATTCTACATTTGTCAATTGGAACTGGTATTAAATAATCGTAGTGTTTACAAAATTCAATTAAATCCTTATTAAAAATGCTTTCTGCAAACATTTTATATAAGTATGGTTTATTTCCAAATTTATATTTTATAAACTTATCTCTAATTATTCCTTGATATTCATAAAAATATAAATGTTCATCAAAATGTATTTTTGATTCTAATTTGCTTTCTAATATTTTAAATTCGGTAATTTTATTAATAATTAAGTGCTTTTCAATTTCTTTTTTGCATTTATCACAAATACTCTTTTTATTAATCTCCTCGCATATTCCACATATATTTGGAAAGAAAATATTTAATACAAAATCTATTATTTTACAAATATGGTATTTTTCTGCCTTTATGATTATAAATTTTTTCTCCTTTCAGTCCCTATATAAAAAACAAATTTTTTATTAATTATTTTTTTATTTTTTTATTCTTTTTATTTTTATTATTATTTTGTTTTTTTATTATTTATATACTTATTTTTCGATATTTTTATTATAGTATTAATTTATATTTATTATTCATTTTATTTTTATTATTATTTTATTTTTTTATTATTTATATACTTATTTTTCGATATATTATTATAGTATTAACTTATATTTATTATTCTTTTTATTTTTATTATTTTTGTTACATTTTTATATTTTTATATTTGAAGCTAACATTTCTATTCTTATTATAATCATCTGGTAATAGTTTTTATATTTTCTTAAGCTTTTCTGCTAATCCTGTATTTCTTTTTTTATTATCTGCATTATTTATCATAAATTCTACAATTTTTGGATAGCCTATAACAATTAAAAGCTTTTTCGCTCTAGTCATTCCTGTGTATAATAGATTTCTTGTAAGCAACATAGGAGCTGATGGTGAGATTGGCATTATTACAACATCAAATTCACTTCCTTGAGCTTTATGTACTGTTATGGCATATGAATGCTCTATTTGCTCTAGATCTGAGAACTGGTACCAAACTGTTTTTCCATCATCAAATTTTATTTCAATAACTTTTTCAATATTATCTATCCCTTTTATTATTCCTAATTCACCATTAAATACTCCTGTACCAGTTTCGTTTATTGGTTCTGTTTTTTTCCAAAAAATATCATAATTATTTTTTATTTGCATAACCTTATCTCCAACCCTAAATGTATTTCCATAAACCTGTTTTTCACTTTCGCTATTTTTATGTGGATTTAATGTATTTTGTAAAATCACATTCAATTCTCTTGTTCCTAGCAAACCTTTTTTGGTTGGTGTAATTACTTGAATGTTTTTAAAAAAATTGTAATTACCGAATTTTTCTAATCTACCATTACATAATGATATAACTTGTTCAAGAATTTTATCTTGATTTGTTTCCTTTATAAAAAAGAAATCATCATTTAATTGTTCAATTTTCTCTGAATCTGTTTCTATTACATTTTTTATTTCCTCATCAATATTTTCGTTTTCTTTTAATAAAAATGAGTTTCCTTTATTGACTCTATGAGAATTTATTATAATTTTGCTTTGTGCAGCTTGTCTAAATATTTTGTCTAAAGTAATTGTAGGCAGCTTTTCTGATTTTATTAAATCTCCTAATATACTTCCTGGTCCAACTGAAGGTAATTGATCTATATCTCCTACAAATACAATTTTTGTTCCTTTGTATATAGCTTTTAAGAGGTAATTCATTAAAAATAAATCTACCATTGACATTTCGTCTACAATTACAACATCTGCATCTAATGGAGCTACTTCCATATCCATATTTGGTTTTGATGATTCATCTTCAAATTTACCTATTTCTAAAAGTCTATGTAATGTTTTTGCTTCTTCCCCTGTAGTTTCTGTCATTCTTTTAGCTGCTCGTCCTGTTGGAGCACATAATACTGGCTTTTTGCCATGTTTTTTATACAATTCTATTATTACTTTAATTATTGTTGTTTTTCCTGTTCCTGGTCCTCCAGTAATAATACATACATTGTTTTCATTTACAATTTTTATTGCTTCATTTTGTCTTGGGGATAATTCAATTCCTGTTTCTATTTCCACTTTTTTAATTTCTTTTGATATGTTGTGGATTTCTTTTGAATTTTTTGAATTTTTTAATATCATTAATTTTTCTGCAACGTTTTTTTCTGCTTTATAATAATGGTATAAATACACCCATTTTTCATTTTCGTATTCTTCTACTATTATCTCTTCTTTTACCTTTAATTCTATAATTGCGGTTTCTATTTCTCTTTTTTCTACACCTAAAAGTTCTTTTACAAACTGATACAAATTTTCTTCTATTACTGCACAATGCCCATTTGTTGTAACAGACATTAATGCGTATTTAATACCGCTTTTTATTCTTTTAATATCATTGTATTGTATTCCAAGTTCTAATGCCATTTTATCTATATGTTTGAATTCTACATTATTTGCCACATCCAATAATACATAAGGATTTGCTTCTATTTCTGATATTGCATTTCCACCAAATTTTTTGTATACATTTTTGGAATTTTGAACTCCTATTCCGAATTTTTCTAAGAAACCAACTATTTGCCAAACTTCCCAGTTTTGGTTAAATTCATCTGCCATTTCTATTGCTTTTACTGGTGTTATTCCTTTTATTCTTGACAATTTTTTTGGTTCAAATTTAAATACAAGTATTGTTTCTTCCCCAAATTCTTTTACTATTTTTTTTGCTATTGCTGGTCCAATTCCTTTTATTATTCCATTTGCTAAATATCTTTCCAAGCTTTCTGTTGTTTGTGGAAGTAACTTCTCAAAGGTTTCTACTTTAAATTGTCTTCCATAATCTTGGTGATTCACATATTTTCCAATTAATTTAAGTGTGTCTCCACAATTAATAAAAGGTAGACATCCTACCATTGTTATTTCTTCTTCATCAGTCTCAAAAACTGCTATTGTGTAACTATTAATATCATTATGAAAAATTATGTCTTTTACTTCTCCTTGAATTTCCAATTATTTTTCCCCCATTACTTATCCTTGAATTTCCAATTATTTTTCCACCATTACTTATCCTCGAATTTCCAATTATTTTTCCACCATTACTTATCCTCGAATTTCCAACTACTTTTTCCATCTTCTTTTTTATTTTATCATATTTAATAATTATTGTACATAAGTTATCTGGGTTTTATTACGATTTCACATAATGCACATAATGCAATTTTATTATTTAACTCCTATTTCTTGTATATTAGTTAACAATTCCTTGCAATCTTTCCAGTCGAATACTTTTTTGAGAAATTTAGTTATTTTAATTAATTGTGAAAATTTTATGAGAAATTTAGTTATTTTAATTCAATATGAAAATTTTTTGAGAAATTTTTTCATTTCAAATCAATGTGATGTTTTTTTATAAATTTAAAAAATTTTTTAAATTTTGATTGACTTATGTAAACATTTATGATATAATACAATTATGTTTGGCAAATCGGCCACACACTATCCTAAATGGATAGAAACAATTTTTTTACAAACAATTGGAGGTAAAATATGATAATAATTGAAAGTTTTAGCTATGTACAGTCAACAAGAGCAAAAGTTATAAGAGGAGTAAAAAAGAACAGAACTCCAGAAACAGCAATTAGAGGTGGAAATGGATCATTTCTTGCAGGTGGAACAGATCCAGAAATTAATCTTAACATTAAGGAGGAAGAAGACGAGTACACAGTAAACTATTATCCTTTTTTCAAGGAAAACTTGCAAAGAAATATAACTAAAAAGTATGTAACAGATGTAATAAGCAAAGTCATCGGAAAAAAGTACCAAAATGAAGCTGAACTTGATTCAGCAATCATAGCAAATATGTAAATAAAAAAAATCTCTCAGTAATTCTGAGAGATTTTTTTCGTATCTAATAAGCAATTTAAATATATACTTTTAATTCATAATTAACTATTATTCAATAGTGTATTCTTAATTATCTATATATTTATTCCTATAAGGAATTTTTACTTTATATAGAATCTTATTATTACACTTATACTTTACAATAATTTACATAATTTTTATGTTTTTTTAAGACTTTGCTTGACATTTATTAACATAAGTGATATAATATTAAAACATCTGGCAAATCGGCCAGCTAATATCCAAAATGGATAGAAACGTTATACAGACAATTGGAGGTAGAACAAAATGGTAAAAATAACTAAATATGAATATCTTAAATGTGCAGGTGCAGATTTTAACAAACATGGCATTTATGAAGGACCTGGTGAACCACCTAAAATTCTTATTTATTACTTAGAAAATGATGTTAAAAAAGAGTATGACTTCTATTATTTTTTTAAAGGTAATATGCGAAAACGAAAAAGGCTCACAGAGAAAAAAGTTGAAATGATTTTAGAACCCCTTATAGATAAGGAATTTGATAGTTATGAACAACTTATTGAAACTATGAAAAAAGAAATATTCTAATCAAAGCCCCAGTATTACTGGGGCTCTTTTTTATGCCGTAAAAAGCATCTTTTATAATTTTTTTCTTGCCACAAAAAGCATTTCCTATGATTTTTGTTTTTTGCCATAAAATACATTTCTTACGATTTTTGTTTTTTGCCATAAAATACATTTTTTACGATTTTTGTTTTTTGCCATAAAAAAAAGAAGATATTTACCATTTTTGGTATTTATCTCTTTTTGTATTAAAATATAAACTATATTAATTTTAGTATTGACATTTCAGCTGCGTCTCCTCTACGAGGTCCTTTTTTGATTATACGTGTATAACCACCAACTCTACCTTCATATTTTGGAGCTATTTCATTAAACAATTTTGATGTTAAATCTATTGTGTTTCCTTCGCTGTCTGTTATTTTGTTTATCATTCTCATCATTTTTCTTCTAGCATTTAATCTTGATGGCATGTCTTTTTGTCTTGCTTCTGTTGTTTCTTCTTTAACTACTTTTAAGTATTCTTTGCCATTTTTACTTGTTGCTAATTCTGTAACTTTTCTTCCATTACTGTCTAATTTAGCTTTTACAACTTTGCTATCTACTGTTTCAAAATTATCTTTTTCTTTAACAGCTAAAGATATTATACTATCTGCTAATGCTTTAACTTCTTTTGCTCTTGCTTCTGTTGTTTCTAATTGTCCATGTAATATAAGATCTGTTAATTGTGTTTTTAACATTGCTAATCTAATATCAGTTGCTTTTCCTAATTTTCTATTTATTGCCACTTGGTTTGCCTCCTTCTTCTAATCTTCTTCTCTAGCAAAATCTAATTCTAATGAACGTAATTTATTAGTAACTTCATCTAATGATTTTTTTCCTAAATTTCTTACCTTCATCATATCAGCTTCTGATTTATTTGCTAAATCTTCAACTGTAGATATACCAGCTCTTTTCAAACAATTGAATGATCTTACTGATAATTCTAAGTCTTCGATTGACATTTCTAATACTTTTTCTTTTTTAGATTCTTCTTTTTCTATCATAACTTGTGTATTTTTTGCAGTTTCTGATAAATCTATAAATAATTCTAAATGTCCTGTCATAACTTTTGCTGCTAAGCTTAATGCTTCATATGGCATTGAACTTCCATCTGTCCAAACTTCTATTGTTAATTTATCATAATCAACCATTTGTCCTACTCTCGTATTTTCTACTGAGTAATTAACTTTTTTTACTGGTGTATAGATAGAATCTATCGGAAGTACACCTAAAGGTTGACTATCTTTTTTATTTTTCTCAGCTGTGTTGTATCCTCTACCCATTTCAGCTGTCATTTCTATAACTAAAGATCCACCCTCAGATACTGTAGCGATATGTAATTCTGGATTTAATACTTCAACTGTTCCGTCTGTTATTATGTCTCCAGCTTTTACTTCTCCTTCGCCTTTAAAATCTATTCTTAGAGTTTTTTCTTCGTTTCTATCTGATTTTAATCTTACATTTTTTAAATTAACTATTATCTCTGGTACATCTTCTACTACATTTTTGATTGTAGAGAATTCATGTAATACACCTTCAATTTTAACACTTGTGACAGCAGTTCCTGGAAGTGAAGATAACAATATTCTTCTTAAAGAGTTACCTATTGTTATACCATATCCACGTTCTAATGGTTCACATACAAATTTAGCATAATAATTCTCATTATCTATCTCTAAGCATTTAATATTTGGCTTTTCGAATTCTATCATTTTAACCTCCTAATTAAGACTATGGTTAATATTTTTAAAATATTACCTTATTTGTCCCTAATTTTTATATAATAAAGTTTTTAGTGTTTGTTATCTAATAAACACTTTTATTATTTAGAGTAAAGCTCTACTATTAAATGTTCTTCAACTGGTAAGTCGATTTCTTCTCTATTTGCTAATCTTATAACTTTACCGTTTAAGTTTTCAGCGTCTTTTTCTAACCAAGGTGTAACTGGTCTAGATGCATTTTCTTCTACGCTTAATTTAATTGTTCCATTATCTCTTCTATTTTCTCTAACTGCGATTATATCTCCTGCTTTTACTAGGTAAGATGGAATATTAACTTTTTGTCCATTTACTTCAAATGCTCCGTGTGTTACTTGCATTCTAGCTTGTGCTCTTGAACTTCCAAATCCTAATCTGTAAACAACATTGTCTAATCTGCTTTCTAGTATTTGTAATAAGTTTTCACCTGTAATTCCTTTACTGTTTGAAGCCATTTCAAAGTATTTTCTGAATTGTTTTTCACTTACTCCATAGAATGCTTTAGTTTTTTGTTTTTCTCTTAATTGAGTACCATATTCTGACAATTTTTTACTCTTTTGTCCATTTTGTCCTGGTGCATAATTTCTTCTAGAAATACTGCATTTGTCTGAATAACATCTTGAACCTTTTAAGAATAACTTTTGTCCTTCTCTACGGCAAATACGGCATTGTTCGTCTTTATATCTTGCCATTTTTTTAATTCACCTTCCTTATTTATTATTACTTTCAACTTTTTATATTTTTTATCGTATTTTATACACGACGTCTTTTTGGTGGTCTACAACCATTGTGTGGTATTGGTGTTACATCTTTTATACTGCTAATTTCTAAACCTGCAACTTGTAATGATCTTATAGCTGCTTCACGTCCTGAACCTGGTCCTTTTACAAATACTTCTACTGTTTTCAATCCATGTTCCATAGCTGCTTTAGCTGCTGTTTCAGCTACTTCTCCAGCTGCAAATGGAGTGCTTTTTCTTGAACCTTTAAATCCATGTCCACCAGCACTTGACCAAGATAATGTATTACCTTGAACATCTGTAATTGTAACGATTGTATTATTAAAACTAGAATGAATATGAGCCATACCTTTTTCGATATTTTTTCTATCTCTTCTTCTAGTAACTTTTTTTGTTACATTTTTTGTAGCCATTTATGTTTCCCTCCTAATTATTTCTTACTTTTACTTACTAATTTTCTAGGTCCTTTTCTAGTACGAGCATTAGTTTTTGTTCTTTGTCCTCTTACTGGTAAACCTCTTCTATGTCTTAACCCTCTGTAGCATCCAATTTCTGTAAGTCTTTTAATATTTAGAGCAACTTCTCTACGTAAGTCTCCCTCAACTTTAAAACCTTCCATTGCTGTTCTTATTGCTTTTTCTTGTTCGTCTGTTAAGTCTTTAACTCTTGTGTCTGGATTTACTCCAGCATTTTTTAATATTTTTTGTGAACTTGATAGACCTATTCCAAAAATATATGTCAATGCGATTTCTATTCTTTTTTCTCTAGGTAAATCTACTCCTGATATACGAGCCATTCTTTTAGCACCTCCAAATGATTTTTTATTATTTTTTATTAATTTTGTTGTTTGTTGTTTTTTACATCTATACTAAAGTGAAATGAACTAATATGTAAATTCGGATTGTCTGTTTACTATATTAGTCTTTAGTATTACATATAAAAAATATATATAAACACATATCTAATATTATACAATTTTCATTGTACAGCCGCCTTCAGATTGTGTTAATATCAATTTTGCATTTTTTATAGTTTATTTCTATATTTAATTGTTTTGGTTAATTTTATTAACCTTGTCTTTGCTTATGTTTAGGATTTTCACAAATAACCCTAATTACACCTTTTCTTTTGATTACTTTGCACTTTTCGCACATTGGTTTTACTGATGGTCTTACTTTCATTTCACTACACCTCCTGTAAATATTTCTACAATTTATTTTGCTCTCCAAGTTATACGTCCTCGGGTCAAGTCGTAAGGTGAAAGTTCTACTTTTACTTTATCGCCTGGGAGTATTTTGATATAATTCATTCTTAATTTTCCTGAAATATGAGCTAATATTTGATGTCCATTTTCAAGTTCTACTTTGAAATTAGTATTTGGTAGTGTTTCTACAACAACTCCTTCTACTTCAATAACATCTTCTTTTGCCATTTTTACCTCCAATTTGTTTATTTTTACTATTATTTAACTATTTAATTCTAATATTGTATTATAATTACGATTGAATTTATAATACATAACATATTCTTAATCTTATTATAGTTATTCAGTAAAAATAATTTCTATTTTTATACACAATAGCTTTTATAGTATATATCATTTCTATAAAATTGTCAAGACTTCTGGCTCTTTTTCTGTAATTAATATTGTGTTTTCATAATGAGCAGATAGTGTTCCATCTGCTGTTTTAATTGTCCATCCATCTTCAGCTTCTATTATGTCCGATTTTCCTTGTATTACCATTGGTTCTATTGCTAGAGTCATACCTGGTTCAAGTCTTATACCTCTTCCTGGTTTTCCATAATTTGGTATTCCAGGATCTTCATGCATTTGCTTTCCTATTCCATGACCTTGAAATTCTCTTACAACTGAATATCCATTTTTTTCAACAAACGCTCCTATAGCATGACATACATCACCTATTCTGTTTCCTGGAATTGCATATTTTATACCTTCAAAAAATGCTTGTTTAGTAATTTCTACTAATCTTTTAGCTTCTTTTGTACCACTTCCAACTACATAAGTTCTTGCTGCGTCTCCATTATATCCATTTTTCAAAACAACTAAATCAATACTTACAATATCTCCATCTTTAATTATTGTTTTGCTAGATGGAATTCCGTGTATTACTTCATCATTTATTGAAACACAAAGTGTTGCTGGAAATGATGGCATACCTTTTATTCCAGTACTGTATCCTTTTTGTGCAGGAATTCCTCCATTTTCTTTTATAACTTGTTCTGCAATTTTATCTAATTCTAATGTTGAGATTCCTGGTTTTATTTCTTGTTCCAATTTTGCATGTACTAATGCTGTTACTTTACAAGCTTGTCTCATTAACTCAATTTCTTTTTTAGATTTTATAGTTACCAATTTTTCTTACTTCCTTTTACTTATTTTCTTTTTATTTATTCTATTTTTATTTGTTTTATTTTTATTTGTTTTATTTTTATTGATTTATCTAATTCATTTATTCTATTTTTATTTGTTTTATTTTTATTGATTTATCTAATTCATTTATTTTATTTTTATTTATTTTATTTTTATTTGTTTTAATTTTTCTTAATTTTATTTTGATTATATTAATTTTATTTAATTTTTTCCATAATGTCATCACAGGCTTCTTCAGCGAATCTGTTAATTCTTTTACTTATTTCTTCAACTATAACAATTCCTTTTTTATTATAAAAATCTATTAATGGTTTTGTTTGTGTATCATATATTTCCAACCTTTTTTCAATTGCTTTTGGATCACTATCATCTTCTCTAATTTTTAATTCAGAACCGCATACATCACATATCCCATCGACTTTTGGTGGGAATATTTCTATATTAAATGTTGATTTACAATCTTGATTTGAGCATACTCTTCTATTTAACATTCTTGTTATTATTTCTTCTCTCGGTGTTTCTAAATTAACAACCCAGTCAACCTTTTGACCTTTTTTCGAAAGTATTTCATCTAGTTTTTCCGCTTGAATTATATTTCTAGGGAATCCGTCTAATATAATACCTGGAGCATCATTTAATTCTTCCAATCTTTTTTCTACCATAGAAATAGTTATTTCATCTGGAACTAGGCACCCTTTTGAAATATGCTTATCTGCTTCTATACCCAATTCTGTTCCTTTTGCAATATTCTCTCTAAAAATATCTCCTGTTGATAATTGAATCCAATTATTTCTTTTGCTTAATATACCTGCCACTGTTCCTTTTCCTGTTCCTTGTGCACCCAATAAAATTATTAACATATTATTTCTCCTTTTGCTTGATTAAAGCCTTTTCCGCCTATCTTAAATAAATAAATAATTATTCTTAATCTAATTCTTCTAATTAAAATTTTCTAATCTAATTTTTAGTTAAACTTTTTAATCAATTTTTTCTAATTCAAATTTATAAATAAAATTTTATAATTACAATATTTGCTACATATACCATAATAATTTAATTATATATTTTAATTTGAAGTGGACGCGCAGCTTGGGAGTCTAGAAAGGCTATGAAAATCAATATTTTATGAGAGTGTGTTGGATTTATGATTTGTTTTACAAATCATATAATTCAATAAAACACTCAAATAAAATTTTAGATTTTCAAGTCTATCTCAGACGACCAGTAAGGACACAAAAATTCAAATATATAATTAAATTATTATGGTACAAAACATTCATAAATTCATACCATACAAATTCATTATAAACCTTTTGTATCTAACTATTAAAAATCCAATTATATTTATTAACTTTATTTACTTATTTGAAATAGGCTAAAAGCCAATTCTTACTTATTAACAAATTTCAAAGTTGGAGATAAAAAAATACATTTCATGCTCCAACTTCTACTCTTAATATTATTAAAACATAGTTATTACAACTTTTGCTTCTTTATTACATTTTTATTCTAAGAATCCTTTGTAATGTCTCATTACCAATTGAGATTCTAATTGTTGTATTGTTTCTAATGCAACACCTACAACTATTAATATTGAAGTTCCTCCAAATGCTAAATCTAATGTTGTAAATCTTAACATCATAGGAAGTATTGCTATAATTGCTAGGAACAATCCACCAAAAAGTGTTATTTTTCCTATAATTGCACTTAAATATTGTGTTGTTGGTTTTCCTGCTCTTATTCCTGGAATAAATCCTCCGTTTTTCTTAACATTATTTGATACTTCTGCTGGATTAAATGTTGCATAAGTATAAAAGAATGTAAATCCAACGATTAGTAATAAGTATATTGCTGCATTAACTAATGAATATCCTATTGGCAATTTATATGTAATTGTTGATAATCCATCAGTTCCTGGTACTTGCATTATTGAAGTAGATGTAGCAATAGATAACTTATATATTACTGCTAAAATCCCTGTTTCTGCTGCTATATTACTCTTGAATATGCTTATTATCATAGCTGGGAAAGTCATAAATGAAGATGCAAATATGATTGGCATTACACCTGCCATAGCTAGCTTTAATGGTATATGTGTATTTTGTGCACCAACCATTTTTCTTCCTACAACTTTTTTAGAATATTGTACTTGTACTCTTCTTTCTGCTTGTTGTACAAATACAACTCCTGCTACTAATAATATTGCTCCAAATAATATTGCTAATCCAAGTATTAGATTTTCTGTTTTAAATGCTCCTGAAAATATCATTTGCCACATTGTTTGGATTGCACTTGGTAATCCTGATGCAATACCTGCAAATATAATAACTGATATCCCATTACCTATACCCTTGTTAGTTATTTGATCTCCTAACCACATTAGTAGAGCTGTTCCAGCCATAAATGATAACACTACTACTGAACCTGTTAAGAATCCTGGATTTATAAATATTTTTGAATATGATAAATACAATCCTAATCCTTCTACTAATGCTAATACCACTGTAAGAATTTTTGTATATCTATTTACCTTATTTCTTCCTTCTTCTCCACCTTCTTTAGTTAATTTTTCTAAAGATGGTATTACCATTGCTAATAATTGTATTACAATTGAAGCTGTGATATATGGAGTTATTGACATTGCAAATATTGAAAGTCTTGAAAAAGCTCCTCCTGATATTGTGTCAATAAGTTGAGTTATTCCTCCACTACTTACAGATGATAACGCAGTTGTATCAACTGCTGGAACTGATATAAAAGATCCTAGTCTGAAAACAACTATTAGTAATAATGTAAATAATAGTCTTTTTCTAACTTCTGGAGTCTTTAAAGCATTTTTAATGGTGTTAAACAATTAGATCACCTCTGTCTTTCCACCTAAAGCCTCAATTTTTTCTTTAGCAGCTTTAGTAAATCTCTTAGCTTTTACAGCTAATTTTTTCTCTAAGTTTCCTGTAGCTAATATCACGATACCATCATTAATTTTTTTAATGATTCCATCAGCGATTAAGCTTTCTGCTGTTACTTCTTCTGTAGTTGCTTTATTTAACATTGTTAATGTTACTTCTGTATATGTTTTAGCGTGAATATTTGTGAATCCTCTTTTTGGTAGTCTTCTATATAATGGTGTTTGACCACCTTCGAATCCTCTTCTTACTCCACCACCTGATCTAGCTTTTTGTCCTTTATGTCCTCTTCCAGATGTTTTTCCTAATCCAGAACCAGTTCCACGTCCAACTCTTGTTCTTGTTTTTGCTGTTGTTGCTGGTTTTAATTCATCTAATTTCATTGTGCGGTTACACCTCCTTAATCTTGTTATTAATAGTATATACTATAAAAATTTTTAAATCAATAAATTTTTTTATTATTTACAATATTTTTATGAGTATATTTTTATAATATTTCTTCGACTTTTTTTCCTCTTTTTTTAGCAACTTGCTCTGCAGTTTTCATTTTTTTCAAACCTTCAAGTGTAGCATAAACAACGTTTCTTGGGTTGTTTGTTCCTAAAACTTTAGTTCTTATATCTTTGTATCCTGCTAATTCTAATACTGGTCTTACGCTTCCTCCAGCGATAACTCCAGTACCTTCTCCAGCTGGTTTTAATATTACTTTTGCACTACCAAAAGTTCCGATATATTCGTGTGGTATAGTTGTTTCAACTATTGGAACTTCTACTAAGTTCTTTTTAGCTTCTTGAATAGCTTTTTTGATTGCATCTGGAACTTCTGCTGCTTTTCCATTTCCAACTCCAACGTGTCCTGCTTCATCTCCAACAACTACAACAGCACTAAATCTAAAATTTCTACCACCTTTAACAACTTTGGCAACTCTATTTATAGCTACAACTTTTTCTTTTAATTCTGATGTGTTTTCCATTGTTATAAATTTCCCTCCTTTTACAAAACTTAATGTTTTATGTAATTTCTATTATTATTAGAATTCTAGACCTGCAGCTCTTGCAGCTTCTGCTAATTCTTTAACAACTCCATGATATACATATCCACTTCTATCATATACTATTGTTTTAATATTTTTTTCTAACGCTCTTTGTGCTATTAAAGTTCCTACTTCTTTAGCTGCCTCTTTATTAGAGTGTTTTGTTTTTACTTCTTTATCAAGAGTAGAAGCACTAACTATAGTTTTTCCAACTGTATCATCAATTACTTGTACAAATAAGTTGTTATTACTTCTATATACACATAATCTTGGACATTGAGCTGTTCCACTTACTTTTCTACGAACTCTTATATGTCTTCTTTTTGTTTCTAATTTTCTATTTGTTTTTGAAACCATTGTTTTCTCCTTTCTAACTAATGTAACAGCATTAGTTTTTGATTGGTTTTATTATTTATTTTTTACCTGATTTACCTTCTTTACGTCTAATACGTTCTTCAACATATTTAATACCTTTTCCTCTATATACTTCAGGTGGTCTTTTTGATCTTACAACAGCTGCTGTTTGACCAACTGCTTCTTTATCAATTCCTCTAATTATTATTTGTGTTGGAGTTGGTACATCAAAAGTTATTCCTTCTGGAGCGTCCATTTCAACTGGATGTGAATATCCTAAGTTTAATGCTAATTTTGTTCCTTTTTTCTGTGCTCTATATCCTACACCATTAATTTCTAGTTCTCTTTTAAATTCATTTACAACACCTTCAACCATGTTACTGATTAATGTTCTTGTTAATCCATGTAAACTTCTATTATATGGTTCTTCATTTGGTCTTGCAACTGTTATTGTGTCACCATCTATAGAAACTTTCATGTTTTTATGAATTTCTCTTTCTAAAGTTCCTTTAGGTCCTTTTACAGTTAAGTGTAATCCGTCTAATTTTACTTCAACACCAGCTGGTACTGTAATAGGTTTATTTCCTATTCTTGACATTTTTTTCACCTCTCTATTTTGATATTTTTTTTATTACCATACGTAAGCTAACACTTCTCCTCCTAAACCTTCAGTTCTAGCTTGTTTGTCTGTTTTTATTCCTTTTGATGTTGATATTAAAGCTATTCCTAATCCGTTTAGTACTTTTGGTAATTGATCTTTAGATGCATAAACTCTTAGTCCTGGTTTACTAATTCTTTTTAGTCCTTCTATTACTCTTGCACCTGTTTCATCATATTTTATAGTTATTCTTATAACTCCTTGGTTGTTTTCACTTTTTATTTCTTCACAAGCTTTAATATATCCTTCATCTAATAATATTTTAGCTATTGCTAATTTCATGTTTGATGATGGTACATCTACTACTTTATGTTTTGAACTATTTGCGTTTCTTATTCTTGTTAGCATATCTGCTATTGGATCAGTAGTAATCAATTTTCTTACCTCCTTTTTCTACTTTTTATTTGTATAATTAGTATTTATTACCAATTTTTTTTAATTAGTATTTGTTACCAAATTTATTATTGGTATTTATTACCAAGTTTATTATTAGTATTTATTACCAATTTTTTTTAATTAGTATTTGTTACCAAATTTATTATTGGTATTTATTACCAAGTTTTTTATTAGTTTTTGTTACCAATTTTTTAAATTAGTATTTATTACTAATTTATTTTCTTAATTAGTATATTTTACCAACTTGCTTTTTTAACTCCTGGAATCTCGCCTTTATGAGCTAATTCTCTGAAGCAAACACGGCAAATTCCAAATTTTCTAATATAAGCGTGTGGTCTTCCACAGATTTTACATCTGTTGTATTCTCTAGTCTTGAACTTTTGCTCTCTTTGTTGTTTAACTTTTAAAGATTTTTTAGCCATGACCTTCTCCTTTCATTCAACTTTAAATTTTTTACATTTATATAAAAACTTTAAAATAATTTTAACTTTTAAAAGGCATTCCTAATAATGTTAATAATTCTCTAGCTTCTTCGTCTGATTTAGCTGTTGTAACAAAAATTATATCCATACCTCTGATTTTGTCGATTTTATCATATTCAATTTCTGGGAATATTAATTGTTCTCTAATACCCATTGAATAATTTCCTCTACCATCAAAAGAATTTGCTGATACTCCTCTAAAATCTCTCACTCTAGGAAGTGCTACATTGAATAATTTATATGCAAAATCATACATTTTTGCTTTTCTTAATGTTACTTTGCATCCAATTTCAACTCCTTCTCTTAATTTGAAGGCTGCTATAGCTTTTTTAGATTTTGTTATAATTGGTTTTTGTCCTGTAATTATTGTTAAATCATTAACTGCGTTTTCTAGTGATTTAGGATTTTCTTTTGTATCTCCTAAACCTATATTAATAACTATTTTATCTAGTTTTGGTACTTGCATAACTGATGTATAGTTAAATTTTTTCATCATTGCTGGTATAACTTCTTTGTTATATTGTTCTCTTAAAATTTCCATAAGTCTTCAATAGACCTCCTTTCTTATTTGATTTTTGTACTGCATTTTTTACAAATACGTACTTTATTTCCTTCTTTATCAATTTCGAATCCTATTCTTGTAGCTTTACCACATTTTGGACATACAACACTTACTTTGCTCATGTGTATTGCACATTCCATAGAAATAATTCCACCTTCTTCTCCTTGTTTTTTAGGTTTTGTGTGTTTTTTTCTGATGTTTATTCCTTTTACTAATATTTTTTCAGCTTTTGGTAAAACTTCGATTACTTCACCTTTTTTTCCTTTATCATTTCCAGATAAAACTTGGATTGTATCACCTTTTTTTATTTTTAACATTTAGGATTTCGCCTCCTTTTCTTTTTTTATTAATCCTTCTGTGCTAATTTATATTTAAATTAACTTTTAATTGATATTTAATATTTATATTTTTCATTCAATTACAGATTTTGCATTATTTATTAATATTCTTACATTTTTTAACATTAAAATTATTTTGATATTATACTATAGTACTTATTTAAATAATTTCTATATTATTGTGTTTTAGAAATTTATTATAATACTTCTGGAGCTAATGAAAGAATTTTCATATAGTTTTTATCTCTTAATTCTCTTGCTATAGGCCCGAATATACGTGTTCCTTTTGGGTTTCCGTCATCTTTTAATATTACTGCTGCATTTTCGTCAAATCTTATGTATGATCCATCTGCTCTTCTTGTATTTCTTTTAGTTCTAACTATAACAGCTTTTATAACTTCTCCTTTTTTAACAACGCCTCCTGGTGTTGCTGTTTTAACTGAAGCAACTATTACATCACCTATTCTTGCATATTTTCTGTATGAACCACCTAAACATCTGATGCACATAATTTCTTTTGCGCCTGTGTTGTCAGCTACTTTTAAGATAGATTGTTGTTGTACCATTTTGGTTTTCCCTCCTTTTTTCAAATGTTTTGAAAAATTATTTTTATTTTATAATTGCCTTTTCAACAATTTCTACTAATCTCCATCTTTTGTCTTTTGATAGAGGTTTTGTTTCCATAACTTTTACTTTGTCACCGATTTGGCACTCATTATTTTCATCATGAGCTTTTAGTTTATATGTTCTTTTTAATATTTTTCCATATGTTTTATGTTTCTCACTTGTTTGTACTGCAACAACTATTGTTTTTTCCATTTTGTTTGAAACAACTGTACCAATCAATGTTTTACGAAGATTTCTTTCTTCCATTTTATAATCTCCTTCCTTTAAATTTCAGAGCTAATTGCTTTGATAATTTATTTTGATTCTTTTATTTCTCTTTCTTTTATTTCTGTTTTAATTCTAGCAATGTCTTTTCTTACTTCTTTAACTTTCATAGGATTTTCTAAACCATTAGTTTTTAAGCTAAATCTTAATTTAAACAATTCAGTTTTTAATTCTCCTAATTCTTTTAATAGTTCTGGTGAAGACATTTCT
Source organism: Clostridia bacterium (assembly GCA_035388585.1). GTDB lineage: Bacteria > Bacillota > Clostridia > TANB77 > CAG-508 > CAG-492. The sequence goes on from DAOOQE010000019.1 coordinate 18,136, forward strand.
TTGATTTTATTATTCTTCATCATTATCACCACCCATTTCATTTTCCTTTTTAACAAATTTACATTTAACAGATAGTTTGTTTGCTGCTAATCTTAAAGCTTCTCTTGCTGTTTCTTCAGGTACTCCTGCTATTTCAAACATTACTCTACCTGGTTTAACAACTGAAACCCAATATTCTACAGCTCCTTTACCTTTACCCATACGAGTTTCTGCTGGTTTTTTTGTTATTGGTTTATCTGGAAAAATTTTAATCCAAACTTTTCCACCTCTTTTTATATAACGAGTCATAGCAACACGTGCCGCCTCGATTTGGTTAGATGTTATGAAAGCGCCTTCTACTGCTTGGATACCAAATTCACCATTTGATACTTTATTTCCTCTTGTTGCTTTTCCTCTCATTCTACCTTTTTGTAATTTTCTATATTTTGTTCTTTTTGGCATTAATGGCATTATTGAACGCCTCCTTCCATTTTAGCTTTCTTAACTGGAAGAATTTCTCCTTTATAGATCCAAACTTTAACTCCTGTTTTTCCATATGTTGTATTTGCTTCTGCAAATCCATAATCTATATCTGCTCTTATTGTTTGAAGTGGAATTGTTCCTTCTTTATAAAACTCTGTTCTTGCCATGTCTGCTCCACCTAATCTTCCAGATACTGCTGTTTTGATTCCTAAAGCACCTGATTTCATAGTTTTTTGCATACATTGTTTCATAGCTCTTCTAAATGAAATTCTTCTTTCTAATTGTGCTGCAATATTTTCTGCAACTAATTGTGCATCCATATCTACATTTTTAACTTCTACGATGTTTAAATTAACATCTTTGTTTATCATTTTTTGTAATTCTATTTTTAGTTTTTCAGCTAAGTCTCCACCTTTTCCTATTACTAGTCCTGGTTTTGCTGTAAATACATTTACTTTTACAAATCTAGCTGTTCTTTCAATTTCGATTTTTGAAATTCCGCTAATATATAATTTTTTCTTAACATATTCACGGATTTTGTTGTCTTCTACAAGATAGTTTCCAAAATCTTTTGCATCTGCATACCATTTTGAACTCCAATCTTTAATAACTCCAACTCTTAATCCATGTGGATTCATTTTTTGTCCCATAACTTTTAATTCCTCCTTTCTTATTCTCTCTCTCTTAATTTAATTGTTATATGACTTGTTCTTTTTCTAACTCTTACAGCTGAACCTTTTGCTGCTGGTCTAATTCTTTTCATTGTTGGACCTTGATTTGCAAATATTTCAGATACATATAATTTGTCAGATGTCATATTATGATTGTTTTCAGCATTTGCTATAGCTGATTTTAATAATTTTTCTAATATTTCAGATGCAGCTTTAGGTGTGAATTTTACTATTGCTAAAGCTTCTTTGGCGTTTTTTCCTCTTAATAAATCTGCTACGATTTTTACTTTTCTAGATGATATTCTAGCATTGCTAAGAGTTGCTATTGCTTCTGGAATTATTTCTTGCATAACTTCTTGCTTTTTTTCCACTTTTCTTACCTCCTAATTAGTTTGGATGTAGAAGTTTTAAACTTCTATTTATTTTACAACCTTTTTATTTTTTTGTAGTTTTTTCTCCTGCATGACCTTTAAAAGTTCTTGTTGGAGCGAATTCTCCTAATTTATGTCCTATCATTTCTTCTGATACATAAACTGGTACGTGTTTTCTACCATCATGAACAGCTATTGTGTGTCCAACCATTTGTGGATAAATAGTAGAAGCTCTTGACCATGTTTTTAATACTGTTTTTTCATTTGCTTCATTCATTGCGTCTATTCTTTTTAAAAGTTTTTCTGCAACAAAAGGCATTTTTTTACTTGATCTTGACATTTATTTTTACCTCCTTACACTATCATTTACAACTTATTTTTAGTTGTTTGAATTTTTTGGTATATTATTGAATATTTATAGTTTATCTTCTCTTAACTATAAATTTAGTTGAATATCTATAGTTTATCTTCTCTTAACTATAAATTTATCTGATTTTTTATTTTTCTTTCTAGTTTTATATCCTAGAGCTGGTTTACCCCAAGGTGTCATTGGTCCTGCGTGTCCGATTGGTGCTTTACCTTCACCACCACCATGAGGGTGATCGCAAGGGTTCATTACAGATCCTCTAACTGATGGTCTGATACCCATATGTCTTACTCTTCCAGCTTTTCCTAATTTAACATTTTCGTGATCTGTATTTCCTACTGTTCCTATTGTTGCTCTACATACAGTCATTATTAGTCTCATTTCGCCTGATGGTAATCTTACATGAGAGTATTTTCCTTCTTTTGCCATTAATTGAGCTTGTTGTCCTGCTGCTCTAACTAATTTTCCACCTTGACCTGGATTTAATTCTATATTGTGAATCATTGTACCTACTGGTATACTTTCGATTTTCATACAGTTTCCTGGTTTGATATCTGCTTTTTGTCCTGATACAACTTTATCTCCATCTTTTAGCCCTACTGGTGCTAGTATGTATGATTTTGTTCCATCTTCATATTCTATTAATGCTATATTTGCACTTCTGTTTGGATCATATTCGATACCTATAACTGTTGCAAACATGTCATCTTTTTTTCTTTTAAAATCTACTAATCTGTATTTTTGTCTATTTCCTCCACCTTGATGTCTAACAGTAATTCTTCCATATGAATTTCTTCCTGAATTTTTCTTTTTTACTGTTAATAAAGATTTTTCTGGAGTATCTTTTGTTATTTCATCAAATGTTGAAACTGTCATGTTTCTTAATGATGGTGTGATTGGTCTAAAACTTTTCATACCCATTTTGTTTTTCTCTCCTTTTAACATTTTATAATGGATTTTTTCCTGCTCCATTTGCAGATATTATTTGTTTTCCGAGTTTTTTCTCGATACTATATTATATGTTTACTCAACAATATATTTTTTATATACCATTTTTTATATAATATTTTTTTATACTAATTTTTATATGATATTTTCATATGATTTTTTTATGTAATAGTTTTATATGATTTTTTATATAATAGTTTTATATAATAGTTTTTATATGATTTTTTTTAATATATTACTTTTACATATTAGTTTTATATATCATTTATTACATATTATTAGTTAAAAGCTTCTATTGAATCATTGTATTTTTTAGAAACTTTCTTTGTTTTTCCACCTTTTGCTATATAGTTTTTATCTGTTGGGTTTGTATCTATAGTAACTATAGCTTTTTTCCAGCTAGATGTTCTTCCTATACTTTTTCCAACTCTTTTTTCTTTTCCTTTTACTGTTAGTGTATTAACTCTTAATACTTTTACTTCAAATAATTTTTCTACAGCTTTTGCTATATCAACTTTTGTAGCTTTTTTGTTTACTTTAAAGGTATACTTTCCTTCACTTAACCCATCATTACTTTTTTCAGTAACTACTGGAGCAATTATAATGTTTTCTGCTATCATTACGCGTACACCTCCTCTAATTTTTTAACAGCGTCTAATGTTATAACTAATTTTCCATATTTTAATAAGTCATATACATTAATTGTGTTTACTAAAGTAGTTTTAACTCCTTTAATATTTCTTGCTGATTTTTGAATATTTTCATTTCTTTCTGGTAACATTATTAATATTTTTCCTTCAACTTTTAAATTGTTTAATGTTTTAACCATTTCTTTTGTTTTTATTGCATTTAAGTCTAATGTATCTACTACAACTAAGTTGTTTTCTAATACTTTTGAACTTAATACTGATTTTATTGCTAATTTCTTTTCTTTTTTGTTTACTGTGTATTTATATGAACGTGGTTTTGGTCCTAATGCTATACCACCTTTTATCCATTGTGGTGCTCTTATACTACCTTGTCTTGCTCTACCAGTTCCTTTTTGTTTCCATGGTTTTCTTCCTCCACCACGAACTTCGGCTCTTGTTTTAGTACTTTGTGTTCCTTGTCTTTGATTAGCTAAGAAGTTAACCAATACACTATGTACAATTGATTCATTTGGTTCGATACCAAAGATTTCTTCTTTTAAGTCTACACTTTTTACTTTTTTTCCTTCTATATTGTATACATCTATACTAGGCATCTCGTTTCCTCCTTCCTTATGCTTTTACACTTAATTTTATTTTTAGTATTGCACCTTTTGCTCCTGGTACACTACCTTTTACTAATATTACATTTTTGTCTGTATCTACTTTTACAACATCTAGGTTTTGTATTGTAACTGTTGTTCTTCCCATATGTCCTGGAAGTTTTTTACCTTTAAATACTCTACCTGGTGTTGAAGTTGCACCCATTGAACCTGGTCTTCTATGATACATAGATCCATGTCCCATTGGTCCTCTTGATTGTCCATGACGTTTTATAACACCTTGGAATCCTTTTCCTTTTGTTGTTCCTTGTATATCTAATCTATCTCCAATTTCAAATACATCAGCTTTTAATTCAGTTCCTACTGTTAATTCTTCTACTGCATCTGTTCTGAATTCTCTTAAATATTTTTTTGGAGCTATTTTTACTTTTGCAAAATGTCCTTTTTTTGGTTTATTTAATTTTGTTTCTTTAACATCTCCAAACCCTAATTGTATTGCATTATAACCATCAGTTTCTACTGTTTTGATTTGTGCTATTACACATGGTCCTGCTTGGATTGCTGTTACTGGAATAACTTTTCCTTTTTCATCAAATATTTGTGTCATTCCAACTTTTTTTCCTATTAATGTTTTCATTTTTTAATTTCCTCCTAACTATTGGCTGACCTTTATTAAATCAGCTTGGTTTAATTTAGTTCTATTGTATAGTAGAACTTTTGTACTCGATTCAAATTATAATTTGATTTCGATGTTTACGCCAGCTGGTAAATCAATTTTCATTAAGCTATCAACTGTTTTTTGTGTTGGATAAAGAATATCTATAACTCTTTTATGTGTTCTCATTTCGAATTGTTCTCTTGCATCTTTGTGTTTGTGTGGAGAACGTAAAATTGTTATTATTTCCTTTTCTGTTGGTAATGGAATAGGACCTGATACTTTTGCTCCTGTTTTTTTAGCAGTATCTACTATTTTTTCAGCAGACTGTTCTAATACAACGTGATCATAAGCCTTTAATCTTATTCTGATTTTTTCGCTTGTTACAGCATTTTCTTTTACTGTTGCCATGTAAATTTCCCTCCTTAATATTTTATTTTGGTCGGAAGTTATAAACGCACCCTGGTGTTTTGTTTTTAACCAATATATAAACCCAAGTTTTCGCATGATTTTCTTGGGATAAGTGCTAATTTAATAAATAACTTACCGCCTGGTCTAAGCCAAGACATACTCCATAGAAGTTCCCTCCACCCTGATATTTCAAGGATGTAGCCACATTCTACTTCACCGCTAATCTTACATGCCTTTCCATTATATATTATTTGGTTAATATTGTCAATACTTTTTCCTAAGTTGATTTATTATTGTATGTGTCAAGTAAATGGGTTGAATTAAAAAGTAAATGCCCATCAATACAAAAATATAGTTGATAAT
>DAOOQE010000020.1:0-22618 GCA_035388585.1 Clostridia bacterium
TTTTTATAAAACATTAAAAACGGCAAATGGAAAGAGATGACAACTCATTTCTGAACTGCCACCCCAACTATTGACATTGAACCGATAAATCTGGTTGCGGGGGTAAGACTCGAACTTACGACCTTCGGGTTATGAGCCCGACGAAGCATTTATTTAGCAATATTTCAAAGTGTTATAAAATGCTTTAAATTCTTGCTGCTCTAAGTATATCTTTGTTTTAAAGTATCACAAATTATTTTGTAATATTGGGCATTATTTACCATTTTTCAGATTTCCGCCGTTTTTTCGCCGCTTGAATTTATGGCAATTTCTTCCATGTTTGATGGATTATGAAAAATATTTCGCCGCTTTTTTTAAGAACTTTTGGTTGCCACTTGGTATACATTTTGTCATACCACAAGTTTACCATTGGTATACCATACTCATTTTATATTTTTAATATTTACTTCTTTAAAATCTAATTCATCTAAAATTATTTCTTCATTTCTATATTTTTCTTTAACTATTCTTTTTGCATCTTCTTCACTAACCGCTTCCACTTTTATTGCTCTTTGTAATGTTTCTTCTATTTCTATCTTAAATTCTTGCATACTTCTACCTCTATTCTTTTTAATATTTTGATCCTATTATAGATCAACTTTTTATTAATATCTATTTAATTCATAATTTACTTGACTTTTATCATTATTTAAGTGATTAATAACAACAATTTTTAAGGGGGTGAATTATATGAGCTTTAGAGAAGTTCGAGATGATATTTTTAGAGATTGGCTTGATTATCGTGAAGGAACTGAACTTGCTTTTACTAATTCTGAAGATAAAAAACATGTGATACTTTTTGATGAAATTTGTGAAAATATTTTAAATAATGTTTCTGGAAGTAATTATGAATATATTCAAAAACAATTAAATAAACTTGATGATAATTTTATGGATTATGTTGGTTATTGGAATGAAAAGTATTATAGAAATGGTTTCTGTGACGGCTTAGAATTGATAATAGGCTGTTTAAATAAATAAGGTGGTGAATTATATATATATGTTGTTAAAACTGCTTATAATGGCGAACAAATCTATCAAGTTTGTCCTAGCTGTGGCAAAAAGTTTAATTACTATCCAGCTATTTCTAGAAAAGATAATAAAACTGAAATCTGTCCAGAATGTGGTATGATGGAAGCTTTAGATAATTTCATAAGAGTATAAAAGTGACCAGGATTTCTCCTGGTCTTGTTCCTTATTTTTCAAGTTCTAGAAATTTATTTTCAATACTTCCTGTTTTAAGTTAGTTTTGTAAATATTTTTTCAATAGTTTATTTGTTTTCATTTCTACTTATTAATTCTTCTACAACTTTATACACTGCTGTGTAGGGATTACATTCTTCACTATCTAATGCTTGTCCTCTATCTAATTGATATTTTTCAAGCTTTTTGCTATTTGCTATTGCTTGTCCTGTAAAATCTTTAATAGTTAAATATGTATTATTATTTTTAGCATATCCTTCTACATGTTTTTTAAACTCATTTTGTAAATCATTATTAGATACAAATGATTTTGTTGTATATCCATAATGTAATAAAAACCATAATTCAAATATTGGAGTTGAAGTTATAATTTCAACCCCATTTTCCTTGGCTAACTTTTTTGCCTCTTCAATTTGTTTTTGTTTATTTTGATTTACATCTGTGTCAAAAACTGCATAAACTTTATCGTTTTCATCAATTTCTTCTATATCTAAATTTATATAATTTATTATATCTTGAACTATTCCTTTTGGATCTGTACTATTTCCTTTAGCAAATTTTATGATACATTTTTTACTATGAAAATTTTTAAAATATAATTTTTCTGTTTTATTTAATCCTTCACATCCAATTATAACAAATGAATTTTTTTGTCTATCTTTTTTATTTCTCTTTCTTTGTTCAAATTTTCTCATTCCTGCCATAGATTATTACCTGTTGCTACAAAAGGAATTGCACCATATCTACCATTTAAATATCCTTTCTGAATATTCTCTGTTTTTCTTACAGAGAAATCATCTAACGGATATAATTCAGTAGCACCTTTCTTTGGATCTTTTTCTGCAAACCATATCTGATCTCTTCTAAATAAATCTAATGATAATAAGTTTGTATCATGTGTATTAAATATAAGCTGTGCATTTGCTTTGTTTATTTCTGCATTATGGAAAAATTTTATAATCATTTCTACTAAATTAGGATGTAAACTTCTTTCTATTTCATCTATTACTAATAGTTTTCCTTTTTCAAAAACATCCTTTAATATTGGTGCCATTGCAAATATTATTTTTGTTCCTGATGATTCATTACCTAAATCTAAGTTATATACTTTTGTATTACCTTCTTCATCTGTAACTTCATGAGACATTGTTATACTTTTAATTACTGTTGTTTTAGGTACAATTACATTAGATGGAACATTCATATTTTTTAATTGCATTATCATTCTAGCATCCATTTCTGCTTCTTCTATTTCTATATTATAATCTTTAATGATAATGTCAGCTTCTTCTAACAACTTTAATGTAAATTTCTTTAAACTTTCGTTTTCATCATCTTTATTATATGCTTCTATCGAATATGGATTAAATTCATTTCCACCAATATAAGTATCAATCATATTTGCAAACCATAAATATGGAGCCCTTGTTTTATCATAATTCCATGTTGTTGCTGTTGATAAAAATAATTTATTTTCTAAGTTTTGACTTTTTATTGCATTTAATTTAGCCTCATCTACCTGCAAGAATTTATAATCATTGCAATTTGTTCTTTCAAATATTCTTGTTGGTTTTGCAGATAAATACTGATATAAATACTCTTCATAAACTTTCTCTTTATCTGCTTTAAATCCATATACATATTTATTTGAATTTGTATAAAAAATAAATTCAAACTCACATGGTTCTTTTTTAGTATTTTCATCAAAAGCAAATGGTTCCATTTGAAGTAGTTTTTCTTCTGGCTGTCTATTATTAGATAATCTTATCATCATTATTGCTGCAGAAAACGCTTTTATTAAATTCGTTTTTCCTGAAGCATTTGCACCATATAATGCCGTTGTTTTTAATACTCTTTCATTTAATTCATCTATATTTATTATATTATCAAGATTTTCATCACCTATTCCAGCTTCCATACTAAAATCTTGTTTTTCTTTAAATGACTTGAATTTTTTAACACTAAATTGAACTAACATTTCTATCACCTCTTTATATTATTATACGCTTTTATTCAAAAATTGCAAGTAATTTTAATATTATTTTATTTTTTTTTGCATTTTTTATGCAAATTTATTAGAAATATTATTGATTTTTAATATTATTCTTGTTATAATTATCTTATCATCATATTTCTAGAATGAAATCAAATGAGGAAGGATTTTTATCCTAGAAAGGTGGTGATATATATGGCAAGATGTAAAACAACATCTGCAAGGGTTGCTTCAAAAGCTTCAAAGGCTTTAAGAAGTAGTAGCACTTCAAAGACTACAAAGTCTATTGCTGGTTCTGCTCTTTCACAGAGACAACCTAATCATACACATAAGAGAAAATAATTAAGTGAAAAGAGCAGACTCTATAAAAAGTCTGCTCTATATTTTTACCACTGTCACATGGGTATATGTCTTATTCATCTATCACCTTTTTTAATTCAAATTCATAGTATTTCTTTAACATTTCTATAAATTCATCTGTATTATCTTTTTTGCAAATACTTCTTATATATAATTCCATGTTATTTACTAAAATTTTTGTATATGAATAATTTTTTTGTATCCATTCATGATTTTCTAATACAATTAATTCATGTGAGTACATTTTAAAATTTCTTATTTCTTCTGGTATTTCATTGTACTCATTAATATTATTATAAATTATATAATCTTGTACTAATGCTCTAACTAATTTAGCATTATCATAATATACTTCTTTATATAACCATTTTGATTTTCCATTTTTTCCATTTACGTCTTCTGGTGATTTTACATTAATATCGCTTTCAGAAATACTCAACATTTTTTCTATTTCTTTTATCAGCATTTCTTTTCTTGCTTTTATTTGATCTATATTCCAAGTAGTATTACCTCTATCATAGTCATCGATTATCTTTCTTGTAAATTCAAATGAAGTAATTCCTGTTTTATTATTTCCATCTTCATCCAAGCCTTTATAAATTCTGATTTTTTCATCAAAACCACAATTCAAAGCTTCTTCATTTTTTATATCTTGCAATAAAGCCATATTACCTAATCCATTAAGTTCTTGCATTGCATCTTCATCATTAATATAATTCCATTCATCTTTTTGCCCAAATGCTCTTGGTAAAATATGATCCATATGTAATTTACCATCTAACGAATAAAATGCTGTATTTGTTTTTTCTCTATTTTCATATTCTAATGATAACATTAATGGTTTTAAAAATTTTTCATTATATACATCATTTTTTAATGCATCATATGTTTTAGCAATCATCCTTCTAGAAATAATTAATCTATTTAAGTCTTCTTTTATATCTTCTATACTATTTCCATTTACAATTGATTCTATTAATTTAAATGATGTTTGTTTTATTTGATTTAATGTACACCCTGAAATCAAGCAAATATAAAAAAATCTTCTAATTATTTTAAATAATTCTTCTTTTTTTAAATAGTTTACTGCATATGCACTTGTTAGTGCTGTCATTACATATGCTCTCCATGGTATATATCTTAAGCTTAATATTTCTGCTTCATTTGATTCATATACCTTTTTTAATGAATTTGAAAAACTATGTAATTCATCTACTAATTCATATATATCTGATTTTGTTATTATTTCTCTTAATTCATCAACAACCTGTTTCTTTGGGTTTGCTTTTAATTTATAGTATTCATAAAAAACTATAAAATCATCAATTTTAAATCCATATTGTTTAGACATATCTTCTATGTATTTCCAATTATTATTAAATATTTGTTTCCCTGTTTCATCATCTTGATCGTACTTTCCAATAATATATGACTTAACTATATCTGACGGTGATAAATCTAATCCTCTATCATTAAGAACTTGGAAAAGCTTAATTGCAAATGACTGATTTGTACACTCAATTTTTATAATATTTGTAGAATAAAATATGTAATTAATAAAATTATCTAAATCTTCTGCATTCAATTCTGACAATTTGTTATAAAAAAATACAGCAGAATTAATATATTTATATTGTGGATCGTCATATTTTAATTCTTTTTTTGTTGGTTCACTCATATCAGAAAATGTATCACAATTAATTACAATATCATTAAATAATGAATCATATTTAGGATCTGTTTGTAATTGCAAACGATTTCTTCTTCCTTGAAACATTATACAATTTTGTATTTTTTCTTTGTCAGCCACAAATATAGCATCATTATCTTTGTTGATTTCTGGAAAATCTTTTAATAATACATTCATAAGTATTATTAGTGTTGTTATTCTCTGTTGTCCATCTATTAATTCATAATATCCTTTTCCATCATTTACTACTACAATCGATCCTAAAAAGTAACAGTCATTTCCTTCACTTTTATTTTGATATGCTTCATATAAATCTTCCCATAATGCATCTAATTGGTCATTTGTCCAACTATATTGTCTTTGATAATTAGGTATTTTATATATTCCATCACAAGAAAAGATTTCACTTATTGTTTGATTTATTGGTTTAAATGTTTCTATAGCCATTTTTTTCACCTCTATTATTTTTAATCTGTTATTTCTCTAATAAATTGATCTAACTTAATGCTTTCTATTCAAAAAAATTCACTAACATTTGATATCTTGTTAGGATCGCTTCCCTCATTAGTAACAATCCCTCATTTTACTTTTATTGCAATTGCTATAAAAATGGATCACCATTTGAACTTGATTTTTTTCCTTTAACTTAAAAATACTGTTGTATAGCTATTTTACACAAGATAGATATTCTTTATATTTTTTTAACATCCTTATTTTTATAAAATCTTCCATATATTTATAATTTATACTTCCGATATTTGTAACAGGTAATAAAATTTTCTCTCTTTTTATGCTTTCCTGATTTCCCATTTTTCCATAACAATATTTTGAACATGTCCTTCTTATTATTTGAGAAAAAAAGATACCTGAATATCTATTAATTTGTTCATTATATAACAATAATATTGATGATCCAGCTCCACCTCTGCCCAAAAAATTAATGTTTTGATAAAAAGAACTTCCATCTACAGGACTTACAGTTATACAATTTCCTTTGTCTAATTCTTTATCTTTTTCTAATGGTTCACAAAATCTTATTACACCATTATTGACATTTCCAGAAGCAATAAATGGTATTTTTCCATCTTGATACTGTTTTTCTGAACGTGCAATTGATCTTCTAACATTGAATATATTACCCACAAAGAATTCTTTCCATTCAACGTCATTCAATTCTGAAATTTGCTTATAATGCGTTACCCCCCCCTAGTTTTTCAAGGGTTTCAGTGCAATATTTAATATATTCTTTTCTTTTTCTTAATTCTATTTCTTTAATATATTCTTCCATAAATCTATAATCTGGTTTTTCATTTTCATCTATAGGCAGTAAAATACTTTTTCTTGGTAAATCAGTACTTGATAATTGATTTCCATATGAGCTGTCTCTTGTATTGTTATTAATTGCTGTAATTAAAAACAATGCCAAATTTTCACTTAATTCTCTATCAATTAGTTTTAATGCATGTACCTTCATATCCAATGTTGCCTTTCCTTTTTGATAGAATGAATTCCCTAAAAAGTTAACACTTATAAAATTTGAGAATTCTCTTTTATTTTTATCATTGGTATCCCTGTAGCCATCTACTCCATTATTTTGTGATGTGACTGTTATTCTTGGCGTTTTTCCTTCATTTAAATTTGCTTTGTTGATATACGCACCTGTAGGAACCTGAGTGCCATCGTTATCCTTAGTTTCAAAAATTTCGCCTATTTTAAATTCTTTCCACTTCTTTTCGCTAAGACTATTCATTTTCAGTATCCTCACTTTCAAACATGTATTTTCTCCCTTGCATTATCATTGAAAATTCAAAAGACAAATAATCACCAACTGTTTTTTCAAACTCACTTGCTGTTGGAATTTCATCATTAAAATAATAATAACTATGTAACCATTCATCCGTTGGTTCTATTGTTGTTTTAACACAAAATTTTGTATCATCCTCTATTTTATCAAACCAAACATCAAGCAAATGCTGTTTTTTATCAATTGCTGATTCCGTTTCTATTAATCCAATATGTGGGGCTACTTTATAACCATCATTTTCAAAATTTATAAATTTGCATTCTTTTTCTTTTGGATGTGGCTCACCTGTTGTAAAAATAGCTATACATGGCATTGTACCAACTCCATAAAAAGTATCCCCATTTAATGTAATTACCCCTTCTAAAGTATGGTGTTTTAGTATATTTTCTTTTATTGCTTGTTCTTCTTTTGTTTTTCCCGTTACTGAAGACTGTGGAATAATTACAATTGCTCTTCCTCTTGATACAAGACTATCTAATAAATGCTCTACAAAATTAATTTCATATAAATTAGGATTTTGTTTTGATCCTTGTGAATAAGGAGGATTCATCATTCCAACTGTTGCACCTTTTAATTGTAATTTATTTGAATCTTGTTTCAAAAAATCATCACAATGTAAATTGCTTTTTCCATCTCCTCTTAATATCATATTAGTTGTTGCAATTGTAAACATATAATCTTGTAATTCATATCCATGTAATTGATCTCTTTTTATTGATTTCTTTTGATTATCATTTTTAGCTTTCTTTAACATATTATGCATTGCTGAAACTAAAAAGCCCGCGGTTCCACAACAGGGATCTAATACAACATCTTCTGGTTTTAAATCTATTAAATCACAAAATAAATTACATATGTGTTTTGGTGTTAAGACTATTCCTAAGCTTTGACCATCACTTCCAGAATAACTCATAAACTCTCCATAGAATCTTCCTAAATAATCTTCACTTGTATTATTATATCTAATTGTTTTATATAATTTATTATGCAGAAATTCAGTATAATATCTTAATGGAGTAACTCCAAGTGTTTCATTTATCTCATTTAAAATCACAGTATTTTTTATTATAGCAAATTGACTTAATAATTTATCTTTTTTGGTTTCTGGAGATACCTGGGATCTTCTTAGGTTATCTTTAATTGCTGAATATATTTTTGCACCATCAGTATTTATTTCATCTCCATTTAAATCATTGATAGAAAAATTTTTATAATCTATTTCTTTTAAAGCCAAAAGAATTCCGCTTACTACTAATGGTTTGTCTTTATCACTTAAATTCCCATAATTTCTTAAATTTTCATGCAATTCTTTAGCATCTTTTAATATTTCTTCAGTTGTTTTTTCATCATCTGTTGCTTCTTTTAATATTTCTCTTATATAGTACTCATCTATATTATCTTCATTAAAAGATATGAAACTTTCAACCTCTGGCAAATCCATAAAATATTCTCTTCCATCCAAATAAATTGGTTTTATTATGTGCCTTTTTTCATCTCCACTTATACCAAATGCAATTGCTTTCTTATAATGAGTATTTTCTAATATATGTTTAGCATAGAAATATGCACCATTTAAGGCATAATCAGTTACTGAATTAACACTCATATCCAATATTCCATTTTCATTGAATTTTGCCTGTTTATCTACACTTGCCTTATCTTCAATAACAATTACAAAATCTTTTACAACGCCACAATATTCAGGAAATCCTGTATTTCCTGTTCTTTTTTTTGAAGCTGTTTTTAATGCATTATCTAATGCTACTATTTGACTTCCTTGTGGATCTAAATTCAAATTTGCATCTTTTAATAAATCATATACCCATAGATCTGTTCTAACTTCCTTCTTTGCCATTTATAATTCCTCCCCTTTATCATTTTTCAATTCCATTATATCTTCTATATTACATTCTAATACACTACAAATTTTGGCTAACACCTCTACTTGTACCGACTCATTTTTACCTAATTTAGCCATTGCATTTGTAGTGATTTTAGCTTTCTCACAAAGCTCCGTTTTATTGATTTTCTTGTCTATCATAAGCTTCCATAATTTATAATAACTTATTGTCATTTTCGACCTCCATTTTGATAATTTTTATACAAGAGTATTCTATCATTTTCGACATTTTTTATCAAGGAAATCTTGAATATTTCAAATATAAATTTAATATCGTGAAGTGAAAAAATAAATGCAAGTATCAATAATATACATTGCAATAAGTCTTACATTGTGTCTTAATGTAGAACATAATGCAATTTTGTTATAATTAAAAAGTAAATGTTTTTGGTAGAAATGGAGTAATAATATGATTGAAAAAGGAAAACAAATCACATTAAACCAAAGGATAAGAATTGAAGAAATGTTAAACCAAAGACGTAGAAAATATGAAATTGCAAATGAATTAGAAAAAAAACAATCAACAATTGCAAGGGAAATTAATCGTCACAAAATTCTAAAACCACATAATATTTACAAATCAGCCAATATGTATAATTGTAAATTTTTTGTTAATTGCAAAGTATGTACAAATAAATGCCGTATTTTTCAACCAATTTCATGCAAAGAAAGAGATAGAAATATTGGTGTATGCAATAATTGTTCAAAACTTAAAACATGTAATTTAGACAAATATTTTTATTATGCGGATAAAGCACATGAACAGTATAAATAAACTTTACAAGATTCAAGACAAGGAGTTAATTTAAATACATCAGAATTAATTGAACTTGCACATATAATTTGCCCATTAATAAAAAAAGGACAATCAGTTTACACCATATTAAATAATCACCCCGAAATAAAATTCTGTGAAAAAACAATATATAATTACATTGAAATGGGATTATTTAAGGATTGGGGCATTACAAATTTAACATTAAAGAGAAAAGTAAAAAGAAGAATTTCAAAAAAACAATTAAAGAAACGAAAGGAGCCATATAATTACAACGGAAGAACATATACTGATTATTTAGAATTTAAAATTCAAAATCCAAATATAACAACAACAGAAATGGATACAGTATATAATAATCAATCTGGTCCATACATACAAACATTTATATTTGAAAATACTGAGTTTATGATTGGTGTATTACATACAGAAAAAACATCGGATTCAATGTCAGAAAGTCTTAATAAATTTCATGAAAAATTAACTAATAAAGAATATGAACAATTATTTTCAGTATTATTAACAGACAGAGGAACGGAATTTATAAAGTCTCAACAATTTTAAATAAACATACATACAGGAGAAATAAAAGGAAAAATATTCTATTGTGATCCAATCCAGTCAAGCCAAAAACCACACGTAGAAAACAATCATAATTTTATTAGAGAAATTTTACCAAATGGAAAAAGTTGGAATCATTTAACCCAAGAAAAATTAGATTTAATGTTTTCTCATATAAATTCTACACCAAGAGAAAATTTCGCTGGAAAAACACCTTATGAGATATTTACATTTATCTACGGTGAAGAATTAGCACAAAAGTTAAATATACAAAAGATTGCAAAAGACGAGGTTACCACAACTCCCCGTCTCTTAAAATAAGTTCATTATGATAAAATGAACAACTTAAATTAATATAAATCCAAAAACATTTGCATAACCGAAAATTTAATTGCAAAGCAAAATAGCATTTACTTTTACCGCAAAAAAATTAATGCGATTTTGCTTATTAGTCGAGCAAATTTTCTTTGGAATATATATTAATTTTACAAAAAAAAAGCAAAAAAAGCAATATTTTCGTTGAAAACACTGCTTTAATCTTGCATTAAATCATACAACTTGCATTTACTTTACAGAATTGCATTTAACTTTTTACTTCTCCTGTATATTGAATATTTTTTGTTATAATCATATCTATAGCTGCTCTCAGTATCCTAAAAAAGCCAGTATTTTTTTCCGGTTTAATAATATTGATTGGGATGGTTAATCGCCTCAATCATTTTTTTTGCAAAAAAAGTAATGCCCTTATTTTAAATACATTATAAAATTAATTCTCCAAAACAAATAATAAAGTGGTATTAATAAGTGCGTAACAATTGTATCAATAATTTATTAAATTTAAAATGTGTATTTATAAAAAGGTCAAAAATTCAAAAAATAATATTTCTATATATTTTGAAACAAAATGCAAAGGAATCTTATCATCTGCATATGTTTATTAAACGAATCAATAATCAAAATTTTATCGATATTTTTAATAAAACATTAAAACTGCAACAATAAAAAGATGATAATTCATTTCTGAATTATTTCTTTTGAATATATCATCAGGATTATATTTTTCAATTTTTGCTTGTTCCATTAATTCTTTATCATATTTTTCTTTTGCTTCTATTCTCTCTTTTTCATAAGATGTTGCCCAATATTTTTTATTTTGAGACACACCAATATCTCTTAGATGGTTTCTATGGGTATTCAATCTCAAATTATTAGTAGAAAAGTTGGACATTCCAGTGTTCAGGTTACTGATAAATTTTATTCTCATTTCTTTGATGAGGAATTTAAAAGTGTTTCTACTGTTATGGATGATGTTTTTGCAAATGTTCATTAAAATAGACGAGATTCAATAATTGATCCCGCCTATTTTTTATTTTTCCTATAATCTTAAATCACATAAATATTTTCTTATTTTTACTAAAAGTTTTTCCTTTGTTTCTTTTATTAAATCTTCTTTTTCTTTAATTTCTTCCCACTCTTTATTTGTCATTTTCAAATCTCTACAACTGCTAAAACTTTCGTTATATTTAACATCAAATTCATACATTGCATACTTATCACCAATTGCAAAACATTCCCTTCTTATTAAATTTAAATCATTATAAAATTCTTCCATGTAAAACGGTGCATATTTATCAATGCAAATTGAAAACTCATTATACCCCTTACAAAAATTTTCATATTTATTCTTTTTGTATTCTTCTAATTCTTTCTCATCAATCGGAACGTTTTCTATGCTCATTGGATATAATATTATTGTTTTTAAATAGCAATCATTTAGCTTAGGCCATATCTCCATATATATTTTAAATTCGTTCTCATAATTTATTTTTGATACGTATAGTGCTTTTTCCTCTATTTTATCCAATTTATTTAATCTTTCATTTATTTTTCCCTTAAATTCTTCAACATCTTTACTCATTTTATTTTTATATTTTTCTTCTATATTATTCGCTAATATATTGGCTAAATATTTAGATATTCCTATGATAATCGTTCCCATTCCTCCCATTGAAACTATAATAATAGATATAACATTAATTGCATTTTCCATAGTCTTCTCATTCCTTTTTTCTTTTTTCTTTTTTCATATTATATCATCTTCTTTATTGAAAATAAACTCCTCTTTACTTATATAAAAAATTCTCCTCCAAGATTTCCGCCATTTTTTTCAAGACAAAAAAAATCAAGGAACTTAAAATCCCCTGATAAATCTGGTTGCGGGGGTAAGACTCGAACTTACGACCTTCGGGTTATGAGTGCCGAAGGTCTAATATTTGCTATTATTTCATTTTGTTTTAAAATGGTGCAATTCGTTGCAAAAGTAAGTATTAAAGTGTTATATTTTAGTATCAATTATTTTGCGTTATTCCCCCTTATTTTCCATTTTTGAAACTTTCGCCACTTTTTCGCCACCTATTTTTATGGTGGAATATGGATATTGGGGGTATGGAAAAAGCTGGAGGTTATCCTGCGTTATTTTTAAAAATTTCATATGATTCTTTTGATATTTTTTCAAATTCTTCCTTATCCATTATTATCTTTTCCAAATTATTTTTATTCAAATCAAATATATAAATTTCATGTAATAAACATACATATATTATATTAAATTTTCTTTTTGCATCTTTCTGAATATTATTTATTTTTACCAATTCATTTTCTGCTTCTTCTTTTGTAACTAATATCGGTGTAAATATAAATAATCTATTATCTAAAATTTCTGAGTTATAATGATCATTTAATTTCTCTAATTTTTCATTAATACTTTTATTAACATATGAAAAATCATCATTATAAACTGGAATAATATAAAAATAATTTTCATTAAATCCAAAGCTATCACGATAGTTTTCACCAAATATAATTCTAGCTAACTCTGGTGTAATAACTCTTCCTCCATTTTTTTCAAATTTCTTATTAAATTGCTTTATTTTTGAATCAGGTACAGGCTTCTTTACATTTTCTAAATCTCTCCAAAATTTAGTTCCTTCACTATTTCTTGTAACTTCAATTCCAATACTATTTTTTAAATCCTGCCAATCTGGTTCTTCTTTATCTTCAAACTTATCAATATCTATTTGTATATACTCTTTTAATAATTTAAATGCAAATAGTTCAAAATATTTCTTTTCTATATCATGTTTCATAACAATATTCACTTCCTTTACCACTGCCACATGGGCATATTTCATTTAAATATACTTTCAAATTCTAACGGAATTATATCTTCATAAATAACCGTGAACTCAGGATTCACTTGTTTATTCTCATGGTAATGTCCTAAGAACCATTTCTTAAATTCCGTCTTTTCATATATTTCCTGTAAATAATCCATCAATTCATCTTTTCTATATTTTCCAATTATAGCTTGTATATTGGTTGGACAACAATGTGAAAATATATAATCAACTTTAAAATTAACTTTTTCTAAATTTCTAATTCCATTTTCCATTTCTTCTTTTGTTGGCATTTCTAGATCCTACCATGAAAAATCTCTAATTCTAAAATATGCCCCTCTTTTTCTCTACTACTTTCTTCTTCAAATGTCCATACCCCACCAAAATCTCCGCATATAATAACATAGTCATTCTTTGTCATTTCTTTTTGTATTGGAAACTTTTCTGTTGTAAATCTTTCAAAATTTGAATGTGTATCTCCTGTTATATAAATCATAACTATCACTCCTCTTCGGTATTATACTATATTCATCTATTAATATCTATTAAAATTCCATAAATACTTGACTTTTGGCTTTATTTAAGTGATTAATAACAGCAATTTTTAAGGAGGTGAATTATATGAGCTTTAGAGAAGTTCGTGATGACATTTTTAGATATTGGCTTGATTATCGTGAAGGAACTGAACTTGCTTTTACTAATTCTGAAGATAAAAAACATGTGATACTTTTTGATGAAATTTGTGAAAATATTTTAAATAATGTTTCTGGAAGTAATTATGAATATATTCAAAAACAATTAAATAAACTTGATGATAATTTTATGGATTATGTTGGTTATTGGAATGAAAAGTATTATAGAAATGGTTTCTGTGACGGCTTAGAATTGATAATAGGCTGTTTAAATAAATAAGGTGGTGAATTATGTATGTATATTATTAAAACTACTTATAATGGTGAACAAATCTATCAAGTTTGTCCTAGCTGTAACAAAGAGTTTAATTACTATCCTGCTATTTCTAGGAAAGATAATAAAACTGAAATCTGTCCTAAATGTGGTATGATGGAAGCTTTGGATAAATTTATAAGAGCATAAAAGTGACCAGGAATTTTTCCTGGTCTTATATTATTTTTCCGCTATCAAATAAGCATTTACTCTAATACTCATCTTCATCCCAAACGAACTTTATGAATTTTGAATAGTCTACTTTTTTATTCATTTCTTGATAAATTTCATATTTACAATTTTTACAATTTTCTTTATATTCAATGTTTATCGAAGATAAGTTATTATTTTTTATGTTTTGTATAATATTACCATTTTCATCAATTTCAATATGCATAGATGCTTCTTCATTCCAGCCTTTATCTAAATAGCTTTTTTCTGTATATGCCCAATATTTTATTTGATGTTCTTTCATAACTTCCTCTAAATATTTAGTTTTTATGTAGATCACTCCTGTTATAGGATTATTATAATAAGATTTGCTATTATTATCACAATAAGCTATAGCCTCTCCATCAGCATTATCCCATGTTGAATATTTCCTGTTATAGTGTAAATTTAGTTCTGACACTATTATGTTCGGCGGCAATTTTAAATATGTTTCTTTAAAATCCAGAGAATTATATTCTATATCTCTTATTCTCATTGACCTTTCATAATTTTTTTCTTTATATTTTTCTATGTTTCCTATATAATCTTTATTCCCTATTGTTAATTCTTTTGGTTCTATATCCGCTGCTATACTTCTTATTGAGTCTATACCAACATTATAATCATATGTTTCTGTATATATATGTTTATTATCTTTATCTGACACATATCTATGAATATCTGCACATATTAATGTCCATTGTTCTTTTTCACATAATATTGGTGTCATTAACTTTTTTATATTTTCAATAGAAAGTTCCTTTTTATTATACCATTCATCATCTCTTTTACCATATAAATCTAATCTTTTAATAACTTCATTATTTAATCT
Source organism: Clostridia bacterium (assembly GCA_035388585.1). Classification (GTDB taxonomy): domain Bacteria; phylum Bacillota; class Clostridia; order TANB77; family CAG-508; genus CAG-492. The sequence continues at coordinate 15,489 of DAOOQE010000020.1, forward strand.
ATCTATTTTTTCACAATATATACTAACTGGAGAACATATCCTATATTCTTCTTCATTTAAATTAATAGGTTCATAAACTTTATATCCAAATGTTTTGTTGTCATTATACACACTAATTTCATTTGTAAAATAATTACACATTAGTGAACCTAATAATATGTCCTGTGATATTAATAAAATTTTCTTTAAAATCGAATTACCGAACACATTAAGATGAGTATCAAATTTATCATTTTCTTTTGAATATCTATAATTATACTTATCACAAATATCTATAAATACTTTCTGAAATGCTATAAATATTTTTCGGTTATCTATTTCTATTATCTGCAATGGTTTTAAATGTTTTTTGAACCTTTCACCATTGCCATATTTACAATACCCATCATCTTTTACACATCCAAATTTATTATTTAATTCTTTATTCCATTCTATAATTTCATCTTTGTCATTTAAAATAAAATTATTATATATTGATAATTCATTTTCTTTATTATATCTTTCAAATTTCAATAAATATTTTTCATAAATATCAGCTATAAAAATTATATAATTTAAATCAATATCCTTATCTACATGGTCATTTTCCGTAATTTCATTGTAAATATCATATTTATTTAATTCAATGTATTCTATATTTCTTTCTAAAAAATCAGATATTCTATAAATTATTTCAGCATCTATTTGTGAATAATCATTTAAAACATCTTCTAGAAAATTAATCAAATTATCATCTTTAATATTAGTAGCTGTTAGTACTCTTATTATACCTTTCCTGATATAGTATTCATCGACTTTATAATAGTATTCGCGTAATATATCTGCATAATCATTAAATTTATCTACAATATCAAACAAAACTTTTAAAGCTAATTTTCTAATTCTGTCATTTGAGGATGATGTTAACCAAAAAGAATACCAAAATGCCTCTTCAATATAATCATTTTTTTCCTCAATAAAAATAATACTATATAACATATTTTTTAGTTTCATTATATATATTGAATCAGAATAATTAACAGTTATGCCTCCCATATAATTTTTATTTTCTATTAATTTATTTGTTAAATAATTACTACAATTAAAAGGTCTGCTATGATATCCTCCTAAATCCAAAAAAACGCTTTGCACATTTCTTATTGTAAATTCATTTTGTATAAAATCTATTTGCTCTTTTGAAAAGACAATTTTCTTAAGTATTGATAATTCAAAATATTCTTTCAATTTTGAATTGAATATAATATTTAATGCTCTTTTAATATTTTGGTTTTTAAAACGGTCAAATATTAATATAATAAACGGCTCATATAAAGAATACATTTTAGATAATTTTTCATTAATCATATCGATTATTTTATCATCACTTAATCCATTAATTTTGTCGTGCAAAGTTCTAGCAATAATAAAATCAGAAAGCTTTTGTATATTAAAAACATATCTTTTTTTACTATCATAAATGTAAAAATCTATCAAACTGTTACTTTTCATCGTTCCTATATAATCTATTGCTTCATTCTTCAATATGTTTTTAATTTCTTGTTCCTCTACTGATGTTTTATTATTTTCAAACATATATGTACCTAATTTTTTTTTATTATCCCAATATTTTCTACCACATATTGTTTTTATATATTGTTCTAATATAAAAGTTACTTGTACTAAATCACCAATTTCTTCTTTTTTTATTTTAGGATTTTCTAATATCTTGTATAACATTTTTAAATATAAAGGATTATTAGTTTCAATAACATCAATAAACTTTGTCACTTCTACACCATATGTTTCGATTATTTTTGTTAAACTTGATTCATATTCCACTCCTTTAAAAGTATATATATTTTTTAGTATATTTTTTAAACTTTCTTCTATATCCAAATCAAGATTCTTGGTTCTATAACTAACAATAATGTTTATATTACCTTTCGTTGCCATTTTTCTTATAAATTCCAGCATAACTTTCTGTTCATTTTGTTCTAACTCATTAAATGCATCTATAATCAAATAAAATTCGTTATCTATATTTTTAATTCTTTCTTCTATTTCCTTCTCAATACTTTTTGTATATTTACAATAAATACATAAATGTTGTATTGATAATCTTTCCAGTTCCTCCTCTAATTTAAATAAAAAGTAACTCTTTCCTATTCCACCTTCCCCATCCATTAAAAGTCTATTCGCCATCGATAGATTTTTTTTGTAATATTCAATATCATATTTATTATGATATTTTAGAATTTCAAATTTCTCAAGAATAAATTTAAACTCTTTGTCTATATTTTCTATAAATGTCTTTTCTTTAATCTCCCTTCTATTCATCTTTCTGATATTATCATTAATATTCTTTAAATAATCCCTATTATCTAAAAATTCTTTTGGATTATTAGAATATGGATGAATATCATCAAATCGCTTCAAAAGTACATTCATTATTTCTTCATCTTCCCATTTTAAATCAAAATCTGTTCTTGTTTCTGAAATCATATGCATTCTGTTTTTATAATTAATTTCATCTATTGTCACATTTATCTCCTTCTTTTTTTTCATTAAATACAAAAAAAGCAAAATATCTAAACAATTATTTTTTAATCGTTAATTATTTTGCTTTCTTTAGTGACTATTTAATTAAAAACCTTTTTCATTACTCCATTTTTCATATCAGCAATATTATAAATATTATCCATTCTATCAAATGTTTCTTTTAAATTATTTCTTGCAGAAATCCATCCCATTCCATCTGTAAACCACACAAATTCAAAGCCTACAACTTTATCTGATTCTTCTGATAACATTTTATAGCTTCTTGCTGTTTCATTTAATTTTGAGCCACCTGTAGCATAGAAATTAGTTTCAATTCCATAAATGCAATTATCCGTTTTAACTACAAAATCAAATCTCTTAGTTGATTGATTTTTATTGCTTATAAAAGACATGTCTAATTTCCATTTTTCTTCTATATCTTGTAAATACATTTCTTTAAAATATGTTTCATTCTTCTTAAATCCAGCTTTTTGAATAAATTTTTCTACAACATCTTCCATTAAATGTCCACCACGATTCTTTCTTGCATTCGAATTTAATCCACATTCAACTCCTAAAACATAATCATACAAATTATTTACCATATGATTATGTAGCAAATCAAAAAGTCCTGTTTCTTTCATAAATACTTTATATTGTTCAACATCATAATTCATTTTTTTAAAATTATATTCAAATTTATTTCCTTCTTCATCTAGCACAATAATTTCTGATTGTCTTACTGCTAAAAGAGTAGGAATACATTTTAATACTTCTGGATATTTCTTTACTAATTCTTCAAAATCATTTTCTATATTTTGACTACTAATTAGTGAATTTAAAATATTTAATTCTATTTTATATATTTCTGCATTTTTATATATAGTTTCAAAATCTATGTAATATTTATAGTTAGCTATACTATCTGTAAAAGTTAACAGCCATTCTGCAAAATTTCTTTTCATATTTATTCCTCCATTATTTCTTTATATCTTCTTATTGATAAATCCAAATATTCTTTTGATTTATCAATTCCAACAAAATTTCTATTTAGTTTACTAGCAGCAACTCCTGTTGTACTGCTCCCACTGAATGGATCCAATATTAAATCATTTTCATTTGTTGATGCTAATATTATTCTTTCTAATACTTCTAATGGTTTCTGTGTAGGATGCTTCCCGTGTTTCTTTTCAGATGGTTTAGTTAACGAAGTAGTCCATACATCCTTCATTTGTTTATTATTATTTAACTCTTTCATTAAATTATAGTTAAACTTATACTTTACTTTTGGTAAATCTTTTCTTGCCCATAATATTGTTTCTGTTGAATGTGTAAAAGTTTTACATGCTAAATTAGGAGATGGATTTGTTTTCTGCCAAGTAATATTATTGATTATTTTAAATCCTTCTTCTTCTAATGCCATACCAATTGAATATACATTGTGAAGAGTTCCACTTATCCATATTGTTCCTTCATCTTTTAAAACTCTATAACATTCCTTTATCCAATTTCTATTATATTCATGTTTTTCTTTTACTGTTGATGTCTTATCCCATTTTCCTTTATTTACACTAACCATTTTTCCACTGCTACAAGTTATTCCATCATTGGATAAAAAATATGGAGGATCTGCAAAAATCATATCAAATGATTTTTCTCTCATTTCCTTTAGTGAATCAAAAGTATCATTATCGATTAGTTTAAAACTATCTTCTTCAAAGTAGAATTTTCCTGGATACATTCATTCATCTCCTCGTAGTTAGTAATAAGCAATTCTGATATTGCTCCTCTACCTTTAGCATTTGCATTTATCATTCTTTTTGCTGATACTTCATTTATATTAAATCCTTTATATATTTCTTCAAAAAAAGTATCTTCTTCATTAGTGTTTTTAGGATTTGAATTTGACAACATTAGTTTAGCGTTTTTCAAACTTAATTCTCTAAAATATATTGCTAATTCTTTTTGATTTTCATCATTAAAATCTTCTTTTGTATACGATGTAAATCCTGATGAAACTGATAATGGTCTATAAGGTGGATCAAAATAAACAAAAGTATTATTATCTATATATTTTTCACTTTTTTTGTAGTCTCCATATTTAAAAACCACACTTCTTATTAAATAAGATAAGTTTCTCAAATTTTCAGAATCGCAGATTTTAGGATTTTTATATTTACCACATGGCACATTATAATCACCACTTTTATTTACTCTATACAGTCCATTAAAACATGTTCTATTCAAAAATATAAATTCACTTGCTCTTTTTATACTTTGTTCATTTTCGCTTATTTTATATGAATTATATTCTTTTCTAATATTATAAAAATACTTTTGTCTTTCATCAGATTCCAATACAAGAAATTCTTTTTCTTTTTTATATAATTCATGTATTATCTCTTCAACATTATTTTTAATAACATTATAACAATTTATTAGATCCATATTTATATCAAAAGCATATGCTTCTTTAACATCATATTTTTGTAAAATATTTATTAAAACTGCTCCTCCACCAATAAATGGTTCTACATATTTAGTTATTTTATCTCTCTCTATTTCAAATGGGTAAAATTTTTTTATTTGTGGAATCAAACTTCCTTTTCCTCCGGCCCATTTTACAAACGGTCTTATTTCTTTCATTTTTTCTCCTATTGTTTAGCCTACATTTTCTACTATATTTTATATCACATATTACAACATATTTCCACATATATTGATATATTTTTAAACCTATATTTTAGATATTAATTTCAACTATCTGTTTTACTTGGACGCCTCAGAAAATCGTTTTACAATGAGATTTTGCTTAAATCACTAAATATTTTCTGGGTCTATCACTTTTATTCTCTTTTGTGTTCAAATATTACACTCCGTTTCGAAATTAATCACTTAAAGGGTATACTTTAATAACAATTATTTTGTGATTTTAATTTTTTCTTCTTAACAAATAATCTGATTATCATTATTTCAAATAATACTCTATCATATTTATATATTTATCCTGTGAATTTAAACATATATCAATTAAATAACCTTTTACTGTCTATTTTGAAAATATTTTAATCCTCTATTCTTTCATTCACCTATATTTTTCTATTAACTAATTCATCTAAATATTTGGATAATTTATAAGCTACATTATCTATTTCTAAAATAGTTCACCGATTAAAATATTTTTCTTAAATATATCTTAAATTTATAAAATTTTCGAAACTAATTCAAAAGTTTCTTTGAAAGAATTATAAACATTTATAATATTTACAGTATAGAAATCTTTTACTATTTTTTTTCGAATTTCAATTCGTCTATTATTTTTTTTATAATATATTCAGGCATTTTTTAAAATAGAAAATACAATTTATGTCCATTGCGATTTTCTTATCATGGAAGTGTTCTAATATTATTACCATTATGTATTATATGCTCTTAAAATACAAATCTAAAGTATATGTTAAAATAACTATTTTTCTCTGCAAAAAACTCTATCTTCTATTTTTGATTCAACTGCCATCCAACAATTAGATTTCATCCTTGCTAACATGATGATACTTTTAAATTCTTATCTTATATCTTCATTCTTAATTACCTTTCTAATAAAACTCATTCTTTTCTTTTTTTAATCCTCCTTCTTCTATTATAAAATACTTCTCCTTTAGCATTTTCCAATTAGTATATAATTTGAATTTATTTAGTCCTTTTATATTATCTTCAATTTGTTTAAATTGTACTTCTATCATTTCTTTAATATAATTTATATATTCCTTTTTAATCTTTAAAGTTTTTTTCTTGTTTGATTTAAATAGTAATTCAATATTAATTATATAAATTCCAAAAGTAAGTTCATATGTATTTTCAATCATTTCAATAAAATATTTATTTTTTTTAGTATTAAGTAATAATTCAACTTCAATTAATTGTTTTTTCTCCCTAACATGATTACTTATATATATCAATTCTTCTGCTATTACTTCTATTTTTTCGTTTACTGAAATGGAAGAATTTAGTCCCTTTTTTAGTCTATATAAAACTCTATAATACCATATTAGGTCACTTATAAAATAAGTAATGTTTTCTTGTAATTTAATGTTATATTCGACAAAAGAAATCCATGCTGAAGTAGCAAATCCAGTCATCAAATTCATCATAATTGCTTCATTAGTTGTACTCAATATATTTAAATATAATGAAATTATAAAAGATATGAAAAATAATAACGTAGTATAAATTAACAATTTAGTTACATTTCTGATTGAATTCATGTCTGCCTCCTATCTAAATTTTCCCTATTATATCACACATCTTTCATTTCTTCAGTCTTTTTAAAATATTTATGCCGTTTTTTTCAAAGCAAAAAAAATCAAGGAACTTTAAATTCCTTGATAAATCTGGTTGCGGGGGTAGGACTCGAACCTACGACCTTCGGGTTATGAGCCCGACGAGCTGCCAACTGCTCCACCCCGCGATGTATTAACAAATCTTATTATACTACTTATAACTACAATCTGTCAACCCTTTTAGACAATTTAATTTTACCATTTGTAAAACCCTTTAAATAGGTTGAATTAAAAAGTAAATGCCCATCAATACAAAAATATAGTTGATAATAG
>DAOOQE010000021.1:0-22069 GCA_035388585.1 Clostridia bacterium
GCCTACGATATTTGCGGGTTACCCTGCTGAGAAAATAGGTTGTTGCCAGATTTTTATTTATTCCTCTTTAGCTCAGTTGGTAGAGCGCTCGGCTGTTAACCGATAGGTCGTTGGTTCGAGTCCAACAAGAGGAGCCAACTAGCGGACGATTTATTCGTCCGTTTTTTATGCTTGTTTTGCTTGAGATATGTATTATTAAGCAATAATAAAATCAGTGTAAATTGTAAAAGTTAATGCCAAATGGTAATAAACGATTATAAAAAATATCTATTAATGTTGTAATTTTAATTAAAAAATGATAGAATTACATCATTAGGTAAAACCTATTAGGGAGGTAAAATTGGACAAAAATAATATATATGAAGAATTACAAAAATTAATAAAATCATCAAATATTTTTGTTGATGAACAAATGAAAAACCATACTTCTTTTAAAATTGGAGGTGTTGCTGATTTTTTTATAAAAGCAAAAACTATTAATGAAGTAGAAAAAGTAGTAAAATTTGCAAAAGAAAATAATATCCTATTAACAATAATAGGAAATGGAAGTAACCTATTAGTAAAAGATAATGGGATAAGAGGAATTACCTTAAAAGTTGACATTAATAATATTGAGATAGATAAAAATACAGTTGAATTCGAAAAAAAAATAAATGAAATAAAAAATAGTAATATTGAAAAGGATGATAATAATTTAAATAAGGTTAATAATATAAATAGTAAAGATAATGTTTCAATTAAAAAAAATTCTAATATAGACAATAAAAACGTTATTGTAACGGTTGGTGCAGGAGTTAAATTAGCTATTTTAGCTCAAAAACTTTTGGATAAATCAATTTCAGGTTTTGAATTTGCATGTGGAATTCCTGGAACAATTGGTGGGGCAATTTATATGAATGCAGGAGCCTATGGCACAGAATTTAAAGATATTGTAATAGAGACTAAATACATTGATAAAAATGGAGTTATTCATTGTATAAATAATGAACAAAATAAATTTGGATATAGAGATAGTATTTTTAAAAATGAAAGATTTATAATTTTAGAATCAAAATTAATATTAAAAAAACAAGATAGTAAAACGATAATTAAAGAAAAAATGGATGAATTATTAAAAGATAGAAAATTAAAACATCCAGCCTATCCAAGTGCTGGAAGCACTTTTAAAAGAGGTGAAGACTTTATTACATCAAAATTGATAGATGAAAGTGGATTAAAGGGGTACAAAATTGGTGGAGCACAAGTTTCTGAAAAACATGCTGGTTTTATAATCAATGCAGGAAATGCAACAGCTCAGGATGTTATTGATTTAACTGAATATGTTAAAAAAACAGTTAGAGAAAAATTCGGAAAAGATATTTATCTAGAAGTTGAAATTGTAGGTGAATAAACTATACTTTTTAAGATTAGTAATTAAAATCAAAGATTAATAAAAATATAAATGGCAAATTAAGAAAGGGTAAATATGAGCAGTAAAAATAAAATGAATGGATTTTTAAAGTGGTTTAGAAAAGGGGCAAAATTAAAAAGATGGATGTTACTTATTTTAATAGGAGTAGCATCAACTTGTTACGCTGTTGCTGAAATAATTACTATGCCAGCATTAAGCATAATAGGTGTTTTAAAAGTTATAGCAAGTTTTGTATTTGGATTTTTAGCAATTGTTGTAGGAATAGTTTTTATACAAAAAAGAACTTTAGAGTTACTTGTAAAAGATAGTGATCAAAGAGAAGATGATCATGTTAAATCATTAATATTTAATAAAAAAGTTTATAATCAAGGTCCTAAAATTGTTGTTATTGGTGGTGGTTCAGGATTAAATACAGTTCTAAAGGGGCTAAAAAAATATACAGATAATATTACAGCAATAGTAACTGTATCAGATTATGGAGAAAAGTCTACAGATTCAAGAAAACTACTACAAACCTTACCATTAGATGATATAAAAGAAAGTTTAGTGGCATTGTCTAGCAATGATGAATTAATGGAGGATATATTAAATTATGAATTCACAGATGGAAAATTAGCATCATTATCATTAGGAGATATATATTTGCTAGCTATGCAAAAATATTATAACGATTTTCCAAAAGGTGTTGAGGCTACCAGAGAAATATTAAATATAACTGGAAAGGTTTTACCAGTGACAATGGAGCCAATACAAATATGTGCAGAGTTAGAGGATGGAACAATTATAGAAAGTAGAGATAAAATTGCAGATATAGTTGGTAAAAAGAAAAGTAAAATAAATAGAATTTTCATATCGCCTACAAATTGCCGTCCAGCTCCTGGAGTAATTGAATCAATTCAAGAAGCAGATGCAATAATTATTGGACCAGGTAAATTATATACAAATATAATTCCAAACCTTTTAGTTAAAGGCGTTACAAGAGCTATAAAAGAATCTAAAGGATTTAAGGTATATATTAGTAATATAATGACTGATCCAGGTCAAACAGATGATTTTAAATTATCAGATCATTTAAAAGCAATTAATGATCATACTGGAAATATTGGAATTTTAGATTATTGTATTTATGATACTGGAGATATTGTTCCAGAATATATTAGAAGATATAATAAAGAAGGAGCAGATTTAGTTGAACAAGATGTTTCTAAATCTAAGGAGCTTGGAATAAATTTAATTAAAAGGGATCTTGCAACATCAGATGGTGAGTTTATAAGACATAATTCTGATGCAATTGCCTCTTCAATAATAGAATTAATTTGTGAGGATCTTAAATTTCAGGATAAACAAAATGATCCACAATATTTAATATTACATAACAGATTAAAATCAATAAATAAAAAGATTGATAAAACTAATGTGAAAAAGGAAAAGAAGAAAAGGAATACAAATTCAAAAAATAAGAAAAAAAGTAAGTTTTTAAATAAATATGAAGAAAGAATGGATTCAATAAAACAATCAGATGAAAAAACAAAAAAACATAAAGAACATCATATATTTGGAAGCAAAAATAAAGATGCTAACAAAGCATCTACAAAAAAAACAAATAATAATATTTTTGGAACAAAACAAAAAAGTAAAATAAATGGTTCAAATATAAGTAATTCTGATAAAACAAATAAATCTGTAAATTCTAGAGAAGATAAAAATAAATATAATAACTTTGAAAAAAACATAATTAAGCAAAGAACCAAAAGTGCAATACTAGAAAATAAAGGTACAGTTAGGAATTCAATATTAAAAAATGATTTAAATGACACAGAATTAAAACCTTCTAGAAAACCTAGTTCTCCAGTTGTAAAAAGGGGAAGTCAGTTATTATCAACAGATAGAAAAAATATAAACAAAATCGATTAGTTGATTTTGATTTTAAGGTATTATTCTATTATTTTAATTTTATTTTAAAATAATAGAGAAGGTTTTTTAAGGTTATTAAACAATAAAACAAGTAAAATAGAAATTAACAATAAAAAAATAAAATAGAAATTAACAACAAAATATAAAATAGGAATTAACAATAAAATATAAAATAGAAATGAACAACAAAGTATAAAAGAGGAATGAACAATAAAAACATAAAAGAGGAATGAACAAAAAAATGATTTATAAAAAAAATGAATTGAATTTAAAAAAAGGAATAAATAAAGAGTGGATTATAACTAATGGAATAGGTGGATATTCGAGTGGTACAATTATAGGTATAAATACTAGAAAATACCATGGTTTGTTAGTAGCACCATTAAATCCACCAGCTAAAAGATTTCTTATATTATCAAAAGTTGATGAAAGTATAGAAGTTGATAGAAAAAAATATGATTTATCATCAAATATGTGTAATGACTATGTATCAGAGGGATATAAATATTTAGTTAAATTTGAAAAGGATTATATACCTGTTTTTAGATATCAATTAAAAGGTATTAAAATTGAAAAATCAATATGTATGGAACATGGGAAAAATACAGTCGTTGTTCTTTACAGAATTTTATCAGAAAAAGATGCAAAATTCACAGTTGCACCACTAATCAATTTTAGAGATTTTCATACAATAAATAGTTCACATAAATTTCAACTAGAACAAGATATAGACGGTAGAAAAGTTAAGATTATTGTTGATGGAGAAAACAAAACTCCTGTGTATATTAATTTATCTGATGGAAGATATGTAGAACATGAAAATGATAGATTTAATAATATGTTCTATAAAGAAGAAGCTAATAGAGGTTTTTATCCTGAAGAAAATCATGCAGTACCTGGTAGATATGAGGTATTAATAAAATCAGGAAAAGAGAAGATAATTACATTTGCATGTTCATTGTCTCCTGACGTAGAAAATATTAATGGTCAAGAAATAATAAAAAATGAAATACATAGAATTGATACTCAGATAAAAGAAGTATCAGAAGTTTTAAAGAATGAAAGTATCAATAATCAAAAGTTAAATAGTGAAAGTATTAGTAGTAATGAAAAAATTATTAAGGAAAATATAAATCAAGAATTAGTAAAAAAATATGTAATTGCTTCAGATAATTTTATTGTTTATAGGCCCTCATTCAGGTTACATACATTGATTGCAGGTTATCCATGGTTTTTAGATTGGGGAAGAGATAGTTTAATATCGTTAGAAGGAATTGCCTTGATTTCAGGAAGATATCAAATAGCCAAAGAAATATTATTAACTTTAGTTAAGGGAGAAGAAGGTGGATTAATTCCAAATGGATATTCTGGTTTTGATAGTAGACCTCTATATAATAGCGTGGATAGTTCATTATTATTATTTGAACAAGTAAAAAAATTCTTGAATTACACTCAGGATTATAAATTTATAAAATCTAAAATTTATCCTACTTTGTTAAAAATAATAGTATCATATAAAAAAGGAATAGATATAGATAATAACAATATAATTGTTGATAAAGATAATTTAGTTAGTTCAGGAACAAAACAGACTCAAAATACATGGATGGATGCTAAAATAGGTCAAAAAGCTGTTACACCTAGAAATGGAAAAGCTGTAGAAATAAATGCAATGTGGTACAATGCTTTAAAAATAGCTGAGGAACTTTGCATAGAATTTGATAATCCTGAGTTTGCAAAAAAATGTTCTAATATAGCAAAAAAATGTAAAAAAAGTTTTGAAGAACAGTTTTATAATCCAGAAAAACAATGTTTATTTGATGTTATAGGTGATGATAAAATACGACCAAATCAATTATTTGCTTTAGGCTTATCATATCCAGTTATAGAAATGTCAGATTCAAAAGCTAAGGAAATTTTTAATGTAGTTACAAAAAAATTATTAAATGATTATGGATTAAAAACCCTAGCTAAAGGTGAAGATAAGTATGTTGAAGTGTATGAAGGTGATGAAACAAAAAGAGATATGAGTTATCATCAGGGTATTACATGGCCATGGCTTTTAGGAATTTATGTTGATGTTTATAAAAAAATTATTTCATTTGAAAAAGATGAAAAAAATAAGAAAATACTAATAGATTCGTATAATAAATTAAAAAGTCGAATTTATAATAATTTTGTATATGAGCTTGAAAAAGGTAAATCAGTAGGTAATATTTCAGAAATTTATGATTCAAAAAAACCATTTGAATCTAAAGGTGCATTTGCTCAATGCTGGAGTGTTGCGGAAGTATTTAGAATATTATTTAGCAAAGATTAATTTTTTAAAAATAAACAATTAATACTATAAGAAACAATTAATAATATTAGAATATTATTTAGCAAAGATTAATTTTTTAAAAATAAACAATTAATAATATAATAAAGAGTTAATAACAGAATAAACAATTAATAATAAAAGAAACAATCAATAATATAAGAAACAGTTAATAACAGAAGAAACAATTAATAATAAAGAAACAATTACTGATTCTTTTGAATAACTAGAAAAAAGCTTTAAAATAATTGATTAATAATAAAAGTAATAATATGCTTATTAAGGGGGATATGTATGGCAATAGATAAATTAGAAAAAGATATTAAAGAAGAAAAATTAAATAATATTTATTTATTGCATGGAACAGAAACATATCTTTTAGAAAATACAATTAAAAAAATTAAAAAGATATTTGGTGAAATTGTTCAAGGAATCAATTATATTATGATTGATGAAAATAATTTAAATACTTTAATTTCTGAACTTGAAACACCATCTTTTGGATTTGAAAAAAAGTTAATTATAGTAAGAAATTCTGGATTGTTTAAAAAAGAAGGAAAAAAGAAAAATTTATTTTTAGAAGAATTAATTAAAAAAATATCTAATTACATATATGAAAATGAGCTAAAAATTAAAGAAAATAATATTTTGATTTTTATTGAGTATGAAATCGAAAAAAATGAATTATATAAAACAATCGATAAAAAAGGAGAAATATTTTATTTCGAACAAGAAAAAATGCCGCAGCTTATTAAAAGAATAAAGGGTATTTGTTCAGCTTACAAAGTTACAATAGATGATTTAACAGCCCGATATTTTATAGAATGTTGTGGTACAAATATGCAAGATTTAGTAAATGAAATAAGGAAATTAATAGAGTATACTGGAGAAAATGGTATAATTAAAAAAGAAGATATAGATATTTTATCAATAAAAAATCTTGAAAGTATTATATTTGACTTAACTGATAACCTTGGTAAAAAAAATGTTAAAAAGTCTTTAGAAGTATTTAAAAATTTGATATATGCAAAAGAGTCAGCCCAAAAAATTTTATTTTCATTGTACAATCATTTTAAAAAAATATATATAGTTAAATTATCTCAAAAATACAAAAAAAATCTGGATGAAACATTAAACCTAAAACCTAATCAAATGTTTTTAAAAAATAAATTTGTTAATCAGGCGAAATTTTTCGATGAAAATGAATTAAGAAAAATATTGGATGAGTTAATATTATTGGATTCTAATTATAAAATAGGATTAATAGACTTAGAAATTGGACTAGAATCAATTCTTTGTAGATATTGTAGTAAATAAAATTAATGAATAAAAAACCTCATTTATCAAAAAATAAATTTGAAAGTGAGGTTTTATTTATATGTTAAATTTTAGAAATGATATTGCAGATGAGAGAAATGATCTATTTAAACAAGCTAACGGAATAGAAAAAAATGTTCCAGGTGTTGAGTTTACTGAAATTATTGAAAATAATAATATTAAAACAACAGTAGTTAATATTGTAGCAAGAGGAATAAATCTAAGTCTATAAAAAGTTTTGATTTATTTCCAGTGCATATAATTTAATTCAGGGAAAATACAATCAATATTTTCTATATACTCTAAAAACTGTATATCTATATTGTTATTAAAAATTTGATTATATAAATTTAAAAATCTTCCAGTATGTTCTTTAATACGCTTATTTGCATATTCTACCATAGTTTTATTTGTAAGTATGAATAACCAATCACTACTTTGTAAAAGAAGTAATTCGCGTCCGCATTGAGTAATAGCACGCTGTATTAAAAGAGAAGTATGAGCTGTTTTAGGAAATCTATTTACCAATTCAATCATTTTTGCTCCAATATTATACAAATGTCTGTGAGCATAATCATTCAGCGGGTTAACCCAAACTTCACTAAAACCATTAGCTCCCCAGCTTGAACTAGACGGTGTAGATATTTGTAAATTAGGATAATTACACAAATATTCACTTGGTGTTGTTAAACTAAAATTTGATGACTCTAAATCAATTTTTTTAAATAACTCATAAATCCATTCAGGTCCTTCATACCACCAATGTCCATATAATTCGGCATCATAAGGACATAAAATAATTGGGGGGTTTTCCATATAATTAGATAATTTTTCTATTTGTTCTTCTCTACTATTTTTAAAATGAGTTGCTTGTCTAAACACAACATCATGAGCAGCTTTAATATTATACAAATCTTTTTCCTTTGTGTTTCCAGTGATCTTGTAATATTTAATTCCTGTATGAACTCTAGCTCCATTTGAAGCAATATAAGGTTTTATATATTCATAATCAGCATCATAACCTAGATCTTTATAGAAATCTCGATAATTATAATCTCCAGGATAACCGTTAATAGAGCTCCAGACCTGTTTAGAGGATTCAATATCACGTCCAAAAGCTACTAATCCATTTGGAGATACTATTGGTGCAAATGTTCCATATATTGGAGCTGGGTTAGCATATAAAATTCCATGTGATTCAGTAATAATATAATCGATTTTGAATTCTCTTAAGTAATTATCTAGTTCTGGGATATAACCACATTCAGGAAGCCAAATTCCTTTAGGGTTTGTATCAAAAAATTTTTTGTAACAATCAACTGCAATCCCAATTTGTGCCTTTACGGTATTTGGATTTGAAAATAAAAGTGGAAGAAATCCATGTGTTGCACCACATGTAATAATTTCTAATACACCTATTTTTTGAAAAAATTTAAAATTAGAAATCAAATCACAATCTAAATTATCTCTAAAGAATATCAAATCATCTGAATATTTTTTAAAATAGTAATTAGATAGTTCATAAAGTTTTTCGTTATTAATATTTTTTTTCACTTCTTTTTTAGATAACTCAATATGTTTATTTAAATATTCGATGTATCTATTTTTTAATAATTTGTTATCTAGCATATTTAGTAAAGGTGGGGTAAGTGACATGGTGATTTTAAAATTAATTTTCTCTGACACTAATTTATCAAATGTTCTTAAAAGTGGAATATAGGTTTCTGAAATAGCTTCAAAAAGCCACTGTTCTTCAAGATAATCAGAATTTTCAGGATGATGTATAAAAGGTAAGTGAGCATGTAGAACAAGACTTACATATCCCTTATTTTTTTTTATAGAATTCATATATAAATTGCTCCTTAGTCTTTCTTTTTTGAATATTTTTAATTAATTTGTATATTTGGAAATCTCAGTTCCTTTTTATATTTGGTTATTTAAATTAATTTGTATATTTGGCAATTCCAATCAATTTGTATATTTGGTAATTTCAATCAATTTTTATTTGGCAATTTCGATCAATTCTTATTTGGCAATTTCAATCAATTTTTATTTGGCAAATTCAATTTAACAAACTAATTAAAATTAGTATTATTCATTTTTGAGGATGGATTATTAGTAAATTCATTTACATAGTCTTTTAAATAAAAATCATAAATATTATATAATTTTTTAAAATTATTAGCTTCTATTTTCTTACTTGTTTTAATTTTGGATTCTATATTAAAAAATTCATAATTTTTAGGTAATTCTTCAAAAAGTATATTATCATTAGGACATAATATTGAATTCGAATTAGTTATTAATATAAATTCGTTCTCTAAATTATTGTAGGGTTTAAGTCCCAGTTGTACTTCATATTCACAATTAGAATGGTCAATATCTATATACCAATTTGTTGCGAATTCATTAATTTCAATTTCAAAATTTGTAGAAAGTGTTTTATTAATAACAGTTAAAATAGGTTTTGTATTTTGGAAAAGATTAGAACCATATTTTTCTTTTAGTTTTTGCTTATCTAATTCAGAAATTTCCCAAAATGCAAATAATGTATTTGGATTTTGAGCAACTAAAACTAAATATGTTTTTTCATATGTGTTTGGTAAATCATAATGTTCAGAATAGAATTGCATAGTGTTTTTTTGTATAATATCTTTGGTTTTATTATTTTTTGATTTATTAAGATTAACATTTTTTTTATTTTTATTATTTTTATCATTTTTATCATTTTTATCATTTTTATTAAGACTATCGTTTTTTTTATTTTTATTAAGACTACCGTTTTTTTTATTATTTTTATTGTTAATTTTGTCTTTTTTTATGATAGTATTATTATTTAAAGGTTTATTAGAAATTTCTTTTTTCATTTTACTATTTTTAGATTTAATTAATTTTTTTGGTGATGTTTTTGATTTTTCTGTATTTTCTGTATTTAAATTATTTTTCATGATATTTCCTCCTATGTAATAAGATAATCATCTTATTACATACTATATTAAAAAAAATTTATTTTCAATAGATAAAACAAAAAATCAGTTTCATAATGAAAATAAATAAAATATAAAAAAATTTTTTGATATAAAAAATTAAATTTCATATATGGATAAGAAATTATCTAATAATAAAAAAACAAAAAATTGCATTAAACATATAATAATGGAAATTATGATAAAGTGAAAAAGTAATTGCAATTTTATAACATTAACTGTAATTGAAAAGTAATGGAAATTATTAAAAAATATATATAAATATGTTTACTTTTGTCAAAATCTTTTATAGAATATATCTAATATTAAAAGAGAAAATATACAAAGGAGGAACTGTAATTGAAGATTTTAATGCTTACATGGGAGTATCCACCAAGAATAGTAGGAGGAATATCAAGAGTTGTATACGATTTATCTCATAGGCTCATAAAAGATGGACATGATGTGACTATAATAACATATAAGGATGGAGAAGCTCCAGAGTTTGAAAATGACGAGGGTGTAATTGTTTATAGAGTAGAAAACTATATGATACATCCAAATAATTTTACTGATTGGGTTATGCAATTAAACTTTAATATTTTAGCTAAAGCAAATCAAATAATATTAAATCAAGGAAAATTTGATGTGATACATGCTCATGATTGGCTTGTTGCATATTCAGCAAAATCATTAAAAAACTCATATGATATTCCAATAGTATCAACAATTCATGCAACAGAATCAGGAAGAAACAGCGGAATACATGATGATACACAAAGATATATAAATGATACAGAATGGCTTTTAACATATGAATCAAATGAAGTAATTGTTAATAGTAAATATATGAAAAATGAATTACAAAGATTATTTGGTCTTCCATTTGATAAAATTAATGTTATTCCAAATGGTATAAATCTAGACTTATACCAAGGAATTGATAAAGATCTGGAATTTAGAAGAAAATATGCAAGAGATGATGAAAAAATAATATTATATATAGGACGCTTGGTTTATGAAAAAGGTGTACAACATTTGATTTCAGCAATGCCTAAAATTTTGAATCATTATAATGATGCAAAATTAATAATTGGCGGAAAAGGGGGAATGATAGATGAATTAAAAAAACAGGTTGATAATTTAGGTTTATTGAATAAGGTGTATTTTACTGGGTATCTAAATTCAAAAGAGGTTAAGAAGATTTATAAATGTGCTGATGTATCAGTCTTTCCAAGCACATATGAACCTTTTGGAATAGTTGCATTAGAATCTATGCTAGCTGGAATACCAACAGTTGTTTCAGATATAGGTGGGCTAGATGAAATAATAACTCATAGAGAAAATGGTATGAAAACATATGCAGGAAATTATAATTCAATTGCTGATTCTGTTTTAGAAATTTTGTATAATAAAGAGATAAGTAGCAAAATATCAAAGAATGCTCAAATTACAATAAAGCAAAATTATAGCTGGAATAAGATTGCTCAAGATACTTTTTTTTCATATGAAAAAGCTATATGTCAGACTTTCGCAGATAAACAAGCAAACCAGATAATACAAGAAAATGCACATAAAACGCATAAAGCAAAAAATACAGAAAAGGAAATCACAAAATTGTTAAGTTTCAAAAAAAGACATGCATATGCATAGTATATAATTATATATTTGAAAATTTTAAATAGAATATAAATATTATTAGAAAGGTAGATAAAAATGAATGTATATGATACAGCTAATAAATTAGCGTTAGAATTAAGAGAGTCAAAAGAATATATGGAATATAAATTAGCAAAACAAAAAATTATGGAGAATAATGATTTTAAATCTAAGATAGAAGAATTTGAAAAAGGAAGATATGATGTACAGGTTCTTGCTCTAAGAGGAAATCAAGAAGATAATGAAAAGATAGCTAGTCTTCAAGAATTATATTCAGAATTAGTTCAAATACCAGAGATAAAAAATTATTTCGATTTGGAAGTTAAATTTAATATTTTAGTTGCAGATGTGAATAAAATTATTGGTGAGGCAATAAAAGATATATTATAATAATTTTAAAATATATGGTTTTATAAAGCTGTTATACTTCTAATCTTTGGGTTGATATTTTTGGGTGTACGTACATATTTAGAAATGGATGCTATGATAAAAGCAAGATATTTAGCAAAAGAATATTTGCTCGATAATTCGGATAAATTATCAAAGGAAGAAATAGATTTAATTGTATCTAAATACGATTATATTAATGATGTAGGGATTAAATTAACAGTTGCAATATTAGCATGGAAGCCTATATTTAGATTTTTATTATTTATATTCATATGTATAATAAAATAATTTTAAATACTAAATAATATAGAAAATGTTTAAGAAATACTGAAAATTCCTTAAAAGAAAGATTAAAATCAAATATTAAATAATCTAGTAAATTTTTAATTTCTAAAATAAAATACAAACTTCTCTTGTATAAAAAATCCACACTAAAGAATAGTGTGGATTTTTGCGTTCATTAATAAAATTCCAATTCTTTTTTGATTATTGTCTTTATAGGATTAACAATATTTTTTGAATCCAAAAAGACTTTTCCTTTTAATTTTTTTCTTGCAATATTCAAAGAATTTTGAATGTCAATTTTTTCTTCTGTTATTTCATATTTAAGAAAAATTGATTTCACAAGTTTGAAATTACTTATTTGAAGCGCATATGGTGTTTCTGTTGCTATGCCTGTTATAATTATACCAGACCGAAACTCACTTGGGTTGAAAGGCGAATAAAGCATAAAATTACCCCCCTTCTATATATAAAAAAGCTTCCAACTTATGAAATTATTATATAGTATTGTAGTTATAAAGTCAAATATGATATTTTATTGCGTAAACTACAGTTTGAATAAATATAAGTACTAAATCGAAATGATTTATTAATAAGCTAATAAAACCAAATTATATAAGAAAAAAATCTTTTTTTTAATAAACCTTTTCAAAAGTATGAAAATGGTATACAATAGAAAAAAATAAATAATAGGAGTATAAAGGATGAATAAGAAATGGAAATGTTACGAAGAAAATAACGAATTAGCAGAAAAAATAGAATCAAGATTTAGTGTTAGTAAGCTTTTAGCGAAAATATTAGTAAATAAAGGATTAGTAGAAGAAGAAAAAATAAAAGTTTTTTTAAACCCTACTAGAAGCGATTTTCACGATCCATATTTAATGCCAGACATGAGTATTGCAGTAGATAGAATATCAAAAGCAATAGAAGAAAAAGAAAAAATAATTATATATGGAGATTATGATGTAGATGGAATAACAAGTATTACAGTATTAAAAAAATTCCTTCAAGATAGAGGTGTTGATGTTGATTGTTATATTCCAAATAGACTAGAAGAAGGTTATGGTCTAAACAAAAATGCAATAAATAAAATATTTGAAAACGGTTATAATTTAATGATAACAGTTGATTGTGGAATATCAGGAATTGAAGAAATAGATTATGCAAATAGTTTGGGTCTGGAAATAATAGTTACAGATCATCATGAACAAGGTGAATTTTTACCAAAAGCACTAGCTATTGTTGATGCAAAAAGAAAGGATAATAAGTATCCGTTTAATCAATTAGCAGGAGTTGGAGTTGTTTTTAAAGTAATTCAAGCATTGGGGATAAAATATGGTTTAGATGAAAAAGAATATTTAAAATATTTAGATTTAGTTTGTGTTGGCACAATTTCAGATATAGTTCCACTAATTGATGAAAATAGAGTAATAGCAAAATTAGGTCTAAAATTAGTTGAGATGACTCAAAATATTGGATTAAAAACATTATTAAAAGATGTTGGATATAAGAAGGTTGATTCTACAACAGTTTCATTTGGTATTGCACCAAGAATAAATGCTTGCGGAAGAATGGGACATGAACAAGAGGCTTTGCAATTATTTTTAACAGATAATATTTTAGAAGCACAAAAAATATCAGAGAAATTAAATGAATACAATAGAGCAAGACAAGAAACTGAAAAGAAAATATTTGAACAGGCATTAAAAATTGTTGAAAAAGAAGAAAAAAATAAGCCTTGTATAATATTAGGAAATGATGAATGGCATCATGGAGTAATAGGTATAGTTGCATCAAAAGTTACAGAAATGTATTTTAAACCAAGTATATTAATTTGTTTTGAAGGTGAAGATGGAAAAGGTTCAGGAAGAAGTATACCAGGATTTGATTTACATGATGCATTAAGTAAATGCGGGGAATATATTGATAAATTTGGTGGACACTCTATGGCAGTGGGAATAAGTGTAAAAAAAGAAGATTTTGAAAATTTCAAAAATGAATTTCAAAAATATACAGCTTCAACAGATATACACTCAATTCTACCAATAGTAAATATAGATGAGGAGATAACATTAAAAGATTTTAATCTTTCTGCAGTAAATGATTTGAAATATTTGGAACCATTTGGAGAAGGAAATAAAATGCCTATATTCATGTATAAAAATTTAAAAATAAATTCTATTAGAGCTTTATCTGAGGGAAAACATTTAAAACTAACTTTAAAAGATGATAATTTTATAATGGAAGCAATAGGTTTTAATCTAGGTCACTTATCAACTGAATATAAAATAGGTGATAAAATAGATGTGGCAGGTAGTTTAGAAATTAATTCATTTAATTCAAGAGAAACTGTTCAAATCAATTTGAAGGATATAAGAAAGTCTTATTAGAAAAGTGAATTTGAAAAATTTTACTATTGAATTGTAAAAACAATAAATCAATTATAAAAACATAATAAAAAAAATTAGATATAATTAATTCATAGGAAAAAGAGGGTGATATAATTGTCTGAAATTAAAGAAGTAACTATAGAAGATGTAATAAATAAAATGAAAAAAAATAAAGGCAAAACAGATTTGAAACTAATTAAAAAAGCATATGATTTTGCTAAAGAAAAACATGGAAATCAGCTAAGAAAATCAGGAGAACCATATATAATTCACCCAATTCAAGTAGCATATATATTGGCTGATTTAGGATTGGATGACAGCACTATTTGTGCAGCATTATTGCATGATGTTGTAGAAGATACAGATATTACTAATGAAGAACTTGCTAAACTATTTTCGAAAGAAATTGAGGAGCTTGTTGATGGTGTTACAAAACTTGGAAATCTAAAATATACAAGTGCAGAAGAACAACAAGTAGAAAATTATAGAAAAATGTTTTTAGCAATGGGGAAAGATATCAGAGTTATTATAATTAAACTTGCTGATAGGTTGCATAATATGAGAACATTAAAGTTTTTATCTAGAGAACGACAACTAGCAAATGCGAAAGAAACAATGGATTTATATGCACCATTAGCAAATAGATTAGGAATGTATTCTCTTAAATGGGAGCTTGAAGATCTATCATTTAAATATTTACATCCAGAAGAATTTAAAAAAATAGTTGATGGAATTGATAAAAAAAGAAATGAAAGACTAGAATTTATAGACAAAATAATGGATGATATTCGTATTGAATTAAAAAAACAAAAAATCAATGCAGAACTAACTGGTAGAGCTAAGCATTTGTATAGTATTTACAGAAAAATGGAACGTGATGGAAAAGACATTGATCAGATTTATGATTTATTTGCACTAAGAATTTTGGTGGATTCTGTAAAAGATTGTTATGCTGCATTAGGAGTTGTTCATGACTTATATAATCCAATGCCAGGAAGGTTTAAGGACTATATTTCTGTTCCAAAACCAAATTTATATCAATCACTTCATACAACATTGATTGGTGCAAAAGGAACTCCTTTTGAGGTACAGATTCGTACTGTAGAAATGCACAGAATAGCAGAATACGGAATAGCAGCACACTGGGCTTATAAGGAGGCTAATAAATTTAAAAAATCAACTGTAGTTGTTCAAGAAGATAAATTATCATGGTTAAGAGAAACATTAGAATGGCAAAAAGATATGCAAGACCCAGAAGAGTTTTTAAATACATTAAAAACAGAATTATTTGAAGATGAAGTATATGTATTTACCCCAAAGGGAGAGATAAAAGTTCTTCCTAATAAAAGCACTCCAATTGATTTTGCTTATAATATCCATGCTGAAATAGGGCATCATATGATAGGTGCTAAAATTAATAGTAAAATTATGCCTATAATTACAACATTAAAAAATGGAGATATTGTTGAAATTTTAACTTCAGAACAAGCAAAAGGGCCAAGTAGAGATTGGCTAAAATTTATAAAAAGTTCTACAGCTAGAAACAAAATAAATGCATGGTTCAAAAAAACTGAAAGAGAAGATAATATTATAAAAGGAAAAGAAAATATTGAAAAAGAAATTAAAAGATTAGGGATTCAATATTCAAAAATATTTAAATCAGAATATATTCAACCTGCACTAGATAGGTATAAGTACCAAAATATTGAGGAATTGTATGCAGCTATTGGATTTGGTGGTATTTCGACATCTAAAATTATTGCTAAAATGCTAGAAACATACAAAAAAGATCATGAAGATGAGTTTCTAGAGAAAAAATTAGAAGAATTATCATTGGAAAAAACTAGAAAAGAAAAGCCTTCAAATTTAGGAATAGTTGTAAAGGGAATTGACAATTGTCTTGTAAGATTATCTAAATGCTGTAATCCTGTTCCAGGAGATGAAATTGTGGGTTTTATAACAAGAGGAAGAGGTGTTTCAGTTCATAGAAAAGATTGCCAAAATATTGATGATTTAGTATCACAAGAAAATAGAATGATTGATGTTTACTGGTATGACTCAGAAAAAGCAGGATATAATGTAGATGTTGAAATAACAGCATATGACAGAAATGGTCTGCTAGCAGATATAATTAAAGAAATAAGTAATTCAAAATGCAATTTATTAGCAGTACATTCAAAAGTAACCAAAGAGAAAATAGCTCAAACAAATGTGAAAATAGAAGTTCAAAATGTTGAAATGCTAAATAAAATCCTTTCAAATTTAAGAAATATAAAAAATGTATTTGAAGTGAAACGTGTATAATGTATTTGAAGTGATACGTGTATAATGTTTTAAACAAAGATAGAGGGATAAAAAATGATATTAAAAAGAATACAAATAAAAACCAAATTAGGAGACTATACAAATTGTTATATTATTCAAGATAAACAATCAAAAGAAACAATGGTAATAGATCCAGGCGGAGAGCCAGAAAAAGTAATAGAAATGTTAGAACTACTAAAATCAAAACTTAAATACATATATTTAACTCATTGTCATGGAGATCATACAGGTGGAGTTAATGAAATTAAAAATCAAAAAGGTGGGAAAATACTTATTCACAGATTTGATGCAAAAGGTCTTGAAGATGATAGTATAAGTTTAAAATCATATATTGGTATGGAAGATATAGAACTTGAACCAGATTCAAGAGTGGATCATGATGATTTGATACATATTGGTGAGATTCAATTTAAAATAATTCACACACCTGGTCACACAAAAGGTGGTTCATGTGTATATTGTGAAAAAGAAAGAATGGTTTTTACAGGAGATACATTATTTAGAGGAACATGGGGTAGAACAGATCTACCAACAGGCAGTTTAGAAGAAATAATGGAATCTATAGAGACAAAACTTATGGTATTACCTGATGATACTATAGTTTATCCAGGTCATGGAAAATCTACAATGATTCATGAAGAAAAGCCAATATATCTTCATCTAAGGCCAAGAAATGATTAACTAAAACAAAATGACTAATGAATAAAAGCCAAGATATTTTCATCTAAGGGCTAGAAATGATTAACTAAAATAAAATGACTAATGAATAAAATCCAATATATCTTAATAAAATACAAAAAGTAGTAAAAAAATTATTATAAAAATACGAAAGAGAGTTGATCTAATATTGGGAAATGTAAAAGTTGATTTAAAAAAGACAAAAATAAGTGATGAAGAATTTATTAAATATTCAAAAGATATAAAGAGAATTCATAATGAATTGCACCAAGATAATGTAAAATTTAAAGATGAAACAAAAAATGATGAGCCGATAGGATGGTTGAAATGGCCTGAAGAGTATGATAAAAAGGAATTTGAAAACATTAAAAAATGTGCAAAAAAAATAAGAAATGATTCTGACGTGTTTTTAGTTATAGGAATTGGTGGTTCATATCTAGGAGCAAAAGCAGTTATAGATTCACTTACAAATACTTTTTATAATTTACAAGACAAGACTGAAAGAAAAGGTCCGCAAATAATATATGTAGGTAATAATTTAAACCCAAATTACATAAATGATTTAATAGATGTTATTGTTGATAAACAAATATCTATAAATGTAATATCTAAATCTGGTACAACAACAGAGCCTGCAATTGCATTTAGAATATTTAAAGAACTAATTGAAAATAAGTATGGATTAGAAGAAGCAAGAAAAAGAATTTATGTAACAACTGATAAGAAAAAAGGTGCTTTATTAGAAATTGCAAAAGAAGAAGGATATGAAACATTTTTTATACCAGATAATATAGGAGGTAGATATTCTGTATTAACTCCTGTAGGTATGTTGCCAATTGCAGTTGCTGGAATAGATATAGATAAATTAATAAATGGTGCAAGATTAGCACAAGATAAATATAATGATAATAATATAAAATATAATGATTGTTATAGATATGCAGTTGCGAGAAATATTTTGTATAAAAATGAAAAAACAATTGAAATATTAGCAACTTATGAACCTAAAATGCGTTATTTTATAGAATGGTGGAAACAATTATTTGGTGAGAGCGAAGGTAAAGAAAATAAAGGAATATTTCCAGCTGGGGTTGAATATACAACAGACTTACATTCGCTAGGGCAATATGTTCAAGAAGGAAAAAGAAATATATTTGAAACTGTATTGAATATTGAAGAAAGTCAATCAGATATCACAATAGGTTATGACGAATATAATTTAGATGAATTAAATTATTTATCTGGAAAAAACCTATCATATATTAATAGAAAAGCTATGCAGGCAACAATGAAGGCACATATTGATGGCGGTGTACCAAATATATGTATTAATATTGAGAGACTTGATAGTGAAACAATAGGTCATTTGATTTATTTCTTTGAGAAAGCATGTGCAGTTTCTGGAAAATTGTTAGGAGTAAATCCATTTAATCAACCAGGTGTAGAAGAATATAAGACAAACATGTTTAAATTGTTAAAAAAACCTGGGTATGATGAAAAATAAATATTTTTCTTCACAATGATAGAATTGTTTTTAAATTGCTTAAAAAACCGGGATATGATGAAAAATAAATAATTTTTCTTGACAATGATATAACTTGGTGATAATATAAATAACATAAATTTAGAGAGATACCTGTAAACATTTCTATTGCAATAATATGTAAAGATATGAATGAATGTTTATTATTAGAAAAAAAATTAAACAAATTAAGATCTGATATAAAGCTTATTAAAGGGAAAGATTCAGAATATAATTCTGGTATATCAATTGTACCTTCATATTTAGCTAAAGGTTTGGAATTTGATTGTGTAATTGTAACAAATGCGAATAATGAACAGTATAAAAACAATTCATTAGATATAAAGCTTTTATATGTAATTATTACTAGAGCTATGAGTAAAATTGATATTTTTTATACTGGTGAAATCAGTGAATTATTAAAAAATTAAAATCTTGACAATTTTAAAAAAGTTGGTATAATTAGAATATAGTAAAAAATAAAAACTATAATGAGAAAAAGTAAAATAAAATTTATCTGTAGAGAGAATTAGTCACCGGCTGAAAGCTAATTTAGAAAAAAGTATTTGAAAAACTACCTCATTGTTTCTAGAAAAAACTAGACGTTTACTTGCGTTAAAAGTATCCAATTAAGTTAAATTTAGGATGGAACCGTGTTATAAATTATAGCACTCCTAAAGATTATTTTGTAATAGTCTTTTTGGAGTGTTTTTTTATGTTTAAAAATTCATGTTATAAATACCAAATGGACAAAAAGGAGGAAAAGTATGAAAAAAGTAGAACTTAAAGATGGCTCTATATTAGAAATAGAGCAAGGAAGCAGCATATTAGATGTAGCAAAAAAAATAAGTGAAGGTTTAGCAAGAATTGCTATGGCTGGAAAAATCAATGGAGAAGTAAAAGACCTAAGAACAGCAATTAATGAAGACTGCAAATTAGAAATTTTAACATTTGATTCGATTGAAGGAAAAAAAGCATATTGGCATACAACTTCACATATAATGGCACAAGCTGTAAAAAAATTATTTCCTAATGCAAAATTAGCAATAGGGCCAGCAATTGATGAAGGATTTTATTATGATTTTGATACTGAAAAAACTTTCTCAGATGAGGATAAAGCAAAAATTGAAGAAGAAATGAAAAAAATAATTAAAGAAGATATTGCTATTGAAAGATTTACTCTACCAAGAGCAGAAGCTATAAAATTTATGGAAGAAAAACAAGAGCCATATAAAGTAGAGCTTATTCAAGATTTACCAGAAGATGAAGAAATATCTTTTTATAAACAAGGTGATTTTGTTGATTTATGTGCAGGACCACATTTAATGAGCACTGGAAAAGTAAAGGCTGTAAAACTTTTATCATCTTCAGCTGCTTATTGGAGAGGGGATTCAAATAAATCAACATTACAAAGAATTTATGGAATATCATTTCCTAAATCTTCAGAATTAGAGGAACATCTAGAAAAATTAGAAAATGCAAGAATGAGAGACCATAATAAACTAGGAAGAGAATTAGAGTTGTTTACAACAGTTGATATAATAGGCCAAGGACTTCCTATAATGTTACCTAAGGGTGCGAGAGTAATACAAATTTTACAAAGAATGGTTGAAGATGAAGAACAAAAAAGGGGATATTTATTAACAAAAACACCACTTTTAGCAAAATCAGATTTATATAAATTATCAGGTCATTGGGATCATTACAGAGATGGAATGTTTATATTAGGCGATCCAGAAAATGATAAAGAAGTTTTTGGATTAAGACCAATGACATGTCCTTTCCAATTTATGGCATACAAAAATAAACAGAGAAGCTACAGAGAATTACCATTAAGGTATAATGAAACATCAACTTTATTTAGAAATGAAGATTCAGGAGAAATGCATGGATTAATTAGAGTTAGACAATTCACTATTTCGGAAGGTCATATAGCTGCAAGATTAGATCAACTAGAAGAAGAAATCAAAGGTTGTATAGATTTAATTGATTTGTTCACTAATAGGCTAGGATTAAGGGATAATATAACATTTAGATTTTCTAAATGGGATCCAAATAACAAGGATAAATATATGGGTTCAGAGGATGAATGGAATCATTCGCAAGATGTATTAAAAACAATTTTAGATGATTTAGGAATAAATTATAAAGAAGCTATAGGAGAAGCAGCATTTTACGGACCTAAGCTAGATATTCAATATAAAAATGTTTGGGGAAAAGAAGACACAATAATTACTGTACAAGTAGATTTCCAATTGGCTGATAAGTTTGATATGTATTATATAGATAAAAATGGTGATAAAGTAAGACCAGTAGTAATTCATAGAACATCATTAGGATGTTATGAAAGAACATTGGCTATGATAATAGAAAAATTTGCAGGAGCATTTCCAACATGGTTAGCACCTGTTCAAGTTAAAATTTTACCAATAGCTGATGCTCATTGTGATTATGCATATGAAATAAAGAAAAAATTTGAATCTCAAGGAATTCGTGTTGAATTAGATGATAGAAATGAAAAAATAGGTTATAAAATTCGTGAGGCTCAATTAGAAAAGGTTCCATATATGTTAGTTATTGGAGATAAAGAAATCGAAAATAATGCTGTAGGCGTGCGTTCTAGAAAAGACGGAGATATTGGAGCAATGCCAGTAGAGGAATTTATTGAAAAAATTGAAAAAGAAATAAAAAATTTCGATATGTAATTTAATACTGAGATAAATAGATAATTTGTAAAAAATTATAAAATATAAGTGAAGTAAATCCAAATTGTGACCTGAAAGTTTAACAATTTGGGTTTATTTTTATATTGTATTTTTGAGTTAAATTCTAAAAATTATCGATGTTAGTGTAAAATAAATGTAGGCAAAAATAAAAATTTTGTCTACATTTTTTAAT
>DAOOQE010000022.1:0-19116 GCA_035388585.1 Clostridia bacterium
TTAAATAATAAATAAATAATAATAAATCAATTAAATTAATTAAATAAATTAAAATAAATTAAATAATTAATTAAATAATAAATAAATAATAATAAATCAATTAAATTAATTAAATAAATTAAAATTAATTAATTAAATAAATAAAAATAAAATAATTAAATAAAAATAAATTAATTAATTAAATATTAAATTATTAAAAATAAAAAAATTAATTAAATAATATAAATAATGTTTTTCAATGGAAAGGAAATGATATTAAATGGAAAAATTTGAACATGAATATGGAGCAGATCAAATACAAGTCTTAGAAGGATTAGAGGCTGTAAGAAAAAGACCAGGTATGTACATTGGAAGTGTTGCTATTAGAGGATTGCATCATCTGGTTTATGAGATTGTTGATAATTGTGTAGATGAAGCTCTTGCAGGATATTGTACGAAAATAAGTATTGCAATAGAACCAGGTAATATCATTTGCGTAGAAGATAATGGAAGAGGAATTCCTGTTGATATTCATGCAAAAACTAAAATATCTGCTGCGGAAACTGTTTATACTGTTTTACATGCTGGTGGAAAATTTGGTGGTGACAGTGGATATAAGGTTTCAGGAGGACTTCACGGTGTTGGAGCATCAGTTGTTAATGCGCTTTCTTCTTGGACAGAAGTTACAATTCAAAGAGAAGGCGGAATTTTTCAGATGAAATTTGAAAAAGGGAAAACAGTAAATAAATTAACAAGAATTGGAGATTCAGAAAAAACTGGAACAAAAGTAAGGTTTTTAGCTGATGATACAATATTTGAGACTCTTCAATATGATTATGAAACACTTGAAACTAGATTTAGAGAAATGGCTTTTTTAAATAAAGGTTTATTTATAAGTATTGAGGATAAAAGAATCGAAACTCCAAAAAAAGCAGAGTTTTGCTATGAAGGAGGATTGATTTCTTTTACAGAATTTTTAAATAGAAGCAAAGAAAAAATTCATGATAAACCAATTTATATAGAAAAAAATGGAGAGGTTCCAGTAGAAATTGCTTTTCAATACACAACAGCATATAGTGAAAATATTTATACATTTGTTAATAATATAAATACAATAGAAGGTGGAACACATTTAGAAGGTTTTAAAAGAGGATTAACAAAATCATTTAATGATTATGCTAAATCACATAATCTTATAAAAGAAAAAGATGGAAATCTTCAAGGTGAAGACATAAGAGAGGGAATAACAGCAGTTGTATCAGTAAAAGTGAAAGATCCTCAATTTGAAGGACAGACAAAAACAAAATTAGGAAACAGTAATGTTTCTGGAATTGTTCAAAGTCTTGTAAATGAGGCATTAACAAATTTTTTAGAAGAAAATCCAAGTATAGCTAGAGCAATATTAGAAAAATGTATAAGTGCATCTAGGGCAAGAGAAGCTGCAAGAAAAGCAAGAGAATTAGTAAGAAGAAAAAATGTTTTAGAATCAACAACTCTTCCAGGTAAATTGGCAGATTGTAGCGAAAAAAATTCAGAACTTTGCGAAATATACTTAGTTGAGGGAGACTCAGCAGGAGGAAGTGCAAAACAA
The DNA here is from genome assembly GCA_035388585.1 of Clostridia bacterium. GTDB lineage: Bacteria > Bacillota > Clostridia > TANB77 > CAG-508 > CAG-492. Next base: position 1,571 of record DAOOQE010000022.1, read on the forward strand.
GGAAGAGATAGAAAATTTCAAGCAATTTTACCATTGTGGGGGAAAATGCTAAATGTTGAAAAATCTAGAGCTGATAAAATATATAATAATGAAAAACTACAACCTGTAATTTTAGCAGTTGGAGCCGGAATAGGAAATGATTTTGATATTACAAAAATACGCTATGGAAAAGTTATAATAATGGCTGATGCTGACGTTGATGGAGCTCATATAAGAACTTTATTGTTAACATTTTTCTTTAGATATATGAGACCTTTAGTTGAAAATGGAAATGTTTATATAGCAAATCCACCACTTTACAAATTATATAAAAGAGGTATGCAAGATATTTATTGCTATAGTGATGAAGAAATGGAATTGAAACTTAAAGAAATAGGTAGAGATGGAATAGGAATGCAAAGATATAAAGGTCTTGGAGAAATGAATCCAGAACAATTATGGGAAACGACTATGAATCCAGAATCTAGAATTTTAATTCAGGTAAAAATGGATGATGCAATTAAAGCAGATGAAATATTTACAATATTAATGGGAGATGAAATAGCACCAAGAAGAGAATTTATTGAAAATAATGCTAAATATGTTAAAAATCTAGATATTTAATAAGTTAAAAATAGTATAAAAAAAATTTTTATTAATTAATATCATATATTATTGTATTAAAATTATTATTCTATTTAAATAGAATAAATAATAATAAATATATAATATGAATTAATAATTACAAATTAAAATATTAAAATTTTATATAAATAATAATTAATAGCAGATAGATTATTTCTATCTGCTATTATCATAAAACTAATATTAATCTAGATATATTAACTATTACTATAATAAAAAATAAAATTATATCTATTTTATTTTTAATATTTATAATTAGTCTGACACGAATTAACCTAAATTATTTAAATTAAATCATATTTTTGTTCCATTTTTAAAAACTTAATAAGTTAATAAAAATATTTGTTCAACTAATATTAATCTTATAGCAGTATTATTAACAATTTATAATATTATATACATTTTTTAAAATAAAATAACAAAACAATAAACATAACATTTTTAACAATAAAAAGTTAAAAACATTTTTTGCTTGATATATAAAGGAAAAATGTACTTATAGTATAAAATGAAAATTTTAAATGTCGAATTATGTCGAACGAATTATGTTGACTTTTTTAATGTTTTCTGTAATACTATTATTGTAAAATGAATTATAAATATTTTAGAAAAGGAGGAAATAATAAACAAAGATTTAAAAAGTGTACAAGAATGGATTCAAATAGAAAAAATTAGTGAAAATGGTATAATTAAAATGAAAAATAATAATTATATAAAAATAATTAAAGTTGTTCCTGTTAATTACTATTTAAAATCAGAACTAGAAAAAGAAGCAATATTAAATGCTTATAAAAATTTTCTTAAATCATGTAATTTTAACATGCAGATTTTAATTCAAAGTCAAAAAGAAGATTTATCCACTCACTGTTCTAGTGTAAAAAAGCAATCAAAAAAAGAAACTAATAAAATTTTAGAAGTATCAAAAAACTACTTAAATTATATTCAAGAAATAAATTATACACAAAAGTCTGCAACAAAAAGCTACTATATTATAATAAATGATTATAATAATAAAAAAAATATAGTAAAAGATGAAAATATTATCTTTGATGAATTAAAGGATAAATATTATATTATTAAAGAAAATCTAAGTAGATGTGGAAATAATGTTATAAATATTTCCAATAAAAAAGAAATTAAAAATATTTTATATTCGTTTTTTAATAAAAATATATATAATTTGGAGGTGAAATAATTAAATATAAATAATAAATATATAAACATATTAATAAAATCAAAAAAAAATATAATAAATTATTTTAATAAGATTTCAGATTACAAAAATAAAATACTTAAAAAAAATGAATTTGCTGATTTTAAAAAAGGAGAATTTAAATACAAGGACTATATTTTGCCAGAATATATTAATTTAGAGAATCCAAAGTATTTAGAAGTTAATGATTCATATTATTCTACTATTATGGTAGTAAATTATAGTAGAGAATTTAATGATTTACTTTTAAAAACAATAATTGATTCAAATATTGATATAAATATTTCTATGTTTTATGAAAAGCAAGATACATATAAGACAATTAGGGATTTAACTTACCATATTGGTAATGTAGGAGTCAATTTAAAAAATATAGGAGAAAATAGAGAAGATTCTGAGATAGCAGCATTTACTTATAGTGATGCTAAATATATAAGAAAAGAAATTCAAGTAAATAATGAGGAATTATACTTTCTATATTTATATATAAGTACTTTTTCAGATGATAAAAAAGAGTTAGGGTATTTAATAGAAAAAATAGAAGGTATAATTCAAAGCAGAGGAATGATAACCAAAAGAGCATATTTTAGACAAGATCAAGCTTATAAAGCATGTTTACCGCTAAATGAAAATAGCGACTTATTAAAAAGTGCAACTTGCAGAAATGTATTATCAAGTGGACTAGTTCGGAACTTATCCTTTTATCTCTTCCAATATTTTTGATAAAAATGGTATCTATATTGGAAAAAATCTATACAATAATTCACAAATTTTTATTGATAAATATGAAAACAACAAATATAAGAATTCCAATATAAGTATTTTTGGAACAAGTGGAGCACGGTAAATCTTTTTTTACAAAGATAATGATACTTAGATACAGAATACTAGGAATCGATCAATATGTGATAGATCCTGAAAGAGAATATACAAATATATGTAATGAATTAGATGGAGAGTTAATTGTAATTGGTCCAACTTCAAATACATATATTAATATATTTGATATTAGAGAGGAAAGTTTAGAAGAAAACCAAAAAGGATATCTATCAAATAAAATAATAAAATTGATTGGTTTTTTTAATTTAATATTTGGAAATTTAAATGAAGAAGAAAAAGCAATAATAGAAGAAAAAATAATTGAGACTTATAAAATAAAGGGAATAAATTTTAATAATAAATCATTATATAAAAAAATAGGTAAAAAAAGTGTATTTAAAGAAACAAAAGATATGCCTATTTTGGAAGATTTTTATAATGTTTTATCAAAATCAGAAGATACAAGAATTTTTAAGATAAAAATATTACCTTTTGTAAAAGGATCTTTGAATTGTTTTAACAATTATACAAATATTAAAATTAATAATAAATTAATTATTGCAGATATTTACGATTTAGGAGAAGAAAATATAAAATATGGAATGTATGTTTTTACAGATTTATTTTGGGACAAAATAAAGAAAAAAAGAGAGTTAAAAAAAACAATATATTTTGATGAAATATGGAGATTAATAAGTATTACTTCAAATAAAGAAGTAGCTAGTTTTATATATAAAATATTTAAAACTATTAGAAAATATGGTGGAAGTGCAGTTGCAATAACTCAAGATATTTCTGATTTATTCTCATTAGAAAATGGTGCATATGGTAAAAGCATATTAAATAATTCTAATATTAAATATTTTTTTTCACTAGAAGAGGAGAATATTAGAGTTCTAGAAAAATATAGTAATATTTCAGAAAAAGAGAAAATAGAAATAAAATCATTAAAAAGAGGAGAATGTTTAATTTTCGCAGCAGATGATCATGTGTTATGTAAAATCAATTCTTCAGATTTTGAAAATAATATAATTAATGGGAGTGGAAAAAATGAAAATAAATAATAAAATAAAAGAAGTAAATAATAATAAAATAAAAGAAGTAAATTATAATAAAATAAATGAAATAAATAACATTAGGATAAAAGAAATGAATAATAATAAAATAAATGAAATAAATAATAATATGATTAATGAAATAAATAATAATAAAAAAGAAATAAATAATAATAAAATATTAAAAATAAAAAATGAATTAATAGAAAATAATAATAAAACAGCAAAAAATAATAATAAATTAAAAACAAATATAAATAATAAAATAAATAATAATATTAAATCATTTAATAATATTAAAAGTAATGAAGTAAAACAAACAATAATAAATAAACAAGTAAATAAAAACGACAAAGAAAATATAGTAAAAAATATAATAAAAAATAAAATAATTTCTATTTCAGGTGTTAATTCTAAAATTAAAATAATACTTATTTTAATGATAATAAAATATTGTGAAAAAAATAAAAAAATACTAATAATAAATATGGATTTTTTAAATATTAATTATATTAAAAATATTAATATAATTAATAATAAAGATATTAAATTAATAGATGGAAGAAAAATAATTTTCGAAAAAAACAATTTTTTTAAAAATATTGAAAAATATAAAAATGAATATGATTTAATAATTATTAATTGTTCACATGAATGTTTTTATGAATTTAATAAAAAATTAATAGAAATTAGCAATAAAAATTATTTTCTAATTAGACAAGAAGAATATGAATATACAAAATCAATTAATTTGTTTAGAATATATAAAAATATATGGAAAATAGATGAAAATAAAATTAAAATACTAGTTAACAAGTAAATAAATAAATAAAAATAAATAAATAAAAATAAATAAATTAAAATAAATAAATAAAAATAAATAAAAATAAAAAAACTAGTTTGAATAAAAATGCAAAATAGGGGGGGAATTTAAAATAAATATAAATAAATATAAATAAATAAAAAAAATTAGAAAAAAATTTAATATAATTATATATAAAAAAATAAAAAAATATATATAAATAATAAAAATTTAAAAAATTAAAATATATATAAATAAAAAAATTATAAATATATATAAATAAATAAAATATAAATATATATATTTTATCAAATTGATAAAAATAATAAAATTTGAATAATCTTAAAAAATAGAAATTTTATAAAGGAGGCAATATGGATAATTTGTTCATTAATAACAATTTAGAAAAAGAATTTAATGTTGATAATACAATAACAGCAGAAATTCAAAACAATTTTTTAGAAACAAATTTGGGAAAAACAATTAATAAAGCAATAGATTTAGGTATAAAAACAATTATGCCAGACTTTATTGAAAAGGATATTATTGATATAAAAAATACCTTTATATCAGAGGGATTTGAGTCAGGTATTAATCAGGTTATTAATACATCTATAGAATTAGGAAAAAATATTGTTGGTGTATTTAATGGAAATTTTACAGATTTAGAGCAAGTTGAAAAAGCATTAATGAAAGGTGGTTTAATAGAAGGTATTTCTAATTTATTTGATTACGTATTAGAAGTATCAGAAAAAAATAAATTATTATCTAAAGAAATCACTAGTCTTTTAAAAGAAGGAAAAAATTTATTAATTGATTATATAGAAAATAATATAAAAGAAGAATTTAAAAGCCAAAAAAATAATATTTTAGATGTAAATAAAAATATTGAATCATGGAATAAATATTTCAAATTAGAGAATTTAGGGAAAATGAATGATACATATGAAAAAATCCAAGATGAATTGGCAAAAGTAACACCTTTCTCTAATATAATTAATTCAGCAAAAGAAATTGAAAATATTCAAACATTAATAAATAATAATAATGGAAATTTTGAAATTTCTAAAGAGCAATTAGAACTCTCAAAAATATTAATATAATATAGAACTCTCAAAAATATTAATATAATAAATAAAGTATTTTGGTTTATTGTCAATAGTTGAGGTGGCAATTCAGAAATGAGTTGACATCTCTTTCTTTTTGTATTTTTAAAAAGTTATATTTTCAATTTAAATAAAATATATTTTATTATAATAATAAAAATATTTATATCATAGCATAAAAGTATAATATAAAATAATAATAAATAATAATAAATAATAATTTAAATAAAAAATAATAAATAATAATTTAAATAAATAATAAATAATAATTTAAATAAATAATAATAAATAATAATTTAAATAAAAAATAATAAATAATAATTTAAATAAATAAAAAATAATAATAAATAATAATAATAAATAATAATTTTAATAAAAAATAATAAATAATAATTTAAATAATAATAAAAAATTTATTTTTAAAAGAATTTAAAAAATAAATATTAAATAAAAATAATAAAATATAATAAAAAACTTAAAAATAAATTCTTAAAAAAGATATTAAAATACAATAATAAAATAAGAGTAAATTTTAAAAAAAGATAATAAAATATAATAAATAGAATTAAATATAAATTTTTTAAAAGGATTTTAAATATAATTAATATAAAATTAATAAAATATAAAAATATAATAAATAAAAATTCTGATATAATAAAAGATATTAAAAATTTTTTTTAAAATTTAAAATTAATGTGTAATAATTTTTAAATAATTAATTAAAAATTAATATTACGGAATGGCTTATTTTAAGCTATAAAAAAATAAAAAAGATAGTATTTTCCTTGCAAAATTTTTTAGGGTTTAGTATAATATGATAAGAAACAAAATACTAGAAAAGAGGAAATAAAATGGAATTTCAAGAAGGAAAAATAATAGAGAGAAATATTGAAACAGAAATGAAAACATCATATATTGACTATGCTATGAGTGTTATTGTAGCTAGAGCTCTACCAGATGTAAGAGATGGTTTAAAACCAGTACATAGAAGAATTTTGTATTCTATGCATGAAGATGGTATAACATCAGATAAAGGATATAGAAAATGTGCTAATACAGTTGGTTCAGTTTTGGGTAGATATCACCCTCATGGAGATTCTTCAGTATATGATGCAATGGTTAGAATGGCACAAGACTTTTCTTTAAGATATACATTAGTTGATGGTCATGGGAATTTTGGTTCTATAGATGGAGATCCAGCAGCCGCGATGAGATATACAGAAGCAAGAATGTCAAAAGTTTCTGAGTTGATGCTAACAGATATAGAAAAAAACACAGTAAAATTTATGCCAAACTATGATGATAGATTACAAGAACCAACAGTTCTACCAACAAGAATACCTACTTTATTAATTAATGGTTCTTCAGGTATAGCAGTTGGTATGGCAACAAATATACCACCACATAATATGACAGAAATAATCAATGCATTAATTAAGATTATTGAAGCAGATGAAAATGGTGAGGAAGTAAATGATGATGATTTACTATCAATAGTTAAAGGCCCAGATTTCCCTACAGGAGGTTTGATTTTAGGTAAAGAAGGAATTAGACAAGCATATAAAACAGGCAGAGGAAAAATTATAATGCGAGCTGAGGCTGAGATTGAGGAAATGAATGGAAATAGACAAAGAATTGTAGTAACATCACTTCCTTATCAGGTAAACAAAGCTAGATTAATTGAAAATATTGCTGGATTGGCAAGAGATAAAAGAATTGAAGGTATATCTGATTTAAGAGATGAATCAGATAGACAAGATAGAGTAAGAATAGTAGTAGAATTAAAAAGAGATGCAAATGCTCAGGTAGTGTTAAATCAACTTTATAAATATACTCAAATGCAAGACACTTTTGGTGCAATAATATTGGCCCTTGTTGATGGAGAACCTAAGGTACTAACACTTAAACAATGTTTAGAATATTATATAGCTCATAGAAAAGATGTAATAATTAAAAGAACAAAATTTGAGTTAGATAAAGCTTTAGCTAGAGCACATATATTAGAAGGATTAAGAATTGCTATCGATAATATAGATGAAGTAATAAGTATAATTCGTTCATCATATGATGATGCAAAAGAAAGATTGATGGCTAAATTTAATCTTTCTGAAATACAAGCTCAAGCAATATTGGATATGAAATTAAGAACTTTATCTGGTTTACAAAGGGAAAAAATAGAAGAAGAATATAATCAATTAATGAAATTAATAGAGTATTTAAGATCTATTTTAAATAGTGAAAAACTTGTTTATGATGTAATAAAAAAAGAGTTAGAAGAAGTAAAACAAAAATATGGTGATGAAAGATTGACAAAAATTGTTCCAGCAGAAGGAGATTTTGAATTAGAAGATCTTATTAAAGAAGAGCAAACAGTAGTTGCTTTAACACATTTTGGTTACGTAAAAAGAATGCCAATAGATACATATAAAAGCCAAAAAAGAGGTGGTAAAGGAATAACAGGTATTTCAACTAGAGAAGAAGATTTTGTTAAACAAATATTTACAGCTTCAACACATGATACAATTTTATTCTTTAGTAATAAAGGTAAATTATATAGACTTAAAGGTTATGAGATTCCTGAAGCAGGAAGAACAGCAAAAGGAACAGCAATTGTTAATTTATTGAGATTAGATAATGGAGAAAAAATATCGGCAATTATACCAATAACCAATTTTGAAGATGGAAAATATCTTCTGATGGGAACAAAAAATGGAATAATAAAGAAAACAAAATTAAGTGAATATGATTCTGCAAGAAAATCAGGATTAGTAGCTATTACATTAAAGGAAAATGATGAATTAATTGATGTTAGATTAACTGATGGTGAAGATAATATAGTGTTAGTTACAAGTAAAGGTATGAGTATTACTTTTGATGAAAAAGATGTTAGGCCACTTGGAAGATCAGCACAGGGTGTAATTGGTATGAAAATAGATAATGATGATTTTGTAATAGGAATGGAATCTATAATTTCAGGAACAAATGCAACTTTGTTAGCAATTACTGAAAATGGTTTTGGTAAAAGAACTGAATTAGAAGAGTACAGAGTTCAAAATCGTGGTGGAAGAGGAGTTATTACATATAAAGTAACACCTAAAACTGGATGTATTGTGGGAATAAGAATTGCAAAAGGAAATGAAGATGTAATGATTATTACAGATAAAGGAACTATAATTAGACTAAAAGTAGAAGAAATAAGTATTCTAGGAAGATCAACACAGGGAGTTACATTAATGAGAACAAACGATGGTGGTAAAATAGTAAGTATAGAAATAATTTTACCAGAAGAGGAAGAGTAAAAAATTAGTGCATAAGGTTTGGTTTTATAATTTTCCAAAAAAATATTATAAAATTATTATAAAAATATAGATTAGTTAGATAATTTTCTTAACAAATATTATATAATTATTATAAAAATATAGTTTTGTTATATAATTTTCTAAATAAATATTAAAGAATTATTATAAAATATATTTTAATTAAATAATTTTTTAAACAATTATTATAGAATTATTTAAAATACATAAAAAAACAATTAAAACAAAAAAATAATCCGCATAGCCGGATTATTTTTTTTTAAATCTAATATCATCTCCAAAAAATCTGCAAATATTATAATTTCCAACCAATCTAGAAACAATCCTTTCATCATATGTATTAAAAAGGTTTTGTAATGATAAATTAGTAGAAATAATAGTTTTTGTAATTTTATTATTCTGATTCAATAATCTTGTATTAAGTATATTAAATAACTCTGTAAATTTCATATTATTTATGCACTCTGTTCCGAGGTCATCAATTATTAATAAATCCACATCAAGTAAACTATTATATATAGTTGGATCTTTGCATTTTCCAAATCTGTAATCTATAATTGTATCAAGCATTACTGGTGCTGTTTGATAAAGAACAGTTTTTCCATTTTTAATAAGTTCATTTGCAATACAACTTGATAAAAAAGTTTTTCCTAGACCTGTGTTTCCAGTAAAAAGTAAGTTTTTAGATTCTAAAATATTAAAATTTTCTATAAATTCTATGCAAATTTTTTTAATAAATTCAATATTTTTTCTTGGAGAAATATCAGAGTTGTACTTTGAATTATCCACAGATTCTGAATAATATGTGGATATAAAGTCTTCAAATCTCTGGTTTTGGAGATTAGATATATTTGACTTATTGTATTCTATATTAAATAATTTTTGTTTAAAACAGTTACATAAACAACAAGAATTATTTATTTCTATATATCCAGTATCATTGCATTTATCACAATCATATTTAATATTTAAGTAAGTCTCTGGATAATTGTTTTTTAATAATACATTAGTTTTATCTTTTTTTAATTTTGAAATTTTTTCATTTAGATTATTTAAAATATTAGAATCATTTTTTTCTAAAAGAGATTTTGCTGAAGATATGGCTAATTTATTAATTTCTGAATCTATGCAAGCTAATTCAGGAATTTCTGAATAGATTCTATTTTTTCTATCTTCCATCTCTAGAACTTTTTGTTTTCTTTTTTTTTCATATTCGTTTAAAAGTTTTTTATAACTAGGATTCATTTTATCACATCCTTATAATAATTATTATTTAAAAATCAATTTTAAATAGTATATATTGCATAATTAATTTTAATATTAAATATTTTTCATATAAATATTTATTTTACAAATAATTATTTATATATTTTATAAAAAATTATATTAATATATCTAAAAATAATTATATATATATTTTTAGGAATCAATAATGGTGTTGTTTATGTATAAACTATTTAAGTTATCATAATTTCTCTGATCATAATTTGAGTAGCCTGATTTTTTTTCTAGATCTTTAACATTTTTATTTTTTTGTTTCATTTGACTTAAGAAATTATTAATTTCCTCCACGGTCTTAAATTTTCTATCGTTCCAATCAGTTAATAATTTATCTAAATAATCAAAATTTGGATTGGCTTTTGATGTTGTTTTCTTTAATGCAATTTCTATAATCTCAAAACTAAAACCAAAATCAACATTCCATTTTTCTATATATCCTTCTTCATATTGAGAAAGTGGCCTAAAAATTCCTAATTTTTTGGCTATTATTTTTTGTAGAATTTTTAATTTTTCTTGTTTATCATAGTAGATATCTAAATCATTAAAAGTTTTAATTTTATTCTTATTCCATGATTCGGCAACAGTTTGAATATAGTTTCTATGTAAAGCAGATCTATTAAAACAATATCTAAATAAAGCAATCATAACTTCTTCATCAAAACAGTATTTTTTAAACCAAAGATCAATATCACTATACCATGAAGGAGACATTATACCTTGAAAAAATTCATTATTTATATTTTCAATTGCTTTAGCCCTGTATTTGTTATTTGCTATTTTTTTCATTTCTTCAGGAGAAGAAGTTATTTTAGGATTATATAATTTATATAATTCAAGTTCCTGTAAGTTATTTATTAGGTATCCAGTGTTTTTTCTGGTAATCAGATTTGTTTCTTCTAAATATTTAATACTCTCTTGAATAACCTTAAGAGGTAGATCAAGTTTTTTAGACAAGTCATTTATTTTAATATCTTTTTCATATTTAGACAAAAAAAGTAGATATAAATATATCTTAATAGAATCACCTGAAGATTGTGAAAGATATTCTGTGAAAAATAAATCTGGAATATTTGTTGTAGAAAATATAAAAGAATTATTGTTTTGTTCTAATTTCAAGATAACCTCCTCCTTAACTAATTATTTGTCAAATTATACCATTAAAAATAAAAATATACAATAAAAAAACAGAAAGATGTAGTATCTTTCTGTTTAAACATATATTTCTAAATGTAGTAATTATAAACTAAAACTTATTAAAAATATATATTTTATCACTATATATAAAATGAATTAAATATTTAAGAACATATAAGAAATTTTCATTATTAAAACCAATAATACTAAATAAAAGTAAAGGCATAGAAGTAAGTATAAAAAAGAAAATTCTATAATATAAATTAGTTATGAATGTTGATAATATTAAATAATCAAATAATGCAAAAACTGTATTAAAAACAGCTGTATTATAATCAAGTACGCCAAGCATTTTATTTTGATAATTATAATTTCGTGGAAAAACAAATTTCATATATACTCCTATTAAAGTTTTTTGAGGTTTGATAAATTAAATGAAAAATCTGTGGTAATTCCTCCAATTAAATCTTTAACTATTTGATTTGATTTAATTAATGAATATATGGAACCTATAAATAATAATTTTGATATTGAGTCATTAGAAAAAAAGTTAATAGAAAAAACGATCAATAAAATTACTGAAATTAAGGATTCCATTATTAAAAGTGCAAAAATAGATTTTATCCATGATTTGAAGAACCAACTTGTGGATGTATTAATTAAAGAAAGAATCGCAAATGGTGTTATTAAAATTAATACTTTTATCATTACATATCTTAAAGAATATGAAAACAATAAACTAATTAATCCAAAAGAAGTAAAAGATTTAATTAATCCATTAAAAGAAAAAATATTGAAGGTATTTTCACTTATTAAACTAACTGCATTTATTTTTTTTATTAATTCTGCAAAAGAAATATCAATATGAAAAAAACTTTTTCCTAATTCCCTAAATGATGATGAAAATAAATAGTTAAATTCTAATAATTGAATCCATATGTAATAAGAGAAATTCATAATTATTCCAAGTAAGATACATTTAAATAAGAATTGAAATGGTTGCTCTATTTCTGAAGAAACAAAATTTGCACAAAATAGACGAATTGCATAAAAAATAACAATGCCAAACAATAATGAATTAGCTATTAGTAAAATACCTATACTATTAGATGTACCATATATCTTCTGAAAAAATAAATTATTAATTGTTTCAGAATTTATAAAAGTAATACTATCTAATACAGAATACATATTTTCATCAACTGAAGAAAATAAATTATTAAATAATGAGTTAATAGAAGTTGAAACAAGTTCGTTAACATTAATTTGAGTTGATTCCAAAAAGATACCTCCGTTATATTAATCAGACAATAGATTTTGTAATGTAGATAGAATTAAGTCAAGTAATAATAAGAAAATGTATGAATAAAGAGAAGTTCTAACTAATTTTTTTCCAACACGAATTCGCTCCTCATCTCCAAAACTGAATTTTTTTATAAAAATTCCTGTGCAAATTGCAACAGCAGCAGCAGGAGTTGCTAATTTTATAAGCCATAATTCAATTTTTTGAAAGGCAGTATTTATTTTGGATACTAATTTTGGATCTGCAGCAAAAACATTTGGAGAAAATAGTAAAAAAATTATAACTAAAATGAATATAAATATAAATGATTTTTTAATCAATTTTTTCTCCTTTCTTAAAAAATGGCTCTAATTTAAGTTTTTCTGGATTAAGTATTTTCTCACCGTTTGATAAAAAAGCTAAACAAGAAAATGTTTCTAATTCTTGAGTAAAAAAATTAGTATCATAAACAAAATCATGTTGTAAATAAGAATTAAAACTTTCAGAAATATTAGAATCTTTTGAAATAAAAGTCTGAGTAAAATAATTGTATTTTGTTTCTTTAGAGTTTTCAGAAATATTTTTTGAAATTTTTTCTTTGTCTTCTTTTCCTACTTGCTTCTGAGCTTCTTCTATAGTAAAAATATCGTCTGTTCTAAACCATAGTTTATTAATTAAATTTTGAACTATTACTTTAACTGAATTAGGATTATTAAGTGTATTTAATAAAGATGTGTAACTTTGAGTTGCAACAATATTCATACATTTTGCTTCTCTAGATTGTGCAAAAAATTCAGCATCAGTACCAGTAACAAATTCATGATATTCATCACAAATAAAACAAACCTTTCTATTAATACTATTATTTTTTTTAGATAGTTGAGACAAAACTTCAGATTGAAAATCTAATTTTAGATAAGCTGATATTATTTTTGATAAATTTTTATATTCAGCAATATTGATATTTAATACTACAATTTTTCCTAATTTGATAATATCTTTCATTATATTTAAATTAGATTCATTTTTTGATGGGTTAAATGTTTGCATAACACTATAATCTGATACAAAACAGTTTGTTATTCTTGTAATTTCAGATTTTAGTATAGAAAATGTTCTGTTATCAAGTTGTAGAAATTCCTTTTCATAAAAATTAATACAAGTTAATAAATCATAACATTGTTCTTTAGTAAAATTATTTTTCAAAAACTTTTCTTTTAATAAAACAACTTTTTCTTTATAATAATTTTGATTACAGATTAGTTTATGTAATTCCTCAAAAGTCACATAATTATTATTATATAGTCTGCAAAATTTAATTGTTTCTGCTATTAATTGTTCAGCTTTATCTAGCCAATATGATTCGGTGTTATTTCCCGAAAAAAGCAGTAAAATTGTTTTTAGTCTGTTTGCAAGTACTGAAGCCTTAAGATTTGGCTTGTCAAGAGGATTATATTTGTATTTGCCTCCTAATTCTATGACTATATAATCTTTTTTTCTATCATTAGAAAAACATAATTCTTTAATCTTATAATGTAAATTTCCTTTGACATCTAAAATAAGCATACCTATTTTTTGTTCTATAATATTATTTTTATATTTTATTAATTGGTCACAAAATGGATATATTGCACTACTTGTTTTGCCAGAACCAATTGTTCCAGTTATTAGTATATTTTGATAAAGACCTTTTTCGGAAATATATATTTCATTATTTTTAAAATTTTTTCCAATAAATAAGTTTAATTCATTTAAATTGTTGTTTTTATTAAATTTATTTTTTTTGATAGGGAATTTCTTATTTAATATGTTAAATAGTTTTATAAAAAATATATTAAATATAAGATTTGAAAAAATAATAATAGCTAGTATTTGAAAAATAATGAACAGCGTTTTTATGTTATTCCATAAAATAGGTTGGATATCACATATATTATATTCATGTAGTCCATAATCAATAATAATAGTATTAGAAAAATATATAGGGGAGAAAATATTGTAACTGAAAAATAAAATTATAAATAAAGTTATAGAAATAAATATTATTCGTTTAATAAATAATTTTTAAATTAAAATTATATTAAAATAAATAAATTATCATAGTAGATTTTTATTTATTATATAATTTTAATTTTAATTTAGCTCCTTGTTTGTTATGAAGTATTTTAGAGTCAATAAAATTATAAATAAAGTAAAAAATTATAAAAGAATTAAAAAGAAAAGTAATAAAAAATAAGTCTAATAAATCAATAAGCATCACTCCTTAAAAAAAATTTTGTTATTTAATGGGATATTAGTACGAATAGTATTAGAATAAAAAATCATTTTTTGAAAAAAATATAGTTGAACTATAACAATAAAAACATAATACAACATAATTTAAAAATTGTCTATACAATTTTAAAAAATTATGATAGAATTCACATAAAGGACACAAAGAAAAGGAGGTGATAAAATGATAAATAAGGAAACTAAAATTGGAGATTTAATAAGAGAGTATCCAGAAAAAGCAGATATATTATTACAATCAGGAATGCATTGCTTAGGATGTCCAGCTTCACAAATTGAAACTTTAGAAGAAGCATGTGAGGTTCATGGAATAGATGTAAATGAATTACTTGAAAAACTAAATAAAGAATAATAGATATAAAGTGCAGGAGGAGTATATGGAAAAATCTAAATTGATTATTGTAGAAGGGCCACAAGGCGTTGGTAAAACAACAATTACTGATTATATTAGAGACACATTAAAACATACAAATCTATATAGATTAAATGGGATAAGTGATTCTACAGTATCAGGACTTGAAAAATCTAAAAGAATGTATGAAAATCTTTTAGAGTATTTAAAAAAAATGGAGAATAACAATATAAATCTATTGTTTGATAGAACTTTTTTTTCCGAAGAAAATTACTGTAGAT
Source organism: Clostridia bacterium (assembly GCA_035388585.1). Lineage (GTDB taxonomy): Bacteria > Bacillota > Clostridia > TANB77 > CAG-508 > CAG-492. The sequence goes on from DAOOQE010000022.1 coordinate 17,126, forward strand.
TAGGGTTTAAGGAGTATGATTTTACAGAACCATATAATAGTCTTGTTGATTCTTTGGCCAATTTAGATTTTGAAATATATTATATAACATTATTTTTAAGTGATGAAAAACAATATGAAAATAGATTAAATAGAGATGAAAAAGATGGTCCAAATTATGCTAAATATAAAGCTCAAAATAGCATAAATCAACAAAAGGTATATTTAGAAATGTCTAAAGAGATAGAAGAAAAAAATACTAAGATTAAGGTAATTAATTTAGATACTAATAAGAATTTTGAAATTATTAAAAAAGAAATAAGAGAAATATTACAATATTAATTAATTTAATATTGTAATATTATAAAAAACATTTTGTTATTTTATAAATAAAAAAATATTAACTAAATTAATACTTTCTTATTATAGTATAAAAATTTTAAATTTATAATATATAACTAATATTAGTTTTAACATTGTACCATTACAGAAAAAATTATGAGATTGTACAAAATATAACAAATATTTTAAAAAAAGTTCTCTAAAACACCTTAAACACCATGTATAAACAAAAAAATAAAAAAAAATAAAAAATCTATTGACAAATTAATAAATCTAGGTTAGAATAGTAAGTGCGTTTAGTTAATATATTTTTTATATATTACTAAACAAATTCCAGTATATCTGGGTCATTAGCTCAGTTGGTAGAGCACTTGACTTTTAATCAAGTTGTCCGCGGTTCGAACCCGCGATGGCTCACCAAATCAAAGGATTTAAGATAAATCTTAAATCCTAAAGATTTAAATATAAGGCCCGTTGGTCAAGCGGTTAAGACACCGCCCTTTCACGGCGGAATCATGGGTTCGATTCCCGTACGGGTCACCAAATTGCCACTTTAGCTCAGCTGGTAGAGCAACTGACTTGTAATCAGTAGGTCGTCCGTTCGATTCGGACAAGTGGCTCCAATAGAAGGTCAATAGTTTTGAGATAGCTCTTAATTAATGGCTTTTTTTTTAGATTATAATAGCTTTTTTATAAATAGGAGGTATGTATGGAAAAGAAAGTAATATTAGTAACAGGAGGCTCTAGAGGAATTGGAGCTGAAATAGTTAAAATATTAGCCTGCGAAAATACAGAAGTAATTCTAAATTATAATAATTCAAAAATAGAAGCAGAAAACATAAAAAAAGAATTATTAAAAAAAGGAGTAAAAATAGAAATATTTAAGGCGGACCTCACAGATAGAAACCAGGTAAATCAGCTTATTCAATTTTGTATAATGAAATATGGAAAAATTGATGTTTTAATAAATAATGCAGGAATTTCTCAAACTAAACTTTTTACCGAGATTACAGATAATGATTGGAATCTTATAATTCAAACAAACCTGTATAGCATTTTCTACACGACTCAGGAAACTGTGAAATATATGATAGAAAAAAAATCAGGATGTATAATAAACATATCATCTATATGGGGAGAAATTGGTTCATCATGTGAGGTACATTATTCAGTATCAAAAGCAGGAGTTGATGCAATGACAAAGTCATTAGCAAAGGAATTAGGACCATCAGGAATAAGAGTAAATAGTATAGCTCCAGGAATTATAGATACACAAATGAATGAGTACATAGACACAGATGATTTAAATGAAATAATTAATGATATCCCACTAAAAAAAGTTGGTCCAAAAAATGATATTGCAAAATGTGTTAAATGGTTGATAGAGGATACATACACAACAGGTCAGGTAATATCTATAAATGGTGGATGGAAAATATAGTATAATTAGTATTTGATGCAAATATTTGTGAATCGAAAATTTTGTATAGTATAATTAATATTTGACAAACATAATAAAAATCTCAACAAAATTAAAACACAGTAAAGGCTAAATAATATTTAAATCTTAAAAATAAAGTAAATTCTATATAATGTATAAATATAAGAGGATTATGAATAATAAAAATTTAAAAATCGCAATTTACTATTAATGTAATTGCGATTTTAATT
>DAOOQE010000023.1:0-18143 GCA_035388585.1 Clostridia bacterium
AGAGATGACAACTCATTTCTGAATTGCCACCCCAACTATTGACATTGAACCTTAATTTATTAACTAAATTTTATTACACAAAAAAGAACATATAGAAAGTAATATTTTACATCAATATATGTTCTTTTATATGTTATTCTTCAACAGGAGCTTCAACAGGGCAAACACCTGCACATGCACCACAACTTATACAAGCTGAACCATCTATTACATAAATATCATCACCGCTTGTTATACATCCTACTGGACATTCTGCTGCACATGCTCCACATGATATACATTTATCTGTAATTTTGTATGCCATTTTTTTCACCACCTTTCATATATTTAAAATAATTAACTATATTTTATATTATTACTCATATTTTGTTATTTAAATCTCAGGAAAAATGTAGTTAAAATTATTTATTTTTAGCATCTAATTTTTGTAATTTTTCTAATTCTTGAAGTTCTTTTAAATGTTGTTTTTCTTCTTCATCTATTTTTCTAGAAACATTATTTTTTATAATTTTTATATCTGGCATAAGGTATTTTTTATAAAAATAATCCTCTCCATCCCTTAGTTTAACTCTTATCTGTTCCTTTAGTATTTCTACATTTTCAACAATTCCTTCACCATCTGGAGTTTTAACTATTGCACCTATATTTGGAAGTCTTTCTAATTTTTCTTCATATACTTCTTGTTCATATTTTAAACAACACATTAATCTTCCACAATTACCTGATATTTTAGATGGATTTAACGAAATATTCTGCTCTTTTGCCATTTTTATTGAAACAGTTTCAAAATTACCTAAATATGAACAGCAACAAAGCTCTCTTCCACAAATGCCGTTCCCGCCTATTCTTCTTACTTCGTCTCTAACACCTATTTGTCTTAATTCTATTCTAGTTTTAAAAATACTTGCTAATTCTTTTACAAGTTCTCTAAAATCTATTCTTCCTTCTGCTTTAAAATAAAACATTAATTTACTTCCATCATAAGCATATTCAACATCTTTTAATTCCATTTGCAAATTATGATTTTTAATTTTTTCTTCACATATTTTATATGCTTCCTGCTCTTTTGCTTTGTATTTATCTAACATTTTCTTATCTTCATCTGTTGCAATTCTTATTACTTGTTTTAATTGTGTTGTTAATCTTTCATCTTGAATTTGTCTTTTTTTTATTGCAACTTCTCCATATTCGTTCCCCATCGCAGTTTCAACTATTACTTTTGTACCTTGTTCTAAATTTAGTTCACCTGGATCAAAAAAATAAATTTTCCCAGGTTTTTTAAATCTAACACCAACTATATTCTTCATTAATCTCCTCCCATATTTTTAATAACAAATTATCTATACTCATATCATAATTACTATTTGCTAATAAATTTTTTCTTGTTTTTTCAACTATTTTAATAGAATTTATATATTTATAATTATCATTTTTCAAAAAATTATTATATAATAAAACATTTATAAATTCGAGGTAATCCATTATTTCATCCTTAGATTTATATAAAATTTCTAAATCCTTCATTATTTCTAATTTATCTTTAATTTCTATATTGTTTATTGCATTATCAATTATATCATACTGTTGTAATTTACTTTTAATTTTTTCCCATTTACCTAAACTTCCATCACACATTTTTAATACACTGTCTTTTATTATATATCTATCATCTATATTATTCAATATATTATCTTTAATATTTAATGCATTTTCTTTATTCTTTGTTTTTATACCATCCTGATTAACTTGTATATCATTGTCATTTAATATATCTTTACTTGTATTTAACATATTTATGTCTTTTAATATATAATTTTTAAAATCTTTTTCTTCAATCTTATTGAAAACAATTTTCATACATCTTGATTTAATAGTTGGCAATATATTGCTTTCATTTGTTACAATTAATATTATTGTAACATACTCTGGTGGCTCTTCTAGAGTTTTTAACAAACAATTTTGAGCCTCTATAGTCATTGTATCTGCATTATTAATTATGTATATTTTTTTTTGTGATACTATTGGTTTTTCAATAATTTTTTCTTGTAAATTTCTTATTATATCTATTTTTATAGATTTTCCATCAGGATTAATTTGAAAAAAATCAGGATTATTTTTCGACTCAAATTCCAAACAAGATTTACATTTTCCACAGCTTTTTTCTTTATCAGAAGAACACATTAGCATTTCTGCAAAATCATTAGCAAATATACTTTTACCTATTCCTTCTTGACCTAAAAACATATAACTATGAACTATATTATTATTTATAACATTTGTTTTAAGAATATTTTTAATTGTATCATTACCAATTAAATTATTAAAATTCACAATGTATCACCTCTTGTTCAATTTTTTATTTTTCTAAATCGTTCCAAATTTATCAAATGGCCAGAATCTAAGAACTGCAACACTTTCTATTTTTTCTAATGGAACACATCCAAATCTTCTGCTATCTGTAGATTCAGGTCTATTATCTCCCATTGCAAAAACACAGTTTTCTGGTACAACTATATCAAAAAAAGCTCCTTCTAATGGTTCTGTTACTACATAATCCTGAAGATAATCTTCTTTTAATTCTGTTCCATTTATATAAACTTTTCCATTCTCAATTTTTACCCTTTCACCAGGTAGACCTATAACTCTTTTTATATAACTTACTTTTCCAATCTCCAAAATATTGTATTTAAAATTTGCTATAATATTGCTTGGCTTATAATCATATTTTGCAATCGGATTCTTATAGTCTGCTTCTGTTTTAACTACATATGATGTTGTAGGGGCTTCAAATGTTATAATTTGTCCTCTTTCAGGCATTTTTTTCCAAGTTGCTCCCCATCTGTTTAGCCATAATCTTTCATCTTGTTTTAATGTTGGATACATTGATGTTTGTTTTACGACTGTTGGAACACCAATAAAAGTTTTTATAATCATAACAAGTACAATCGCAATTATAAAACAATATACCCATTCCATTATATTTTTTAATTTGCTCTTTTCTTCCATTATTACAACTTCCTCTCATAATCTATTTTTTTTTTGGAATTCTAATTGCTACTTCCGTTAATTTAGCTGTTCTTTTTTTGTTGAAATTCTAATTGCTACTTCTGTTAATTTAACTGTTCTATTTTTTTGTTGGGATTCTAATTACTACTTCTGTTCCTTTACCTGTCTCACTTTTTATATCTATACTTCCATCATTTTTATCTAATATCTCTTTTGCTATAGATAAACCTAACCCTGTTCCTCCTTGTTCTCTTGTGCGTGCTTTATCTACTCTATAAAACCTTTCGAATATCCTTGTTAAATCCTCTTCAGGTATTCCTATTCCTGTATCTATAACTTTTATGTATGCATCATTATATACAAAACCTACATATATTTTTATTTTGCCATTTTCAGGTGTGTATTTAATGCTATTTGATAAAATGTTTAATATAACTCTTTCTATTCCAGATGTATCTGCATACACATTTGGAACATTTGCTGTTACAAAACATTCCATATTTAAATTCTTTTTATCTATTTCTATTTGTAATTTTTCTTGAGATTTTTTTACTAATTCTCCTAAATCAAATTCCGTTTTTTCTATTAAAACATTATTATTATCATATTTTGATAGGGCAAGTAAATCTGTAACTAATTTTGCCATTCTCCTAGATTCTGAAGCTATTACACCTAAAAATCTATTTTGGGTATCTTTATCATAATCACCTTCTAATAATGTATCTGCATAACCCATTATTGATGTAATAGGCGTTTTTAATTCATGTGATACATCTGCTACAAATTCTTTTCTCATATTATCTAATCTAACATGTTCTGTTATATCCTGTATTACAACAACTACTCCAGATGGCAAATCTTTTGCATCTTTAAATGGAGCAAAAAACATATTAAAAAATTTATCACCTATTTTTACTTTTTGCTCTGATGAAGTCCAATTTTCTAAATATATTATTTTTTCTAAATTAATATCAATACCTATTTTATTAAAAATCTTTTCAAATGTATCATCTTCATGTTCTAATTTAAAAAATCTTGCTGCTGCTGGATTAATATGTGTTATTTTACCATCCATATCAAATGAAATAATTCCATCAGTCATATGTAATAAAATTGTTTCTATTTGATTTTTTTGTTTACTAACTAATTCTAAATTCTGTTTTAATTCTAAAGTCATTAAATCTACTTCTTCTTGTGTTAATTTATTTTTCCATTTTTTCATCATTTGTACCCCTATTATTAATTTGTTTGTATAAACTTTTTTAATTTCTCATACTTTTTTAATTTCTTAAACTTTTTTTAATTTATTAAACTTTTTTTAATTTTTTAAATTTTTTTTATAAACAAATTTTATTTCCCCATTATATATAAAACACACCTCTTTTTAGAGGTGCGTCTTAGTTTTCTGCTATATAATAGCCAACTCCTCTTTTAGTTATTAATATTTTTGGGTTTGACGTATCTGGTTCGATTTTTTCTCTTATTCTTCGAACTGTTACATCAACTGTTCTAATATCTCCATAATATTCATATCCCCATACTTTTTCAAGGAGAATTTCTCTTGTTATAACTTGGCCAGGTTGTTTAGCTAAATATTTTAATACTTCAAATTCTCTTAAAGTTAAATCAACTATTTTTCCTTTAATTTTCACTTCAAATTTTTCTAAATCTAATTCTAAATCTCCAACAATAATTCTATTCTTATGTTTCTCTTCTTGTTCTGTATTTGCTAATTCAATCTTTTCATTTAACAATTCAGCTTTTCTTAAATTTGCTTTAACTCTTGCCATTAATTCTCTTACACTAAATGGTTTTGTAATATAATCATCAGCTCCAAGTTCTAATCCTAGAATTTTATCTATTTCTTCATCTTTAGCAGATAGCATTAATATTGGTACATTTAAGCTATGTCTAATTTTTTTGCAAACAGCTAATCCATCCATTTTTGGAAGCATAATATCTAATAATATAAGATTTGGCTTTTTATCTAGTGCAATCCTTACAGCTTCATCACCATCATTTGCTTCTAATGTATTATATCCTTCTTTTTGCAAATTATAAACCAATATTTCTACAATAGGTTTTTCGTCGTCTACTATTAATATAGTTTTTTTATTATCCACAAAAGTCCCGCCTTTCTTTTTAAGACTTCTAACCAATTCTGTTATATCATATATTAACCTATTATACAAGATTTTTGAGAAAATAAATTGTGTTTATATTTAATTTTATAACCTCTTCCATACCCTGATTAATTATTTCTTCATCATAATTTTCACTTATATTTTTCTCTGATGTACAATAACCTAATAAAGTAAAATAAATGTTTTCGCTTTTATTTGCTAAATAAAAAATTTCTAATTTTTCAAAAATTTCATGAGATTTTTCTTTATTATTTAAAACTGTTGGTATTACACCCATTGTAGAATACTTATCCGGAATTCCATTTTGAAAATCTAATTTTGGTATTATTTTTGGTTTAACAATTTTGCTTAATATATAACTATTTATTTGAGAAACAATATTTTCTAAATGTATTTTTTTAGTGTTAAATCCTTAATTATCATTTTTACAGAATTTTCAATTATATAATAATTATCTAAAACCCATTCTCCTGCTGGATGTATTGAAATTCCAAGCTTAATATGTTCATTTAACAAAGGTATTATATAAATCAATATCATACAAAACAAAACAACAACTAATTAGTTTATTAACTAAACTCTTTAATTGTTGTTTTTAAATTATTAATATTTTATTTTTAATTTGATAATTTCATTGATAATAATTTACTTATTCCATTTTCTTCCATAGTAATTCCATAAACTGTATCTGCTACTTCCATAGTTCCTTTTCTATGAGTAATTACTAAAAACTGAGTTTCATCACTGAATTTTTTTAGATATTCTGCAAATCTGTAAACATTCACATCATCAAGTGCTGCCTCAATTTCATCTAAAATACAAAATGGTGCAGGATTTATTTGTAATATTGCAAACAACAATGCTATAGCTGTAAAGGCTTTTTCTCCACCTGATAACAGCATCATATTTTGTAATTTTTTTCCTGTAGGTTGTACCTGAATATCAATTCCACATTCTAAAATATTTTGTTCATCTGTTAATATTAATTCTGCTTTACCACCACCAAATAATTGTACAAAAACATTATTGAAATTTTTATTAATTTGTTCAAATTTTTCTGCAAATTGTTTTTGCATTGTTTCAGTCATTTCTGAAATCATTTTTCTAAGTTTTATAACTGTATTTTCTAAATCAATACGTTGCTCACTCATAAAGTCAAATCTTTCTTTGTTTTTCTTGTATTCTTCAATTGAGTCAATATTTATACTTCCTAGTTCCTTAATTTCGGTTCTTAATTTGTTAACTCGTTTTTGAGTTGACTGCACATTAGCAGGTTTTTCATAATTGGTTGCCGTATTTGGAGTTATTTCATACTCTTCCCACATTGTATTAACAACTTGATGCAGATCTTGATCTATTTTTGCTTTTTTTACGTCTATTTTAATAATTTGTTCTTTTAATCCTTCTATTATAATAAATTGATTTGTAATCTCTTTATCTGTTATTTCTAATTTTTCATTTTTTTGTTTTCTTAATTGTTTTAACTCTTCTATTTTAACTGAGCTATTTTCAACATCTTCTTTAATACTTTGTATTTCTAAATTAAATTTTTCAATATTTTTATTAAGTGAATCATTTTCATCATTTATTTGACGAGCTGTATTTTCTTTGTTTTTTATACTCATATTACTACTATTAATATCTTGATCTATTCTTAATACTATTTCTTCAATAGAAGAACCACTTTCATCAAATGATGAAACAGAAATTTTTAGATTTGTAATATCAAAATTTAAATCGTCTATTATTTTTTGATCATCTTTATTCAATTTTGCAAACTCTTCTATTTCTTTTATTAGGTCAATATTTTGTTTTTCTAAAAAATTAATTTCTTTTTTAATAATTTCTCTCTTATTTATCATATCTATTTTATTTTCTTCGTTTTTTAATATTTCTTTTTTTTGTTTTTCTAATAATTGAGAAAGTCTATCAATGTTTTCCTCTACTGCGACAATTTTTTGATTTTCTGTTGCATAAATAATATTTGCCTGTTGCAATTTTATATCAAATTCCTCAGCTTGTTTCATTATACTTTCAATAGATTTTTCATAATTTTCTTTTTCAGTTACTATTTTATTTAATTCATTTTTTAATACTAGTATTTCTTTTTCTAATTCTTCAATTTCTTTTCCTCTGCCTAATATATTAACTGTTTTTTGAGAAACTGACCCACCTGTAATACCACCTGAAGGATTAATTACATCACCCTTTAATGTTACTATTCTAAAAGAATAATTATTTAATTTTGCTACTTCGATTGCAGTATTCATATCATCAACTATAATAGTTCTTCCTAGTAAACTGTAAATAATTTGCTCATATTTTTTATTGTAATTGACTAAATCAGCTGCTATTCCAATGATTCCATTATTATTTCCTTTTATTTTATCTATTTTGTTTCCTTTTACTGATGTAATCGGCAAAAACGAAGCTCTTCCTAGATTATTTATTCTTAAATGTTCTACTAATTTTTTTGCATCTTGTTCACTATCTGTAACTATATTTTGAAGAGCTTGACCTAAACACATTTCAACTGCAATCTCATATTTTTTTTCCACAGATACTAAATTCGCAAGCACACCATGCACACCATTTTTTAGTGTTCCATTTTTTTCACATTCTAATAATAAAGATTTTACACTTTTAATATAACCTTCCTTTTCCTTTTCTGTTTCTATTAAAAATTTTAATCTAGAATCTTTCATTCTAATGTCATGAGAAATTCTGTTTATTTCATCATCATATTCTTTATTCTTTTTAATACACTCTGTTTTTTTAATAGAAATTTTTTCAATTTCATTTTGTGCATTTTTTTGATTTTTTTCTATTTCATAAAATGTTTTTGAAATTTCCTGTTTATAATCTCTTGTTCTATCTAATTCTGAAACGGTGTCTGCAATTTCATTTTGAACAAAAATCTTTCTTTTTTCAATATTTTCCAAATTAGCTTCTATACTGCTTATTTCAACATTTTTTTCATATTTCAAATCAGTATTTTTATTAACAACATCTTTTTTCTTTTCTATTTCTATTTCTTTTGTTGATAATTTTCCTGTTAATTTTGCTAATTGTAATTCCTTATTCTCAAGCTCCTTTTCAAACTTTTCTTTATTTGATAACAAATTATTTTTCTTTTCATTTTTTGAATTTTTTTCTTTTTCTAAATCAATAATCCTAATTTTAATTTCTGAGATTTCTTCTGTTAATCTATTTATATTTGATTCATTATTTGCAATTCTCTCATTTGAAATACCAATTTCTGAATTTAATTTTTCAATATTGTTAGAACTTTTAAAACCTAAATTTTGAACATTTTCTACTTCTATTGTTATATTATCTATCTCTGTTTTTAATTGTTCTTTTATATTTGTGAATTTTTCTAATTTTATATTTTCCTCTTCTGTCTGACTATTCAAAATTTCTTCATCTTTTAAAATCTGTTCCAATTTTTCTTTATAAATTTCTATATTATATAAAAACAATCCTACTTCTATATTTTTTAATTCTTCTCGTAAATCTAAAAACTGTTTTGCTTTTTCAGATTGAATTTTTAAAGGATCTAGAGTTGTTTCTATTTCAGATAAAATATCATTTATTCTTAATAAATTAAGTTTTGTTTGTTCAAGTTTTTTTTCAGACTCATTTTTTCTAGTTCTATACTTAACAATCCCTGCAGCTTCTTCAAATATTTTTCTTCTATCTTCAGATTTATTACTTAAAATTTCATCGATTTTTCCCTGTCCAATTATAGAATATCCATCTTTTCCTATTCCTGTATCCATAAATAACTCTAAAATATCTTTTAATCTACATGGTACTTTATTAATAAAATAACCTGTTTCACCACTTCTATATATTTTTCTAGTTATTGTTACTTCTGAATATTCTATTGGAAGAGCATTATCCGAATTATCAATTATGATAGATGCCTCTGCAAATCCAAGAGATTTTCTGTTTTGTGTCCCTGCAAATATAATATCTTCAGATTTTGCTCCTCTAAGTGATTTTATACTCTGTTCACCTAAAACCCATCTAATACTATCTGAAATATTACTCTTACCAGACCCATTTGGACCTATTACAGAAGTAATTCCTGGTTTAAATTCTAAAACTGTTTTATCTGCAAATGATTTAAACCCTTGCAATTCTAATCTTTTTAAGTACATTTTATTACCGCCTTATTTTTATTTTTCTTAATTCATATTAATATACAAATACTTTTTCACTATACATATTAGTCTACAAATATTTTTACATCATTCATATTAATACACAAATTTTTTTGCACTATTCATATTAATATACAAATATTTTTGCACTATTCACACTAATATACATATATTTTTAACTAATCATATTAATATACAAAGATTTTTTGAACTATTCATACCAATATATAAATATTTTTGAACTATAAGATATTTTTAGGTTATCATATATTAAGTTTAATTTTTTTTCAATCTTTTTATAAATAATAAATATAATATACGTAATTTCAAAGCAAACTATTTTATTATACGATTTTTTTAAAAATCATTATATAAATTAACTATAATATATAAAATTTCTAATCAAAAATAAAAATCTATTGTTTTAAAATATTTATTTATAATATCTATATATGTTCTATAAAATCCATAAAACTTTCTAGTTCAAATACATCCTTCATATTTATATTTTCATAATAATTTTCTAAACTTAAATTATCACTTATTTTTTTTAAGGCCAACAGTTCAATATTATTAATATCACAAATAATTGCAATTGAATGTAATTCCATATCAAAAACAGCAGAATCTTTTAAATCTGTTTTTGTTACAAAAGCTTCTGCACTATAGCATGGAGCTACTAGTAGGTTTTTATTTTTTAACAAAATTAGTTTTTTATTACCAAAATCAGACATACTATATCTTTCCTCTCCCGGTATATCCCATTCATAATTATAAACATTATCTATATTTACCCAACTACCAATCTCTAAATCAGTTGAACCTGCATATCCAATATTTATTATCAAATCCGGTTTTAAATTATTACATAAATAGTGTGTTAATGATATTGCTGATTTTTGTTTACCAATTCCTGTTATTAATAATGTTATATTATTTTTTCTATAGGTATTTTCATCAAATAATTTCAAATCTAATTTTTCTGCTATTCGCATAGCTTCCTTTCTCATTGCACAAACTATTAAAATATTTTCTTGCATTTTTTTCTCCTTTATAAATAATTTTAACGCTATTTATCCATCAATACGAATCTAGCAAAATTTCATTCTTCAATAGGAAACTATTTTTAAAATCAAATAAAATTCATTCTTCAATAGGAAACTATTTTTAAAATCAAGCGAAGGCGACGTGGGGACCGCCGAAGGCTGTTAAATGCGTTAGCATTGTTACAGCATCGGTGGGAGAGCCTGAGTGAAATTTAAAAAATAATTTCCGGTTGAAGAACAAGTAATTTACATATCTTAAAAAATCAATAATACTTACAATCTTCAATAGTAAACTATTTTTAAAATCAAATAAATTTCATTCTTCAATAGGAAACTATTTTTTAAATCAAGCGAAGGCGACGTGGGGACCGCCGAAGGCTGTTAAATGTGTTAGCATTGTTACAGCATCGGTGGGAGAGCCTGAGTGAAATTTAAAAAATAATTTCCGGTTGAAGAACAAGTAATTTACATATCTTAAAAAATCAATAATAATTACAATCTTCAATAGTAAACTATTTTTAGAATCAATAAAAATCTCAATCTTCAATAGGAAACTAATCCAGTCTATATTTTTTAAGTAACTCAATTTCCATTTTATAACCATCTAATTCATTTGGTGTTTCTAGATAAAACGGAAGATGTTTTATTCTTGTATTATTAATAACTTTAACAATAGCATCTAGCCCTATTTTCCCCTCTCCAATTTTGGAATGTCTATCCTTATGAGCCTCAAATTCATTAATACTATCATTCAAATGTATAGCTTTTAGTTTCTCTAAACCAATTATTTCATCAAACTCATCCAACACCTTATCTAAATCATTTACAATATCATATCCACCATCCCATATATGGCAAGTATCAAGACAAACTCCAATTTTGTGTTTAAGTATTACCTTATCAATTATTGATTTTAATTCATTAAAATTTCTTCCAATTTCACTACCTTTTCCAGCCATTGTTTCTAATAAAACTATTGTAGTTTGTTCTTCTGTTAAGATTTCATTTAACATTTCAGCAATATATTCAATTCCCTGTTCTACACCCTGTCCAACATGACTTCCTGGGTGAAAATTGTAATAATTTCCTGGAGTATATTCCATTCTTCTTAAATCATCTTTCATAGTCATTTTTGCAAATTTTCTAATTCCTTCATCTGCTGAACTTGCATTTAATGTATAAGAAGCATGTGCTAATATTATTTCTATTCCATTTTCTTTTGCAAAATTCAAAAATTCATTAATATCCTTTTCATCTATTGGTTTAGCCTGTCCTCCCCTTGGATTTCTTGTAAAAAATTGAAAAGTATTTGCTCCAATTTCTATTGCTTGTTTTGCCATTGCTAAATACCCATTAGATGATGATAAATGACATCCTATTTTAAACATAATTTCTCCCCCTTATTTATAATTTCAAATTCAAAAAATCTGCAAAGTCAAATAAGAAGATTCAATTTCTTCTACCTATTGCCTTTTTTACATTTCTATCAATATAACTTTCTAATTTCAACATAAATGCATCAGAATCAATTTCTTTTTTTGCAACCATTTCCAATCCTTTTTCCCAACTAGCTGTAAGCTTAGGATCAAGCATATCTGGTATAGAACTTCTAACAACATCAAAAATAATATCACCTTTTTGTGTTGGTGTAATTATCTGTGTTTTTTCGTTTATACTAATATAGTTTATTCTTTCTAATTTCTTCATAATTTCAGCCCTAGTTGCGCTGGTACCTATTCCTGCACCTTTGATTTGTTCTCTCAATTCCTCATCTTCTATCAATTTACCAGCATTTTCCATTGCTAATATAATTGAACCTGAATTATACCTTGATGGAGGAGTTGTTTCTGTGTCTTTGGTTAGATATTTTTTAACAGATACTTCTTTTCCTTTTTTTAAACTATTTAAGACCTCAATATTCTCTTTTTCTAAACCTTCTTGTTCTATACTCTCATCTTTTTTTGATTCATCTTGTTTTTCTGTATCATTTTTTTCTAAAGAACGATTTATATTTTCTTCGGTTTTCTCATTTAAATGGTTCTCTGAATTTTCCAATTCCTTTTTAGGTTTAACAACTTCTAGATAACCTTGTTCAATGCAAATCTTTCCATTTGCATGAAAAAACTCATTGTCTACATCTATTATTACAGATATTTTATTAAACTCGGCTGGTGGATAAAAAATGCTTATAAATCTTTTAACAATCAACTTGTATATTTGTTTTTCCAGATTTGATAATTTATCATAATTCTCAAATCCCTGTCCAGTTGGTATTATTGCATAATGGTCTGTAATCTTACTATCATTAACATATTTTGTTTTTAAAATGTCTGTTGAATACTTATTTTCTATCATTTTTCTTATGTATTCTTTAATTTCTTCATCATTATAGAATTTAGCAATTCCATTTAAATTTTTCGATAATATTTTAGCAACAGCTGAAGATAATACTCTTGCGTCTGTTCTTGGATAAGTAATAAGCTTTTTCTCATATAAACTTTGTAATTTTTCAAGTGTTTCATCAGGTTTAATTTTAAACTTTTTTGCGCACTCATTTTGTAATTCTGCTAAATTATACAATAATGGTGCATTTTCCTTTTGTTTCGATTTTTTTATTTCTAAAACTACTGCTTTTTTATTATATAGATTTTCAATTAAATCTTTTGCATCTTCTATCTTTTTAAAACCTGATTCATTATATAGTTTTTCTGAATCAAAAAATCTAGATTTTTCATTAACCTTCCATTCAGCTTTAAAACTATCGCTATTTTCCCCAAATTCTATTATTATCTTATAATATGGAGTTTTGTTAAAATTTTTAATTTCTCTTTCTCTTGAAACTATCATTCCAAGAACACAAGTCATAACACGACCAACTGATACCGAGACTCTATCTTCATTTATAATTTGTGCAATTTTTTTGCTAAATATTATAGATAGTAATCTAGAAAAATTAATTCCTATTAAATAATCCTCTTTTGCTCTTAAATATGCTGAATCAGATAAACTATTATATTCATCTAGACATTTTGCCTCTTTAATTCCTCTTTGTATTTCATCCTCAGTTTGTGAATCTATCCACACTCTTTTTCTTTCTTTATTTTTAACTTCTGCCATTTGTTCAACTAATCTATATATATATTCACCCTCACGTCCTGAATCTGTTGCAACATAAATTTTAGTTACATCTTCTCTTTGTAACAAATTTTTTACTGTTTTAAATTGTTTTTCAACTGATGGAATAACTTCATATTTATATTCTTTTGGCATAAAAGGTAATGTATCTAATCTCCAAAATTTAAGATTTTCATCATATTGTTCAGGATAAGACATAGTAACAAGATGTCCAACGCACCAAGTAATTATCCATTCTTCTGCTTCTATATATCCATCTTTTCTTGTTCCTTTAATATCAAGAACTTTTGCAAATTCCATTGCAACAGAAGGTTTTTCTGTTATCAAAATTTTTTTAGGCATATTATTCTTCCTTTTTATATTGTATTATCACTTTTTCTATAAATCTATTTAACTTTTTCTATAAATCTATTTAACTTTTTCTATACAGTTATTATAACTTTTTCTACAAATTTATTATCACTTTTTTTATTATATTATACATACAACTTTTTTTCAAGGATAATTCTATAATCAACCTAGAATTATGCTGAATTTTGTAGTATATCCATACGAAATCACTATTGACTTAAATTGATTTTTAAGATAAAATATATAAGTATAAATATAGAAAAATGGAGGATTTACATATATATGTTATGTTCAGTTTGTAATAAAAAAACCGCAGTCGTTTTTATAAATAAGTTATTATCTGATGGAAAACAGGAACTTGAGGGTCTTTGTTACGATTGTGCTAAAGAAAGAGGAATTAACCCTATTGATACTTTAGCAAAACAAGCAAACCTTTCTGAAACAGACTTAGAAGATATGACAAAACAATTTGAATCAATGTTTAAAGACATATCAAATAATATTGATTTGGAAAGTATTAGTCAAGAGGATTTAGAAAACCTAGAAAACTCTGAAGAAAAATCTATTCCACTTGGTTCAATTTTTTCTGGTATTTTTGGAAGTAAAAATGAAAATACAGATACTTCTTCAACTACCTCAGCAAATGGAAACAAAAAGGTAAAACTAGATAAAAAGTCTGTTGAAAAAAAGAAAAGAATTTTAGATACATTTGGTACTAATTTAACAATAAAAGCAAAAAATAATCTAATAGATGATGTAATTGGTAGATCATCAGAAATAGAAAGAATAATCCAAATTCTTAATAGACGTTCAAAAAACAATCCTTGTCTAATAGGAGAACCTGGAGTTGGTAAAACTGCAATAGCTCAAGGTCTTGCTATAAAAATTGCAAAAGGTGAAGTGCCTGCAAAATTATTAAATAAGGAGGTATATCTTTTAGATATGACTTCTGTTATTGCTGGAACTCAATTTAGAGGTCAGTTTGAATCTAGAATGAAAAGTATAATTGATGAATGCAAATCATTAAGAAATATTATTTTAGTAATTGATGAAATTCATAATATTATAGGTGCTGGTGATGCTGAGCATTCTATGAATGCAGCAAATATTCTAAAACCATCACTATCAAATGGAGAAATTCAATTAATTGGAACTACAACTTTGAAAGAATATAGAAAATATATTGAAAAAGATTCTGCACTTGAAAGAAGATTTCAACCTGTATTAGTTGAAGAACCTTCAATTGAAAACACAATAGAGATCCTTGATGGAATAAAAAAATATTATGAAGATTATCACAAAGTAAAAATTTCAAAAGATATAATTAGACAAACAGTTTTAATGTCTGAAAAATACATACATGACAGATTTTTACCTGATAAAGCAATTGATATTTTAGATGAAGCTTGTTCAAGAATTAATTTAAGTAATAAAGATTTATATGAACTTGAAATTCTTAAGAACGAACTATCTTCAATATTAAAAGAAAAAGAAGAAGCTGCACAAGCTGACTCTCCAGAAGATTACGAAAAAGCTGCCGAATTAAAAACAAAAGAATGCAACATTTCAGAAAAAATAAATACAATTACTAAAAATTTAAAAATAATCGAATTAACTACACAAGACATAGCAAATGTAATTGAACATTGGACAAAAATTCCTGTAAGTAAAATAACAGAACAAGAAACTCAAAAATTACTAAATTTAGAAACAACTCTACATAAAAGAGTTATAGGTCAAAATGAAGCAATAGTAGCTGTATCAAGAGCAATTAGAAGAAACAGAGCAGGTTTAAAATCAACAAAACGTCCACCATCTTTTATTTTTGTTGGTCCAACTGGAGTTGGTAAAACAGAGCTTGCTAAAGCTTTAGCTTATGAGATGTTTGGAAATGAAGACTCTATAATTCGATTTGATATGTCAGAATATATGGAATCACATTCAACATCTAAATTAATCGGATCACCTCCTGGCTATGTGGGTTATGATGATGCAGGTCAATTAACAGAACGAGTAAAAAGAAAACCTTATTCAATTATTTTATTAGATGAAATAGAAAAAGCTCATCCTGATGTATTTAATATATTATTACAAGTATTAGATGACGGAAGATTAACTGATTCACAAGGAAATACAATAAGTTTTGAAAATACAATTATAATAATGACCTCAAATGCTGGTTCAACAATCAACACAAATAATATTGGATTTGGTAATACAAATATTCAAAAAAACAAAATAATGGATACACTAAAAGAAACCTTTAGGCCAGAATTTATAAACAGAATTGATGAAATTGTTATTTTTGAACAATTATCAAAAGATCAATTATTACAAATTGTAGATTTAATGATTAATGATATAAAAACTGTATTAAAAGACAAAAATATTTTATTAAATTTATCTGATTCAGCAAAAGAATTTTTATTATCAAAAGGAACAGACCTAAAATATGGTGCAAGACCATTAAGAAGGGCTATACAAAGATATGTAGAAGATGAATTATCTGATATGATTTTAAAATCTGAATTAAAAAATGGTCAATCTATTTTTGCCGATATAGTTGATGATAATCTAAAATTTGTAATTAACAAATAGTATTAAATAATTTTTATAATTTACTATTTTAGTATATTTGATTTTTAATATTTTTATTTACTATTTTAATATATTTGATTTTTTAATATTATAATTTTTTTATGTATTAAATTTTGTTTATTTATTAGTATTAAAAAACCTTTATTTATTAGTCATAATACATAAGAAGAATGGAGAAAAAAATATGTTTAAACATGTACCAAATATTTTAACTGTGATAAGATTTTTTCTTATTCCTTTTATAATAATATCATTAGTTAAAGATGATTATATATTAGCATTTGTTATTTTAACACTATCTGGATTAACTGATGTATTAGATGGATATATTGCAAGAAAATATAATTTTATTACTAATTTTGGAAAGCTAATAGATCCTCTTGCTGATAAAGCTACACAAATTTCTATTTTAACTACTCTTGCTCTAAAAAATATTATTCCTTTATGGATTATATTAGTTATTTTTATTAAGGAACTAGTTTTAATTGCAGGAGCTTCCTTCCTTTACGGTAAGGAATTAGTTGTTTCTAGTAAATGGTTTGGTAAATTAGCAACCGTACTTTTTTATATTGCTATAATTTCATCATTATTTATAAGATATTTTAATATTTATTTTAATTTTGACACTTATTTATATTATTTGGCATTAATAATCACATTATTCTCTTTAGTAATGTATATTAATACTTTTTATAAAAAAGGATATTTGAAAAACACTTAAACAAATAAAATTCATTTTTTGTTATATTGTATAAAGGATGCATTAATAATTTTAAATTTATGCATCCTCTATAATCTTATTAAAATATTTTTTCTCTTATTGTTTTATCTCAAACTATTTTTGTGTCATATTGTTTTAAAATAAACTATTTTTTTATTGTTTTAGTTTTTTATGATTAAATAGAAATTTCTGATAGATTTATTATTCATTCTATCATTTTTTTAACACTAATACCTTTATTAATATTTATTTCTATTTCCCCATTTATATCTGTTCTATATATTTTAATTCCTAAAGCATTCAATCTATTAATAACACCTAAATTTGGATGACCAAAATTATTATTTTTTCCAACACCAATTAGTGCAATTTCTGGTGAAACAGCTTTAATAAATTTTTCAGTAGAAGATGATTTTGAACCATGATGAGGTATTTTAATTATATCTGATTTCAATTCATCGTTTCTATATTTATTAATAATTTTCTCCTCTGCTGTACTTTCAATATCTCCAGTAAATAGAATTTTATAATTATTATAAGTAATTATACATGTAATAGAATAATTATTTATAATATTATCTTTTATAGTTGTATCACCTGTCCATAATATATCTATATATGTATTTTTATCAATTTGAATCTTATTACCTGATTTCACCCAAATAAGGTTTATTTTTTTTGAATTAGCAATTTCTAGAAACTTATAATAATTTTCTGATAGTTGACCACTACTTGATACACAAATATTTTTAACCTTCATTTTTTCCATAACAGTAAAAATTCCTTTACAATGATCTGAATCAAAATGTGAAATTAATATATAATCAATTTCATTTATTTTTCTATCTAATAAATATGGTATTAGTATTTTTTCTCCAACATCAAAATCTGTATTATTTCCACCTCCATCTATAAGGATTTTTTTATTATTCTTTGTTATTATTAAACTGCTATCGCCCTGTCCAACATCTAT
>DAOOQE010000024.1:0-17588 GCA_035388585.1 Clostridia bacterium
AAGAGATGACAACTCATTTCTGAATTGCCACCCCAACTATTGACATTGAACCAATATATATAAGTTGCTATAATATATGTTAGCTTAATTAAATAAATTAAAATATTATTATTTAGATTTTAAAAATAATATTATAACTTTTTTAACAATAGCAAATTATTATAATTTTTAAAAAACGACAAATTATTATAATTTTTAAAAAACGACAAAGTATTATAAATTTTAAAAAACCATTCAGATTAAATTGTCCGCGCAGGTGAACTATTTTTAAAATTAAGCGAAGGCGACGTGGGGACCGCCGAAGGCTGTTAAGTGCGAGTAGCACTGTTACAGCGTCGGTGGGAGAACCTGAGTAAAATTTAAAAAATAATTCGCCGTTGCAGGACATAACTAAACCGAGAAAATTTTGAAAAACAATTCGCCATTGCAGGACATAACTTAACCCAAAAAATTTTGAAAAATAAATCGCCTTTGCAGGACATAACTAACTCAAGAAAATTTTAAAAAAATCCACAATGATAGAACAGAAATAAATTATAAATTATTCAACTCTTCAATAGCTTTTTTTAACTGAGTATCCTTATCTTCTGAAATTTCTCCTGAATTATATCTTACTTCTTCTGGAAGCTGTATTTCTATATCTGGAAGTATCCCAACTTTATTAATTT
This sequence comes from Clostridia bacterium, assembly GCA_035388585.1. Taxonomy (GTDB): domain Bacteria; phylum Bacillota; class Clostridia; order TANB77; family CAG-508; genus CAG-492. Next base: position 669 of record DAOOQE010000024.1, read on the forward strand.
TATTATGATTTGGAGTAAAATACTCATCAGTAGTAATTTTTAGTCCGCTTCCATCTGATAAACTATAAACAGTTTGAATAACACCTTTTCCATAAGTTTTTTCTCCAATAACTTTTGCTCCATTTACCTCTTTTAAAATACCTGTTAATATTTCAGATGCACTTGCTGAATATTCATTAACAAGAACAACAATAGGAATATTTATAGTTTTATCTTGTTTAGATTTTGTTGTAATTTCACTTGAACTTTTACTTTTTGTTATCAATAATGTTTTATCTTTTTCAACTGCTAAATCAGCAATATTTAAAGCTTCTTCTACAAGTCCTCCTCCATTAAATCTTAAATCAATAACTAATGATTTAATTCCCTTTTTTTGCAATTCAGCATAATTTTCTTCAAATTCTTTTGCACATCCACCATCAAATGAAGTAATTCTGATATATCCAACATCCTTATTTAATATTTTAGAATTTACACATACCAATTTTATTACTTCTCTTTTGATAACAATTTCTTTTTCTTCAGAGTTTCTTAAAATTATTATCTTTACCTCTGTTCCCTCTTGCCCTTTTAATTTCTTTGAAGCTTCTGTCAATTGTTCACCTGAATACTCTTTTCCATCAATTTTTTCGATTATATCTCCTGGTAATAGTCCTGATTTATATGCTGGAGAATTACCTATTGTTCTTAATATAACAATTTGGTTGTTTATTGTATCATTTGCAATATATACTCCTATTCCTATATATTCACCTGATGTTTCTTCTTTTAATGAATCCATTTCAGCAACAGATAAATATTGAGTATATTCATCCCCTAAACCTTGAACATATCCTTTTATTGCTCCTTCAATTAATTGTTCTTCTTTTATTTCTCCGATATATTTATTTTCTAATATAGATTTAAAATTTCTTAATGTTGCATCTAATGTTGTGGTTTGACTATTAGAAATTGAACCATTAATGTTTTTTGCTTTTATTTTATAACTATTGTTTTCTATATATTTATATACTACTGGTACTGTTATTATAAATGTAATAAATGATGTTAAAAATACTAACATAATTATTTTAAATATTTTTGCTGATTTTTTCATTTCCATATTGCACCTCCATTTATATTATTATACTACTTTTTTAGAAATAGTATTTTTTAATGATTTATTTCATCTTATTATATAATAATGTCTTTCTAATTTTGACTATATTATTATATAATAATGTTTTTCTAATTTATACTTTTTTATTAATTTCTTCTAATTTCTTCTAATTTATACAATTTATTATATAATAGTATTTTTTACTATTTTATACCATTTATTATATAATAGTTTTTTTCTAATTTATATTGTTTATTATTTAATAATATTTTTTACTAATTTGTACTGTTTATTAAATAATAGTACATTTAAATTATTTTATACCAATTTAATGGGAAGCATTTATACTTCCCATTATTTATTTTATAAAACTAATTACTGCTTATTTTATATCTGTCTTGCTTTATTGAATGTCTATTTAATGTCTATAAAATGTATATTTAATGTCTATTTATGATAATAATATTATTAAAAATTAAATCTGATTTATTTTATAAATAACTTAATGGATCATAACATATACCATTTTTTCTTACTTCAAAATGTAAATGTGGTCCTGTAGAATCTCCTGTTGACCCAACTGAAGCTATTACTTGACCTTTTACAACTGATTGCCCTTCTGAAACTCCCAAACTACTACAGTGTGCATATCTTGTTGTTAAACCATCTCCATGTAATATAATAACATAATTACCATATCCTCCATTATATCCATAACTTGATAATAAAACTACTCCTGATTCTGCTGCTACTATGTTACTTCCAGATGATGCAGAAATATCTATACCAGTATGTAATTTATATGTATTAAATATTGGATGTATTCTATAACCAAATGGAGAAGTAATTTTGCTACTTGCTGGAACTGGCCATTGTAATTGACCTCCACTATACTGTAAATTTCCATTTGCCGTTGCAGCAGCCGCTGCTCTTCTTCTTTCTTCTTCTTGAATTTCTCTCATTTTTGAATCCCAAATATCTACTTTTCCTTGTAGATCTTTTTGTTCTTTTGATAAAGAATCTACTTTTGATTGTTTTTGAGATTTTAATGTTTTTAATGATGATTCTTTATTAACTTTTTCTTGTTTTTTTGTTTCTACCTGTGATTTTTCTTCTACTAATGTTGTTTTGATTTTTTCTACTTCTTCTATTAAATTAGTATCATATTCTACAACTTGTGAAACAAGATAATAATTAGAAACAAAATCTACAAATCCACCTGATAGAAGTACATCTAAATAAGTAGTATCTCCTGCCATATACATAGCAACCATTCTTTCTTCTAACAATTTCCTTTTTTCTACAAGTTCTTTTTCTTTTTCTTTTATAGATTTTTCCAATTTTGTTAATTCAACATTTAATATAGTTATTTCATTTTGAACGGTTTCTATTTGATCACTTATTTCTTCAACAGCCTGCAGCCCCTTATCTATTTCACCTTCTATTTCTTTTATTTGCTTATTTGCTTGATTTATCTTATTTTGATAATCTGATGAACTTTCAGCAAAAACAGGCACTGTACTTGCACATAATAATAATATAATTAAAAATACTAATATAATTTTATTTTTCATTTGCATCTCCCAACTTTCTATTTGTAAAATAGATTTACACTTTTAAGTATTTCTTCATTGACATACAACTTCCAATTGTACCTATCAAAACTCCCATTAGTAAATATACAAAGATTATTAAGCTAAACATTTGATTAAATGATAATAATCCTATCCCCATTTTTTCCATTATTGAACCAGCTATATTTGTTGTAACTAAATTATAAAGTCCTCCTAAAATCACTATAGATATTAATGCTGATATAATTCCAATTACAATACCTTCTACAATAAATGGCGATTTTATAAATGAATTTGTTGCTCCTACATATTTCATAATTGAAATTTCTTTTCTTCTTGCATGAACTGTTAATTTTATAGTATTTGCCATTATAAATATTGATATTAATATTAATAGTAAAAGAATTACTATTGATGAATATTGTATTCCGTTACCTATATTTTTTAATGCTTCTATTGTATCATCTCTTACCGTTATTTCTCTTATATTTGCAATTTTCCCTATTTCTGTCTGTACTTCTTTACTTAAATTAAGTTTTTTAAGTGTTACAACATATGAAGCTGGAAACGGATTATTTTTTTCTGTATAACCTTCCATAAATAGAGAATTATTTTTATATTTTTGCTTATTTTCTTCTAATGCGTCAGCCTTTGAAACAAATTTTATTGTGTTTACACCTTCTATGGTTTTTATTTTGTCTCCAATTTGTTTTGATTCACTTTCTGATACATCATTTATGAAAACTCTCATTCCTTGTTGGCCTTCTATATTTTCTACCATGTTATTTATATTTGCTACAATAACAAATACTAGACCAAATATTAATAATGTTGCACACATTATAGTTAATGATGCACCTGTAGATTTTTTATTTTTAAATACATTGCGAAATCCCTCGCTTATTAAATAACTAAATACATTATGCTTCACTACTATAACCACCTCTTTTATCATCTCTAATTATTTCGCCTTTTTCTATGTGTATAACTCTTTTTTTCATTTTATCAACTATATCTTTTGCATGTGTTGCTACAACAACTGTTGTTCCTCTTAAGTTTATATCATTTAACAATGTCATTATTTCCCATGCTGTATCTGGGTCTAGATTCCCTGTAGGCTCATCTGCTATTAGCATTGATGGATTATTTACTAAAGCTCTTGCTAATGCTACTCTTTGTTGTTCTCCTCCTGATAATTCATTTGGAAACATTTTTGCTTTATCACTTAGACCTACAAGTGACAGCACCATTGGTACTTGTCTTCTTATATGTCTAGGAGTTGCTTTTACTATATACATTGCAAAAGCTACATTTTCATATACTGTTTTATCAGGTAATAATCTAAAATCTTGAAATACAATCCCCATACTTCTTCTTAAATATGGAATTCTTTTTTCTTTTATAAATGTTATATCTTTTCCGTTTATAATAATGTTTCCTGAAGTTGGATCTTCTTCCTTTAATATCATTTTTATTAGTGTTGATTTTCCTGAACCAGAACTACCAACTAAAAATGAAAATTCACCTTTTCCAATTTTAAAATTAGCATTATGAACAGCTTCAGTACCTGTTTCATACATTTTGCCTACATTTCTAAACTCTATCATATTTCTGCCTTCCATTAAAATAATATTTATTTATACTATCCCTAATAATCATAACAATAAATTTTTTTTTTTGCAATAGTTGAATATAAAAAAACAGATTTATCTTCTGTTTTAGTATACTAATTTTATTTATTTTTATAAACTTATGTTTTTATATATTAATTAATTTTTAATAATATTAAATATTTTTTATAAACTAATTTTTTATTTTTATTTTTTTAATAATTTATATACAGATTTAGTTGTTCATTTTTATTATATAAGAATTAGTGCGGGTATTTTGACTTCTAAATATTTTTTGTCGTAATTTTTTTTATATTACTCTATTTCTTTTTGCTATTAGAGCTTTTATTTTAATTCCTTTTTGTTTAAACATTTTTTCATGTTCTGTTTCTATATTATCCCAAAAATTATTTTCATTTTGTAAATCTTTTGTAAATTTTGATATTTCAAAATTTGATTCTTTAAAATATGTCAAACTTTGTTCAAATAACTCATCATCATCTGTTTTAAAATATATTTCACCATTTTTTGTTAAAAAAGTATTGTATTTTTCTAATTGTCTAGTATGTGTTAATCTTTTTTTTCTGTGTTTTGCTTTTGGCCAAGGGTTACAAAAATTTATATATATTCTCTCAACATTGTCAGTAATATCTAAAATATTTGTAATTCTTTCTATGTCATATCTTGTTATAAATATATTATCAATATTTTTTTTGTTTTCTCCATATAGTTGTTCTATATTCCTTTTTGCTAATCCTAACATTGCATCAACTAAATCTATTGCTAGATAATTTATATATTCATTTTTTAATGATAATTGTGATATAAAATTTCCTTTTCCGCATCCAAGTTCTATATGAAATGGTGATTTTTTATTAAATACTTTTTTCCATTTTCCCTTAAATTCTTCTGGATTATCTATATAAAATTCGCTTTTTTCCAATTCTGGTCTTGCCCATTTCTTAAATCTAATTCTCATATTATCTCCCATTTATTAAATAATTTTTTAATTTTTTTATTTATTTACTAGTGAATTCTACATTATTTTTATTTTTTTGTCTAGTTTTATTTCATTTTGTTTTTTTATATGTTATAATGTGTTACATTATTACTTACAAATAATAATTAATACATTTTTATTAACTAGATATCGCAGTATTACATAATAGGAGTTGAATTACAGTGAAGCTAACATCAAATAGTGAAACTTTAGCAGAGAACAAAGTTTTAATTTTATACATTTTAAATCAAATTAATAAACCAATTACAAATGATAATTTATTTAAATTAATTCTATCTGCTATAGATATGAATTACTTTTATTTTCAACAATTTTTACTAGATTTAATAAATACAAATTTTATACTTACATATCAAAAAGAAGGCCAAAATATATATGAAATTACAGAACATGGAAAAAACACTTTAGATCTTACAATGGATATTTTACCTGGAATTATAAAACTTAAAGCTGATACTAATTTAAAGTCTGCTTTAGAAAGTGTAGAAGAAGAATATTCTATTGTTGCAGAATATACTCCAAAAAGTGAAAACAATTACATTGTTGTTTGCAAAATAATTGAAAATAATGAAACTATTTTTGAAGTAAAAACATTTGCTTGTTCAAGAGAACATGCAAAAAATATTGTTGATAATTGGAAAGAAAATGCTTCAATCATTTATCCACAAATTTTAAATTCTTTATTAGGAAAACAAAAAATATAAGTAATTAAACTTATATTTTTTATTATTTTTAAATTATAACATTTTAATTCTACAATTTTAATTTTTGTATTGTGTCCTTATAATTTTCAGAATTTATAATGGATGTTCCAACAACAACTATATTAGCCCCCGCATCTTTTAGCTGTTGAACATTTTCTATATTAATTCCTCCATCCGCTTCAATATCAATTTCTAAATTTTTTAAATCCAAATAATTTTTTAAAGCCTTAATTTTTTCTATTGTCTCAGGTATTAATTTTTGACCACCTTTTCCTGGTTTTACTGTCATAATTAAAACGAGATGTATATATGGTAAAAATTCATATATTTCTTCTATTTTCGTTTCAGGTTTAATTGAAATTCCTATTTTACAATTATTTTGTTTAACATATTTTATTAGTTCCATAATCTTATTTTTTTCTTTTATTGTTTCATAATGAAGTGTAATTATATTAGGATTATATATTAAATAATTTTTTATATAACTTTCTACATCTTGAACCATTAAATGAACATCAATTGGTGTATTTGATATCGTATTTAAATATTCGCAATACTCGTTCATTAATTCTGATGTATTTTCTTCTACAAATTTTCCATCCATTACATCTATATGAAAATAATTAGTTCCTGCTACTTCTAAATTATAAATTGTTTGTATTATATTTTCTTTTTTTACACTTAATAAAGATGTTGAGACTTCTACCATTTATATTTCTCCTTTTCTTTTAATTCCAAATAAATTTTACAATATCTATTATATCTATCAGAATCAATTTCTTTTTCTTCAACTGCTTTTTTAACACCGCAAATTTCTTCTTTTATGTGACTACAACCTTTGAATTCACATTTTTCAACATAGTTATTAAATTCTATAAAATTTCCGGATAAATTTTCCCCTTCTATTTCATATACATCAAATGTAGAAAAACCTGGAGTATCTGCTATATAGGTGTTTTCATCTATTTTATACAAACTAATTATTGTTGTAGTATTTTTACCCCTTTTTATTTTATTACTAATTATGCCTTCTTCTGCAATATTTTTTTCAAAAATTTTGTTGATTAATGTTGATTTTCCAACTCCTGAATTACCTGAAAACGCAGTTATATTTCCTTTTAATTTTTGTATTAGTTCTTTTATTCCTTTTCCTGAATCTCCCTGAGTTTTTAATACTTCATACCCTATTTTTTTATACAATTTTTCTATTTTTAATATCTCTTCTTGAGATTCTAAATCTATTTTATTAATACATATTAGAGGCTTAATACCTAAAAATTCAGAAAAAGCTAGTTGTTTATCTAGTAATAATAGATCTGGTTTTGGCATTTTTGTTGATACTACAAATATAATCTGTGTAATATTTGCAATTTTTGGTCTTTTAATATAGTTTTTTCTTTCCATAATTTCTTCAATAACTGCTTCTTGTTTTTGTTCGTCTATTATGTCAATAATAACATTGTCTCCGACAACTGGCTTTAAATCTTCATTTTTAAACTTTCCTCTTGCACTACATTTATATATTTTTTTATTTTGTGTATTTTCTACATTATATATGTTTGAAATAATGTTAATTATAATTCCTTTTGGCAAAACTACCTCCTACTATTGAATATTTTTATTAGACTATATTTTTAATCTTTATTTAAATAAAACAAAATATATACTGTTAATCTAAAACTAGTTAACGAAATATTTTAGAATACTGTTAATCTAAAACTAATTAACAAAATATTATAGAATTTTGTTAATTTATAAAAAACTCTATTATTTATTGTTTTATTTATATAAAACTACAGTGTCATAAATTAAATATGACACTGTGGTTTTTAATATACAGAAATTACTGTATTACTACTTTCTAAATTTATTGTTCCTATATATCTTCTTACTTCATCAACATACACTTTTACTGTAATTGTTCCCTTTCCTTCTACTGGAACACTTAAGCTTTCTGTATTATCTAAAATTGATTGTTTATATACTGTGTCTTCTGTTCCTTTTGATGTTACTTTTACCATTATTTCAGATTTACCAGGTGTACCACTTGTATATCCTGTTAAAGATTTTACATTTATATTTACTGTTCCTTGTTTTGTTTTTGCTATTTTATTTACAGTAATCGTAATTGCTGTTCCTTCTTCTACTGTTGTTCCTGGTTCTATACTTTGTTTTAACACTATTCCTTCACTTTTAGATTCTTCTTCTTGTTCTTCGATATTTACTTCTAATCCAAGTGTTGTTAATGCTGATTTTGCATCTTCATTGTTTTTTCCAACAACCCCTATAACAACGACTTTTGGAATCCCTGTTCCTGAGCTCACATTAATTTTTACTGTATCTCCTACTTTAATTTGTTCACCTTCTTGTTTTTCTTGACTAATGACTATACCTTCTTCTATTTTTTGACTTTTTTCATCTACTTTTTCTACTTTTATATTTAATTTTTTAAGTACATTTTCCGCCTCTTCATATTTCATACCTGCAACTTTAGGCATTAAAACAATTTCAGGACCTTTACTTATTTTTACTTTTATTGTACTTTTTTCCAAAACCGTAAAATTATCTTTATATTTAGGATCTTGAGATATAATTTTTCCAGATTCCACATCATTATTATATTCTTCAGATTCTATAATGTAATTAATTTTTAATTTTTTCAATTCTTCATTTGCTTGTTCAGATGTCATTCCAACTAAATTAGGAATTTGAACATTTTTTAACTTTGTTGAATTGATTATTGCCATGGTTAAAAACAATGCTATTAATGGTATTATTATAAATAATGATATACCAAGAATTATTTTCACCCTTGGATTTTGTGTTAGAAATTGTCCTATTTTACCTTTTTCTATTTCTGGGTTTTGATTTCTTTTTTTATATTCTATTTTTGTGTCATCTATAATCGGAATTTGCTTAGTATACGAATTTTCCATTCCACTATCTATTTCAACAAAATCTCCATTTGGATTTTTTAAAGCCATACTTAAATCTCTTAATATCTCTGTCGAAAATTGATATCTTTCATTCACATCTTTTTTCATAGCTTTTAAAATTATTTGATTAATAGCAAATGGGATATTTTGATTTAATTTCATAGGTTGTATTGGTTCTTCTTGCATATGTTTTAATGCTATTGATACAGGTGTATCAGCATCAAATGGTACTTTTCCTGTTAACATTTCAAACATTACAACACCTAATGAGTATAAATCTGATTTAGAATCTGTATATCCTCCTCTTGCATGTTCTGGAGAAAAATAATGTACAGATCCAATTGTTGTTCCAAAAGCTGTTATTGTCGAATTTGATACTGCTTTTGCAATTCCAAAATCTGCAACTTTTGCAATTCCGTCCTCTGTTATTATTATATTGTGTGGTTTGATATCTCTATGAACTATATTATTTTTATGTGCGGCTTCTAATGCAGATGCAATTTGAATTGCTATATTCACAGACCATTTCCATGGCAATTTTCCTTCTTTTGAAATAATTTGTTTTAATGTTTTTCCTTGAATAAGCTCCATAACAATATAATATATATTATATTCTTGACCAACATCATAAATTGATACAATATTTGGGTGTGTTAAGCTAGCAGCAGACTGTGCTTCAGAATTAAATCTTCTTATAAATTCTTCGTCTGTTGTAAATTCTTCTCTTAAAACTTTTATAGCAACAAATCTGTTTAATATTCTACACTTTGCTTTATATACTGTTGCCATACCACCTGTTCCAATTTTTTCAATTATCTCATACCTATTTCCAATTACAGTTCCTTCTAATTTCATTTTTTTCTCCTTATGACTTTTTAAAAAATAGTTATAACAGTTATATTATCATATCCACCATTTGAATTCGCCTTATTTACTAGTATTCTATATGCTCTCTCCTGATTTTCTGATAAAATTTTTGAAATTTCTTCATCTTTAACCATGTTTGTAAGACCATCTGAGCACATTAAAATTATATCATCTTTTAAATATCCTTTTACAAGAACATCTGGTTCTACAAATGCAGTACATCCTAATGCTTTTGTAAGCATATTTTTTTTTGGATGATTATATGCTTCTTCTGTTGTAATTGTACCATCTGAAACTAATTGTTGTACATAACTATGGTCTGTTGTTAATTTTCTGAAGAAATCTTTTCTTTTTCTATATACTCTACTATCTCCAACATGGCCTATATAAATTTTTCCTCCATATATTAAACATACATCTATTGTTGTACCCATTCCTTCAAGTTCTTGATTTTCCTTAGATTTTTCATATACAACAAGGTTTGCATATTCTATTGCACTTTTTATTAAATTCATTATACTTTCTCTGTCATGATCAATTGTTGCAAAATTACTTGATATATATCCTTTGGCTGATTTAATAGCAATTTTACTTGCAATTTCTCCACCATTATAGCCACCCATTCCATCAGCTAATATATACAACTGTAGATCTTCTGTCGGTTTCGAAATATAGAAACTATCTTGATTCATTTCTCTTATTTTTCCAACATCTGATTTTGCGAATGCTTTCATATGACCTCCATTCTATATATTTCATTTTTTCCATTTTATACCATATATTAATTCTTTGTCAACAGTTCTTAATAATAGTATTTAAATCACGAAAAGAATATTTGTTTAATAATTTATAAATTTTTTCTTCTTAATTGTCCACATGCTGCATCTATATCTGAACCTAATTCACGTCTTATTGTTGCTACAATTCCTTTATCATTTAAATAATCTCTAAATTTAATTATATTTTCATTAGAGCTTTTTATAAATTGACCATTTTCTATTTTGTTTATTGGAATTAAATTTACATGACATATTATCCCTCTTAAAAGTTTTGCTAATTCTTTTGCATCTTCCAAATTGTCATTTTTATCTTTTGCAAGTGCATATTCAAATGAAATTCTTCTATTTGTTGTTTTCACATAATCTTTGCATGCTTTTATTAATTCAGAAATATTATATGAATTATTTACGGGCATCATACTACTTCTTTTTTGATCATTTGTTGCATGTAAAGAAATAGATAATGTGCATTGAATATTCTCTTTTGCTAAATCGTATATTTTAGGAACTATTCCACTTGTTGATAAGCTTATATGTCTTGCACCTATTGCTAATCCTTTTGGATTATTAATTATTCTTATAGCTTTTATAACATTATCATAATTATCTAAAGGCTCACCTATTCCCATAAATACAACATTTGATATTCTATCATTTACATCTTGTTCAACTGCAATAATTTGTTCTACAATTTCTCCTGGTGTTAAATTTCTTACAAATTGTATTCCAGTTGATGCACAAAATTTACATCCCATTTTACAACCAATTTGTGAAGAAACACATATTGATTTTCCATGTTTATATTCCATAAGAACTGTTTCTATAGCATTTCCATCTGATAAATTAAATAAGTATTTCTTTGTTCCATCTGATGATTCTTGTTTTTTTATTATTTCAAAATTACAAATAGAATAGTTTTCTTTTAATTTTTCTCTAAATTCTAATGATAAATCAGTCATATCATCAAAACTTTTTACTTTTTCTATATATAGCCATTTAAAAATTTGTAATGCTCTAAATTTTTTTTCTCCTATTTTTATTATTTCTTCCTCTAAATCCTGTAAATTAAAATCTTTAATATTTTTCATATTTACCTACTTTTCTTATATATTCTTATTATTTTATATCATATATTTTAATTTTTTACAATCAAAGTCAATCATTTTTTATAAAAGCTTTATTATTGCGTTTTCTTTTACAATTGCATTTGTTATTACAAAATTGCAATTACTTTTTCACTTCACGAAAGCTTTATTATTATTTAACCATATCATACAACCAGAAGCAATCAATTCATAATTTGCATATGTTATTGCATATCAAATGTTCAGGAACCATGAAAAAAATTTTGGGATACGAATTATATTTAACAAAACATCGTATATTTAAAAAGTTTGAATTGAACATTATATAATTTAATATCTTATTAAATTATATTAATAATACTAAACACCTCTTATTTTCACTTAAATTTTACTTATAATTCAACCTTTTTTCTTATTTTATATTGACATTTCAACATTTTTGTATTAGAATGGAATAGCAATTAATTTGAAATATGACTTAAAGATAAACTTCTCCCCGGTAGTTTTGCTTTGAGTTTCATATAAATTTATATTTAATTATGAAATGGAGGGTAATTATTACCATGAATAATAATACTTATGCTTTAACAAAAAGTGAATTAGAAAATAAAAAATGGTACATAATTGATGCAGCAAATAGACCTTTAGGTAGAGTCGCTTCAGAAGCTGCTAAATTATTAAGAGGAAAACATAAACCAACATATACAACTAATGCAGATGCTGGTGATCATGTTATTGTAATCAACTGTGATCAAGTTGCTTTAACAGGAAAAAAATTAGATCAAAAAATATATAGACGTCATTCAGGATATATTGGTGGTATGAAAGAAACTACTGCTAGGGTAATGATAGACAAAAATTCTGGAAATGTTATGACAATAGCAATTAAAGGAATGCTTCCTAAAACAAGATTAGGAAGACAAATGCTTAAAAAATTAAGAGTATATGCTGGTAGTGAACACGAAAACATAGCTCAAAAACCAGAAATTTGGAATTTCTAATATTTATAAGGGAGGAAATATAAAATGCCTAGAACAAAATCACAAAAAATTGTTTTCTGTGGTACAGGAAGAAGAAAAAGTTCAATTGCTAGAGTAAGATTAGTAGAAGGTACTGGAAAAGTTACAATTAATGATAAAGATTTAAATGAATATTTTGGAGATGATATTTTAAAAGTTATAGTTAAACAACCTTTAACTGTTACAAATACTATCGAAAAATATGATGTTATATGTAAAGTACTTGGTGGAGGTTTATCAGGTCAAGCTGGAGCTGTACGTCATGGTATTTCTAGAGCTTTATTACAAGTAAATGAAACAGAATATAGACCAATCTTAAAATCAAATGGTTTCTTAACAAGAGATCCTCGTATGAAAGAAAGAAAAAAATACGGTCTTAAAAAAGCTAGAAAAGCACCACAATTCTCAAAAAGATAATATTTCAAAAACCAGAATATATATTCTGGTTTTTTTTGTACTTTATTATTTTTTATAATTATTTTAATCATAAAAAAATAATTATAAACTTTTTATTAATCAAATAACTATTCCTTTATTAATTATAATAAATATATCAACAATTTTAAACAATTCTATCTATTTCCTTCTTAATTGCATAATTATTATTTTATTTATTATATTAAAAAATTTTAAAGAAATTTTTTATTTCTTGTATTATATTTTTATCATTTAAAAAAAGTAGTTTTAATGTAATATATGGCTGTAGACTTTGTGAGAACCTTATTCTTGTACCGTATTCTTTTATAAGTTCTGGTATCTTATCTGTATTAAATTTTTTATCCAAATATATAATTATATTTTCATTTCTTTGAACTAATTTAACAATACCTTTTTTTCTACATAATTGTTTAATTCTTGCAATTTCTATTAAATTTTCAACTTCTTTTGGAATAGAACCATATCTATCAATTATTTCATCTATAACATTTTGAATATTATCCTCTGTTTTAGCTATAGCTATATCTTGATAAATATCTATTTTTTGTTTTCCATCACTAATAAAATCATCAGGAATATAGCTTGAAACATTTAAATCTATTTGTATATCCTGTTCAACTTCGAATTCAATACCCTGCATTTCTTTTATTACCTCATCTAACAAATTACAGTAAGTATCATATCCAACTTGTTCCATATGACCATGTTGAACCTCACCTAAAAGACTTCCTGCTCCTCTTATTTCCAGATCTCTCATTGCTATTTTGAAGCCAGATCCTAATTCAGTAAATTCTTTAATTGCTTTTAATCGTTTTTCAGCAATTTCTGAAATCATTTTATCCCTTTTATACATTATATACGCATAAGCCTGTTTGTCGCTTCTACCAACCCTTCCACGTATTTGATATAATTGGGCAAGACCAAGTCTATCAGCATTTTCAACAAGTATAGTATTTGCATTTGGAATATCAATTCCTGATTCTAGTATTGTTGTACATACTAATACATTTATTTTTTTATTAACAAAATCATTCATTATATCTTCTATTGCTCTTCCTGTCATTTGCCCATGTGCATATGCTACTTCTGATTCTGGTACTAAATTAGATATTTCATTTGACTTTTTTGCTATTTGTTCAACATTATTGTACAAATAAAATACTTGGCCTCCTCTTTCCAGTTCTTTTGTAATTGCCTCTTTTACAACTTCATCATCTTGTTCTAACACATACGTTTGAACTGGTTTTCTATTATATGGTGGTTCATATATTACAGACATATCTCTTACTCCAACAATTGACATATGTAATGTTCTAGGTATTGGGGTAGCTGTCATAGTTAATACATCTACATTTGTTTTAAAGCCTTTTATTTTTTCTTTATCCTTTACTCCAAATCTATGTTCCTCATCTATTATTAATAATCCTAAATCTTTAAATTCCACATCTTTACTTAATATTCTATGAGTACCTACTATTATATCTATTTCTCCCAAATTTAATTTTCTAATTATTTCTTGCTGCTGTTTTGCTGTTCTAAATCTACTTAATAATTCTACTCTAATAGGATATTCTTGCATTCTTTTTCTAAATTCTTCAAATTGTTGATTAGCAAGCACTGTTGTGGGAACCAAATATGCAACTTGTTTCTGGTCCATTACTGCTTTAAATGCAGCTCTTATTGCAACTTCTGTTTTACCATATCCTACATCACCACATAACAATCTATCCATTGGTTTAGAATTTTCCATATCTTTTTTTACTTCTTCAATACATCTTAATTGATCCTCTGTTTCTGAATACTGAAAACTACTTTCAAATTGTTGTTGCCATGGAGTGTCTTTTGAAAAAGCATAACCTGTTATTTTTTTACGTTTTGCATATATTTCAATTAATTCTTTTGCCACTTCTCTTAAATTATTTTTAACTTTTGTTTTTGTATTTAACCAATCTTTTCCACCTAATTTATATATTTTCGGTGTTTTTTCACCTCCAATATATTTTCTTACACTATCTAGACTGTCTGTTGGAATATATAAAATATCTTCATTTTTATATTTGATTTTTATATAATCTTTTGTTACATCATTTGCTTTTATAGTATTTACTCCAATATATTGGCCTATTCCGTGAACTTTATGGACAACATAATCACCTATTGATAAATCTGCAAAAACAACTCTTTCAGATTGTTTAAATTCATCTGTTTGTCTCCTTTTTTTTGTTGTTTTTTTATACATTGATTCTTTTATATTGTTAAATTTAATATTTGAATAATTATATTCATCATCTTCATTTTTTAATAACTTATGGATTTCCTTTGATGGTATATCATTTTTTTCTAAAAAAACATTTTCAATACAATCCAAATTGAATTTATACTCACTAATATTACTAATCGAATCAGGAATACTTCTATTTTTTTCTACCAATATTTTAATTAAGCTATTGTTTTCTTTTATTATATTTTCTATTCTTTGGGATATTTTTACTTTTTCATCAATAAAAATAGTAAATTTACTTAAATATTTGGTCAAATTCCCATTGTTAATATAAAAACTATTAAAATATTTATCTATTTTGTTTAAATAATTTCCTGATCTTATTTGTTCTATATCTTTTTCTATTTCATTTTTATCTTTATAATTTTTTTCTAATATTGTTTTGCATACTTTTTCTAAATCAGTTTCAAGTATCATTTCATGTGATGGAAATATTTCAACTTCTTCAAGCATTTTTGTTGACCTTTGTGTTGTTATATCAAATTCTCTTATTGAATCTACATCATCTCCCCAAAATTCTATTCTTATACCACTGTTATCTTTTACTGAAATATCTAAAATTCCACCTCTTATACAGAATTGTCCTCTTCCATCTATTATTTCATTTCTGTAATAACCTAGTTTTATTAATTTTTGTTTTAAATCATCTATTTTATATATATCACCTATTTTAAATTTCAAATTATTATTATATAGATTTTCTGGTAGAATCATTTTTTGCATAATTGTTTCTATAGTAGTAACTAATATTTCTACTTTTTTATTTCGTATTTGATTTAATATTTCTATTCTTTTATAAGGTAAATCCTTGCTTTCGGATATAAATTCATAAGCTGATATTTCTCTTTTAGGGAAATAAATGATAGAATTATTATCGTTTTCCTCACTTCTAATTAAAGCATTAATGTTTTTTACTAGTTCTCTTGCTTGTATCTCATTATATGTTATTATACATATAGGTTTTTTCCTTTCTTGTAATGTACTATTTATTAATGATAATATTTCTGCTTTTCCAACTTCTGATAGACCCGATATTATTATCGGATCTTTTTGATTTTTTATCTTTTCTAGTAATTCCGAAAATCTTGGCAAGCTATCAACTTGCTTTAGGAATTTATCCATTATTCTTCTCCTGTTTATAAATTACCTAAGTAGTATACCAAAAATATGTTCTGTTGTCAATCTCTAAACACTGCCTATCTATTTACAATTGAATCTGTTGTTACAAAATTGCACTTACTTTTCACTTTACATTACTAAATGTGTTAAATTTAAATTTTCTTATTATATTATTTAAAAATATTTTATAAATTTTAGAATACATATATAAAATATTCATTATATTAGGAGGTTATAGTGTATAAATTTATTTTAAAATAAAAAAATAGCTCCTTTTAAGTTGATATTAATTGTTGTATTTTATACAATATCTTTTCAACTTTTGGAAGCCATTTTTTTTTAATTGGTAGCGATGGTGGGACTTGAACCTACGACCTGCCGGGTATGA
>DAOOQE010000025.1:0-16902 GCA_035388585.1 Clostridia bacterium
AAATAAGTCATCTATTGAATTACAGTTTTCATCCTATATTTTAGAAATATCTATTTTGAATATGATATTGCTTGCTTTAAATTTCAAATTTTTATTATTTTTCAAAGAATTATTAATAGGTACATGTTTTATTAAATCAAGTTGTGATTTATCTACACTATTTATATTATTAAAATCTTGTTGTATATTTTTTTTATAACATTCAATATATGCAAATTCTTGATTGTATCTGAAATAATATAAAATTAATCTATTTTCTTTTTGCTAACTATAAACACTGTTTATATCTGGTGTAATATATAAATACATATAATTTTCATTTTCAAAATAAGATTGATAATACTATGATGTATAGTATATATTTTTCTTTTCTCTTTCCCCATTTATAAATGGAGAATATATATCATTCTCTTCAAATTGTGGTTCTGTAAATTGAATGATTTTATCTTTGTAATTTATTATTTCTAACTAAATTTCTATAATATCATTTAATTCTATATCATATAAACATATAAAATTAAAGTTAAGTAGCTACCATTTTTCTTTGTATAACGTAACTTCTTGTACTTCTTCAAATATAATTAAGTTTTGATTTATGTTTTTTATAACTAATTTAAATAGACATTTTTTATCTTCAAATACTCTTGTTTTTATTGTGTAATTAAATTTTTTTCCAGATTTTAATTTAAATTTGTTTCTTATATATAATTTTGAATTTGTATTAGTTTTTGGAATTGCTTCATAAATACTTTGCTCAGTATAATTTGTTAATTTTTTATGCGAAGTTAAATACCAATTATTTTGTGTATTCCAATTTTCCCATTTATCCCACTATATCTAACTGTTCTAAATTGTCTATATTTGATTATTTGTTTCATTTAATGACTAACAAAGTAATGGGTTAAACTATCTTTTATCTTGATATAAATAATATTTCGAATCGATATAACCAAAAGAAATTAGTAAAGTATCTATATTCTAAGTTAATTCACCTTGAAGTGGCTCAAAAATATCAGTTTTGATTATCTACTCTGGGTCAGTATGAAAATCAATAAACTTTTCTGTTACTTTTAAAATATCATATTGCCTATTTTTTGATAAATTATAAATACTCTTTGCAGATGTTATACAAATATCTTTATTTTTCAAACGTATATCATTATATGGTATATAGAATCTATATATATAAGCTCTTATTTTTCTTATGTTAGTATCATTTAGAGTGGTTCTATAATCAATAACAGTATCATTTATAGTTATAACTGAGGTATTTTGTATTATTCCAAATGGGGATGCTGGATTTATCTTTGCTTTTTTATCCTAAGTTTCTATATGTAATTGATTCATTACATTTTTTTTATTGTTAGTATATAAGAATACTGGAACATTCATTTTTTAATCAACTCCAATTAAATTGTTGCTCCATTGATTTCCTAAATTACCTTATCATTATATATACAACTTGCTGGTATATTACTTGTGTAATATTTATAATTATTTAAGAACATTAGTGTATACCCATCTGATATATTTGCTAATGTATTTGATTTTTTATTCAAATTATTATTCTATGTTACTTCAATTGTTATATTTAATTTATAATCAGTTAATGTAATTATTTTTTCTGAATTAAATATTTGCTTACTCTATGTTTTTTTTATATTTGGTATTATTTTATTCGGAATATTTTTGAAGCAAAATTCTAATAAAGATTTTAAAATATATCTATAATTTATTTGATCGAGTTTTGTATATTCAATATCTATAAAATTTTCCATTACTGGTGTTATTATATCGGATATATTTATTTCATACAATTCAAATAAATATGGTTTTTTTACTAAAATATTTAACAGCATCTATTCTGAATTATCTATCAAATTTTGTGGTGTTGTTATGTAATCTCTATCATAATCTATTGTAATATTTAATTTATTGAAAGTAACATTTTTATTATATACTGGTGTTAACTTCTATTTTACATAATTTATTCTTTGAGGAATAAAAACAGTTTCTAATGCTGGACTAACATATTCCCATTGAAACTAATAATCATATGAAACTAATAGTTCATCTCTATATTTATTTGTTTCATCAAGTAATAATTTGTTTTCTGGCTAACTCATAAATGTTATTGAATTGTAGTCTGAATGAAGTATATGATAAGTTCTATTTAATTTAGTATTATATATACTTCTCTAATTAATAATTATTTTATCTTCATTTATATTTAAGAATATTAATTTATTTATGTATTCACTTATATTTTCAACCTTAACAAAATTCAAATTTTTTATATTAATAGTTTCAGTATAAGAAACACAATTAGATAAAATATAAGGAGTTATTCCAATTCTTTTTTTTATTGGAATTTTTGAAAATAATAGTATATTATAAAAAAAAGTATCTTGCATTTTCTATATGTCTTCGTAATTTATGTTGTCTAATATCATTAAGAATCACCAGTATTTAAATAATTTTAGGAGATTGTATCTTACTTGAAAATTTTATATTTAATTTTCTTTGATATAATGTTCCCAAATTTTTCTCTTTGATTAAAAACAAATTGTTACATGGTATATCATATATAATCCCAAATGTTTCCTAATCTATTTTATTAACATCTGTATCATTTACTGTAATATTATAATTTATTTCGTTAATATCTAAATAGGGTATAAATTTCAAGTAATCATCTGGGTCATAAATAGATATTTTTATTTTAAAAAAAGTATTTATAGGTAATAATATTTTTGGTATTTTATATAAAATTTTATCTTGTATTTCCTATTCAGTATAAACTAAGTTTCCATCCTAATCAAATATATTTACTTTTATTGTCTATAACTATATAAATTTTGTTACATCAATAATATCTATATCTGTTACATTTGGATACTAAAAATTATAAATGTGTTCCCACATATTTAACTTATATAGTTTAAAAAATTCTTCTTCAATAGATTTTTTTGTTTTATATTTTATTAGTATTGTATTTAATTCATTTTGTATATCTGTTTTTATTCCATTATTTATCATACTTAGTTTTTGGATAGATTTAACTTTTTTATTTAATTTGTTAATAAACAAATAATAAGTATATTCCATTTATTTTACTCCTTTAATTAGTTAATCAAAGTAGGCTAAGGTATTTCAGAAGAATTAAAAACTAAGTTTATTGGCCCACCAATAAACATAATTGTAAAAGACTACATTGGTGTATTTTCTCTTTCCTCAACCTATATTGGAGATAATGTCCTACTACCAGTTTCATCAATTGGTATAATTCCAATATCAAATGATACAATATAATTTTTATTCTAATTTGGATAAGTTATATTATCAATAACAATATCATAATATGGATCATTAGTAAACCATTCTCTATTTTCATTCTAATCTATAAATTCAGACGTTGGTATTTCAAATGAATTTGGTGTAATTATTGGTATTATTATAAAATCACTTGTATTAAAATCATTTACTGTATCCATCTATAATTTATACGCCTAATTAAATTCATTATACCAATCAGTAAAATCAAAAGTTAATCTATATAGTCCATTATCAACAGTTTCATCTTCTATTATACTCTATTTAGAAAAACATGTTCCAGTATAATAATGCTAATAGGAAATGAATAAGCTACCATTAATATTTTTTTGAGTTAAAAAATCCTAATACTGTTTTGACTATATGTGAGTTTTGTATTTTGTATTAATTTCATTTGGTTTTAATACAAAATCATCATGAAGCCTTGGAATTCTCTATAAATCTTGCACATCTACTGATGTTGTTTTAATATATTTTGAGTCGTGATTATGTGTTTGTATTACATATGTAATTGTATCATTTAAATATTTTAAAGTCTATGCATGTTTTAGTTGATTTGGTAAAACATCTGGTTTTAATTGCAATGAACTATTTTCATCCATCTAATCATCTTCTGTTCTTGAAATATATTTGGGATGAAGTTCAGTTATTTTCAATATTGTTGTATCATCAATATATTTTTTAGTCTACTAATGTAAATAATTTACTGGTTCATTACTTAATAATATATGATTTAATATTGTACCTTCCCCACTACCATTGTATTCACCATTTATAGAAATATATTCTGTATGGAAATGATAATATTTTGATTCTATTTTATTTTTAAAATATTTAATATTCTACTAAATATTTGGATTAACCTAATAGTTAGATATATCTTTTAATAATAATACACCTAACATTTCACCACCAGTTTTTTTCAAAAATATATTAGTTATATACGACGGATCAAAATATAATTTTAAATTATTTTCATTTTCATCAATAATTTTAAATTTTTTATTTTGCCTATCATATTTTATAATTTTGGTTTCTTTGTAATAATCAACATTTACATTAAATGAAATACTCTATGAATCTACAAGTTTTTGGTCTGCATTTATTTGTATTTTATTATTAGATATACCAATACTATTTGA
This sequence comes from Clostridia bacterium, assembly GCA_035388585.1. Taxonomy (GTDB): domain Bacteria; phylum Bacillota; class Clostridia; order TANB77; family CAG-508; genus CAG-492. The sequence goes on from DAOOQE010000025.1 coordinate 4,476, forward strand.
TTCTTGGGAAGTAATAATATCTGAATTTATAAATGTAACATCATTCTATTTTAGTATATTCTATTGTGATTTAGTTTGATTTTGTAGATTTTCTATTAAAAAATTATCCTATTTTATATCAGATTCAACAATTGAACTTTCATACTATATTATATTTTTCTAATTTATATTATTCTAAATTAAATCACCACGAACTAATATGGATTCATTCTTGTTTTTTTCTATATTGTTTTGTTTTAATAATTTATTGTCAAATCCAGTATTCTTTAATAATTTAAACGATTGCTTATTCAATTTAACTCACCCAATTTCTAATAAAAATTTAATGGTATTATTAATGGCTTAATCAATTGTATATTAGTTGGTAATAACTTTATGTAATGAGTACCAGTATATTCAGAAGAAATATTTAAATTTATTGTCATATTGTTATTTATAAAATCTGATTTACTAATAAATATAATAGGTTTGTTTAATAACTATGAATCATCTTTTATTTTGAATGTTTTATAAAAATTTATAAACTAAACATCTGACAAATCTTCATATTGTATTTGCAAATTATATTGTTGCCCAACATATAATATTTCTGAATCTATTTTATAAATAAATTTTGGTCTGTAATAAAAATCAAGCAAATCTTTTATATATAAAAAATTATCAAAATTATTTAATAATTTATTTTCAATATTTTTTATTTTACTTTTTTTAAAAATGTTACTCATTTCATATGATGTGTATACAGATTTATTACATGCTTTATTATCAATAGTAGAAATAGTTTTTAATTTTATTGATATAGAAAATGATGTATTATTAATATCTGTACCATTTGTAATTATTAAATAATTCATTATTATATTATATGTACTATCTGTAAAAATATAGTAAACCTTAGTTGGCTAATTTAATTCCATTTTAAATTTTTACGCTATTGTCTAAAAAATCAACAAATGAATCATAATACTTGAACTAATACCCAATAGCTCCACCTATTAAATATATTCTAAAGTTCTAAAAATATCCAGAAGTTGCATAGCTTAAACTATAATTATTTTCTATATCATATATAATATCCTAAGAATTTAATTGCATATCTATAATATATCTTTTTGATTCATCTGGATAATTCCACTTACCAAAATTAAATTTAGATTGCCCATGATAGCCTAAGTGTGGATATGAATTAATTTGATTACCTATGTTCCAAGTATTTTGTAACTATTTGTTTGGTATAACAAAGTCTAATAAAGTTATAATTGGGAAAACAATAAAATTAGTAGTTGATAAGTTTAAATTTATTTTTTGTTTATAATACTCATACCAACCTGTTAAATCTATTGATGCTATTGTTTGCCCTTCGTTAATTGAATTACCTCTCATAAAATCATAATACCCAATAAATAATTTACCATAATTTGGTTTTTTTATTTTATCTATATACTATTTTATAACAGAATCGTTTGAATTTAATATTATATTATCTATATTATCATACGGTGTAGAATAATACAAATTAGAATTTACAACATTTTTGAATTTATCTGTTCCAGTTATAGTATCACCAGTAGCTGATAAATTTGTTTCTTCCCACAAGTAATCATGATTATGATACTATTGTATATTTACTACTTGCTTTAATCTTATAAATTCAGAATTAATATTCTAATCTTTACCCAAAGTAAAATAATTTTCTTTAATTGGATAATTTGGTTCGGATTCTGATTCTTTTAATAATACATAATCCTAATTATGATTATGATTTGCAAAAATATTATATTTCTAATTCTAATATTCTAAATTCTACTAATGATTATTTTGTATGGGCTATTTTAATAATCTTAATGTACCGTTTATCTAAACTTCTTTTTCTATTCCATTAAATTTAAGATTTGTTGTATTTTCCATATTTCTTCCAGTATAACTTATATATTTAGTATCATGATTTAACCCAGAACTTGAAGAAATATAATTATCTACATATTCTTTTGTTACCTATGAATATAAATTATTCTAAGACATCCGTTGCAAAATTACATAATCAACAGTATCTCCTGATTTATCTACACAACTATAAGAAAAATCAGTTATATCAGAATCAAATTCAACTTCTAAATAATTGTTTGATTCATCTTTCTAAACAAACTATTGTAAATCATTATCCCAACCTAAAAACTAAAATTTATCTTTAGAATGAAAAAAATCAAAACCAAAATCTGGCTCTAATATAAACTCATTTCCAAAATTAAATATAATTTTATTCTATCGTATACAATTTTCTTTACTTTCAAATTTAATTGTATTTAAATATGTATAATCTTCTAATAAATTCAGTATTGAATTAACTATCAAATCTATATTTATTTCAATATTACAATTAAATATAGAATTATTTAATTCCATTGTATTAGCAATTATCTAATCTAATGGTGAAATACCAATTTTCTAATTTTTTAATATATATATATTACCTGAATCAAAGGTTATATTTTTCTAATATTTAAAATTAAAATAAGACTATTTAACTAAATGTACATTTGTATTTTTTAATAAATTAGACATAATTTTTCACCAACTTAAAGTTCTATTGTATAATCATCAAAATTTGGATTAAAAATATTTGTTGTTTCATTTTGGCAATACAATGTATTTAGTAAATTAAATTCGTTATAAAGTGAACTTGGAATTCTTAAATCTCCATTATTATTTGTATCACTATTCCAATTTTCTATAAATAAAGGCTAAGGTCCACCAATAAAATATATTCTAAAATTTACATATCCTGATGTTTGGTTAGACTATGCATACGTATTTCCTTCTTCTATTTGATTTATTCCAAACTATCCAAGACGCAATTTAAATTTATACATACACTTTATTCCTTCAATTAAAGAATAATAATATGGTTTACATATTTTATAGTTTATTAATTTATTTGTTCCTATACCTATTCCATCCTAACCTTTATATTGCCCTAAATTTGAATTTGTAAATCTTAGTGTTTTATATGTCACAATAGGAAAAATAATATAACTATTTGCTTTACCATAAATCTATTTCAATTCTTCTGGAAGTAACTGATAATAAGCATTAAACCAATTTTCAAAATTAAAATCATATTCATACATTTGACTAACCCAACCAAGATTTATATCTGTAAACTATAATTTGAAAAATCCATTAAATAATTTACCAGATATTAAATCTACATATTCTTTATTGGCAAAATCTTTTTCTCCTTCTGATGTAAATCGTGGAAGATTTTTTAAAAATATTTGCCCATTATATTCAACATAATTTGAATCTTCTAAATTTTTTGTTTTAAACAAATAATTTGTATGATTATAATTATAAATATCTTGCTATTTTTTATCAACATCATATTTTGTCTACTATCTATTTTCCTCTGCCATTGTTAAAGCATCAAGATTAACATATTGTTTTTTATTTATTATTAAATTATTACTTAAAATTCCACCTGTTCTATTTATATATAGTGAATCATGATTGTGAGATTTTATTTTGTTATCCCAAGTTTCTTTATTTATCTATATTTTTTTATCAGATGAATCCCAATCTATCTGATAATTTAAATTTAACATTGAATCATTTATAAATTGTCCACCAGTTTTTTTCAAATATACATCGTCATGATTATGCTAACCTATTGTAACGTTAAAATTATGTGATAGATAATCTATATAACCTTTAGTAACCTAATGTTTATTATTTGTTATACTATTTTTTATTATTAATTCGCCACTCACATAACTACCAGTTGTACTTATAAATTTATCTTTATAATTCTACGGAGAATAAATAAAAGGAACTAATTGATTATTTTTATCAATACAATAAAACTACCACCCTTTATTACCATATTTCCAAACAAACTTTGGTGTATTTGTATTATTTTGTATTTCAAACCCAATTTCTGAATTATCATTTTTTGCATTTATATTCAAAAAATCATTTAATATTTTTATATTATTTACTAATATACTATTCTACTTTAACTATTTAGTGTTTAATGATTTTAAGAATCGAGTTCTAATTTTACTTTCTATCTATTTTGTAAAATCATTAACTCCTCTCTATACTAATGTATATAATGTTGTATTCTAATTAATGTGTGTATTTCCAGTTATTAAAATATTATTTGAAGTAATAGACAAGACTCCAGGCACAGTTAAACTTTCATATGTTATAAAATTTTTGTTTTTCCATTTCTAACAATCAAAATTAAAAAATCTTAATGCTAAATAATTACTAAATTCTGGGGTTTCATATTCTTTAATAATTTTTAAAAATATAGGCATACTACATCTATATAACAAGTAATCGTCTGAATTATATTGAATATTTATGTTTGATGCAATATTTGGAATAAATTTATGCTAAGTATCTTCAATATTTATAAATGAACTAAATAAGTATGTATTTTTCTACATTATTAATCACAAACCTTTAAAAACATGATGTGTAAAATATCAACCTAAAACTAACTACATTTTTATAATTTCTTTTTTTGTTTTTTGCTAACTCCATGTATTTGCTGTAGTTGTTTTTGAATCACTGCTTTCAGAATATTTCACCAACAACTCTTGAGAATTTTTTTTGACATACAATTCGTTTGATGTATCATCAAATACTATTTCTCTTTCGCGAACATCTGTTGGTAACAACTGCCTATCACTTATTTTTGTTCGTAATTTAATAACCTAATGATCATATATAAAACAAGGATTATTCTACATAATATTTTACCCCCAAAAAAAAAATTATAGTTCGATATATGAAATAGTAACTGTTATTCCAGGTTCATTAGCAATCTATACCAATTTATCACCCTGTGATAAAATTAGTTTTTCTTGCTAAAAAGGTAATGTATCTCCCTATGGAATTGGAAATTCTTTTATTAAAACATTTGAATCATTCTAAATAGCTACGCCAGAAGGAACTGCATATAAACTAAACTTTTTTTCTATTGATAAATTAGTATTACAAAAAAATAGAGAAACAGAAGAAACTTCTTTACCAGACTATATTGGTCCAAGTATTGTTGTAATACTTGTTTGAATTTGAGTATTTATTATCATATCAAAAATTACCCCCTTAATTTTTTAATTCAATAAAATATGTCTATCCATCATATATAATTTTTAAAATATTTACAGCATTCTAAGATATATCAAAAGTATTTTCTGTATTATTTAACCATTTTATATTACTGTCTTTTAATGTTATAGTATAGTTACCAATATTATTTTGTATTAAAAACAAAGTCTATTCAAATCCATAATTTATATCAGGGCAAATAAAATATAAATCAAGATTTTCATTAATAATTAGTTTTTGTATATTACCATTAGCCCAATCTATAAAAACAGAACTCATATCCATTTCATTTTCTACTACCTTATATCCAAATATATTTTCAACTTTTGATGGTGTATCTGTTTTCATAATTTTATTTGATTTTTTTTCATATGTTAAATCATGGTTATGAATTGGTGTTGATAATCTATTAACATAGAAATATAAAATATCAGATATATTTAAATATTGCAGATAGTCATAATCATTATTATAATAGTTACAGTTTAGAGTTATATCATCAAAATTTATTGTTTCATTCTAATTTATCGTAATATTAGTTTCTTTTTTAATAATTCCAATCAATTCAAGCAAAGATAAATCTATATTTTCATCATCTGTAGATTGGATAATATTTAATATATTATTTATTTCTGATTCAATACTATTTTCTGACAATTCAATTTCATAAATTGAATATTCTTTATTTCCAATATGTTTTAAAAAATATAAACTATTCTATGCTTTGTTTGTATAACTTGATGAAATTGTAAATATTAAATTTTCTATAACAGATTGTTTTGATAAAAATCCAGTTATTCTGTATAAACTTGTTTCAACATCTTCTATTATTTCTACAAATTCACATGGCTAAGTAAATGTCTAATTATTATTATTTTTTGATAACATAAAATAAGTTTCATTTCTTGATATATTATACAACTCTATAATATTTTCAAACATTGAAAACATTGGCAAATTAAGTTTATTCCAAGAAATGTTAATAATATAATACCCATTTTCTATTATATATGTAACCAAATCTGTTTTATATGGAGTTATTATTGAAAATTGCTAATTCTAAAAATATTTAATATTCGTAACAAATTGTTTATGTTGTGATAAAATCTATAAATGAAACAAATCAGTAATACTTGAATTTAATAAACTTCTTGATAATTGACTTCCATTATTATATAGTTTAGGTATTGAACTCATTTCAAAATTCCACCCCAATCCAAGAAAAAAAACTTTCGTAGTTATACTAACTTAATGAATTTTTTTCTTTTAATACATCCCTGAGAAAAATTGTATTATGCTATTGTGACTGGTATTGACTTTTCTAAAATACACTGCTCATTAAAACTAAATTTGAATAAATATTAGAACCATGCTCAATCAAATTACCTTCCAAATCTTTAATTTTTATATCATTATAATTCCTTAATTGTATTTTATCGCCACCAATATTAACAGAAATTATATTATCCTAATATACTTTCTATTCGTGAACATTTATAAATGCTATATTACATGATGTATTTGATATAAAATTCAATTTAATTTTTTCAATATCCAATAAATTAGTTATACTTAACAATTCAATATAAGTATTGTTTAATTCTCTATCCATCTTATAAATTAAATCATATTTACCTATAAAACTGGTTTCTAATATATATTCATATATTATAATATAATTTAATTCACCAGCAGAATTAAATTTATGAAATAAATAAAATATTCTAATATTAGAATCTTTATTATATAAATTATATTTACTATATTTATCTATTAACCCCCCATCAATCAAAAATGAGTCTGAATTTAATGTATCTATATTATTTCTAAAATAATAATTATCTGAATTTCCATATATAAATGATTTTAAAGGATTAATAGTAATGTCATTTGTTGAAATATATTTACTTAGTTCTTCTAAATTATTATCAAACTACTTCTAATCGAATACATTATAATAAGGTGAATTAAAATAAATATTTGAAATATATCTACCATCAACATGCATTAACTAACTGTTATAATCATCTATATTATTAAATCTTTTTCTATTTAGATAAGGTTCTAATTTATAATTAGCAACTATGTGTTCTTGACTAATTTCAAATTGTGTAAATAAATTACAATTTATTCTATTGTATAATTCAGTTTTAATCAAATTATTTATATTTATGTTTTCAAAATGTGAAAATACAGTATCGATTTTATATAAATTAGTATCCTAAATATCTCTAAATATAACTTTTTTTCTATTGTCATCTAATAATTGTATGGATAAATTAAAACTACCCTCTACTTTTTGTATTTTCTAAGGATATATATATTTATCTAATTTCTAATAATATTCAAGCTACCATTCAGTTAAATAAAATTTATTTGGAGTATATAACACCATAATCTGTTTCAAGTTCTATATTTTTAAAATTGGATTATATTTTGATTCAAGTAATACATTAAAATTATTTTTGCTTAATGCCTACATATCAAAGTTAAAAATTATAGGTATTAATTGATTTGTAACTTGTGGTAAAGATATGATAAAATTTTCATTATAATATGTATCTAAATACAAATTCAATATTTTTTGCAAATTTATGAATTTAAAAAGATTTCCTGTAGATTGCTCAATATCATATATTTCTAAATGTGTAACATCCTATAAATTTTCTTTTAGGGTTACTTTTAAATGATATTCAATTTTATAATTTCTATATATACTATATTTACTAAATGTAGAAATAAGTTCATATTCCTAAAATTGTATTTGCCTATATTTTGTAATAATTGTACACGCTTTAGATGAATATAGAATACTAATATTTTTTATTATATAATTTTTAGAAACAATATCAATGAATCTTAGATAATATATTTTATTTAATATATTACATATATTTGGAAATTCTTTATTGAAAACTAAATTGAATATTGTAAAATTATTAAATGTTTTATTTTGAATCGTACACTATTTTTCCAATATATTTATGCTTTTATTTTTTATAGATTTAAAGCTAAAATTAAACTCCAATATTTTTCTATTTGCTAAAATAAAATTAATATTTATAAAATCAAAGTTATTTGTATTTCTAATATTTTTAAATTGTACAAAATATGTATTAGATTTATTTATAATTCCATAATATAATATATTAAATATATCAATTACTGTAATATTTTTAATAATTTTAGAACTAAAATTAAACTGTTTTTGTATATTTTTTATTAGTGTATAAGCAATACTACTTGATGCTGTTGATCCCTATGTTCCACCATTTATTTTAACTGTTCCGTTCCCTGTTTTGTTAAGGTTCAACTAATATGAAATTGGAGTAAATTGAGCAGTATAAGTTGTCTACTACTATGGCATATTAAAAGTATAAGTCTAATTGCTTGATACTAATGTTCCACCATTGTACCAACCATTAAACAAATATCCAGAATTTGGTTCTGCATATATTGTAGTAGATGTTTCAACTTCAATCTAATAAGTTATTAAATAAGTGTACCAAGAATTATTATTTACTTTAACTCTTCCAGTATTTGGAATTCCAATACCAAGTGTTAAATCTCTTTTTTTTATAAATTTTGCAGTATATGTTATCTATGACTAAGGCATATTAAATGTATAAGCCTAATCGTTTGATACTAACGTTTCACCATCGTACCAACCAATAAAAACATTTAATATACTAACAGGAGTTGGATTTGCTGTTATTGTAATTGAAGTATCAGAAACAAAACCACTGGATGCAGTCTAATCCTAAGTACCACCATTTATTTGAACTGTTCCAACTCCAGTACCAGCAGTATTTAAATTTAGTTGATATATTTGTGCTTCAATTCCAAATGAACTTTGTGAACCCTAAGATACATAGTTCCAAGTTAACTAATCATTAACTAATTTTGGTATATAAGGTTCATAATATCCAGCAATACCCAACTGGTTAAAATTATTGTTTCCCCAAGCATATAACTAATTATTATTTTCTAATATTGCTAAAGTGTGATACCCATTTTCCCCAAATCCAACACTCACTTGTTTCCAAATACTATTACCTATTAAAGTTGGGGAAGTTTTATTAACTTTTGTTCCATCACCCAATTGACCAATACCGTTAAGTCCCCATGTATATAAATTTCCATTTATATCAAGTGCCTAACACATATACTTCTACATATTGCATGATATCTATTTCCAATCAGATGTTCCAATTTGTGTTGGAGTATATCTATTATTAGTATCGCCAAGACCTAAAACACCATATTCATTATATCCCCAAGAATATAATTTATTATTACTTGCTATTCCAAAAGAAGCATAATACCCCTAAGAAATATATTTCCAAGTTGAAACTCCTATTTTTGTCTATATTGTTACTGAAGTGGAAGTTGATCCTATACCAGCTTGCCCATAACAATTATTACCCCACTAATACAAATAATCGTTTTCGTCTATAGCTAATACAGCACTATCAAACGCACATGATACAGTTTTCCAATTTGAAGAACCAATTTGAAATGGAGTATATGTTGAACCTATTGTTGGATGTGTATATATTATATAATTATTATACCCCCATGCAAATAATTTATTATATTCATCTATAGCAATACAACTTGGATAATTATAAGCACTTACACACTATACAACTTGCTTCCAATTAGATGTTCCAATTTGTGTTGGAGTATATCTATCAGTAGTATCTCCAAGACCTAAAACACCATATTCATTATATCCCCAAGAATATAATTTATTATTATTTTTTATTGCAAATCCAGAAAATATCTAAATATTTACCTATTTTATATCAGTAAGACCAGATGCTGTTGGAATAGTTACAGTCTATGTATTTCCATTGCCCAACTACCCATATAAATTTCTACCCCAAGAATAAAGATTATTCTACATAAACCCTCCGTAACTCTTTTTAGCAACTCAGAGAATTATATATTTCAAAACTTGCAAATGTTTCTGATATAATATCTTCATCAAACTAAGATTCCTACTATTGATTATATTTCTATTTATAATTTAATAATATACACTGTGTATTATTAGACTAATTAAAAGTCTTTACAATTTTTATTCTGGAATATGTTGTATCAATTATTTGTGGAACTGGAAGAACTGTATCTTTAACTGTATATAATGGTAATATAGTATAATCATACTATATAATTTCTTCTTGTAATTTTATATTTATTGGATTCTACATTATAAAATTTTCAAACTCTAATGTTTCATTAAATATTTCATTAGTGCCACTTTTAATTATTTCCCCAATCTGATTTTCAAATAAGAATAGATTTAAAGAATTTGATATAAAATATTCTTCGTTTGAATTTGTAGATATTGGTAGTAAATACTATGTCTTTATTTTTTTTGGCTTATTCTAAATAATTTGAAATTGCAATGGTAATATATCATTAGATTCCAAAGTATTTTCTATAATAACATCAAAAGATTCTAAAAACTTTTCCATATTAACATTTATAATGCCATTTACTTCTGATATTGCAGTTAATATATCTATTAAATTTATATTTTCATAAATATTAAATCTATTATTTTCTATTTTAGAATACTGATCTAACTTATCTTTTAGATTATAAAATATTGAATTTATAGATATTTTAGAATCCTAAAATATTTCTATTGGATTTTTACTATATATATAATAAATTTTATTACTCTAAAACTAAACATCCATTGTCTATATTATATTGTTTTTTAATTCTTGCTGAATATTATATTTTTCTTTTGTATAATTAAATTTAGATAATATTATTGGGTCTTTGATTAACTCAGAAGATAATATTTTACTCCCTTTTGGCAAATAGAAATTTCTTAGATTATCATCTTTAAATAACTAAGGGCAAATATATAATCTATTTTCTAACCCATTAACATATGATTTATTTTGTATGTATTTATAAGTTGAAGTCTAATTAAGAGAATCAGAAAATCCTCTGAGGAAATATTTTAAATAATTATTTATGTCATTTATTGTTACTATTTTATTTTTCTATTTAATATATGAATTAAAATTATGTTTTATAGACTCTATTTTTTCCTAATTTCTCCCAACAACTACATTTTCTTCTTGCTTAACTATAATACTTAATGGGCTATAGCCATAATACTGCATAGATTCATTTGTATTTTGTATATTTAATAAATCAAATAAATATATTTCTGTTTTTTGATTTTGTAATTCTTCCTATGTTAAATAGCTCTTTGTATTGAAATTGTATTTTATTTTTATTTTTTGAGGGATAAACAATCCTTTTATATTGTAATCAGTATAATTATTAAAATCAACATAATTCAAATATATTTTATCATTTATTAAAATTTGAGATTCAAGACCAACATATCTGTTTACTTGCCCTAATATCTAATTCTAATTTTCACCTTTTGTTTGATAATACTATAAAAATAATGGTAAATCATTCTACTTTATTTTATAACCATTATTAATATCATCACCATTTATTAACTCAAAAATATTTGTTATTTCATTATAACTAAGAGTTATATATTTATTTTTAATATAAGAATCATAATCTGATACATGATACTTACTATTCTAAATAGTTTCTACATTCTTAAATGTATCATATAAATACTCAGTAATATTTCTATTGTTAAACATATATTCAATTTTTGTTTTTGACATTATTTTTAGATCTAAATAAAGTCTTTTGAAATCATCTATATAATGATCTTTGATTATATAACCTTCTGTTTCTGATAATATATTATTCCTTGATAGTTCTTCCAAATTTGGATTAAATGGTTTAATAACCAAATGCATTTGTATAAACTAAAATATATTACTTCCATTTGTGGATGCCATTCTGTATGAATAATATTCATTATTTTTTCCAAATTTATCCATTGTTCTCGTAACAAGAATCGAATTTTTATTTAGCCAAATATTGTTATTCTAATCAATGACTCGTAATATCAGAGGTGGAATTATAAAATTTTCTATTTCCAACATATTTAATTGTATCATTGATTTTGAATCAAATTTTAAATTTAAATTAACTTGTGAAGGTATACCAAAATTCTTTTTATATCCATATTGACTTAATAACAATTCTATTTTATCATTATTCTATGTTGCAATATAAAAATCTGAAACCTATTGCTCAAATTGATTTGATATTAATACAGTTATATAACTCTATATATCTGTTATTAAAGACTATGAATCCTATTGATTAAAATCAATATATTTATATTTATCATAATTAGATTTTAAATATTCAATAATCTATTCTTTAAGAAAATATGGATTTA
>DAOOQE010000026.1:0-15820 GCA_035388585.1 Clostridia bacterium
TTTTGCAAAAAAATTGATTAAGGTGATTAACCACCCCAATCAATATTATAGAACCCTCTTTAAATAAAAAACCATTTACTGGTTTTTTATTTTTTTTCATTTTTAATAGAACAAATCATTTAATTTGCCTTTGTTGTTTTTTATAAATTTTTTTACTGCTTCATAACCAATATTATACATGTAATTTATTCTTTTATAATCTAATAATCCTATATTTTTTGATTTTATTTTTATTATATAGTCATTTCCATAAAGTTCATAATTAGACAATTCATTATTTAATATTTTTATGGAGCTTCCAATAACATTAAAAATATTATTTTCATACTGTTTTAAATATTCTTTTTCTTCAGAAAAAATAACACAGATAACTTTATCTACTCCAATTTTTTTTAATTCTTTCCATGGAATACTTTCTCTAACTCCTCCATCAATTAATTTCACATTATTATAATTGCATGGTGAAAAAACGCCTGGATATGAACAGCTCGCGCGAATAGCTTTTCCAGCATTAATATTATCTATATATTTAATATTATCAGAGAATTCTCTGCAATTTTTTGGTACTTTAACAGAAGAGAAAATATATATTTCTCCTATTTGTATATTTATGCTTGGTATTACTATTTTCTTTTTTACTTCATTAATATTATAAATATTTTTTTCTCAGAATATTTATTAATTATTTTTTCAATATTTTTCCGCTATTTAATCCATCTATTATTATTTTTCTCTTAAATATAATTCCATAGATTAAATCTATAATTTTTTTAAATTCGATATATTTGATTTTTTAAATATTCTTTTCAAATATTTCTTTTATCTCATTAAAATTATAACCTATTGAATATAAAACCGAGACTATACTTCCAGAATATGTCCCTGATAGATATTCAAATTTTATTTTTTCCTCTTCAAAAGATTTTATTACTCCTATATGCGCTGCCCCTTTTATTCCTCCACCTGAAAAACAAATTTCAATACTCAAAATATCACCCTTTAATACTATTATAAAAATAAAATTTTATTCTTTAAATATATTAAACTATATTTGTATTTTATTTATTCTTTATTATATAAATATAATCGCAATTATGCAGAAAATAGGCGGAAGATATTAGTAAATATTAAAATTTTCTAATATTTCTTTTAAAACAACAAAAAGACTAAAATAATAAATAGATAAAGTTCATTTTTTTTTACATCTAATCTACATTATTTAGTCCGTTTTTTGCTACATTTTACTTACATTAATTTTATTTAAAATTCAATAAAGTATTGTTATAAGAATATTTCTTAATTAATTTTGATTTAATTAAATTTAAATTATAGATATATCTTACTAATACTATTTAATTTTATTTCTTTTTTGTTGATATAAATATTGTATCATAGGATTATTATTTTGTCTATACCTATTTTCGCTTTTCCGCTATAGCGTAAGACTTTTTGGAATTACAATAAATATTTTTAATCATTTTCTATTCATATTTAAGATTTTATTATCATTTTATTAAATTTAATATTTATTTATTTGTTAATTTATTTTCTGTTAATATTTATTAAATATTTAAACCTAATAAATTTAAATACTAATTACTTTATTAAATATAAGTTAAATTCAGGTTACTTATAATTTATATATATTTTCTCCTATATTTATAAACTATATATTAAAAAAAAAGAATATATAAAATATTCTTCCATAATCATTTTGGCGGAGAATGAGGGATTTGAACCCTCGCGGCCCTTACGAACCCTAACAGTTTAGCAAACTGTCCCCTTCAACCACTTGGGTAATTCTCCAAAATTATATAAAATTAAAGCTAGATAATAAATATCTTATTTATATTTAACATCTAGCTTTATTATTACATTGGCGGAGAGGGTGGGATTCGAACCCACGGTGAGCTACAAACCCACGCCAATTTTCAAGACTGGTGCCATAAACCAACTCGACCACCTCTCCGTAAATCGATGCAACATATATATCTTAGCACATTACATGTTAATTTGTCAATAGGAAAATTTAATAATATTTGTTTTTACGAAATAACTGTTTTTACCAAATAGAAGTTTCTTTTTCAATTCTTCATTTATTAATCAGGCTATGTTAATAAATTTATCTAATTATAAAATATATCCCACTTTTTATTAAACAAAACTGTCTAAAAAAATGGGATTATTGTTAGTAATTCTTATTTTTGTCCAATTATATCTAGAATCCTTTCCAAATCTTCATTTGAAGTATACTGAATAATTATTTTTCCGCTTCTTTTACCTGCATCCAATTTTACTTTTGTTCCAAAAAAACCTTGAAAAGAGTTTTCTATATCTTTAAAAATAGCATCATATTTTTTTTCTACTTTTTGAGTTTTCTTTTTATTTTTAACTTTTCTTTCGATATCTCTAACAGTTTCACCTTTTTCTATTATTTGAATAGCTGCTTCATACTGTTTGTCCTTATCTTCAAAACACATTAAAGATCTACAATGTCCTTCTGTTAGTTTCCCTTGTAAAGTTAAATCTATAACTCTTTCGTCCAAATTAAGTAATCTTACAGTATTTGCCAGAGCGCTTCTACTTATTCCAATTGTCTCAGAAAGTTGTTGCTGAGTCATACCATATTCATCCATAAGTTCTCTAAAGCTTCTAGCTTTTTCAATAGGATTTAAGTCTTCTCTTTGAATATTCTCAATCAAAGCTATTTCTTTATTTTTTTTCTCTTCATCCTGTCTTACAATGCATGGGATTTCTGTTAGACCAGCTTTCTTTGATGCTCTCCATCTTCTTTCTCCCGCAACTATTTCGTAATAATTATCTTTTTTAGTAACTATTATTGGTTGAATAATTCCATATCTTTTAATTGATTCTGATAATTCCACGATGCTTTCATTATTAAAAACTCTTCTAGGCTGATTTTTATTAGGTTCAATTTCTATTACTTTTATTTTTTGTACTAATTCTTCCCCATCTTTTAGCTCTCTTTTTATTTGTTCTATTTCTTCATCATCTATAGAAGTATCTCCAAACAATGCATCTAGTCCTTTTCCTAATCCTGTCATTTTTGCCATATTTATATCTTCCTTTCTTCTGTATATTATTTAGTAAAATTGTTTAAATAGTTTTTTATATCTATAAAAAAATTTTAATTAATCAATTTTAAGGATCTATTTTTTTATAAAAGTTAATTAGATTTTATATAGTTGTTTAGATTTTACTAGGAATAAATTCATTTATTTTAATAAATTCCTTTACAAATTTCTCATAACATCTTGATCCTTTAGAACGTGTATCATACATACAAATTGGCATTCCGTAACTTGGCGCCTCACTTAATTTTACATTTCTTGGAATGACTGTTTTATATACTTTATTTTCAAAATATTTTTTTACTTCTTTAACAACTTGATTAGATAAATTTGTTCTTGCATCGTACATTGTAAGTAATGCACCTTCTACCAACAACTCCTTATTTAAATGTTTTTTAACTAAATTAATCGTATTAATTAATTGTCCTAAACCTTCTAAAGCATAATATTCACATTGTACAGGTATTAATACTGAATCTGATGCAGTAAAGGCATTTAATGTTATTATTCCTAAAGATGGAGGACAATCAATAATTACATAATCATATTTTTCTCTTATTATGTCAATTTTATTTTTTAATCTTTTTTCTCTTCCTTTTACTGCTACTAATTGTACTTCAGCACCTGCAAGATTAATATTAGATGGACATAAATCTAAATTATCCATAACAGTTTTTTGAACTGTATTTTCTATTTCAACCTCATCTACTAAAACATCATATACAGACATTTGTACAGATTTATCTACGCCTACGCCACTTGTCGCATTTCCTTGAGGATCTGCATCTATTAATAATACTTTTTTGCCTTTTTTAGCAAGTATTGCACTTAAATTTACTGCTGTAGTAGTCTTTCCTACTCCACCTTTTTGATTAGCTATTGATATTACTTTTCCCACTTCTAATACCTCCATTTCATTAACATTTATATGATATAAAATTATATGATATATGTCAATCAATTTAGCAAATAATTTTTATTTATAATTAAATTAAACTATTGCTTTTAATCATCAATTATTTAATACAGCCTACGTTATATTTACCAAATTAAAGTCATATTTGCACATAGCTTTTATAATATAATAAAACATTTATTTAGTAATAAATTTATTTTTAAGAAATTATATTTTTAATAAAGAAAAGAACCTATATAATAGGTTCTTTTGAAGGCGTGCCAGCTTTTCTAGGATACTTGTTTGGGGTTTCTTTAATTTTTTTTATGATAATAATATTTCTTTTAATATCTGAATTTGGTAATTCAAATTTTTCTATTTCAAATATTTCACCACCTAGTGTTTGAAGTGCTTTCTTAGAAGCAGTTAATTCTTCTTCTATATTAGATCCTTTCATAGAAATACAAATCCCACCTAATTTACAAAATGGTAACATATATTCTAACAAAACATTTAATGGTGCTACAGCCCTGGAAACAACAACATCATAATTTTCTCTATAATATTTATTTTGAGATAATTCTTCTGCTCTTCCATGGACTGCATCTATTTTTTCTAAATCTAAATCTGAAATAACCTGATTTAAAAAATTTATTCTTTTGTTAAGTGAATCAGCTAAAGTAACATATATATCTTTTCTAATTATTTTTTGAGGTATTCCTGGAAATCCAGCCCCTGTGCCAATATCTAGTATTTTAGAATTATTTTTTATATACTTATTTATTGTAATTGAATCAATAAAATGTTTTAAAATGATTTCATTTGGATCTGTAATTGCTGTTAAATTAATTTTCTCATTCCACTCTATTAATAGATTCATATAATCATAAAATTTTTCAAACTGTTCATTATCAGTATCGATTTTTAATGATTCAGCATATTGTTTAAATTTTTCTATAAATTCTTTTTTATCCATTACTTACCACCTATACTATTTTTTCTTTTTTCTTGTTCTATGTATATCAACAAAACAGATATATCTGCAGGTGAAACCCCTGATATTCTTGAGGCTTGGCCAATTGATATAGGTTTTATTTTATTCAATTTTTGCATAGCCTCAATTCTTAGCCCTTTAATTTTACTATAATCCATTTCACAAGACAATGCCTTTTCTTCAAGTTTTTTAAATTTTTCTACTTGTGATTCTTGTAATTTTATGTACCCTTCATATTTAACTTTAATATCAACCTCTTCGGCCTCTTGCTTAGAAAGGTTAGGCATTTCAGAATCAATTTCATTTAATTTTGAATAATTAATTTCATTTCTTTTCAACAAATCAATTAATTTTATTCCTGATGATATGGTTGAAGACCCTTCCCTTTCTAAGAAATTATTTACATCAGCTGTAGGTTTAATAGTTTTTTTCTTCATTCTTTCAATTTCTTTTTCTATATTAAATTTTTTATTTTTAAAATTTTCATATCTTTCATCAGATATTAATCCTGATTTATAACCAATTTCCGTTAATCTTAAATCAGCATTATCTTGTCTTAGTAATAATCTATATTCTGCTCTAGAAGTCATCATTCTGTATGGTTCATTTGTTCCTTTTGTTACAATATCATCAATTAAAACTCCTATATAAGCTTGAGATCTATCTAATATAACAGGTACTTTACCTTTCAGCTTTAAGGCTGCATTCATACCTGCAATAAGTCCTTGTGCTGCAGCTTCCTCGTATCCTGATGTTCCATTTATTTGTCCTGCAAAAAACAAATTCTCAATTTTTTTATATTCTAATGATAATTTTAATTCAGATGGATCAATACAATCATATTCAATAGCATATGCTGGTCTTGTAAATTCAGCATTTTCCAATCCTGGTAAAGTTCTATACATTGCTATTTGAACTTCTTCTGGAAGAGAAGAACTCATTCCTTGTATATACATTTCATCAGTGTCCCTCCCCATTGGTTCTACAAAAACTTGATGTCTTTCCTTATCACTAAATCTAACAACTTTATCTTCAATTGATGGGCAATATCTAGGCCCTGTTCCTTCAATTTTTCCTGAATAAAGTGGTGAAAAATGTAAATTATCTTTTATTATTTGATGTGTATTTGAATTAGTATATGTTAAATAACATGGTAATTGTTCAATTTCATTGTCTAATTCATCTTCAAAAGAAAAAGGAATTAAATTTGAATCACCATCTTGCTTCTCCATCTTACTAAAATCTATACTATTTTTATTTATTCTAGCTGGAGTTCCTGTCTTAAATCTTATTAAATCTATACCTAATTTATTTAATGATTCTGATAATTTATTTGATGCAAAAACTCCATCCGGACCACTTTCAAAATTAACAGAACCTATGTGTATTTTTCCTTTTAAATAAGTTCCTGTTGCTACAATTACTGAGTCAACATCATATATTGCTCCAATATTTGTCTCTATAGATTTAACTTTTCTAATAACTTTTTTATTTTCAAGCTCTTTTAAATTACATATGTCTTCTACATTTTCATTTTCTATCTGTTTTTCTAGTGTTGCACTATCAATTTCTATTTCTTCAAGATTTATACTAACAATTTCTGCTTGTTTAATAAATAAATTCTCTTGTTTTTCTATTGTGTGTTTCATTTCTGCTTGATATTTTTTTCTATCAGCTTGTGCTCTTAATGAATGAACAGCTGGTCCCTTAGATGTATTTAACATTCGTATCTGTGTGAATGATTTATCAATATTTTTTCCCATTTCTCCGCCCAATGCATCAATTTCTCTAACCAAATGTCCTTTTGAACTTCCTCCTATATGAGGGTTACAAGGCATATTTGCAACTGCTTCTAAACTGATTGAAAACATCAATGTTTTTAATCCCATTCTAGCTGATGCAAGAGCCGCTTCACAACCAGCATGTCCTGCACCAATGACCGCTACGTCATATTTTCCTGCATAATAACTCATTTTTTTCTCCTTATCTTTAATATTTATATTTGTGTTTTTTATGAAACAAGAAAAAGTGTTCTCCCTTTTTTTGTTTATTTATTAGTAAATTTTATTAAAAAATTAAATTTTTCTACTAATTTATATATATAATATTACTTTTATACTTTTTCAAATTATTATATTTTATATAACAATTATATTTTTTTATAAAATTATTTGAATTCTTAATTAATTAATATTATTTATTATAATAATATTAATTATAATAACGTTTTTTATAATAATTTTTTTTATAATAACATTTTCTATAATAATTTTTTTGTTATAATTGTTTTTTAATAATTGATTTTTAATAATTTTTTTTGTAATAAATTTTTTATAATACTATTTTTTATACTATTATTTATAATATTAATTTTCAAGAAATTGAATTTATTTTCCTAAACAAAATTTCGAAAAAATTTCATTTATTATATCTTCAGATACATTTTCTCCTGTAATAGTATTGAGTTCTGAAATTATTTGTTTTATGTAAACCGAAGTAATGTCAACAGGCATTTCTATTTCTATTGATTTTATTGATTCTTCAAGACTTTCTATTGCTTTTTCAATCTGGTTTTTGTGTCTTGTATTTGTTATTATTACTCCATCATTGATATTAATTTCATTAACTCTAAACATTTTAAGTATTTCATCGTATAATGCGTTTATTCCTATTTTATTTTTTGTAGACATATCTACTATTGTCTTATTTATATTTTTTAAATTTGGGGCATTTACATGCGAATTTTCCAAATCAATTTTATTATTGATAATAATAGCATTTTTTTCTTTTATCAACTCTAGAATTTCAAAATCTTCATTATCCAATTTTTTACTTCCATCAAAAATAGCAATTATTAAATCAGCTTCCTCTGTTAATTTTAATGCTCTTTTTACACCTATTTCTTCGATTTTATCAGATGTATTTCTTATTCCTGCTGTATCAATTATTTTTAATGGAATACCCTGAATAGTAATAAACTCCTCAATTGTATCTCTTGTTGTTCCTGGAACATCACTAACTATAGCTCTTTCCTCATTTAAAATATAATTCAATAACGAAGATTTTCCAGAATTCGGTTTTCCAATAATAATTGTTTTTATTCCTTCTCTTAAAATTTTTCCAGAATTAAACGAATCTTTCAACAATATCAATTCTTGTTTAATCTCAAATATTTTATTTAATAATTGTTCAGTAGATAATTCCTCTATATCATATTCAGGGTAATCTATTGAAGCCTCTATGTCAGCCATTATATCAAGTAATTTCTTTTTTATTGATTTTATTTCATTAGAAAGTTTACCCTCAAGTTGATTTATTGATGCCTCAGCTTCTTTATTAGATTTTGAATTTATAATATCAATTACTGATTCAGCCTGTGTTAAATCTATTCTTCCATTTAAAAAGGCTCTTTTGGTAAACTCGCCTGGTTCAGCTATTTCAGCACCATTTTTTAAACATAATTCCAATATTTTTCTTTCTATAATTATTCCTCCATGTGAATTAATTTCACACATATCTTCTTTTGTATAACTTTTTGGATTTTTAAAAAATGAAACTAACACTTCGTCTATTATTTCATTTTTATTTTTGTCAACTATATGACCAAATTTTATTGTGTATCCTTGTATTTCTTTATTCTCGTATTTTTGTATAGGTTGAAATATTTTTTTCAATATTTCGAAGCTTTGTTCTCCGCTCATTCTAATTATACCTATTCCTCCTGCACCAGTAGCAGTTGATATTGCAGCTATTGTACTCATTTTTTTTATGATTACTTTAATTTATTAAATAATCATTTCCTCCTTTCTATTTTATATTTTCAAAAAAAGTCAAAGATGAAAATCAGCCTAAGAAAACTCTTAAAAACTAAAATCCGAACTTTGACTTCTGATTTATTTTTCTATTTAATACTTTTTTATTTAATATATATTTTTTTATATAAGAATTTTTTTATATATAAATATTTTATTATATAAGAACTTCTTTTTATATATAAATAGTATTTTTTATATGGTTTTAATTATTTTTTATTTAGAATTTAATTCTTTGATATAACAATTTTTCTATATGGCTCTTCATCAACGCTATGCGTTTTTATTAATTCATTTTCCTGTAATTTAGAATGAATTATTTTTCTTTCATATGCTGACATAGGCTCTAATGTTATTGATTTTCCATTTTTCAAAACTATTTTTGATACTTTTACGGCTAATTCTTCAAGTACTTTTATTCTTTTTTCTCTGTAACCCTCAATATCTAAGAAAATTTTAACTCTTGATTCACTTTCCTTATTTGCTACTGATGTAATTATATTTTGAAGAGAATTCATTGACTCTCCTCTGTACCCTATAAGTATTCCAGCATCTTCTCCTGTAATATCTATATATATTTTACTATTTTGAATTTTAATAGAATAATTAAAATCTTTATCTGAAATAAGTCTTAAAAAACTATTTATAAAAACTTCTATTTTGTTTTTTGCATTAATTAAAGTATTTTCATCTAATTCTATATCTTCATTATTATATATTTCTTTTCTTTTTTCTATTTGTTTTTCTTCTGGATTTTTACTATTATTTTCTTTTATTTTTAACTCAACTTTTACAATTCTAGGAGCTAAAATATCAAAGAAACTTCTTTTATCAGATGCTTCAATCACATTTATTTCAACATCATTTTTAGTAAGACCCAACTCTTTTAATCCTTTTTCAATTGCATCATTTGTAGTTTTTCCTTCTGAAATAATAGTTTTAGACATTTTTCTTGTCCTCCTTAGAATCAATAATATTTTTTATTAATAATCGTTCTGCAATCATTAATACATTACTTACAAACCAATATAACGCTAAACTTAAAGGAGCTATAAATGCTATCCATACTGTTAATAATGGCATAAAATAAGTCATTGTTTTACTCATTTGTTGTATTGCTTCTGTATTATCTATTTCTTCATTTTCATCTTTTCTTACCAATGCTTTTTCATTATTATTTTTTTCTTTTTTATCTTTTTCTTGTGACATTGTAGTAATTCTTATACTTATTATAGAAGATATAATGTACAGTAATGGAATTATATAAACAGTAACATCTTTCAAATTCTGATTAGGTACCTTACTTAGATCTAATCCTAAGAATTCCATATTTATTTTAACTCTTTCATCTACTGATGATTTTTTCTGTATAACTTCTATTTCTGAATAATTTGATATTGTTCCATTTTCTTGTTTTATCTGATTTTTATAATCTTCTATAATTGTTTTATCTATAGATTTCATATATGTTAATGGTTGACTTACTAACCAAAAAACAGAAAGTATTAAAACCATTTGCACAATTAAACTTATACAACCACTAAATGGTGACATTTTTTCTTTTTTATATAATTCCATTGTTTCTTTATTTAATTGTTCTGAATTATTTTTATATTTTATTTGCAATTTTTTTATTTCTTTTTGGATTTTTGCGGTTTTTTTCATTGATATTTGCTGTTTATATGTAACTGGAAGTAATATAATTCTAAGCAAAACAGAAAATAATATAATAGCTATACCATAATTTTCATTTACCAACATATATAACCAGTTTAAAACATATCCTAAAATATTTGCGAATATTCCCATTTTTTCCTCCTATTTTAATGGATCATATCCTCCTTTTGAAAACGGATTACATTTAAGTAATCTTTTAGTCCCCAAAAAAAGACCTTTTATAATCCCATATTTTTCTATTGCTTGTCCCATATAATCTGAACAAGTAGGATAATATTTACAATTAATCCCATTTGCAGAAATTATTGGAGAAATATTTTTTTTATAAAATTTCAATAAATAAATTAATATTTTTTTCATAATTACCTTTATCTATAAATATAAATCTGATTTTCTAAAAATTTTATCCATGTCTTTTTCTATTTTGTGAAAATCTGTATCTAATACTTCATTTTTCTTGTTCCATAAAAATACAATATTGTAACCTTTTTTTATTATATTTCTTTTTAATATAAAATTTTCTCTTATTAACCTTTTAATTCTGTTACGCATAACTGCTTTTGCACTTTTTGTACTAACTGCTATACCTATTACATTTTTTTCTAAATTATTTTTAGAAATATATACTGTAATATACTTTTCACAAAAAAATTTTCCTTTTGACATTACATTCTTAAATTCATAATTTTTTTTTAATGTTTTTATTTTTTTCATAATTCACTCTTTTTCTTAATTACCAAAAAAGGCCACATATTTGTAGCCCCAGGTGTTAAGCACTTATTTCTTTTCTTCCTTTTGCGCGTCTTGCCTTTAAGACATTTCTTCCCGCTCTAGTTTTCATTCTTTTCATAAATCCATGTTCTTTTTGTCTTTGTCTATTTTTTGGTTGGAATGTTTGTTTCATTTTTGCACCTCCTAATTATATCAACCGTAATTACTTACATTACATTAATATTATCACTAATGTAAAGATTATACTATAGTATGTTGATTTATGTCAATAGTAAATCACAAATTAAAAATAATTTTCTTTTTATATTGACTATTCTACTTAATGTTTGATATTATATAAAATTGATAGGGAAGGACTATTTTATAGGTATTTTTTTATAAGAAATATGTGTCTAACTCTTTTTATTTTCCACACATGTGGACATTTATCAACATATGTGGAAAAATATGTGGATAACATATAAAGTCCCTTTATATAAAGGATTTGGAAGGACTGAAATAGATGCAAAATGAATTAAATGAACTTTTAACAAAAGCAAAAGAACTTTTAAAAGATGAAACAACAAAAATTTCTTATGAAACATGGATTAAAAATTTAGAAATCCAAAGTGCTGATAATTGTAATATTGTTTTATTGGCTTCTTCAACATTTCAAAAAGAAGCTATTCATTCAAGATATTATGATTTATTAACAAATACTTTTAAATATATTACTAATAAAGAATGTACTATTTCTATAATTGCAAAAGAAGAGGTGCAAGATTTAGATAATGTTTCTAATAATACAGATACAGCTTATGGTTATTCAAATTCGACTTTAAATCAAAAATATACTTTTGATAATTTTGTTGTTGGAAATAATAATAGATTTGCTCATGCAGCTGCACTTGCTGTTGCTGAAGCTCCTGTTACTTCTTACAATCCATTATTTATTTATGGTGGGGTTGGTTTGGGTAAAACTCACTTAATGCACGCTATTGGTAATGAAATATTGAAAAAAAATAGAAACTCTAATATTTTATATGTATCTTCTGAAAAATTTACTAATCAACTAATAAATGCTATAAAAGATAATAAAAATGAAACTTTTAGAAATAAATATAGAAATATTGATGTCCTTTTAATAGATGATATTCAGTTTATAGCAGGAAAAGAACGAATTCAAGAAGAATTTTTTCATACTTTCAATGCATTACACGAAAGTGGAAAACAAATTATTCTTTCTAGTGACAGACCTCCAAAAGATATTAATCTATTAGAAGATAGATTAAAATCAAGATTTGAGTGGGGTTTAATCGCAGATATTTCTAATCCAGACTATGAAACACGTCTTGCTATTTTAAGAAAAAAAGCTCAATCTGATAATATAATTATAGAAGATGACATTCTTTCAAATATAGCGACAAGAATTGATTCAAATATTCGAGAATTAGAAGGCACACTTAATAAATTAATTGCAAAATCATCTTTAACAAACAGTCCAATTACAATGGAAATGGCTGAAAGAGCAATTAATGATATAGTTTCACAACAAGATAAAGTAATTTCTTCAGAATATATTCAAGAAACTGTTGCAAAATATTTTAATATAAGCTCTAAGGAAATTAAAGGATCTAAAAGATCAAATGATATTGCTTTTCCTAGACAAATTGCAATGTATCTTTGTAGAAATGTAGCTCAAATGTCTCTACCTCAAATAGGTAAGGACTTTGGCAAAAGAGATCATACAACAGTAATGCATGCTTGTAGTAAAATTGATAAAGAATTAAAAGTAAATCAAAATACAAAACTAATTGTGGAAAGTGTGAAAAACATTTTAATTTCTGACAAATAATATTGAAATATACTATTACATGTTATTTTTGAAATCTATGTTTGGAAAAATAAATGTTCGATAAATCGACCTCAAATTATTCTTAGGGAAATAACACATTAGATATACACACCCCCCTGTTAATAACCTGTTGATAAACTGTTGATAACTCAATTATCCACATTTAAATTTTTTACCTGTTGATAACTTTCAGAATTTTCCACAAAAATATCAACATCTACTTTGCTGGGGCTATCAACTATACACATAGTTATCCACACTTTCCACAGCACCTAATACTACTATTACTAATTATATTATATTATTATAAAAGGAGACGAACTAAAATGAAAATTATTTGTGAAAAAGAAAAAATCCTTAAAGCTATTAATTCCGTAACAAAAGCTGTTGCTTCAAAAACAACTATGCAAATTTTGGAAGGAATATTAATTCAAACTAATGATAATGAAATAAAATTAACTACATATGATTTAGAAATTGGAATAGAATATATTATTGAATGTAATGTTGTAGAACAAGGTGCAACCGTTGTTAATGCAACCATGTTTAGTGAAATTATTAGAAAATTACCTGATACTGATATAAATATTTCTATTAATGATAAAAATTTATTAGTAATTGAATGTGAAGGTTCATTATATAAATTAGCAACAATGAATCCTAATGAATTTCCAGAATTACCAAAAATAAGTATAGAAAATTCAATTGAAATTGAACAAACAAGTTTGAAAGAAATGATAAGAAAAACTATCTTTGCTGTAAGTACAGAAGAAAATAGACCTATTTTTACTGGTTGTTTATTTGAAGTTATAAATAATAAATTAAATTTAGTTGCAGTTGATGGATTTAGATTAGCATGGAAAAGCAAATTTTTACAAGCAAAAGTAAATGATTTTACAGCTGTTATTCCTGGAAGAACATTAAATGAAATAAATAAAATATTGCTAGATTGTTTTGACAACATAAAAATAGGTATTTCTAAAAATCAAGCACTTTTTGAAATGGAAAATTGCAAAATAGTAACAAGATTATTAGATGGAGAGTTTTTAAATTATTCAAGTGTTATTCCAGAAACATGGGAGACAAGAATAAGAGTTAATAAAAATATATTACAAAACTGTTTTGAAAGAATAAGCTTAATTTCTTCTTCTTCAATAGAAAAGGAAAAAAAATATCCAGTAAAAGTATCGATAGATATTGGAAAAGTTACAATTTCTTGTACTAATCAGACTGGAGATGCTAAAGAGGAAATATATATTTCGACAGAAGGTAAAAACTTAGAAGCAGGGTTTAATCCAAAATATTTCTTAGATGCTTTTAGAGCTATAGATGATGAAGAGGTATTTATAGATTTTGGTACAAGCATATCACCTTGTATAATAAGACCAATTGAAGATGGAGATTATAAATATATGATTTTACCAATCAGAATGAAAGATTAAAATATATAAATATAAAAACAAACAATTTTGGAAAAGATAGAAAAAATTTAAATATAAAAAATAATTACAAAATAAATATAAAAAATAATTACAAAATAATTATAAAAAAAATTAATATAATAATTATAATGTTATCCACAATAGGGGCAAAAAATGTTGATAAAAAAAATTAAACTAAAAAATTTTAGAAATTACAAAGAATTAAATTTAGATTTAAAAAAAGGTATAAATGTTTTATATGGAGATAATGCTCAAGGTAAAACAAATATTATTGAATCAATTTATATTGCCGCAATAGGAAAATCATTTAGAACAAATAAAGATAATGAGTTAATAAAATTTGGTGAAAATTTTTCGGAAATTGATATCGATTTATCTAAGATAGATAGAGATTGTAATATTAAAGTAGAATTACAAGAAAAAAAAGATATTTATTTAAATGGAATAAAATTAAAAAAATTAAGTGAAATTTTAGGTAATTTAAATATAGTTATTTTTACACCAGAACATATAAATATTTTAAAAAATGGACCTTCTTATAGAAGAAGATTTATAGATATAATGATAGGTCAACTTAGACCAAATTACATTTATTTATTAAATAATTATAACAAAATTTTAGAACAAAGAAATAATTATTTAAAGCAAATAAAATTTGAAAAAAAAGAAGAAAAAATAATTGAAATATGGGACGAAAACTTAGTTGAATACGGACATAAAATATTTTTATACAGAAATGAATTTTTTGAAAAACTAAAAAATAAAATTAATAAAATTCATTGCGATATTACAGAAAATAAAGAAGATATAAAGTTGGTTTATTTTTCTGATTGTAATAATAAAGAAAATTTTTCGAAAATATTAGTACAAAATAGAAAAAATGATATTTTAAAAGGTTTTACAAATAAGGGTATACATAGGGATGATTTTATGATATATATTAATAATGTATTAGTTAATATATATGGTTCTCAAGGACAACATAGAACATCAATTCTTTCTTTAAAAAAAGCTGAGTTAGAAGTAGTTAAGGAAGAAATAGGAGAATATCCAGTTTTATTATTAGATGATTTTATGTCTGAATTAGATGAAAAAAGAACAAAAAGATTTTTGGAAAACATAAATGATATTCAAGTAATAATAACAAGTACAAATAAAATAAATAATGAAAAAATAAATATTAATTCTAATAATATTATAAAAGGCAGTATTAATAATTAATTTAAAAATTAAATAACTAAATTAAATAATTAAATAAATAAATTAAAATAATTAAGAAAATTTAAACAATAAAATAAACTAAATGAATTAAATAATTAATTAAATAATAATTAAATAATAA
>DAOOQE010000027.1:0-14789 GCA_035388585.1 Clostridia bacterium
GAGATGACAACTCATTTCTGAATTGCCACCCCAACTATTGACATTGAACCTTAAAGAGTTCTTTTAATTATTTATTTGCTGTTCAGAAAGATTTTCTTCCATAATTAATGATTTTTTAATTTTATTATTATTTAAATTATCTTTTGCAACGGTCATTAATAGTTTTAGTCTATTTGTCTGATTTGATTCACTTGCTCCAGGATCATAATCAATAGGAGAAATATTGGCATTTGGGTATTTGCTTCTTATAGTTTTTATTACACCTTTTCCAACAACATGATTTGGTAAACAAGCAAAAGGCTGAACACAAACTATATTTGGAATTCCATGTTCAATATATTCAATCATTTCTGCTGTAAGGAACCATCCTTCACCAGTTTGATTTCCTATGGATAAAATATCTTTAACCTTATCTTGTAATTTCCATATATCACATGGTGGTAAATATCCTTTTTTAGATTTAGAAAGTGCTATTTTAGCATCTTTTTCTAATAAATCTAATAATTTAATTGCTGTTTTGAATATTTTCGCTTTTATTGCATCAGTTTTTATTAATTTATTAAATGTAATTTTATGGGTACAAATAAATTTAGCAAATCCCATAAAATCAGGCATAACTACTTCAGCACCTTCTGATTCTAATTTATCAACAACATAGTTATTTCCAAATGGATGATACTTAATTAAGACTTCACCAACGATTCCTACTTTTGGTTTTTCTATAGTTGTATCTAATTCTATTTTTTCAAAGTCTTCAACCATTTCATAAATATTGTTTTTAAATTCTTTCATAGTTGATTTTTTTATAATGTTTTTGCATTTAGTCATCCAATAATTAAATAGTTCTTGTGTTTCACCTTTATTAATTTCATAAGCCCTGTTTTTTGCTGCCAGTTTTTGTATTAAATCTGCATATACAATTGCTTTTAACATTTTTTCCATCATAGAAATTGATAATTTAAAGCCAGGCATTTTTTCCATTCCTACGAAATTAAAAGATACAACAGGAACATTTTCGAAACCAGCGTCTTTTAAGGCTTTTCTTATGAAACCTATATAATTTGTAGCTCTACAACCACCGCCTGTTTGTGACATTATTAATGCTGTTTTATTAATATCATATTTCCCAGATTCTAATGCCTCAATCATTTGTCCAGTTACTAATATTGAAGGATAACATGCGTCATTATTAACATATTTTAATCCTGTTTCTACAGTATGATCTGTACAATCTCTTAATAATTCAACATTATATCCCGAATTTTTTAAAGCAGTTTCTAGCAATTCAAAATGAATTGGTGCCATTTGAGGTACTAAAATAGTGTAATCTTTTCTCATTTCTTTTGTAAATATCTTTTTGTCTATTTTATAATTTCCGTCATTTAAACAATTATTTAATCTTTTATTCATACTTGCTAATAAAGAGCGTATACGAATTCTGATTGCACCTAAATTATTAATTTCATCGATTTTAATTAGAGTGTACATTTTTCCATAACTTGTTAAAATCTCTTCAACTTGATCAGTTGTTACGGCATCAACACCGCAACCGAATGAATTTAATTGAATTAATTCCAAGTTATCTTTTTTTCCAACGTAATCAGCTGCCGCATAAAGTCTTGCATGATAAGTCCATTGGTCTACAACTCTCATTGGTCTTGCAGTTTCAGTTAAATGACAGATACTGTCTTCGGTAAGTACAGATAATCCTAAGCTAGTTATTAATGTATCAATACCATGATTTACTTCTGGATCTTCATGATAAGGTCTTCCAGCAACAACTATTCCTTTCAAATTATTTTCATCTAGGAATTTTATAGTTTCTTCACCCTTAGCTCTAATATCATTTTTAAAATTTTGATATTCTTTTTCTGCCATTTCAGCAGCTAAAAATAGTTCTTTGCTAGTAAAAAAGTATTTTTTAAATTCTGGTAACTCCAATATAGTAGCTACTAAACTATTTTTTTCAAAAGATAAAAAAGGATTTAAAAATTCAAAATTAGCATCTTTTAATTCTTCTACATTATTTTTAAGAACTTCTGAATAAGAAATAACAATTGGACAATTGTAATGATTGTCTGATTTATCATATTCCTTTCTAGAATAAGGGACACATGGATAAAAGATTGTTTTAATTCCACTATTTATTAAACTTATTATATGTCCATGTGATAATTTAGCAGGATAGCAAACTGATTCAGAAGGCATAGATTCAATGCCTTTTTCATACGTTTTTCTATTGCTCTTTTCTGAAATAATTACTCTAAATCCTAGATTTGTTAAAAAAGTAAACCAGAAAGGATAATCCTCGTACATATTTAAAACCCTAGGGATACCTATTGTTCCACGAAAAGCTAGTTCTTCTTCCAAAGGAGTGTAATTAAATATACGATCATATTTATATTTTATAAGATTAGGTAAATTTTTACCATTATTATTGCTAGTTCCAGCTCCTCGTTCACACCTATTTCCAGAAATATATTTGCTGCCATCATTGAACTTATTAATAGTTAATAAACAATGATTTTCGCATAAATTACATCTGATATGAGATATTGAAACCTCTAAATTTTCTAGTTCTTCCCTCGTAAGAATTGTAGATTTATATTCCATGTCCATATTTGATTCATATTGCTGTTTTGCTAAAAGTGCAACTCCATATGCACCCATAAGACCTGAAATGTCTGGTCTAACAACTTCTTTTCCTACGATTAATTCAAAAGCACGTAATACGGCATCATTATAAAAAGTCCCACCTTGAACAACTATATGATCGCCTAGAGTTTTTATATCTCTTACTTTCATAACTTTTTGAATTGCATTTTTTATTACTGAATAAGATAATCCTGCTGAAATATCTCCAACGGTATATCCTTCTTTTTGAGCTTGTTTTATTTTTGAATTCATAAAAACAGTGCATCTAGAACCTAAATCAACTGGTTTTCTAGATTCTATTGCATATTTAACAAAATCAGTAATAGAAACATTTAAACTTTTGGCAAAAGTTTCTATAAAAGAACCACAACCAGAAGAACATGCTTCGTTAAGCATAATATTGTCAATAACACCATTTTTGATTTTAATGTATTTCATATCTTGTCCACCAATATCTACAATACTGGTAACATTTGGCATAAATTCTTTTGCTGCAGTATAATGTGCAATAGTCTCGATTTCATTCAAATCGATATTTAAAGCAGTTTGAATTAATTTTTCACCATATCCAGTAACACCACTAAATCTAATTGTAGCAGTATCTGGGATAACTGAATAAAGCTGTTTTATCATTTTAGAAACACTTTTCAAAGGATTTCCTTCATTACCACTATATAATGAATATAATAATGAACCATCCCTATCTATTAGAACAAGTTTTGTTGTAGTTGAACCAGCATCGATTCCAACAAAACAATCGCCTTTATAAGAAGATAAATCAGACTTTCTAACAATATTTTTATCATGTCTAAATTTAAATTCGTCATATTCTTCATTTATTGCAAATAAAGGATTAAGAGGATTACTTGTCATGTCATGAGAAACTTTAAGAACTTCAATTTTACTTCTTAATAATTCATTACTAATTTCAGAGCTGTTAAATGATTCAAGGGCTGCTCCTGTTGCTACAAATAAATGAGCTTCTGAAGGAATTATAGTTTCTTTTTCTGTTAAGTTAAGTGTTTGAATAAAACGATTTCTTAATTCTGATAAATAATTTAGTGGACCTCCTAAAAATGCGACATTTCCTTTTATAGGTCTACCGCAAGCTAATCCACTAATAGTCTGATTAACTACTGCTTGAAAAATTGAAGCAGCGATATCTTCTTTTGCTGCACCTTCATTAAGAAGAGGTTGAACATCAGTTTTTGCAAAAACTCCACAGCGAGAAGCAATTGGATAAATTGTTTTATAATTCCTTGCTAATTCATTTAATCCTAATGTATCAGTATGTAATAAAGAAGCCATTTGATCTATAAAAGCTCCTGTTCCACCAGCACAAGTACCATTCATTCTTTGCTCTATAAACTCATCAAAATAAATAATTTTAGCATCTTCTCCACCAAGTTCAATTACAACATCTGTTTCAGGAATAAAATATTCAACAGCTTTTTTACAGGCAACAACTTCTTGAATAAAAGGAATGTTTAAAAAATCAGCTGCAGACATTGCTCCTGAACCTGTTAAAGAAATTGTAAAATTATTCTCATAGTATTTATTAGCTAAATCTTCAAGAACATTGCAGATAGTATTTTTTGTATCTGAAAAATGTCTTTGGTAATTACAATATAAAATATTTAAGTTTTGGTCCATTACTACTATTTTTACTGTGGTAGACCCCACATCTAAACCAACATGTAAAGTTTTTTTCATATAAATGCTCCTTTCTTTTTACTAAAGTAAAAAGATATAATTCATACTATATTCTATAGTTAAATAGCTAATTTGTCAATTATTATAGGAATTAAAAATCAATAAAAATATTGTAAGTAGTTCTAAAAAGAACTGATTAAAATATATTTAATTGAAATGGAGGGGATCAAGTGAAAGAAAAAAATAAATTAGTAGTAATTTTTTTATTAATAATTTTGATTACTGCAATTTTTAGTTTGATTTTTATAAGATTTTATAATAATAAGGAAAAAAAAGAAATTTTAATACAAGAAGAAATTTCTGATCAACAAAACAGATTTGCTAATGTTTTATTATATTTTATAGATTATCAGACAGGTGAGCTAGAAACAGAATATAGACTAGTAGATATAAAAAAATTAGTAAATAACCCGTATGAAATAATAATTAATATGTTGATAGAAGGTCTAAAAAACGTTAATTATAAGAAATCTATTCCAAATGAAACAACAATAAATAAAATAGAATTTAAAAATAGAATATTAGAAATATCTTTTTATGCAGTAATTTTTGAAAATAATAAAAATGAAATACATTTAATAATAGATAAAACTTTAAAAGAACTTCTAGAGGTAGAAAAATTAATAATTAAATAAATTAAATATTAAAAAGATTAAATAATAATTAAATATTAATTAAATACTAAAAAAATTAAATAAAAATCAAATAATAAATAAATAATAAAAAAATAAATTTGTATTTCATATTTTTTGTGTTATTTTTCATATTACCACCTTTTTTAAAAAATGTATTTTCAAATATTTAAATATAATATATAATATGAATGGATTTTATAATATGATAATAAATAAGGAGAAAAAAATGCAAAATGTATTAAAAGAGGATGAAAGAATTGATGAATTAGGAATCGGAAAATTTAAAATCATACAAAATAAAAAAGGTTTCTGTTTTGGAATAGATAGTGTTTTATTATCTGATTTTGCGAAAGAAATAAAAACCGGAAGTAAAGTTGTTGATTTAGGAACAGGAACAGGAATACTAGGAATATTACTTTGTGCAAAAACAAATTTAAGCTCTGTTCTTGGGGTAGAGATTCAGGAAGAGGTTGCTGAAATGGCAAGAAGAAGTATAGTAATGAATGGTTTAGAAAAAAAATTTACTATATTAACTACTGATGTAAAAAAATTAAAAAATAAAATAAAATTAAATAATTATGATGTTGTAATAACTAATCCGCCATATAAAAAAATCAATACAGGAAAAATAAATGAAAATGAAAAAAAATTAATATCAAAACATGAAATAACAGCTGATTTATCAGAATTTATAAAAACAAGTTATAGTATTTTAAAAGATAACGGAGCTTTTTATATGGTACATAGGGCCGAAAGACTATCAGATATTATATATGAATTAAGAAAAAATAAATTGGAACCTAAAATAATTAGATTTGTATATTCAAATGAAATAGAAGATTCAAAATTAGTATTAATTAAAGCAATAAAAAATGCTAAATCATTTTTAAAAGTTGACAAGCCATTATATATTTATGATAATAAAGGTAATTATACTTCTGAAATTTTAAAAATATATAATAAGTAAAAAAGAAGATAAAATAAATTGAACGGAGGAGCTATATATATATATATAGCAATTAAAAAGTGAAAGGTAAATTATATTTAGTGGCTACACCTATAGGTAATTTAAAAGATATAACATATAGAGCTGTAGAAGTATTAAAAGAAGTTGATATTATTGCAGCAGAAGATACAAGACATAGTCTTAAATTATTAAATCATTTAGAAATATCAAAACCATTGGTGAGTTATCATAGACATAACGAAGAAAATAAATCAGAATTTTTAATAAATAAGATATTAAATGGAGAGAATATTGCTATTATAACTGATGCGGGTACACCAGCAATATCCGATCCGGGAGAAGAAATTGTTAAATTAGCAATAAAAAATCATATTGAAATTATTCCTATACCTGGTGCGTGTGCTTTAATAAATGCATTAATAATATCTGGAATGAATACAAAGGAGTTTAGTTTTTACGGATTTTTACCATTAAATAAAAAAAATCGAAAAATAAAAATTGAAGAAATAAAAAAAGAACAAAAAACCATAATATTATATGAGGCTCCACATAAAATTATAAATACACTTAAAGATATAAATGAAGAAATAGGAGATATTAACATTTCAATTATAAAAGAGTTAACAAAGATACATGAAAAAGTTTTTAGAGGAAAAATATCTGAGATAATTGAAAAATTAGAAAATATTAAAGGTGAAATAATAATTGTAATTGAGGGAAATAAAAACAATAATGATAATAATATTGGAAAAATATTAAATGATATGAATTTAGAAGAACATTATAATTATTATGAAAAAAAAGGTTTCGAAAAAAAGGAAATTATAAAAAAAATTGCGAAGGATAAAAATGTAAATAAAAATGAAATATACAAGAATTTTTTAAATAAATAATAAAATGAAATGTATAAAATTTTTTAAATAAATAATAAAATGAAATATTTAAAAATTTTTAAAATAAATAATAATAGCTAAATAATATAATTAAAAAATCGCGAATTTCGCGATTTTTTATTGTTAAAATAATAGAAAAATAAAAATATATTGAGTTTACAAAATAATAATGGAGTAGATAGTCAAATAGGAATGATTGCTTCAACAATAATGGGAGCTATTGAAACTACTTTTTATACTATTGCAATTTACGTTAATAGTGTTGGAATAAAGAAAATAAGATTTATATTAATACCGGCTTTATTGGCGGATTTTGTCGGAATAATCACAGCTGTCGTAATATGTAAAATAATGTATTAATGTTTTTATTGACATTTAATAAAAAGCATGTTATTTTTAATTTGTACTTCTTGAAAGTATTTAATTCAAAAAATTTTATTCATAGTAATTAGTTCGAATTGATATATATAAAAAATCAAAAATCAAAAATCAAAATAAATTTAATTATTTTGATTCTCTAACTAGTATCCAATAAGTTTTTAATTTTGTAGAGAGAGTATTGTCCCTGCTTTATTAATTTTGCCCCCAAAATAAAATAATTTTTTTAGGTTTTATAAACACTCTCTCTACAATTCAAAATAAATAAAAATCGTACAATAAATATTTATTTATTGTAAGTCTTATAATTAATAATTTTTAAACCTAACATTTGAGTATTTGTAATTGCATATATAAGTAAGTTTTACAATTTTATTTCAAAACTTAATATTTGAGAATTTGTAATTGCATATCTATATAAATAATTTTTACAATTTTATTTCAAAACTTAATATTTGAGAATTTTTAATTGCATATCTATATAAGTAAGTCATATAATTTTATTTCAAAACTTAAACCAAATATAAAAAGTATTTATCTGTGATATGTTTCATTATTAATAATTTTAAAACCTCTAAATAATTGTTCTAATAAAAAAACTCTTATTAATTGGTGAGGAAATGTCATTTTTGAAAAGCAGATAAGTTCATCAGATTTTGCTAATACGTCTTCTGACAAGCCAAGAGTTCCTCCAATAACAAACGTTATTTTACTATGTTTAAATGAAAGATTAGAAATTTTATTAGAAAAATCTTCTGAGGAAAATTGTTTTCCATTTAAATCTAAAGAAAAAACATAACTATCCTTAATATTAGAAATTATTTTTTCTCCTTCGCTATTTTTTATTTGTCTAATTATTTTTTCATTTATACTATTTGGTATTTTTTCATCCGATAATTCTATTGTATTTAGAACACAGTATTTAGATAAACGTTTTGAATACTCTTTAAGTGCATTTTTTAAAAAATCTTCTTTGATTTTTCCAATACAAATTATATTAATATGTAGCATAAAAATCCTTTCTTTAATTCATTGTAAATATAATTAATAGTAAGAATTAGATATTAATTATAAAAAAACAAATAGTATTAGTAATATAGTTTAATAAAAATAAAATAGGTATGATTATTTATCAAATGGATGATTTTCATAGTATTAGTAATATAGTGTAATAAAAAGAAAATAGGTATGAGTATTTATCAAATGGATGATTTTCATAGTATTAGTAATATAGTGTAATAAAAATTTAGAAAATTATAATAAAATTATTAAAAAATAAAAAACATATAATAAAAGTACATTATTAAAAAAAATGAATAATATAAACAAATCATATTATATTGATTAGTTGGCTTGGAAAGCTTCGATTTGCAACAAATAATTCAAAATTTATTTTATTGTTTGATAAATCAATTTCATCAAGAACAGTTTGATATGCTAGTTCGGGGAAATTATTTTCCTTACTTAAGTGTCCAAGCATAACGGATTTTAAACCTTTATTTAATAAATGTGAAATTGTTTGTCCTGCAGCTTGGTTAGGTAAATGACCGTATGGACCAGCTATTCTTTGTTTTAAAAGATAAGGATAACTTGAATATTTTAGAATTTCAGGATCGTAATTAGATTCAATCATAATAAAAGTACTGTTCTCAAGATTAGTTAATAATTCAGGTGTAATATGTCCAATATCAGTAGCAATACTGAGTTTCTTTTTATTAAAAGTTATATTAAAACCACAAGGATTAGCTGCATCATGAGGAGTGCTAAATGGAAGAATTTCTAAATCTTTTATCTTGAATTTTTTATTACAGTTAAAATAGCATATATTATTTGACATGATTTTATCCTTTTGAGATGGAATCGCATCCCATGTTTCATAATTAGCAAATACTGGTATATCATATTTTTTAGAAATTGTTCCTAGACCTCTAACATGATCTACATGTTCATGTGTAACAATTATAGCGTTAATGTCTTCAATTCTAACATTAATTGATAAAAGAGAATTTACAATTTTTTTGGCACTTTCGCCACAATCTATTAAAATTTTAGTATTATCTGATTCTACAAAAAAACAATTTCCAGAACTACCACTAAATAAGCTACAAAAATTAAACATAAAAAATCCTTTTCTTAATAAAATAAGTTTATATAAAAAAGCCGTTTATTAATAAAATAAATTTATATAATAAAAGCTTTTTTAAAAAAATAAAGTACTATAAAAATTAATTAAACAAAGTATATAATATATTTCAAAATAAACAATTATTAAATGTATAATATATTCCAAAATATATAAGTAATTATTAAAGGTATAATATATTCAAAATATATAAGTAATTATTAAAAGTATGATATATTTAAAATATATAAATAATGATTAAAGGTATAAAAAAAACTAAGATACATAAATAATGAATAAAAATATATTAAAAATTAAAATATATTTAAAATCCTTTGAATTTATAATCAATACTATAATTTTTAAATAAATTTCAAATATATATTCAAAGATAAAATATAAAAATAAAGATAAAATAATAAATAATAAAATTCAAGAATTTAATTACTTAGAATTATTCAGAAACTCTTTTAATATCTGCACCCAATTTTCTAAATTTTTCTTCAATGTTCTCATATCCTCTATCTATATGTTCTAAATTATATAATTCTGTTGTTCCTTCTGCTATTATTCCAGCAATTATAAGTGCAGCACCAGCCCTTAAATCTGTTGCATAAACAGGTGCGCCTGATAGAGATTCAACTCCTTCAAAAAATGCGCTTTTACCTTGAGCAGTAATTTTAGCACCCATTTTATTTAATTCTTCAGTATATTGAAATCTAGATTCCCAAATACTTTCATTAATTACACTAGTTCCCTCTGATATTGATAGAGTTACGCCTAATTGAGGTTGTAAATCAGTTGGAAAACCGGGATAAGGAAGAGTTTTTACATTAGTACGTTTAGTACGAGTATTACACCAAACATGAATATTATCTCCATCTTCTTCAACATTAGCCCCAATTTCTATTATCTTAGCTTTTAAACATTCTAAATGCTTTGTAATACAATTTTTTATTAATACATCACCTTTTGATGCAACAGCTGCAAGCATAAAAGTACCAGCTTCTATCTGATCTGGAACAACAGAATATGTTTTTCCACCTTTTAACTCTTTAACACCATTTACTTTTATAACATCTGTTCCTGCACCTCTAATATCTGCACCCATAGTATTTAAAAAATTTGCAACATCAACTATATGTGGCTCTTTTGCTGCATTATCAATTATAGTTGTTCCCTCAGCTAAAACACTAGCAATCATGACATTTATAGTTGCACCAACTGATGCCATATCTAAATAAATCGAACTTCCAACAAGTTTATCAGCATCTGCAATAATATTTCCATTTGCAACTGTAACCTTTGCCCCAAGTGCTTCAAATCCTTTTATATGTTGATCTATTGGTCTTGCACCTAAATTACAGCCACCAGGTAATCCAACTTCAGCATGTTTGCATCTGCCTAAAAGAGATCCAATTAAATAATATGATGCTCTGAATTTGCTTGCCATAGCTATAGGTGATTTTGTAATACATACATTAGTAGTATCAACCTTTATAGTGTTGCTTCCTATCCAATCAATTTTTGCACCCAGTTTTTCTAATATTTTGCAAGATATTCTTACATCACTTATATTAGGTAAATTATCAATAATACAAAATCCGTTTATTAATAGTGTTGCAGGAATAATAGCTACAGCAGCATTTTTAGCGCCACTTATTGTAACTTCTCCTTTTAATTTTGTTTTTCCATTTATTATTAGTTTATCCAAAAAAATAACCCCCACATTTATAAATTAAATTATCAATATAATTTATAACATATATGAAGGTTTTTTACAATAAAATAATTTATTTTTTATAAACTTTTAAAAAATTCAATTATTTTAAATTTAAATTTAATATCAATATCTTCATTATTACTAATTAAAGTATATTCTTCTGATGATAAATTATTTTCGATAATTTCCTTTGACTCTCCAGGAAAAATTCCAGAGGTCGCATCAACAAAGCATAAAGGTGGAAACATAATACATCACCAATTTTTTCCTTTTGCTGAGCCAATTTCAATTTTAAATGCATCATAATTTATAATGTAATATGTCAATGCATAAAAAATACTTGATAAAAATTGAATTATTACAATAAGACAAAATTATGTCGTACAGGTTTACAATAAGACAAAATCATGTAGGTTATTGACTTATATGTTTTTTTGTTATAATATTTAATAATAATAAATCATAAGAACAATATAAAAGGGGATTAATTTTATGGAAGAAAAATACTTAAGTGCAAAAGAAAAACTAATTAAGAGTAGACAAGAAAATTTATTAAATTATCTAGATAAATCAGAAAAAAAAGAGGAATTAATAAATCAAATATTAAAAATTGATTTCGAACAGATCATGAATTTATATGAACAAACTAAAAATAAAATTGACTTTTCAAAAGATGTAATAGAACCAATTGATTATATTGATAAATATAATATATCTAGTGAGAAATTAGAAGAGTATAAAAAAATAGGTGAGGAAAAAATCAAAAATGGTAAATATGCTGTTGTAACAATGGCAGGAGGCCAAGGAACTAGATTAGGTCACAATGGACCAAAGGGTACATTTAATATAGGATTAAAATCAAATAAATCAATTTTTGAAATATTAATAGATAGTTTGAAAGAATCATCAAAAAAATATGAAACAACTATAAATTGGTATATAATGACAAGTAAAGAAAACAATAAAGATACAAAGGCGTTTTTCGAAAAAAACGATTTTTTTGGTTATCCAAAAGAATCTGTAATGTTTTTTATACAAGGAGAATTGCCAATGTGTGATGAACAGGGGCAGGTAATAATTGGAGAAAATGGACTAATAAAAGAAGCCGCAGATGGGCATGGAGGAATATTTGAATCTTTAAGAAGCAATCTAATAATTAATGATATGGAGAAAAAAGGAATTGAATGGGCTTTTATAGGACCTGTAGATAATGTTTTAGTTAAAATGGTTGATGAAATTCTATTGGGAGCTACAATAAAAAATGGAATGCAAGCAGGAGGAAAAAGTGTTGTAAAAGCAGGCCCAAAAGAAAAAGTTGGAGTTTTTTGTAGAAGAAATGGTAAACCAGGTGTTGTTGAATATACAGAGATATCAGACGAAATGTCAGAAAGATTAAATGATAATGGAGAATTAGTATTTGCAGAATCTCATATAAATTGTAATTTGTTTAGTGTAAAAGCAATAAAAGAAATAAGTAATAAAAAATTGCCATATCATAGTGCATATAAAAAATCAAAGTTTATAAATTTAGAAGGAGAATTAGTAACTCCAGATAAACCAAATGCCTATAAATTCGAGTCTTTTATATTTGATGCATTTGATATGTTGGAGGATATGACAATTTTAAGGGTAAAAAGAGAAGAAGAATTTGCTCCGGTAAAAAACGCTGAGGGTTCTGATAGTCCTGAGACAGCTAGAAAATTATATATGAATTATAATGCTATAGTATAAGATAAATTAACTAATAGAATAGTTAAAATATAAATACAGAAAAACTCTTCTTATGATTAGTTATTCTGTATTTTTTTATAAAAAAATGTTTTGTTTGAAATTATATAAATTAAATTCATATAATAAATTAAAACAAATTTAATAAATAAAAATATTCTTAAAAATCTAGGGAATAAAACAAAACAGGGATTGCATTTTTATTTTAAGTGTGATAACCTTGTATTGTAATATGAAAGGATGATGATTATGAATTACATAGATAAATATAATAGTTGGTTGTCAGAAGAAATATTTGATGATCATACAAAAAAAGAATTAGAATCAATAAAAGAAAATAAAAAAGAAATAGAAGATAGATTTTATAAAGACTTAGAATTTGGAACAGCAGGATTAAGAGGAATAATAGGTGCAGGAACAAACAGATTAAACCGATATACTGTTACAAAAGCAACACAGGGCCTAGCCAATTACATTATAAAGCAGGGTGGACAAGAAAAAGGTGTTGTAATAGCATTTGATTCTAGACATATGTCACCAGAATTTAGTAAATGGGCTGCATTATGCTTAAATGCAAATGGAATTAAAACATATAGATTTAATACATTAAGACCTACTCCAGAATTATCATTTGCAATAAGAGAATTAGGTTGTATCGCTGGAATAGTAATAACAGCAAGCCATAATCCACCAGAATATAACGGATATAAAGCCTATTGGGAAGATGGTGCACAAATAGTTTCACCAAGAGACAAAGAAATAATTGAAGAAGTAAAAAAAGTAGAAACATATTCAGAAATAAAAACTATATCATTACAAGAAGCTGTTAATAATGGTTTATATAACACAGTTGGAAAAGACATAGATGATAGATATATAGAAGAACTAAAAAAATTAGTTTTAAATCCTGACATTGTAAAAGAACATGGAAAAGATTTAAAAATAGTATATACTCCTTTGCATGGATCTGGAAATACAGCTGTTCAAAGAATCCTTAATGAATTAGGTTTTGAGAATGTTTATATCGTAAAAGAACAAGAATTACCAGATGGAAATTTCCCTACTGTTAGTTACCCAAATCCTGAAGATCCAAAGGCTTTTGAATTGGCATTAGAACTAGCAAAGAAAGTTGATGCTGATATAATTTTAGCTACAGATCCTGATGCCGATAGATTAGGAGTTTATTCAAAAGATAAAAAAAATGGCGAATATGTAAGTTATACAGGGAATATGTCAGCATTGCTGATAGCAGAATATGAAATATCTCAAATGAAGGAAAAAGGAATTCTACCAGAAAATGGTGTTTTAATAAGCACAATTGTATCATCAGAATTAGCAAAAGCAATAGCAGCTTGGTATGATTTGGAATCAATAGAAGTCTTAACAGGTTTTAAATATATAGGAGAAAAAATTAAATTATTTGAACAAAATAATGAAAAAAAATATGTTTTTGGTTTTGAGGAAAGTTATGGATGTCTAGTTGGTACTCATGCAAGAGATAAAGATGCAATAGTTGCTGTAATGGCTTTATGCGAGGCAGCAGCATTTTACAAATCAAAAGGTTTAACTTTATTGGATCAAATGAATGAAATGTATAAAAAATATGGATATTATAAAGAGGCACAAGTTTCTATTACTCTTAAAGGAATAGAAGGAGAAGAAAAAATCAAAAAGATATTAAATGATTTTAGAAAAAATCCACCAAAAAAAATCGGCAAATATAATGTTATAGCTATTAGAGATTATGAAAATGGAATTATTAATTACGAAAATGGAAAAGAAAAAAACACAAATCTACCAAAATCGAATGTTTTATACTATGAACTTGAAGATAATGCATGGTGTTGTGTAAGACCATCAGGAACAGAGCCAAAAATAAAATTTTACATTGGAGTTAAAGAAGATTCAAATGAAAAAGCTGAACAAGAACTTGAAAAAATAAAAGATGAAATGCTAGAATTGTCATAAAAATAAT
>DAOOQE010000028.1:0-12807 GCA_035388585.1 Clostridia bacterium
ACTTGAATATTTGTATCCTTCTGATATGCCATAACATAAACACCATCCTTCTGGGGTTTGCTTTCTATTTTCTAAATTATACCATAAAAAATCTGATTTGTCAAGTTGTCACACTTAGTAAATTTAATCAAAAAAGGTGGGATTTAATCCCACCTTTTATTTTTTAATACATAAAATTATTTATTTTGTTATTCCTACAAATTTTATGTTACTTCCTTGCTATCCAGTTTCTGTAAAATACCCAGAAGATAATTGTTTATAAAATGCTTGCCCACCTTTTAATGTTATAGAATTTGTAGTATTTTTATAACGAATAGAAATACTATTAAACTAACTGCTTTTAAATCCATAATTTCCAGTTGATTCTTTTAATGCTAACTATATTCTAAAGTAAATCATTAAATTTTGGAAATTTCCTATAGAAGTATTATATTGCTTAATCAACTAATCAACTGCTCTAAAATCATTATACTGATGCTCAATAAGCATTTTAAAGATATTATTGTTGTTTGTTGTTTGCTATTTAAAATATTGCATAAATAAGTATGATAACGCATAACTATACAAATCTGAATTCCATTGGGTTGGAGATTGAACATTTTCTGTACTATTAAATGTACTAATTCTACTTGTTAAAGTTCCATAAATCAAATGTTCCTACTACATAGCCAATCCTTCATCAAGAGAAGTGTGCATTTGACCAGTACCCTCAATAATATAATTTCTATTAAAATTTACAAGATGTTGAAATTCATGCTATATAGTTGAATATGCTTTCTAAACATCACAAGCTCCTGTAGTTGATGTTTTCATCTATGGATATGTATCAATATTAATAAGTTCCATTCTATTAGAATACTGAATATTTAATAAATCTCCACCATAGAAATATCCACCAATGTATCCACCACTTCCACTAAATCCATCTTGAATATCATAACATAAAATTGCAGTTCTTCCATTTGAATCAATATCTGATGGTGTATAAAAATATTGTGAAACATTAGGATAAATTCTATTATTAAATTCATTCTAAATAGTATTCTATTTTGTTGTGTTAATGTCTGTTGCAGATTCAACCCAAACTTCACATTTGCTATTTACCTATTGTAATGTTGCAGTAATTTGATAATCTTGATATGTTTTGAAATTATAAACCCAAAACTTTTTGGTATCCCCAACATTTGCTCTTTCACTTATTGTGCTATACGCAATAGACTAATTTCTATCCTCTTCTTTTATATCTCTAATTGGATTTAACTAATAAATATCATCTGGATATAATTCTGCTGACTCTTCTATAATCTCTTGTATATTTGTCAATGCTCCTGTTGATTGACTGTTTGTAATATCAGATGATTGATTTGTTACCAATAACACATTACCATAATATAAAGGACCTTCAAAATCCAAATTTCCAGTATTATCAGATTCTAATTTTTCAATTTTTATATCATCTACCCACTATGAATCTGAATAATTACTTACACTATGATCTTTTATATATTCAAACAATAAAACATATTCTGTATTCTATTCCAATACACAAGAATAAAATGCCCAATCATTATCTCCATAAACAGTTTTCTATATACTATTATTAATTTTGAAATTGAATTTATCATAATATTTTTCTGTACTTACTTTGTACCAAAAAGATAGTGTAGATTTTTCAGTTGGCTTAACAGTAATGGATGCTCTGCTCTACTGACTATGTGTGATTGCTCCAAATTTCATCTAATAATTTCCAGATTTTTTAATTGTTGATTGTACAATTGGATTCTAATTACCACTCAACACCCATGTATACTTAGAAAAGTTTCCTGTTTCAAACCCTTCTTCCAATATATTTTGTGTTTGTGGTTGAGTATTTTGCTTTGTTATAAATGTATATAAATATGAACTTGGTTTAGACCCCTAACTATTCTTCTATGTAACTTTCCATTGAT
This sequence comes from Clostridia bacterium, assembly GCA_035388585.1. Classification (GTDB taxonomy): domain Bacteria; phylum Bacillota; class Clostridia; order TANB77; family CAG-508; genus CAG-492. Next base: position 1,950 of record DAOOQE010000028.1, read on the forward strand.
ATTGCGTATAGTAATCCAACCCTGCATTTTGATATGTAAAACTAACTGTTGTTGTTTGCGGTTGTTGTACATTTCCAATAAGTCTATAATCAGATTCCATTACTTTTTTAAGATAAATATCATATGATGCCTATCTACTACTTTTGTTCCATACAAATGTAACTGTATTTATGTCTACATTATGTGTATCATTTGCTGGTGTTATATATGTAAAATCTTCTGGTGGTTGTTCTTGCTGCTAATAAACAACTGAAATGTCGTCTATAAAACAAGTATCTTGATATTGCTATGTACTTCCATCTTTATTGTATGATATTTTGATTGTATGGGTTCCCTATTGCAATTGGTATTCATATTTTTCAAATGTTGTTTGTAGCCCACTCCAAGATTTAACCCAAGTATTGTTGATATACAATCTCATATAATCTCTATTTTTTTCAGAACTTAGCCTGTTATAAAAAGAAAAAATCTAAGGTTGTGTTAGAGTTATAGTTATCTGGAAATAGCTTGTTTGATTATTTGTAATATTTCCAAATCTAATAGATTTACTCCCAGAATTTTTATAGTCTGTTGTAATGTAAGGTTGACTATGTCCACCAAGAATCCAAGGTAAAGACGTCAAACCATTTTCAAACCCTTCTGTAAATTCACCAACTGTTTGCACAGGCAATGAATTTTGAACAATATTTATTACATCAATATACTATCTATCCAAATATCCAGTTGTATCAGCATCTTTTTTGTATTCCCATTTGATAGTATATGTACCAGCACGTTTGAACTTATATTCAAAATAAACAAACTAACCATTTTCCCCAGACCATTTAGAAACAAGTTCATTGTTGATATAGAGTGAGAATGTATCATAGCCATACTCAGATGAAACACGATAATAAAAACTTAATACACCAGTTGTTTGCAATGTAACATTAATACTTGCATAACTTATACCATTGTTTCCTGCAGTAAATTTTAATGAACGAGAACCAGATTTTTTGTAGTCTGTCTAAATAGTTGGTGCATTTGAAGAGGACAGTGACCATTTAGTTGTATCAAGCTATGATTCAAACCCTTCTGTAAATATATTTGTGTCAAAAGAATATTTTTCAGGGGATGTTGTAAACAGAGATAGATCGTAATATCCAATATATCTATTACCCCAAGATTTTACCTTAATTATATAAATACCATCTTGATTTACTTTATAATCAATCTAAGAAGATACATCAAGATAATCATCATTTGAATCTAAAAGTGTTCCTGTTGCATCGTACAATTCAATTATTGTATCCTATCCTGACAATAGATTAGATGTATATGCTATAATTGTATCTTCAATTCCCTAAAAAATATTAAATGATTTTTCATTATCTAAAGAAATTTGTCTGTATTCATAGGAATCCATTTGGGTATTAGTATTATATGAATAAGAAATATCTAAATTAGTTCCAATATTAATCAAATGCTTGCTTTTCCCATCGTAATATCCAAACAATACATTTGCAATAGAATCAATTCTTATCTCAGATAATGGAATACCAACAATAATTGTATTATCAACAATTTTCAAATCTACTAAACTTCTTGTTTTTAATTCCCAAGTCTTATTTGTTTTTGCTTTATAAATACCATACTCTAATTTTTTATTAAATAAAATCATATGGGACACATTATTTACTGAATTATTTAATTTATACCCATCTTTCAAAGAGAATGTGTTTTCTGATTGATTTGTGATAAATATCTAATATTCATATTTCGAATTATATTCGCTTTTAACCCACAATGTATCATTAATAATTTGAAGTTTAGTTCCTGTTGATTCATTAGTAAATTCTTTTATAACCTAAGAGTCTTTAAATTTACCAATCAAATCATTTTGATATGTATTAGTTTTTTCATTCAATGACCATTTAAAATTTGTTGATGGTTTTTGTTGATCTATAAACATATCCAAATTAGTACAATTTGTAAAAATAAAAACTAAAATTATAATAGAAAAAAGTATTAAAATATTATTTTTGTTTTTCATTTTTCACCTCTTCTAAAAGTTTTTTTTCTTTTTCAGATATTACTTTGGGTATCTCCACTTGTATTTTAACATACATATCCCCTATATTATTACTTTGAAATTGTGGAACTCCTTTTCCTCTTATTATAAACGTTTGTTCTGGTTGAGTTCCATTTGGGATTTTTAATTTCGCCATAGTATCATCCAGTGTTTTAACATCTATTGTAGTTCCTAAAATTGCTTCTAAATATGATATTTTTTTAGTTGTATGTATATTTGAGTCAATAAGTTTAAATTCATTTGGAATTTGAACCTATATATCTATGTGTAAATCCCCATTTATATCCTATTCGTTTCCTCCACCTCTAACAGTTAGAGTCATTCCATTTTTTGTTCCCCTTGGTATTGTTATTTCAATTTTTTCTAACGTAGTTTCAAATCCTGTTCCATGGCAATATGAGCAGTTTGTTTCTATAATGTTTCCTTTCCCTTTGCATTTAGGGCATGTTTCACTTACAATAACATTTCCCATTGGTATTTGCTTTTTAGTTTGTATAACTCCAAAACCATGACATAAATCACAAAGTTTTGTTTTGTTATCCCTTGAACCAGTACCTTGACAATGTGAGCATTTTTTTGCTTTTTTATATTCTATATTTGTTGTTTTATCAGTTAACGTATCTTTTAGAGACAAAGTAAATTTTAATCGTATATCACTTCCTCTAACCTTTTGTTGATTACCACCAAATCCCATGTTAGCTTGAGTATTAAAAAATCCAATATCTTCAAAAGGATTTCTACTATTACCAAAAAATCCCTGAAAGAAATCGTTAAACATACTACCAGAACCACTTTGCTAACTTGTATTACCAAATGGATTTGTTTCTGAACCAAAAGAATCATAATTTTTTCGTTTGTCTTTATCAGATAATACTTCATACTATTCTGCTATTTCTTTAAATTTTCTTTCCTATTCTTCTTTATTCTAATTCTTTTGTGTATCAGGATGATATTGTTTAACTAATTTTTTATACTATTGCTTTATTTCCTAATCACTCTATGATTTACTTACCCCTAAAACATCATAAAAATTCATATTCATTACCCCACCTTACTTTCTGTTATTTCTAATAAGAAATAAATTCAAATCTATCTATTTTTAAAATTTTATGAGATTCTAATTTTTCTGTTATATAAATAGGAATTGCTAATTGGAGTGTCAATATATTTGAATGTTTTAGAAAATATGACCATATTTGATTTGGAAATACACCACTAACTAAATCAATATTATGCTCATCTATTTTTTGCTTCAACTGTTTATATGCCTAATACATATCTGCTTCAAAATCAATCTATTCATTTATTACAACAATATTCTTATCTGTTCTTTTTTTAATAATAAAATTAGGTTCTGGCAAATTAAAAATTATTTCTTTTAGTTTTTCTAATACATCAGTCTACATGGGTTTATTACTAATCCATAATACTTTAATAGACGTTTTCATTATTCAGTTTCTTCTCCTTTCAATTCTTCAAAATCTTCATCAGTCAATTCTTTTAATGTTTCTTTATCTAATAGTTTTTCATATGATACTTCATAAACAGTCTTTGGAATCCAATTGTTATATGTTTTATTTTCTATTGCAGATACAACTTCTTCAAATGACTATTCCCACAATTCCTATAAAATATTAGAAGGAAACAATACTAAAGTTTTATTGTTATTTACATCATACACAGTATAATCTTCGTCTTTAATTTTCTTCTTTTTTAAATTATTCAAATTAAATAGCATAAATAATTCCTTTTCTGTTACTCTAATTGTTTTAACATCCTACTTATTTTCCATGTTCAAATCTCCTTTTTTATTTTTAATTTAATTGAAATCCTTTAATGTAAATTTTCTTACATCTGTATATCTTACAATTTCCCAGCAATTTGATTTTATAGTTTTTTCATATGTATTAATTAAGTTAACAACTTTTTGATACAATTTAACTTTCAATTCTCCAGAACCATTGTTAAAATCAAATTCTTCCAAATCCCAAACAACATTGTAATTACCAACTTTTCTGTATTTACTTTTAAATTCTTCAAAATTAATTTCTTTAAGAGTTTCAGTTGTAAAAGGTATCCCCATATAACATCACCCCATTCAGAATTTTTTATTTCGTTAGACAAGTATACCATATTTTTTTAGTTTTGTCAAGAAAAAAAAACCACCATTTGGTGGTTTTCAATTTATTTAATAAATCAAAGTTCTACCCAATCTAAAAAAACACCTTTTACTTTATCATTTCTGCAGTACAAAATAGGATTGGGAATTTCATATTCTTTAAAAAAGTCTTCTAATTCTTTCTCTGACATGTTTTCAAATACAAGTTTTTTATAATCAGATTCATCAATCTGAATAAATAATTCTTCTTTTAAAGAATTTATTGGTATGTATTGCCTGAAAAACACAGGTGTATCATTATAAAATAAATTACAATCGTATTCCATTTCATCAATTCTAATAATCATTTTCAATTGCTCCTTTCTTCTTTTTCAAAATTAAATAATGTTAAACCCTCTTCTACTGCATCTTTGTTTAATTCTTCTCGTAATTCTTCTATAATAGGCATAAGATTTGTAAATTGTTCAAGTTTCATAAGAATATGTTTATTAAATATTTCCTAAAAATCTATTTTAATATAATTAAGAGTTTCAATATATGAAATTAAATCTTCTACCTTATCCATTGGATACGAAATATTTATTTTTTGAATTGTTAATTTTTTCTTGGTAAATTTGAAAATATTATTCTATTCATTGTACATCATATTATTACGTTCTTTATATATTTTAATTGGTAATATCAATAATTTATCAGTAATGTATTCTGGTACTTGTAGACCAATTTTTTTAGCAAATATAAGACCTCTGACATGATATGGTATAACTTTATAATCTTCATAATTGTTTTTACTTATTGATTTTGTTTCCCCAAGAGTGATAAAATCTTTTGTATTTTTAATAATCTTAAAAGCATCTAAAATATTTTCTCTTGTGATTGTTTCCATTAATGCTTTTCTAAACAAATCAGTTAAAATTATTTTCTAAAAGTCTGGTGTATCTGTTCTAACTAATTCTACACCGTGCATGATTTCCTTATCATCAAATCCAATTCCATAATATCTTTTCTTTACTCCAAAAAATCTAACCTTTTTAAATATCTTATCTATATCAGTTTTTAAATAATTTTTATATTGTTTATCCTCAATATTGATAAAATAATACCTAATACGTTGAAGTATTGAACTATTTACATACTCCTTCTATAACTTCTATTCACTCTCAATACTTTTTTCTTCTGTTAATTGGGATATATTATCATTTGAAAAGAATACTGAATCAGTATCCCCATAAATAATTTCTTTATTATCTTTACGTAATTTATCAATCTAAAACTATAACATAAATCTCTAACCCTATGTAACACTTTCTGCAACTCTTATATTAAACAATGGAGAATATTTAAACCCTAAAACCCCATACATACTATTCAATACAATCTTATAATTCCATTGTTTAAGATAGTATTCTTGTTTACTGGGATCACCATCAGCCTATTCTTTGTATAATTTTTTATTTCTGATTCTTTCTGTAATTAACATATTAACTGTTTTAGGGATAACACCTTCCATTTCAAGTGAAAACCCAATTCTCTTAACTTCTCTTCGTTCTTCTTCTGGCTTATCCATATAATATAATTCAGTAAAATCTATAAATGGTAAACCTTGCTTTTCATATTCATCAACTTGCTCATTTAATATAAGTGTTTCTGGTGAAATATTGAATGTTCTAATTACGTTTGGATATAGACTTTCATAATCTAATACTATGACATTATTATAAAATTTATCTTCTGGTTCTAATACAGTAGCACCTTGAAAAGATGTATCCATATTATTTGAATCTAATACATTTGAAGGAATAACAACACCATTATTTATGGTTGTGTGATAAATCATCTATTCAACTGTATTAGACATATGAATAAGTTTACCTAATGGTATTTTTGCAAATTCTTGTAATTGGCATAACATTTTAAGCAATGAATTTTTCTTTTCCAATTCTTGAATAATTTCTACATCTTTGAAAATATAGGCAATAAAGTCTTTGAAATTAGACAAATACTTCATAAAGCCTTTCTTTTCTGTTTTACCACCTAATCCTTCGTATTTCTACACATAATCTAATCCAAATGATTGTGGTGTCTACATCTAAAACTTTTTATAAATCTACATGTAATCTATTAGTTCTATTCCTGGCATTTGTACAATCCAGTCTGTTTCTGAATTGTACATTCTTTTTGCATAACAACCAATTTTATCTATTAAAGAAAACATTCTTTCTGTTGAATTTTCATCTATATCAATATTACTTGAAAGTTTGTAATATCTATTTATAATATATGGCATATCAAAGTTATTGCTATACCAACCTGAAATAATTTCAGGTCTTAATCTTTTCATTAATTTATCAAAATAAACTAATAAATCTTCTTCTGTTTTATAAAACAAATATGTTTGCTTTTCATTATGATTGTAAATAGTATTAGTTTTTAATTTTTGTACATATTCTTCTGTATTTCCTTTGGGTAATAATATTAACTAAATATACATATCTTCTATATTATCATAGACTGTGATAGATATGATTGGAAATTTCTATTCTTCAACTGCTTTGTCAAAATTGGATGATTCTTCGGAATCATCTGTTAACACATTACTAAAATTATCTATCTCTATATCTAAGTACCAAATTCTTTTATGACTATTATCAATAACAATATTTGGGTCTGTTAGCATACAATACTTTACTATATTTTGACCAAACTATTTTATTTGATTTTCTTTTAGCATTTTATTGAATGTATTGTAATATTTTGAAGTATACATATTATACTGTATTCCCAACAAGTTATCTCCAAATATACTTTTATATCCTCTAAGTATTTTAACATTTTTTTTAATGTAATCATTACCTTTGCCTGATTCAACAAAAGATGCAAATACCAAATCTCTCTAAATACTTGAATCTGATTCTTTTACATATGTAATTAAATCAAGATTCAAACGTTCAAAATCTGAATCTTGATGTGTTTTATAATATACAGTAGAAAAATAAGTCCAAAAATGTGTTATGGTAAGTTTGTTATTACTTTTACTAACCATTTTTAATACTCCTTATACCTTAAAGATTGTCTTCCAAATTAATAATTTCAATGTGGTCAAATTTAAAAATTCTTTTACCATCTTTTGCTTCTGTTGGAACACTAATTACAACAAAGAATTTTTTCAATCCACTATTTTTTAACATAATAGAGTTATTTATCAATTTAATCCACAATTGTGCTGGAAATACCCCACCAAGAATTTGTGAATCAACCTCAGTAACAAGTTTAAGTAGATTATTTACTGCAGTTTTTCCATCTGAATCAAATATAACATTTTTTGAAATTACTTCTACTTCATCATTTAATTCTTTTTTTAATTCTTCAATTGCTTCATTGTCCAACTGATGTTGAGAAACCCAAAGTACTTTTTTCATTCACATCACTCCTTTTTTTTCTTTCTTTCACAAACATGGTTTAACATAAAAAAAATTATTTGCCAAGCATTTCATTAACAATTTTAATAATTTCATCTAATCTATCAGAATAATTTCCACCAATTTCTAATATTTTAAATCCCTTATTTAAATACATATTCTTTAATTTTTCATGCAACTGTTCACGTAGGTTTTGTTCAGAATTATATCTCATTCCATCATCTACCCACTTAACAGTAGGTTTTAGCATAATAACAAGATCATATCGAGTAGAATCAATAAATTTATCAATAAAATCAGAATTTTCATTTAAGTATAAATTTAAATAATATTGAGTAACTGTTGCATCTGTATCTATAAAATTTACTTTATTTGCTGTTCTAATTGCTTTGTATTCTTCTTCTCTATGCTGAATTGTAATCCTTTCAAAATCTTCAATTGTATATACTTCTTCTGTTCCACCTAAAAATCTTTCTGCATAATATCTACCAACTTCTTCTACCCAAGATGTGTGATAAATTTTAGCAAGATATTTTACTAATGTAGTTTTACCACAAGATTCAGTGCCAGTTATCAATACATTTTTTACAAAATGACTTCATAATTTAAAATTTTTCCTTTTGCTACAAGAATAACACACCAAACCCCAGTTAAAGATGTAATAATACCAATTAAATTATCTTTCCAAAAAATAGATAATGCAATTATTAATACGGTTGCAATTGATAACCACAACTTTTCAAACAAAGACCAAGAATTAAAATAATTACTAAATTTAATTTTTTTCATTCATGTCACTCCTTCTTTTCTTTTTTCTTTTACACACATAGTATACCATAAAAAAAGTGATTTGTCAAGTAGTTATTTTTTTCTTTTTTTCTCTTAGCTCTGTTAAGACTTTTATCTTTTTATACAAGTCTAAAATTTTGGTATTTAATAATTCAAGTTTTTGTTCTAATATATTTTCAGGATTATCCATTTTTAACACCTCTATTATTTGTTTAACTTTTAAACCCCTCGATTTCGAGGGGTTTAGAGTATGATATCACTTTCTATTTCATTACCCCATGAAGCCCAGCCTTCTACTTTTTCTCTTGCAAATAATTCTATTCTTGGTAAATCACCAAATAATTCTACAATTTTATTTCTAACTTCATCTGGTTTTTTGCTATGTTCTCTTCTTGGGGAAATTATAACAGAAGAAACTTTATTACTAATCGGCTTTAATTGACCTTTCATACCCATTAAACATATTTCACAATTACTTTTTGCATAATATCCTACACCAAAAAATGGTTTACCATTTTTAGAATTAGTTTTAATCCAACTAAATCCTAATGTACGGTATCTAAAACCCCAATAGTCAAATACTTTAATTTGTTCATCTAAATAAGGAAATGTACACCAAAGAAATAATACACAATTTTCTTCTGCTAAATTAGAAATAGGAAGAGATTTAATCTCTTCCATAGTCATTAAACTATATTTATTAAAAACGCCGCCACCAAAACGAGTATTTATATTATTTCTACTATTATATTTCCATGGCGGATCAGCATAAATAATATTATATTTATTCATTTTTAAACCTCTCTTTTTTAATTAACAAACCTATCGTAAAAATTTTAATATATCTATTTCATCAATGATTTTATACTTTGAAAATAATTTATTTTTCTAAAAGTCTTTTAATAAATTAGAAAAAAACTCAGTTCTAAAACTATATTTATGTTTATATTCTATATAAGTGTTAAACAAACTATTCATATCTGCTATCTAATTCATATTTATCATTTCTACTACATTATCAAAATTTATTAAATTTGTCATTTTATAATTTATCTACATTGTATTGATATTTTGCAAAATAATCTTATCTGTATTGCTCAAAGTATCTTTATTCTATTCAAAATATAAATTTAAAGATTCGATAAATTGTTTTTGGGAGTGTGTAGGATTGAATAACTATTTATATTGATTATAAAACTATGACTATTTCTTCTACCCTATACCTTTAATTCCTTTTATATTATCACTTTTATCTCCAGATATAATTTTTTCAAATAAAAAATAATCCTAATGAAATGTTTTTTCATCTTTAATATATACATTATGATAATTAAATTTAGTCTATAATCTTTTTTTAATTATATCATATATTACAATATTTAAATCTGATTTATCAGATAATAATTGTCTAAAATCTGAATCTGTACTGAATATAACATGTATTACTTCTTCTTTGCTATCAATAAAATGTTTATTATATTTTTCAATAAAATATCTAATCTAAAAATCTCCTTCTGTATAATAAACATTTACAAAATTTATTTTTTTCTATGATGCTTTTAATATTTCTTGCACCTATTCCATATTGTATCTGAATGTTTCTCTTTTATCCATCATATCTTTATCATTTTCATCAAAATCTAATCCTAAAAATTTATTGTTTCTATTCTATTTATATTCTTTATATATTTCTTTATGCTAAGAACTCCTACCTCTTTCAAAAAATAAATTATAATATATTCTATCTTTACCAAATTCTTTTTCATATCTTAATATAACATCCTATATATAAGATATAACTCTAACTATTGTACCAATATCTTTTGAATCAGAATTTTGTAGAGTGTTATAATGTGTTGCAAATTCTCTAATAAATATATTGTTTCCATCTAAATATAATACTATTTTTGGATTTTTTAATCCATATTTTTTAAAATATGATTTTGGTAGGACTACATCATTCTACATTGTATTATAAACCCCCATTCGGATTTTTAATTTTTCAATTATACCATAAAAAAAGTGATTTGTCAAGTCCAAATAAAAACCCCCAATCAAGGGGGTTATAATATTTTTAATTTAACATTTTTGCAAACTTATCTCTTACTTCTTTAATTTTTTGATCAGAAATAGCACCGTATTTATTAGTAATGTTGTTCTAATCATTTTGGACAGTATATATATTATTTAATAATACATACTAAGTTGTAAAATTATTATTAATTGGATTATTTATTATATCTGTATCTAAATCTTTTATATCTTGTTTATCTATTCTTATACTATATTCTAATATTGGATTTTCTGTTTTTGATAGATATACAATTTGAACATCATTTGCTGAATGTATGTTTTTAATAACTACCTATAATATTTTTCTAATTTTTATCATTTTTTCAACTTGTGACTAAGAACTTGTTTTTGGATTTGCCATATTTAATATGTTCTATTCTATAATAT
>DAOOQE010000028.1:12907-13990 GCA_035388585.1 Clostridia bacterium
GACTAAGAACTTGTTTTTGGATTTGCCATATTTAATATGTTCTATTCTATAATATCTCCAACTTTTAAATTATTCATTATAATCTCCTTTTTGATAATCAGACCAAAATAGTATTTCTTCTATTTCTTTTGCTTCTTTTAATACTAAATCTGAAACACTTAATATAGTAGTTTCAGTAAACATAGATTCTTTTAGATTACTTGCATTTAAAAGTGTAATGTATTCATTTATATTATTTAATGACTATTCTTTTAATAGATTCAATTCTTTTTTTATATTCATTCTATCACCTTTTAGCTTATCTGCAATTTTGTTTAATTTAATAAACTAATCTAACAAATCAAATTGATTTGAATTTTTCATTATTACATTTTTCATAATTGATTTTAAATTGCTGGCAATACTTGGTTTCAATTTATTTTTATAATCTCTAACATAACTTAGATGAATAGTTTGCAACGATTCACAATTTATTACTGTTTGAGATATTTTGCCGTCAAATATTGATATACCACTTGAAAATTTTAAATCTTTATCATTTATTCTAATAGATGGTGGTACAATATCAACCTCTTTTTTTGTTATTGTAATAGAATTATCAGATTTACTCTAAAAATTCGAATGTGATATTTTACACATTAACTATGTATCTCCGAAATTTTTAATGATACACTACGGTCTTTTTTTTACATTTGCTAATTTTTTCTTTTTAATTTCTTCCGTATCCGTTGGGTCTAATTTTATTGTTGCTGCATCTGCAAATGGAAAAAAATCAACATCTACAATATCACCAAATTGGTAATCATAATAATTAGACAAACTCATCACCACTCAAGTTTAATATTTTTTATTTTATTTTTAAAATCCTCTTTATTCTTTTGAAAAGTAATAAAATAATCAACTCTGAGTTTTTTTGATTCTTCTAATTGATTATACTATTCAATTATTTTATTTATTAAATCTTCTTTAATATTCTAATTTTCAACCATTATTATTTCGTTTCCTTTCCAATCACTGAAATATAGACATCTGAATCTTCTTTCATTAAATAAATAATTTTAAGTAATGTTATCTATTATCTAC
>DAOOQE010000029.1:0-8761 GCA_035388585.1 Clostridia bacterium
AATAATAAAAATTTAAAAATCGCAATTTACTATTAATGTAATTGCGATTTTAATTATTAAACTAACACTAAAACTATTAATTTAGAACTATTATTATACTGTCTCATGAACTAATTATTTATATTTAGGTAGTATAGATTAAAACTATTAATTTATAACTCTTCTTTTATAGTTCCCAGAAATAATTTTTGGAACATAAGAAACAAATTTATATATTTTAATTTTTGCTTTTTTTGTCCAAATGTAAGATTTTCGTAATTTATTTTTTTTAAAATCTGAATTACCAATAATTGCAAGACCTGTTTCAGTTTTATTTATTAAAGGAGTATTTAATTTTTCTATATTAAAAATATAATTTTGTCCATTATTATTATCCCATAATTCATTTTTTGTCTTAAAACAAAAATTAAAAGTTTCATTTTCAGAAAGTAAAATTTCAGATTGAAAACCTAATTCTGTTTTCTCCATTTTAATTTCATTAATATTATCCCATTTTGAACCAAAACCATAATGAATATAAACATCATCAGTCTGGTTTTGAAAAAGCTCACCAGTGTATGATATTTTTATAGGTTGATTTTGAATCAGTTTGTCTGTATTAAAAAAAACATTTTTTATTAATTCCATAATTAATCTCCTAATTTTTCATTTATCTTTTGTTAATAGTATTATATTATTAAAAAAACATTAATTCAAGTTTTTTCAACAATTTTTTGTATTTTGTACACATGGTAAAGTAAAAAAGTAATTGCAATTATGTGACAACAAATGCAAGTGTAAAGGAAAAATTGAAATAAAAGGTAAATTACAAATTAATATTGACAATATCTTATTAATGGCTTATAATAAAAAAAGTTTAATAAGTGCCATTAGCTCAGCTGGTAGAGCAGCTGACTCTTAATCAGAAGGTCCGCGGTTCGATCCCGCGATGGCGCACCATATTATAACAACTTACGAACTAACAAATTTTTGTAAGTTGTTTTTATTATAAGTGAAAACAAAAATGTTCTCTTATCAAAGCAAAGAAGGGCATTTTTTATGTTTGAGTTTGAAATATTAGAGGATTTAAAACCAAATACTGAAATATTATAAATTATTGAAAATTATACATTTACCATTAAAAACGGAAAATAAAATATTTATTAAAAAATAATTTTCAGTTTATTTAAACAACTGAATAAATAATTACATATCCAATTTTTCTTACAATACTAGAATACAAAGTAAACGAAATAAGTAACAAAAATTTAAAAATAAAAAAATACAAACAAAAGTATAATTTAAAAGAAACTAAGCAAATTCTTATAAAATTATTATATTTGTTAATTTTAATATTATCATCCATTCGGGTTATTATAGATATTATTGTATTATTATTTTTTTGTATACATATCTCTAATACAGCCAGAAATGCAAACAAAAATATTGACAAAATAATCCAATCATGATATTATGTAACCAAAATTTTTATAACTAGAATAAATAATTTTATTCTAAATTGTTTTATGAAGAAGTGATACATGTAACTAGAACTCGTAATTATTTTAGGAGGAATGAAAAATGAAAAAAATAATATTTTTAGAAGGTCTACCAGGAGTAGGAAAGACAACTATAGTGAATGCTGTAAAAAAGTTAAACATCAAAAATCTATATGTTGTAGATGAAATTATCAACAAAGTTGAAGGAAAGACACCTATAAATCAATTAAGCTATTTTCAAAATGACGAAATGAAATTAAATCAACATACGGAAGGATTAATTGTTATTGACAGAGGACCGATAAGTACACTATCTTATAATATTACTAGATGTATTATAGACCGGTCGTTTAGTGCAGATGATGCAAAAAAATGGTTCTGTCAATTTACCGATATATTAAAAGAAAAAACTAATAAGGTAATATATTTAACAACAAATGATCAAGAATATTATTTTCCAGTTAACAACAAAAAAGATCCATATGGTTCTTTGGAAAATCAAAGGCTATTAGAAAAGACAAGTATAGAAATTTGTGAAAAATATGTAAAGAACTTAAAAATTCAAGAATATCATAAACAAAATATGGAGGAAATAATAAGTGAAATTGTTAATAAACATTTGTGCTCATGATGGAATAATTAGTCATTATACTGGGGTTGGAACTATTGTTAAAAGATATATAAAAGCTTTTTCAAATATAATAAAATATCAAAATATAGATTATAAAATAAATTTATATACACCACAATATGATAAGGATAGTTTTGGATATTCTGAATATACAAAGAATTATCATAATAATATGGAGAAAAATAATATATATCAAATTAATAATGGTTCAAATGGAAAGGTTAACTACGGTACACCTGATAACTGGAAAGTATTATCTAAAAATACATCAAAATCAATAAATAAAATAGATGTATCAAATTATGATTTAGTTTTAACAATTGCTAATGATACACCATATGCTGGATTATTGGAAATGATAGATAATAACGAAAAACATTTTAAAATATGGATTCCTCATTCTACTGGAAAAATTCATAAAGTTGATTCTGCTATAACAGAGAGTGAAAAGATAATTTCTACAAGAATCGATTGGGAAATGAAAGCTATTAATTATATAAATACTAATAAAAATTCTTATTTGGGTTCAACAGGAAAATATATTTTTAAACATCTTATAAAAGATTATAAACTTAATAAAGAAAAAAATATATTTATAATTAATGGTGAAATTTTATCAGAAGAAAATAATTACGAAGAAACAGGAGAAATGAGAAAATTGTTTTCAGAAATATGTAATTATGAAAGCATTATTTTATCTTTTGGAAGAGCAGAAAAATATAAAAATTTGGATGCCACGATGTATCTGGGAAAACAGTTAAATGTAAAACCAGTTGTTATAGCTCAGCCATATTACATTGGACAGCCAATTATAAGTGAATATGAAAATATTGCGAGTATGACAAATAGCAAATTATTTGTAAATGTTCCATTTTATTTTCCACAATATATAATTAATCATTTTGATAAACCAATGATACTACTTATACCTTCAAAGAAAGAAATAGTAGGTCTAATAATAAATGAGGTTAGAAAAATGAATAAGAATAATGTACTAATTGTAGCGAATGACATTGGTGGAATGCATGAACAAATAAATGACAATTTTGATGGGGTTTTAGTAAATTTAGAAAATATTATGGATTCAGCAAAAAAAATCAAAAAAGTTTTTGATGATATATCTATGAATGAATTCAACAAAAATTCTCAGATTAGATTAAAAAGAGATTACGATTTTGAAAAAATATGTAAAGTATGTTTAAACTTTTTTATTATTCAAGGAGGTATACAAAATGAACAAATTACTACCTAATATCTATGAATTAAAGGCAATATCTGGAAATAGAGATACATTTGGCGAAACTACATTTACTCGGGAATTTAAGAATCTAAGTTTTAAAAATAAATTACAAGTAGCTAACGATCTAATTAGACAAACTATGCTTATGACGGAAATTCCTAATCCTGATACTGAAGTAGAAGAAATGTGCGGAGATTCTTATACAGCATCGGTTGTAGCTATAGAGTATTTAAAGGAAATGAAGCTTGGCAGAAAGCATATTTTGGTTTTAGCTAGAAAAAAGAAATATGAAAGTGATACTGTAACAACAAAACATTTTCTTGTTTTGGTTTTAGATGATAAAAATGAATGGTATCAATTTGATTGTTCACCATTTGTCGGTTATAAGTGTGGCAAAGTAGAAAAGATTAGCGTTGAAAGATTCTATAAAGAATATTATCCTGTTAATAAATACATGAAAGATATTTTTTATAAATTAAGAACAATACTATATGATATTAATAAAACAGGTACAACCAATATTGATGTGAAGTTAACATTAGATTGTGTAGAAAAATATCAAATATTACAAGGATATACTTCTGAAATCAAATTACTTCTTGGATTTAGTAATTCAACTGTGAAAGATAAAAATTTTGAAATGGCAAAATTGAAAATTTTAAATCAAATTAGAGAATGGAAATACGAACTTAATCAATTAATACAATCTAATAATGAATATGAAAGACAAATTGAGTTATCACAATGTATTACACAGGAATGGAAAAAATATGATTTTTCATTAGAGAGGTTTTTTATAAATGAAAATGAAATAATTCCATTATCATATTTAACGCCAAGGTATTTTTATGAAAAGAAAATAAATGCAGTTATTATTAAACCATCTGCATATTTGATTGGTGTAACTAGCACTATTAGAGAAAGTTTTCTTTTTCGTGGAAATGGGGCTATTGCTGAATATCAGACTAACTTTGGTGCAGTTAGCAAAGATGGAATAAAGATTATGAGAATATTTCATCCAGATGGATATAAATATGAACGGTCAATGTGTGGTACTTGTGATGTATTTTTAATTAAAAGAAAGGCTAAAGAATTACAAGATATAAAACATAGACTTAGAGATTCCTTAGGAAAAAACTTAAATGGTTGTAATGTAGTTTGGTTCGATGGTAATCTATTAAAATGGAACCCTATCATAAATAATTTAGTTCACTCGACTGATAATTCTAGTGAAACTTGTTGTCATTATGTTTCACCTTTTCTAGAACATCAATTAATGACTAGATATATGTATCCCAATCTTAAACTGATATTTTAATTATAAATTTAATAAATTCATAGAAAACAATGTGTATTATGCACATTGTTTTTTTACAAATTAAAGTCACTTGCATAATTATATAAATAATGTTATTCTATCTTTAAAAAGGAGAATAATATGATTGAATATGAATATAGTTTTAAAGTATCAGATATAGAACCATTTATAATGTTTTGTGAAAATAAAAATTATGAAAAAGAAGAAAGTATTACTCAAACTAGGGTTTTATTTAAAAATGAAAATGGAGTTTTAGCAAGAATTACAACAAATGAGAGAAATAATCAAATAAAACAATATTTGAATTTTAAAGAAGAAAATGACTCAGAAAAGGTATTAAAAGAATCAAAAGAAACTTCTATGTTGGAAGTTAATAGTGAAAATAAAGATTTTATTAAATCTATGTTAGAAATCTTAAATTTTCATAAAAGTAAAGAACTTAAAAGGATTAGACATATTTTTAAAAAGAAAAAAATTAAATTTGAAATTGATTATTATATACAACCAGAAATGCAAGTAGTCGCTATTGAAGGTGAAAAAAATGAGGTTGATACAGTTTATAAAGAAATAGAATCATTGTATGAAAAATATAAAATATAGTATTAAGTGTTGAACTATTATATAGTATATTTTATAATAGTTGTATAAAGAGAACAGAGTTCGTAATCTGTAAGTAAAACACACCAACAAAAAACCACTATATATTTAATATAGCGGTTTTATTATAGATTTTGCTAATCTTCCATTTTTTTATAAATAATAATATTTAATTATTCATTAGAAGTATTACTAAAATCCATTTTAGGTCCCATTAATGTTTCAATTGTTTTTAATGAAGATTTTAATTTTGTATATAAATCTGAACTTATATTTTTACTTCCACTTTCATATTCTGATATATTTTTTCTTATATCTAATATTTTATATTTATTTGATCCAATTGTATTAGTATCAAGCATATAAGTTGGAATATAATCATAAGAATCTATTTTGATTTTTCCTGTTTCACCATTTTTTGTTAATTTTAATTTTAAAACTATAGAATTTCTAGTTTCAGGAATTATTTGGCCTGACATAAAATTCCCTAAAGAGTAAACAACAAAACCATCTTTCTTTGTCCCATCATCTAAAGTTATTTCACGTTTTTCCATTGGTTGTAGTACGTGAGGATGACTTCCAAATATTAAATCTGCACCGTTTTTAAATAAAAAATTTGCTAAATCCTCTTGTTCAGAATTTTGTTTTGTTTTGTATTCTAATCCCCAATGCATATTAACACAGATAACATCAGGATTTCCTTGTTTTGCAATTTGAAGTTGTTTCTTTATAAGATTTTTATCAATAAGATTTATACAATATTCCTTTCCTGATGGAACAGGAATACCGTTTGTACCATATGAAAAAGATAAAAATGCAAACTTAATTCCATTAACATCCTTATATAAAATAGTATTTTGTTCTTCAGCAGAACGGTATGTTCCATTATGAGATAGTCCTATTTTATCTAATTCATCTAAAGTGTTTACTAAACCTGTATAACCTTTGTCTAAGCTATGATTATTAGCTGTTGAAATAACATCTATTCCAATATCTAATAAATCATTTCCTAAAGCGGCAGGAGAATTGAATGTTGGATAACCACTATAACCTCTGCTTTCTCCAGCAAAAGTTGTTTCCAAATTTCCTATAGATATATCTGCACTAGAAATATAATCTTTTACTTGAGAAAAAACACTTGAAAAATCGTATGTTTTTGTATTTGGGTCATAGGCTTGTTTAAAGTTTGTACTGTGACACATTATATCGCCTGTAACAGCAACTTCAACAGAAGTATCAGATTTTTTAACAGGTACTGTATTAGAAGAGGTTATTATATTTTCTTTTATGTTTTTATTTCCATTTGAAAAAAAACTGTAAAATAAAAAAATAATTAATCCTATAAGTAATGTGAAAATTATAAATTTTCTAAAATTTTTTCGATTTCTTTTTTGAGATACTGATATATTTTGGTTCATAAATTCCTCCTAAAATTATATTGTTTATTTTCTTAATATATATAAAGAATAACATAAAATTATTTATATTTCAACCAATTTTAATTATATATATAAGATATAGAGAAAAAGTACATATTAAAAATCCAGAATTATTTCTAGAACTAGTGAATTATCTAATATTAAAAAATAAATAATAAAATATTAAATTAATGGTGTAAATTAATGCTGTAAAGAAAATACAGATTGTAGTATTTATATACTCCAACGTCACGTAAATATAAATGTAATTCTGTAGCTTATATGCAAGTTGTATGAATAAATTCAATATTTGTTGTATGATTTAATCCTATATCTAGATTATTATTGTTCAATGACTTCAAGTAAAAAGTTTAATTCTATTCTCAAATGAAAGCACCCCTAAATTTCCTTGACTTTAAAGCTTACATAATGTATAATTGAAAAAGTTTAAAATGAGAGGGGAATAAAAAATGTTAAATGCAGTAGGTGTAACAGTAAGATTTGGGAAAAGAACGTTATTTGAAGATGTTAATATAAAATTTATAAAAGGAAATTGTTATGGAATAATTGGTGCAAATGGAGCAGGAAAATCGACTTTTTTAAAAGTATTATCTAAGGAATTAGAACCAAGTAAAGGTGAAGTTTCTATGGAAAAAGGCGAAAGATTATCAGTATTAAAACAAGATCATTTTGCATTTGAAGAGTTTACAGTTTTGGATACAGTTATAATGGGAAATCATGAATTATATAAAATAATGAAACAAAAAGAAGCAATATATATGAAAGAAGATTTTTCTGAAGAAGATGGAATGAAAGCTGCAAAATTAGAGGAAAAGTTTGCAGATTTAAATGGATGGAATGCGGAATCAGATGCGGGGTCTTTATTAAACAATTTAGGAATAGGAACAGAATATCATTACAAATTAATGAGTGAATTAGAGGCAAAGGATAAAGTAAAAGTTCTATTAGCACAAGCATTATTCGGAAACCCAGATGTATTACTTTTGGATGAGCCTACAAATGATTTGGACCTAAAAAGTATAAGTTGGTTAGAAGAATTTTTGATAAACTTTGAAAACACAGTTATTGTTGTATCACATGATAGATATTTTATAAATAAAGTATGTACAAATATTGCAGATGTTGATTTTGGGCAAATAAAAGTATATCCAGGAAATTATGATTTTTGGTATGAATCAAGCCAATTAGCATTAAAACAAATGAAGGATTCAAATAAGAAAAAAGAAGAAAAAATGAAAGAACTACAAGACTTTATTGCAAGATTTAGTGCAAATGCATCAAAATCAAAACAAGCAACATCAAGAAAAAAATCATTAGAAAAAATACAACTTGACGAAATAAAACCATCAAATAGAAAATATCCATATGTTGATTTTAAGCCTGATAGGGAACCGGGAAAAGAAATATTACAAGTAAAAAATATTTGTAAAACAATAAACGGAGAGAAAATATTAGATAATATTTCCTTTACAGTAAAGCAAGGAGATAAAATTGCATTTTTAGCAGATAATGAAATTGCTAAAACTGTTCTTTTTCAAATAATTGCAGGTGAATTAGAGCCGGATTCAGGAGAATTAATCTGGGGAACAACTATTTCAACAAATTATTTTCCTAAAGACAATAATTATTTGTTTGAAAAAAACGAAACAATAACTGACTGGTTAAGAGGATATTCAAAAGATCCAGATGAAACATATGTAAGAAGCTTCTTAGGTAGAATGCTTTTCTCAGGTGAAGAAGCACTAAAAAAGGTAAATGTAATGTCAGGTGGGGAAAAAGTAAGATGTGTTTTGGCAAAAGTAATGTTGTCTGGAGCAAACTTCTTAATATTTGATGAACCAACAAATCATCTGGATATGGAAAGCATAACAGCACTAAATGATGGAATGGTTAAATTTAAAGGAAATATGTTATTTACTTCTCATGATCATCAATTAACACAAACTGTTGCAAATAGAGTAATAGACATTAAATCAGATAGATTAGTTGATAAGGAAATATCATATAATGAATATTTAGAAATAGAATAATTATATATTTCTTATAGTTTAGAAAGAG
>DAOOQE010000029.1:8861-13971 GCA_035388585.1 Clostridia bacterium
AGATATAATATAATGAATATTTAAAAATAGAATAATAAATCATAGTTTATTTCTAAAAGAATTCATTATTGATTATCATATAATAAAAAATGTTATAAATTATACAATACTATAGTACAAAAATATAGCGGAGGTAAAAATGGAGAAAATAATTCAAATTATTGCAGATGAACTGAATGTTAAAACTAGTCAAGTGGAAAGTACAGTAAAATTAATAGATGAAGGAAATACAATTCCATTTATTGCACGTTATAGAAAAGAAGTTACAGGTGGATTAAGTGATGAACAACTTAGAGATTTGGGAGAAAGACTATCATATTTAAGAAATCTTAAAACTAGAAAAGAAGAAGTAAAAAATTCAATAGAAGAACAGGGAAAATTGACTCCTGAAATTGAAAAATTATTAGAAAATGCAAAAAAACTATCTGAGGTAGAAGATATTTATAGACCATATAAACAAAAAAAGAGAACTAGAGCAACTGTTGCAAAAGAAAAGGGATTAGAACCATTTGCTGAGATTATAATTAAGCAAGAGGATAAAAGACAAATTGAGGAAATAGCAAAAGAATTTATAGATGTAAAAAAAGGCGTTGAAAATACAGAAGATGCAATTTCAGGAGCAATGGATATAGTTGCAGAAAACATTTCGGATAATCCTATATATAGAAAAGAAATTAAGAGGATTTGTTACAGAGATGGGGTACTTTATTCTAAAGCAACAAAGCCAGAAGAGAAATCTGCATACGAAATGTATTATGATTTTTTTGAGAAAGTTAATAAAATTCCAAGTCATAGAATACTTGCTATAAATCGAGGAGAAAAAGATGAATTTCTTAAAGTCAAAATAGAAAAACCAGAAGATATTATTATTAACTTTATTTGTGATGATATAATAATAAATAAGAGTGGTAATTTTTCTAATACACTAACTAAAATTATTGAGGATTCATATAAAAGACTTATTGAACCTTCAATTGAAAGAGAAATTAGATCTGACTTAACTGAAAAAGCCGAAGAAAAAGCAATTAAAGTTTTTGGACAAAATGCAAAACAATTATTATTAGGAGCACCATTAAAAGGGTTAACTGTAATGGGTTTTGACCCAGCATATAGAACAGGTTGTAAAATAGCTGTTATTGATGAAACCGGCAAATTGTTGGCGACTACAACTGTATATCCTACAGCACCTCAAAATGATGAACAAGGTGCAAAAAGAGAATTAGTAAAATTGATTTTAGAACATAAAATAAATATGATAGCAATTGGAAATGGAACAGCATCAAGAGAATCAGAAATTTTTGTAGCAAATATGATAAATGAAATAAGTGATAAGCAAGAAGTGTTTTACGCAATTGTTAGTGAAGCAGGTGCATCAGTGTATTCAGCTTCAAAACTTGCAAGTGAAGAATATCCTAATATAAATGTTTCAATAAGAGGTGCAATATCTATTGCAAGAAGATTACAAGATCCGCTAGCTGAACTTGTAAAAATTGAACCGAAAGCAATTGGTGTAGGACAGTACCAACACGATGTTAATCAGAAAAAAATATCTGAAAGTCTTACAGGAGTTGTAGAAGATGCTGTAAATAAAGTAGGAGTGGATGTAAATACAGCAACACCTTCACTTTTATCTTATGTAGCTGGAATTAATAAAACAATTGCAAATAATATTGTTAAATATAGGGATGAAAATGGAAAATTAAAAGAAAGAAAAGAATTGTTAAAAGTACCAAAATTAGGAAAAGTTGCTTATGAACAATGTGCGGGATTTATAAGGATTTTCGATGGAAAAAATCCTTTGGAATCAACAGCAGTTCATCCAGAAAGTTATGAGCCAACAGAAAAATTATTAAAGGAAATTGGATTTAGCAAAAAAGATTTGTTTGATAAGGAAAAGTTAATTCAAATAAAAAACAAATTATCATTTATAGATATACAAAAAACTGCTAAGGAATTGCAGGTTGGAGAATTGACTTTAAAGGATATTATAGATGAATTAGCAAAACCAGGAAGAGACCCAAGAGATGAGATGCCTAAGCCAGTTTTAAGAACTGATGTATTAAAATTTGAGGATTTAAAAGATGGTATGATATTAACTGGAACAGTAAGAAATGTAATTGATTTTGGAGCATTTGTAGATGTTGGAGTTAAACATGATGGATTAGTTCATATATCAGAAATGAGTGATAATTTCATAAAAAATCCTTCAGATGTTGTATCAATTGGAGATGTTGTAAAAGTAAAAGTAATAGGAATTGATGAAGAAAGACAAAAAGTAAAATTGAGTATGAAATTATAAAAAAAATATAGCAATAATTTATATTATTATTGCTATTTTATTTTTTTTAACACATTATAATTTTATTAAATATTGTAGTAATTAAATCAATTTTTATATTTAATTATTTAAAAATAGTATATTTAAGTTTTTTATTATAATGTTTTTTTGTAGTAATTCTTATTATTACATTTAATTATTTGAAAATAGTATATTTAAGGTTTATATTGTAATGTTTTATTTTAGTAATTATTAGTTATATTATTTTTAAATACGATTATACACATATTCAATAAAGAATCCATTATAGAAATTGCTAATTGTATTAATTTAGGCTATTAACTATAATATTACAAATTCTTTGTGTGGAATTTTTCCTTCCCATAACCTTTGCATTTTCTTTCATCTCTGTAAGTTTTATCGGAGAATTAAATAAATCAAAAATTTTTTTAGAAGGATCTTCATTTTTTTTAATCCAAACAGCAACACCAGAAGATTCTAAAAATTCTGCATTTTGTTCTTCTTGACCAGGAATTGGATTAATAATAATTATTGGAAGTTCAGAAGCTAAGCTCTCTGAAGTAGTTAATCCACCCGGCTTTGTAACAACAAATGTTGATATACTCATTAATTCAGGAACTTTATCTGTAAATTCTAAAACTTTTAATTTTTCAGAACCATAATTTTCTATTAATTCATCAAAACTTTTTTTCATTTTATTATTTTTTCCAGAGATAGCAACTATTTGTATAGGTTGATTTAAATCAAGAAAAGATTTTAAATATTTTACTGTAGAATCTTTTCCAAGGCCAAGACCTCCACCACCGAAAAATAGAATGGTTTTTTTATTTGGATTTAGATTAAATTCCTTAAATATTGCTTCTGAATTAAAAGGTTGTTGAAATCTTGGGGAAACTGGTATTCCAGTAACAAATATTCTATCTTTATCTAATTTTTTTCTAACAAGAATACTTTTCATATTAAAATTTGAAACAAAGAAAAAGTCTGAAAATTCGCTTCTAACAAGCCATTGCTCGTGTGGCATAAAATCTGTCATTAGTGTTGCTAATTTACAGTCAACCTTTCTCTTTTTTTTAAGATAACTAGTCATTTGAGTCGCAAATGGATGAGTTGAAACAACTAAATCAGGTTTAAATTCATTAAACAATTTTAAAATTTTTAAGGCCATAAATTTATTGGTTGTCATACTAATTCCGGATAATGTACCTTTTTCAGAATAGTGATATATTTGCTTCCAAGCCCAAGGAGCATTTTTAGCTATTTCTTTATAAGCCCCTGTTGTAACCTTATTTAATGATTTATTTATATATTCTACACAATCAACCATTTCAGATATTACATCTGGATAATTTTGGTCAAGATATTTTTTAATAGATTTTGCTGCAGATAAATGTCCACCACCATATGTGGCATACAAAATTAAAATTTTCTTCATATATTAGTCCTCTTAAGTATATTTGGGTTTTAATATGGTCCCATAACCAATAGAAATATTTAAAATCAGTTTATCATATAATATGAAAAAATACAAAGAATATTTTTTCAAAATAATAATATAAAAAAATACTATAAATAGTTATTTGAAAATACTAATATCAAAAATACAATGAAAATTTTTTGGATAATACTAATATAAAAAAATACAATGAATAGTTTTTTAAAATACTAATATCAAAAATACAATTAATATTTTTTAGATAATACTAATATATAAAATACAAAGAAAATTTTTATGGGTTTAAAATAGGGCTAATAAAAATTTTATAAATTTAAAATAGGACTAATAAAAATAGGCTAAAATAGGACTAATAAAAATTTTGTATTGAATACAATAATTAAATATGATATAATCCAAATAAAGAATGGACCGGGAGGATGTTAAATGATTTTTAAAGACTATTACAAAATATTAAATATAGACGGACCAAAACATACGATGGACGAAATTAAAATAGCATATAGGGATCAAGCCAAAAAATATCATCCAGATGTTAATGTTGGAAATAGAACATCAGAAGAAAGATTCAAAGATATCAATGAGGCATATAGAGTTCTTTCAGATGCAATAGCAAAAAAGAAATATGATAAATTATGGAATACAAATATTGGAAAAAAAAGAGAGCGAGTTGAAGAAAGTAAAAGGGGAAAAGAAGCTATTTTTAGTGATTTTTTTAATATGTTTTTCGGAGAAATAACTCAGAAAGTCACTACAAAAAAAATTAATAATGAAAAAAATGCAATAAAAGGTGAAAATATAGAAACAGAAGTTGAAATATCATTAGAAGAAGCTTTTTATGGTTTGGAAAAAAAGATTTCTCTTAGAATGATAAATGGTAAAATGAAAACATTTAATATTAAAATTCCTGCCGGAATACGAAATGGAGAAAAAATTAGATTATTAGGCCAAGGAAAAACTGGAGAGAATGGTGGACGAAATGGAGATTTATTTATAAAAGTTAACATTCAAAACAGTAAAAGATTTAAATTGAGTGGTTATGATATTATAGTAGATTTACTTTTAACACCATGGGAAGCAGCTTTGGGAACTAAATTGGAGGTTGATACAATAGATGAAAAAATTACAATTATTGTACCACAAGGTACAGATAGCGGAAATAAATTAGAAATAGAAGGAAAAGGTTATAAAAAGGATAAAGGTGAAAGAGGTAATTTAATAGCTAAGGTTAAAATACTTGTTCCAAAAGAATTATCAGACGAAGAAAAAGAACTTTACCATAAACTTAAAGAAATATCCTCTTATAAACCAAGAAAAAATTATGGTTAGATTATAAATTAGTATTAAAAAAAGTA
>DAOOQE010000030.1:0-5127 GCA_035388585.1 Clostridia bacterium
TATTGTCAAGTTTGTTTTTATTTCATATTACATATCTATTTTAAACCTATAGTCAAGTTTGATTTTATTTCATATTTCTATATCGTATCTTTAAATCATACAACTTACAATTAACTTAAGAATTTGCTTTTAACTTAAGAATTTGCTTTTAACTTAAGAAATTGAATTTAACTTTTTACTTGATTTTATGTTGTATCTACAAAATCAAATTAATAAAAAATAATTTTGTAGATACAATATACATAAATTTTTATAACCTAGATTAAATATTTTTAATTTTAATTCATATAATCCTTTAATCTTAATTCATATAATCTTTTAATCTTAATTCATATAATCTTTTAATCTTAATTCATATAATCTTTTAATCTTAATTCATATAATCTTTTAACTTTTTGCTTCTGCTAGGATGTCTTAATTTTCTCAAGGCTTTTGCTTCAATTTGTCTTATTCTTTCACGTGTAACCATAAATTCTTTTCCAACTTCTTCTAAAGTTCTGGCTTTTCCATCTTCTAATCCAAATCTTAATTTTAATACTTTTGCTTCTCTTGGTGTAAGTGTATTCATTACTTCTTCCAATTGTTCTCTTAATAATGTATATGCAACTGAATCTTGTGGAGCTGGAGAATCTTCATCTTGTATAAAATCTCCTAAATGACTATCATCTTCTTCTCCAATTGGAGTTTCTAACGAAACTGGATCTTGAGCAATTTTTTGAATTTCTAAAACTTTTTCTACAGGAATTTCCATTTCTTTTGCTATTTCTTCTGGAGAAGGCTCTCTACCTAATTGTTGTAGTAAATGTCTTGATGTTCTTATTAATTTATTTATAGTTTCAACCATATGAACTGGTATTCTTATTGTTCTTGCTTGATCCGCAATAGCTCTAGTTATAGCTTGTCTAATCCACCATGTTGCATAAGTACTAAACTTGTAACCTTTTGTATAATCAAATTTTTCAACTGCTTTTATTAATCCCATATTTCCTTCTTGAATCAAATCTAAAAACAACATTCCTCTACCAACATATTTTTTTGCTATACTTACAACTAATCTTAAATTTGATTCTGCAAGTTTTTGTCTAGCTTCATCATCACCATCTAAAATTTGTTGTGCTAATGTTAATTCTTGATCATATGTTAATAATGATACTTTTCCTATTTCACGCAAATACATTCTTACAGGATCATCTACGCTTACACCTTCTATTACAACATCTATTTCTTCTAATTTAATTTCTTCAACATCTTCTAAATCTTCAAAGTCTGGTTCTTCATCAAAATCATCTTTTAAAATATCTACACCTAATGATTCAAATGCATCAAACACTTCATCTATTTGTTCTTGATTAGCTGAATCAAGTTGATTTGCTAATTCTCCATATGTTATTTTTCCAGCAGCTTTTGCTTTTTTTACAATTATATCAATTTTATCTTTTTCAATTTTAGTTTCTTCAATAGTCATTTCTTTGTTTTCTGATTTATCATTCATAATTTTTTTCTTTGCAGTTGCTCTTTTTTCGCTACCTGTAGCATTAATTATTTCTTCTCCTTCAAGCACTTTTTCCAAATTATTTTTTTCATTGATTTTTTCTATTTCATCATTTTCAACTTTTTTCATTTCTAATTATACCTCCTATTTCATTCTAGCTAATTTAATAATTACATCACTTAATTCTTTTTCTAAACTAGCTATTTCTTCTTTAGTTAGCTTATCAGTATTTTCTAGTTGTTTTATAATTTCATTTTTATAAGCGCTTAAATTATCTTTTTCATAATTACCTAATATATCTGCTATACCTTTTGAAATCTCAATCATTTCGAAATCATACGACATTATTCCTGTTAAATAATTAATAATTTCTTCATCTTCAAAAAAATCTAAAATATTAGTTTTTATATTATTAATGTTTCCTTTTTCTATTTGTTCATACACTGATTTTACGATTTTTTTATTATTAGATGATTTCATATCCATATATGAAATTTTATTTTTCAATTTTGTATAAGTTTCTTCAGGATGTGTTATCAATAAAAATATTAATATTTTTTCTCTTTTTTCTATAGCCTCATTTATATTAATTTCTTCTTGTTGATTAACTTCCTTAATTTTTACTCTTTTTTCTAATAATTTTGTTCCGATATTATCTGTATTTTCCAATTTAAGTATTTCTGCTTCTATTGCTTGTTTTGATATTTTGTAATCAAATGCAATTTTGCTAATATAAACTTCTTTTTCTATTTTATTTTCAACTTTTGATAAAATTTTAGCTATTTCATTTAAAAATTTAATTTTGTCATTTGGATGTTCTATTTTTAATTCTTTTTTAAGATTTTGAACCTTATATTCAACTAATGATATAGAATTTTCAACACATCTACTAAATCGTTCCGAACCATATTTTACTATGTATTCATCTGGATCTTTTACATTTCCATCTAATTGAAGAATTCTAAGATCACAACCTAAATTTGATAATATCTCTAATCCTCTCATTGTTGCTGCTTGTCCTGCACCATCTGAATCATATCCTATTATTACTTGTTCACTTGATTTTCTTAACAATCTACCTTGTGCTTCAGTCATAGCTGTTCCTAATGATGCCACTACATTTGTTATACCTCTTTGATATAGGGAAATTGCATCCATATATCCTTCTACAATTATTATCTTTTTCAAATCTCCTGATTTTGCAATATTTAAACCATATAAATTTCTTCCCTTGCTATATATTATATTTTCTGGAGAATTTATATATTTAGGTTTAGATTCATCCAAAACTCTTCCACCAAAGGCAATAAATCTACCTCTTTCATCTTGTATTGGAAACATCAATCTATTTCTAAATCTATCTATAAATTGACCTTTATCATTCTTATTTACAAGACTAGATGCTAATATTTCTTCTTCTGAATATCCTTTTTGTTTTAGTTCATTATATAATTCATTAAATGTTCCAGAATAACCAATATTAAATGTTTTTAGTGTTTTATTATCTAATTTTCTCTTTTTTATATATTCTTGTGCTATCTTTGCTGTTGGCTTATATAAATTTTCATGATATAATATGGCTGCTATTTTGTTTATTTCATATACTTTTGATTTAAGATATGCTTTTTTTTCATCACCTTGATTTGCAAGTGTAGGAAGCTCTATATTTGCTCGATTAGCTAAAGTTTCAAGTGTATCTACAAAATTTAGATTTTCTATTTTACTCATGAAATGAAAGACGTTTCCCCCAGTTCCACAACCAAAACAATGAAATATTTGCTTATCTGGTGATACAGAAAAAGAAGGTGATTTTTCTTTATGGAATGGACATAATCCAAAAAAGTTTCTACCACTTCTCTTTAATACTACATATTGAGAAATTATATCTACTATATCATTCTTATTTCTTATTTCATCTATAAGTTCATCACTATATCGTACCATTCTGAACTACCTTTCTTTATTATCTATTATATATTATTCGACGTAAATTCAATAAATCCTTCAAATATTTACATAAAATTATTAGTTTATGTAAATATCTTAGTGTTATTATAACATTGAAAAAAGCGGATAATACCGCTTAATTAAATATTTATACTATTTCGATGTTCCAGTACTATTAAACGGTATAAATTTGCTAACTATATTTTCTCCAACTGGTGCAACTTCTACTACATCTATTTTGTTTTCTTCAAATGTTAATGTTATTTTATTATCTATTAATTTTTCTACTTCTTCTTGAGATTTGTTATCAGCTAATGCAAGTTCACTTACTAAAATTTGTCTTGCATTATTTAACATTTTTTTCTCTCCTGTTGATAAACCTTTTTCTTTTTGTTTTAAACTTAGATTTCTAACTACATCTGCAATTTCATAGATATCTCCACTCTTCATTTTATCCATATTATCTCTATATCTTTTATTCCAGTTATTAGACATTTCAGTCTCATTATCCTCTAATATATTAAATACTTTCTCAACATCATTTTTGCTTATTACACTTCTAACGCCTATTTGAGCTGCATTAGCTGTTGGTACCATTACTTTTACCTCTCCTGGCATTGCAATTACATAATATTCTTGTTCCTCATTTAAAATATTTTTCTTTTCTATTGAATCTATAACACCTGCTCCATGCATTGGATACACTATATTATCACCTATGTTAAACATCTTTGTTTTCTCCTTTCAATAAGTTTTTTATTATTGAAGTCAATAAAGGGTTAACTTTTCTCTTTTTTAACTACATTTATATTATACTACAAAAATTGGCAAAAGTCAAAACTTTTACCAATTTTATATTTATAATTTTTTCATTTTTCCTTACAATTGTAATCTATTTATTGCTTTTAATAAATTCAATGTTTTTATTACAAATATTTATTTCTTTTAATAAATTTAATGTTTTTATTATAAATATTTATTTCTTTTACTATTTTATTAATTTTATTTCAAATATATGTTTTACTTTATTCCTTTTGCTGTTTTATTTCAAATTTATATTTTATTTTTATAAAATTTTATTACAAATAATTTTTTTATTAATACTCTAAAATCTACTTACTAGTTGATCCAAATCCACTTATTCTTTCTCCTGTTGCAGAATCATTATCTATTATAAGATATTTTTGAAATATTACTTGTCCTATTGGGTCACCCTTTTTTATTTCAATGTCATTTTCAAAAAAATTATAATATGCAAACATAAAGTGACCATCATTATCTGGATTATTATAATAATCAGCATCTACTATTCCTACACTATTAGCCATTACTAATCCTTTTTTGAATGGATTAGAACTTTTATTTAGAAGCATATAATATTCATCTGGTTGGCAATATGCTTTTAAACCTGTTTTTACTAAAGTTGGTTTTTGCCCTGGCTTAAATGCTGGAACTATGCAGTCTTCTGCCGCTTCAACATCATATCCTGCTGAATATTTTGTTTTCCTCTCTGGTATATTTATATTCTTATTTTCAAATCCTTTTGCTATCTCAAATCCTCTAGTTTTTTTCATTCTCTTACCATCCTTTTTCATTATATTTATCTTAATAATTATAATATAAAATTTAAATATTGTCATTAGTTTTTTTAACATTTTAGAAAAAAAACATAATATGATAATAGCACT
>DAOOQE010000030.1:5227-10528 GCA_035388585.1 Clostridia bacterium
TACACCATAATTTCCTTATTGTATAATTAAATCTATTTTAAATATACACTTGCTTTTCCTATAAAAATAGTATATTATAGATTTATTAAATTATAAGGAGGTATTAATTATGAATTTACAAGGTTCAAAAACAGAACAAAATTTAAAAGCTGCTTTTTCGGGAGAATCTGAAGCAAGAAATAAATATACCTATTTTGCAAGTGTTGCAAAAAAAGAAGGATATGAACAAATTGCTGCTTTATTTTTAGAAACTGCAGATAATGAAAAAGAGCATGCAAAACTTCATTTTAAATATTTAAATGGTATTGGTGATACAAAAGCTAATTTAGCGGAAGCTGCATCTGGAGAAAACTATGAATGGACAGATATGTATGAAAACTTTGCCAAAGTAGCAGAAGAAGAAGGATTTTCAGAAATAGCTAAAACTTTCAGAGGAATTGGTGCAGTAGAAAAAGAACACGAAAAAAGATACAGACAATTATTAAAAAATCTTGAAGAAGGTACAGTGTTCAAAAAAGAAAATACAGTTTCTTGGAAATGTAGAAATTGTGGTCATATTCATATTGGACCTGAAGCTCTTTCAATGTGCCCAGTTTGTAATCATCCACAAGCTCATTTTGAACTTAGATGTGAAAACTATTAATCAATAGTAAAAAGATTTTCTATCAGTATATCTGAAAAGAAAATCTTTTTTTACTTATGTTTTTTTATTATTATATTTTTTTAAAACTTATATAGTCTTATATAAGTTTTTACTATTACTACATTTTTTTGAACTATAAATATATCAAATAATTATAAGTATATTTTTTATTATTTTTAATTTTCAATTTCAGCAATTAGATCATACCCATTTACATCAACTATTTTACAATCAACAAATTTATTTTTCAGATTATCTGTATCATCTTCATTTGATTTTAAATATATAATTCCGTCTATTTCTGGTACATCCATGCAACTTCTTCCTAAATACCATTTTTCATCAAAACTTTTACTTTCTACTAAAATTTTATATTTTTTTCCTATATATGATTCTTGTTTTTGCATTGATATAATCTGTTGAATTGTCATTATTTTATTGTATCTAGATTTTTTTGTATTATGATGTATTTGATTAGGTAATTTTTCTGCTGGTGTTCCCTCTTCTTTCGAATATTTAAAGGCTCCTAATCTATCAAATTTAACTTCCTGAATAAAATTATATAATTCTTCAAAATCTTTTTGTGTTTCACCTGGAAATCCAACTATTACTGTAGTTCTAAGTATTACATTTGGTATTTCTTTTCTTATTTTATCTATTACATTTCTAATACTTTTACTATTGCTTTTTCTGTTCATTCTTTTAAGTATAGTATCAGAGATATGCTGAATTGGAATATCAAAATATTTACAAATTTTATCATTTTCTTTTACAGTTTTTATTAGCTCATCTGTAATTGTTTCAGGGTATGCATATAAAAATCTTATCCATTCAAGATTATTTATTTTACACAATTCTTGTAACAATTCAGATAATCTTGGTTTTCCATATATATCAATACCATATTTTGTTGTATCTTGAGCTATTACAATTAATTCTTTTATTCCTGATTTTACAAGTTGTTTCGCTTCTTCAATAATATCTTCAAATTTTCTACTTACAAAAGGACCTCTTATGTAAGGAATTGCACAATATGTACATTTATTACTACACCCTTCAGCTATTCTTAGGTATGCAAAATTTTTTCCTGTTGTTATTTCTCTTCCCATAAAGTCTAATTGATTTTTTTCTTCGTAACTTTTAGTCCCAGAATTATTTTTTTCTTTATTAATTATATTTTCTATTTGTTCCCATATATTTGAATATTCACTATATTTTATAAATAAATCTACTTCTGGCATTTCCTTTATTAGCTCATCCTTATATCTTTCTATTAGACATCCCATTACTATTAAGTATTTACATTTAGTGTTTTTATATTTTGACATTTCTAAAATTGTGTCTATTGCTTCTTGTTTTGCTGATTCTATAAATCCACATGTATTTATTACTATAATTTCAGCATCTTTTGGTTCATTAACTATTTCATTACAATTTTTTTTAAATAATCCTATCAACATTTCTGTATCTACTAAATTTTTACTACATCCTAATGATACAAATCCTACCTTCATCATCAATTCCCTTTCTTTTAACTACTAAATATATGTTTTCTTGTCATTTCTAGTAAATGTAATTTTGAAAAACCTAAAACTTGAGTTTTAGCTCTATCTTTTTTTAGCTCATTTTTTAAAAGCTCTAGTATTTTATTTTCATTTTCTTTATTTTCCATATCTATATAATCCACTATTATAATTCCACCAATATCTCTAAGTTTAAGCTGATTTGCAATTTCTATTGTTGCTTCTTCATTAACTTTATATACAGTTTTTTCCAAATCATCTTTTCCCGTATATTTACCAGTGTTTACATCTATTGCAGTTAATGCTTCTGTTTTATCTATAGATATACACGCTCCAGATTTCAACCAAATTTTTCTGGTTTTTGTTTTTTCTATTTGATTATTAATATTGTATAACTCTAATAAATTATTATTATTCTGCAATTCTAAAATAATATCATTTTTTTGCATTTGTTCTATTAATAGTTTTATTTTATCATACTCTTTTGCATCATTTATAATTATTTTATTTATATTTGTATCTATTAAATCAATTAGTATTTTATTTATAATACCTCCATTTTCATATATTAACTTAGGTATATTTTGTTTTGATTTTAGTGTTTTATCTACTATTTCATTTATATTATTATTTAATTCAAATAAATTATATATATCATTTTTTAGATCTTTTTCAGGTTTTAAATAAGATGAAGTTCTAAAGATTAATCCATTTCCTTTTAGATCAATTTCTTCAGCTATTTTTTTCAATCTAAATATTTCTTCTTTTTCTTCAATCTTCTGTGACACAGTAATAAAATCTTGATTAGGAACTAAAGCTACATATCTTCCACCAATATTTATATTAGTTGACACTCTAGCTCCTTTTTTTTCTGTTTTATCTTTTTTTATTTGAACTAGTATAGGCATTCCTTCTTTAATATAATCATTTATCCTATAATTAAGGTATTGCTCATTTTTATTTCCTGTTTTATTACTTACCTTTGGTAATATATCTTTTATATGTAAAAATGCATTTAGATTTTCTCCAATATCAACAAATGCAGCTTGTAGACCTGGAAGAACATCTACTACTTTTCCAATATAGATGTTCCCTTCAAGTCTATTAAATTCTTCTGTTTCTTCATATTTTTCTCTAAGAATTCCATCTTCTACAATAGCTATTGTTTTATTACTATTTTTACTAATACTAATAATAATTTCGCTCATTTTATTCCTCTTTCTCAACTAATTTTAAACCTTATGCTTCTGGAGTGATTCCTAAACATTTTTTCAACTAATTATATAATTTTATTGGTGATATTTCTTTATCACTAATCAAATTATTTTTTTACAATCATACTATATTACTTATAATATAAATATATTTATAATTTTAATACATTACTAATTATATAGGTTCATTGCTGGTTCTACTCCATTTTTAATTATTTCAAAAATTGCCTGAGCAGCTTTATTTATTCCTTCTTCAAGAATCTCTTTATCTTCGTTTTTGATTTTCCCTATGACATAGTTCATCAGATCATTTTTATATTCTGGCATTCCAATTCCAACTCTAACTCTTATAAAATTTTCTGTGCCAATACATGATATTACAGATTTCATACCATTATGAGTACCTGCACTTCCTTGTTTTTTTATTCTTATTTTCCCTGGCTCTGTATCTATATCATCATAAACAACTATTATATCCTGAGGTGTTATTTTATAAAATGCCATATACTGATTAATTGCTTCTCCACTTAAATTCATATATGTTTGCGGTTTTAATAATACCACCTTATTTCCTGCTATATTTCCACTTCCACATAATCCCTTAAATTTTGTTTTTGTAATATCAATATTGTTTTGCTGGGCTATTCTATTTATAACATCAAATCCCATATTATG
Organism: Clostridia bacterium; assembly: GCA_035388585.1. Lineage (GTDB taxonomy): Bacteria > Bacillota > Clostridia > TANB77 > CAG-508 > CAG-492. The sequence goes on from DAOOQE010000030.1 coordinate 9,283, forward strand.
TCTTGTGTTTGAATATTCATTTTCTGGATTTCCTAAACCAATTATTAATAACATTTTTTTCTCCTTCGTATATGATTTTTTTGAAAATTATTATATTACTTTTAATAAAATAGCTATTTTATGGAAAAATTAAGATTCTTTTATACATTCTACTATTTTATGTAATTCTTTTAAATATTTTTCATTATTATATTCTATTTTTCCAATTTTTTTAAGATATTTTATATTATCTTCAATCTCTTTTTCATTAAAACTCTCAACAAATTTAATATATCCTAAGTCCTTAAACCATAAAAATGAACTTTTTACTTTATGGTTATAATTTCCTAATGCTATACAAGGTGTTGATGTTATGGCACAAAATATCATTCCATGTAATCTATCTGTTATAACCATTTCAGATTTTCTAATTTGATTGAATTTATCATTAATTATTTTTTCTCTTTTATCTCCATTAATTCTTTCTTTACTTGCTATATCACTATTTTCTAATTTATTAAAATATTTTTTTGTTATATTATCTAATATTTGTTTTTGATAATCACAAATATTTCTTTCAACATCTTGTCTCATTAAATATAATAGACCTTCTCTTTTTTGATTAGTATTAGTTTCATTTAGTGATGTTACTATATCAGGAGTAAATATTATTTTATTATTTTTAAAATGTTCCTTTGCAAAACTTAATGATTCTTCTTCTCTTATAACTAATATTAAATTTTTATGATTTGAATATATATTTTTAGTTATTTCTAATTCTTTTTTTCCTTCTTCATCATTACTAAAATAAATTGTTTGTGGAAAAATTATTATCTTATTGTTTGGAAACAATTGAATTGCTTTTCTTCTAAATTTTTCAATTATATACTGATTCCCAATATTTCCACCACCATGAAAACATAATATATCATCTTCATTACAATACTTTTTTATTTTTTCTGCACATAAATCTAATCTTTTTTCTGGTATTATATAATAATCAAATTCCGGAAAATTTTTCTTTATAAATTTGTCTTCTGCATAAAAAATTACACTATCTCCTATATTACCATGATTTGGCATTCCCATCAATATTATTTTTTTCATCTAATTTTCCTTCCTTTTTAAATTCAAATTTTTAAGTTTATATAATTATTTTAAAATTATTAATATAATATTTATATAATTGCTTAAAAATTCTTATATTTATTTTTATATAATTATTTTTAATTTGTATTTTAATATTTATATATTTATTTTAAAATTT
>DAOOQE010000030.1:10628-13861 GCA_035388585.1 Clostridia bacterium
TAAGATTTTTTAAACTCCATAAGATCTATTTATTAAATCAATTAATTTATTGTCTTTATAGAATTCTCGATTCGGTATTGTATGTCCAACAAATCCTTGTTCTTTGTATTTTTCTATGTATATACAAAAATCTTCTTTTGACCATTCATAATTAGCTGTTATTAAAGCCTTAGGGTGATTTATTTTTTTAAAATTTTCATAACATTCTTCATTAAATCCATCTCTGTCAGTTGATATAATAAATATTTTACTATAATTTATTCTTTTTACTCTTTCTTTCCACTTTTTTTGTGCTTGTTCTTCACTATCATAATGTAAAAAGATAATTTTTACATCTCCCAACTGCCCTATTACTATTTTATTTTCTATCTTTGTAATTAATTTCTTTTTTATATATTTCTTTATATTAGTAATAAATTTAATAAAATCATCAGCATAAAAAAACAAGTTTATTGTTGGTGATAAAAACTCTTGTTCTATATCATGGTATAAAACACCACCTATACAATTTTGAGAAATTATTGTTACATTATTAAAATTAACTATTTTTTTTATATCATCTACAATTTTTTCAACTTGTTCTTCCATTTACTCTCCTATTTTATTATTTTAAATATTTGTTTTTTATACTCATTATTTTTATACTCTAAAACTTCTTCTCCGCCTGTAACTTCATTTGTATACTTATTACTTATCTTAACTTTTTCAGCAGATTTCATTTTAAACCATTCATATTCTATATCTATATGTCCTAAATCTAATGCTTGATATCCTTCTTTTGCTAAATCATAGGCTAGTATTGTTGCCGTAGGACCTAATGCTAGTATTATTAAACTATCTTTGCTTTCTTGTTTTAAAGTACTTAAAATTTCATCATACTTTTCATATGCGTCCTCTGCTGGACACAATATACGCTTTACTGATTTACATTTTATTAATAAATCATTACCTATTCCAAGTCTTGTTTGTTCGCCTTCACATACAATTACATCTCTATTTTCCCATATTGATTTCATTAAATCAAAATATTTTGCACAATTACTTCTGTCCTTGTGTCTTATATACAATCTTGTTAAATTTGCATTACAATATTCTCTTTTTTTATTAAGAATTTTCATCCATATTGAATAGTTTTTATTCATATTATTTATCCAAAATTTTTGACTTTCTTCTGTTAAATTGTTAAAACCTAATAATGCATCTGGAATTCCTATTAAACAATTTTCTTGTTTATCTTTAAGTACTTTTAATAACTTATCACCTATTTCTTTGTTATACTCTTGAAATTTTAAATTCTTTCCTGTTATTAAAGCTAGCTCTCCATCTCCAAATCTTGCTATTGATTTTTTTGTTTCTTTTATTTTATTAAGTGATTCTTCTATTGATAATATTTTAATTTTACTATTTTTCATTTTTTTTAGTAGTTTTTCTTTTTCTACTTGTAATTCTAGATTTATAATATCTTCGTCTATTTCTTTATATGTTTCTGGATTTGGTTTTGACATTTTTTCTTTTAGCTCCTTTGGTAACATTTTTCTTAATTGTACTAATATTTCGCAATATTTCAAAGCTTGCACAAAATCTTTATCTGCAATAGCTTGAGTAATATATTGAACTGATTTTAAAACAGTTGGAATATTTAGCTGTTTAGCTAGTTCATAAAACCATCTCATTTCACATAGAACAACTAATCTATCTTCTTCATTTAATTTATCTGAATCTATAAATTTATACAAAATATAATTCATACTTTTCGCATAATAGTATCTATAAAAATCTATTTTATCATATTGTACAAAATTGTTATATATTATTTTATATGCTTTATTTATTCCTAAAAAATATTGTTTTGAACAATTTGTAGATATTGTATCAGCATATCTTTGTCTGTAATTATAAACAATTCTAGGTGTATATGTTACTTTTTTTGCCTTTAGAAAACAATATGTTGTAAAAACTGCATCTTCAGCTGGAATTTTTTCTGTGAACAATATTTTTAAATCTTCAAGAAAACTTTTTTTGAAGATTTTATTCCATACCCCTGAATTCATTAAATAAAATGATTTTATTGGTTCATCTACCGATATTTCACTTTCACTAAATTTTTCTGGACTAAATACTGGTTTTTTCCATTTTTTTCCATCTTCTTCAGTATTTATATAATTAGCTGTAACATAATCTGATTCTGTTCTTTTTATAACTTCTAATAAAACTTCACATGCATCTAACTCAAAATAGTCATCAGAATCTAAAAACATTATGTATTGGCCAGTTGCGTGTTTTAATCCTGTATTCCTGGCTCCTGAAAGTCCTTTGTTTTTTTGATGTATTACTTTTATTCTCTTATCTTTTTTAGCAAGTTTATCACATATTTTTCCTGAATTATCTTTTGATTCATCATCTATTACTAATATTTCTAAATTTTTATATGTTTGATTTGATACAGATTTTATTGCATCTGCTACATATTTTTCTACATTATATACTGGTATTATTACAGATATTTTTTCCATTTCGCTCTCCTTATATTATATATTTATTTCAATATTTTTATCATTTCTGAGAACTATAATTTCTTCATCTATAACTTGAATTATAGTTGATGGAACCCCTATTTCACTTTTTCCTGAATCAATATATATATCAACATTATTTTTTAGATTGTTTTTTATATATTTAATATCAGTTCCAGATTCCATTCCAGAAATGTTGGCGCTGGAGGCGGCTATTGGCACTTTGCATTTTTTTAGTATTTCTATACTTATTTTATTATCTGGTATTCTTATTCCAATTGTATTTTTTCCTGCTGTTACTATTGATGGTATTACATCCTTTTTTTCTAATACTAGAGTAACAGGTCCTGGCATATATTTATCAATTATTTTTTGTTCAATTTTATTATTTATAATTGCATATTTTTCTATTTCTTTTTTTTCTGAAACTATTATTGATATTGGTTTTGTTGTTTCTCTTTCTTTTAATTCATATAATTTTCTAATTGCTTTTTCTGACAATGCATTTACACCAATTCCGTACACAGTTTCTGTTGGAAACACTATTATTCCATCATTTTGTATTGTGTCTGATACTTTATTTAATTCTTCAATATTTATTTTTTTTGACCAATCAAAATATAATGGCACTTGTTTCACTTCCTTTACAAAAAATATACATAATATGTAAACATTATACCATACTTTTTAATAAAAAGGAATAGTTTTAATTCAAAAAAA
>DAOOQE010000031.1:0-9591 GCA_035388585.1 Clostridia bacterium
CAAATACAGTAGATAATCCATTAGTAATTGATGTTGAAAACAAAAGAACAAAAGGGAACCTAGAGATTCTTACACAAACAAATCCGCAAGGAGGACCATTAACAGGAATAACATATAGAGTAACAGAAGTAGAAATAAATACAGATGGAACTTATACAAAATTAGATGGTGGTCTAGATAAACAAGGGAATCCAACACGAGACACAAGAATAGAGGTAGCTGGAGATAATGGAACAATAAATCCAAGTTTTGCAGAATTAAAACAAATAAATTCTGGAAATTACTTAGTAGAACAACTTACAATACCAGATGGTTATGAAAAAGATGTAAACCAAGTAGTTGAGGTTCCAAGTTATGGAATTGGTTATGCAGTATTTGAAATAAACCAAAGACCAGAAAATTTAAATACAAAATTAATAATAAATAAAGAAATAATAAACAGCTCTGGCACAACAGCTACAGCACAAGATTTTGAACAAGCAAAATTAAATGAAAACGAAAGTTTTGAAGTTAAAATAACTAATGTAAATACAAGAGAAGTGTATTATACATTTATTAGTAGTGCCCAAAAAGGTATAGTGGTAGGTTTAGAGCCAGGATTATACGAAATAGAAGAATCATATAAACCAAAATACAATACAGAAGGATATTACAGAAAAATTGGTGGAATAGCCTTAAACGAAATAACAGCAAATCAATCTGGAAAATATATTGTAGAAATAGTAGATAGTGGAGCAGGAAATCCACCAAGTGAATTAGAATTAACTATAAGAAATGAAATAAATACAGAGTTTAAGTTTGGTGGTCAAGATTTAATAGACAACTACAGTAAAGTAGATGTAGAAGAACAAAAACTAGAAGTAATAACAAAAGCAGTTGTGTATGTAGTTGATGAAAATGGAGACGAAATACCAAATGCGAAATTTAAATTATTAAATAGTGAAGGCCAACAAATTGTTCTAGGAACAGTTGGAGCAGAGCTAACTACAAACAACAAAAAAATAATTATAAATGGATTACCAGAAGGAACATATACACTTGTAAACACAAGTGTTCCAGCAGGGTATTCATTAGCAAATGATAAACAATTAATAGTTTACAAAGATGTTGTAAGAATAGCAAGAATAGAAATACAAAAAAATATACCAAGAGGTGAAGTAACTTTATCTACAGTATATGTAAACAATTATAATGAAACAAAATATGTACCACGCTCAAAATACAAAGTTGTGGATAAAGCAACAGGAGAGCTTGTTAAATTTACAAAAACTCTTACAGGGGATTACACAACAAGCAAATTACCAGATGCTACAACAGAAGTTACTTTAAAATCAGGTGTTGTAGAACTAAAAGGCCTTCCAGTAGGAACCTACGAAGTTGGTCTAGTAGACGTATCAGCAGGATTTGGAATGCAAAAAGATGTTCCAGAAACAGTTGAGATAGCACAAAACGAGGTAGAAAACATTAGTGTTAAAATGGATAGAAAAGGAATTGTTAAAATTTCTTCTGGAGTATACAATACAATGTATTTGAATAAAAATGGTGAAGTATTTATTTTAGGTGATGGAAGTAGTGGGACCATAGGAAGTACTCAGGCTTATTATTCGAACTATTATCCAGTTAAGGTTATTTTTCCCTCAAATATAAAAATAGTTGATATTTCAGTTGGATATGATTGCGCTGCAGCAATAGATACAAATGGAAAATTATGGACATGGGGTTCAAATGCTTCTGGAGAAGTAGGGGATGGAACATCTGATAAAAAATATATACCAATCTGTATAAGTGAAATAGAGAATAATCCTTTATGTATAGAATACAGTAAGGGAATTAAAATTCAACAGGTTAATTTAAATGATAATACAGTTTTTGCAGTAGATGATTTAGGTAGGCTTTGGACATGGGGCGAATTTTATGGAAACATTCCAATCTGTTTAAGTGAATTAGAAGGAAATTCTCTAAACGATTTATATCAAAGTGGTGTAAAAATTTCTAAAATAGGAGTAGATAACAATTATAATGGTATTTTTGGTATAATTGATTCAAACGGAAATGTATGGACATGGGGAGAATCTGGAATAATTGGAAATGGAACAAATAATCAGTATTCTGAGCCAGTCTGTATATCAGATACAAATGGAGATTTTGGAAAAGTAAAAATTGTTGAATTATCAGTAGGTCTAACTTCATCTGCAGTAGATTCGCAAGGAAGTGTTTGGATGTGGGGGATAAATTCAAATGGACAATTCGGAAATGGAACTATTACTGGATCATTGGAACCAATTAAATTAGATAGTGTGTTATTTAATGGTACAAAAATTAAAAAAGTTCACACTGATACAGCGGGAACGATTTTTATAGATGAAAATGGTCAAATATGGGGAACAGGATTAAGTGATTATATTGGAACAGATAAGGTTTCCGGTACAAAATTAGAACCAATAAATATTTCATTGAATTTAAATAATTCAAGTTTAAAATTTACTGAAATATTAGGCAGTAATAATGGTGGTACATATATTAATAGGATTGCTTTGGATGAAAAAGGCGATTTATATGGCTGGGGAACAAATATATATGGTAAATTGGGAAATGTAGGAGTTTATATCCCACAAAAGAACCTAGTAAAAATAGAAGGTGTTGTAAATAATAAATTGGAATATAATTTACAATTCGAAGAAGTATATAAAGGTTACAATACAATTTTTGCTATAGATAGTAATAGAAGGTTGTGGAATAAGGGATATGGACCATATGCGGGCCTTGGTAGTGATTCAAACAGAAGTGATGTGTTTGTACAAAATTCAAAATTAATAGATGAAAAAATAAAAGATATCTCGTTTAAATCTAGCAGCAATATAGCAGTTGTATGTGAAAGTGGTAAAACATACTTTTTTGGATCACAAACTAATTATGGTTTTAGCAATTATCAGGAACTTGAAAGTATGATAGAAATTTCGAATAAATTTAATTTTGAAAATGATGTAAAAATATTACAGGTTGAATTAATTGGCAATAGTATTTTAGTATTAGATTCAATTGGAAGACTGTGGAGCTTACGTAATGATCAAAGTCCAATCTGTATTACAGAAGATGGTAATGATGTGATGTATAATGTAAAAATTGTTGATATGTGTCGTACAAGTAGTGATAGAGCATATTTTATTGATGTAGATGGAAAAGTATGGTTCTGGTACAATGTTAATTATACAGGTGTAAATAGTGAAACCTATTATAATAAAAGGTGTATTACAGACGAAATTAATAGTAGTTTAGGTCAGGCATATTTAAAGGGAATAAAATTTGTTAAATTAACAAACTCTTTTATGGGGTATACTAGTTCTTCCGCTGTATTAGATAATAGTGGTAAAGCATGGATTTTATATGGGGAACTTGGAAATGGATCATATAATGATTCCTCTGAATATCAAAATAATGCTGTATGTATATCAGACGAAAAAAATCATAAAATGTATAACAAAAAAATAGTTGACATTATAGTAGGAAACAATCTGGTATTTATTGATGAAAATAAAGATGCGTATAGTTTGTATGGAAACAAACTGGAAGATAGATTGAATGTTAAAATAAAGCATTATTACGATGATAATTTATTTATAGATATATCTGGAAAAATATGGGAAAATGGAGAACCATTATATGGAAGTAAAAAAAATCCACTGTATATGAAGAAGTTCAGGAGATTATTTGAGAAAACCAGTGTGGAATTAGACACTGATAAAGGAGAAATCTATTTGTTAAGTACTACTGATTCGAGATTTATAATGTATAGTGAATCATATATTGAAAATTATCTAGGAATTGCATTAAAGCAAGTTATAAGGAATTTAAACAATACAAACTATTCCGCTTGGAATATTTCATCGCAAAATTATATTGCTTTAGACGAAAACGGAAAAATATGGACATGGGGAACTAATTCTAGAGGAGAGCTAGGAAACAATTCTAATGAAGCAACAGATACTCCACAATGTATTAGTGATATTGAAGGTACAGAATTATATAATGCTTATATAATAAAAAATGATTTTAGAATCGAGAAGATATTTAATGTTGGTCTTAGTTGTTTTGCAATAGACAATAATGGAAAAATATGGGCATGGGGTGATAATACAACTGGTCTGTTGGGGATTAATAGGTACAGTGCATCAACTAATAAAAAAGAAATAACACCAATATGCATAAGCAACATTGAGGGAACAGCATTCTATAATAAGTATCAAGAAAATTCTGATTTTAGAATTATAGAAATTGAGAATAAAAATGGAGTAATAATTGCAAAAGATAATATTGGTAATATATGGATATGGGGAAATAATAGCTATGGACAATTAGGAAATGGAACAAAAAATCAAGTTTTATCCCCTATGTGTTTGAATGACAAAATAAATGGTGTAAAAATAAAAAAATTAGAAATTGTATCTATAGCAAATAGTATTCCATGGAACAATTACTATGATTACTATGGTTCTATTACTGTTATTTTAGACGAGGACGGTAATATATGGACCTGTGGAGGTGATGAACTCGGAACTGGTTATAATACTCTTATAAGAAGAGGAATTCTTGGAAGCATAGCAAACAAAATGACCTTTAGCAAAGTTAATGCTAATATGTTGAATATAAAAGATTTTGCTATAATTGGATCAGATGAAAGAACTTACATAATAGCATATAGTGATAATGAGGTATGGTCATGGGGATATAATAAAGATGGTGAATTGGGTACAGGAACTGTTACGAATGATAGACTATATAATTCATATATTGGACAATACTACTATGCAAATGATATATATATTCCAACTAAAATTCTAGAAAATGTTTCTATAAAAAAACTTATATATACTTATGGTAGTATATTAAAAGGTACATTCGTTTTAGAGAGTAATGGAAAAATATGGTTTTGGGGAGTAAAAAATAATTTTGCATACTCAGGGGAAAGTGCTTATATAATCCCTACATGTATAAGTAATGTTGAAACTTCGGAAATATTTGGAAAAATAATAGTAGATATAAATGTAAAAGATTATAAAATTGAATTACTTGATAATCAGAATAAAATACTTATTAATGAACCAAAAAATATTCCTAATATTGGTTGGGTACCTTCATTTACTGAAAAATTAATTACAAATACAGAAACCCCAATATCTGAGTATGGAAAATTATACGGAAAGACAATTGTTCAAACTAATAGTTATTTATCTTTAGATTCAGAGGGGAATTTATATGGATTAAATGGTAATGATGGTCTTGAAGAGGTATCAAGCAGTGTACCGATATGTATTAATAATGTAGAGTATTCAAGAAATATAGGTCCAAAATATAATAATAGTATAATTAATAATCCAAAATTAAATAAACTAAATGGATTAAAAATATTTGAACTTTATAATGATAAACTTGTAAAAGATATAAATGAAAAATATTGGTTTTTTACAAATAATGGAGATGTAGTAAATATTAGTGAAAAAGCTGCTTCCGAAGAAAGTCCATTATATGGTAAAACTATTAAAGATGAAATAATAAGTGGCAAATATGTAATAGCATCAGACAATAAAATATATAGAATTGATTTAGAAAAACCTGTTTATGTTATGGATAATTTACCAGAAAATATAGAATTCAAAGATATTCAATATAAATTTGACATCAGCCATAATTTATATTATGTTGGTCTAGATAATAATGGGAAAATTTGGACATGTGGAAATGGAAACTATGGACAGATTGGAAACGGAATTTTGGAAAATATAACTACACCAATATGTATAAGTGATGTTGTAGGTTCAGAATTATCTAATGAATATATTAATAATTCAAGTTTCAAAATTGAAGATTTGTATATAACAACAACTAAAGGTTACTCTGGATACAGTATTATAGCAATTGATAGTAATGGTAAACTTTGGTCTTGGGGAAATAATTCAAATGGTCAATTGGGTAATGGAACAAATATGTATAGTGCAATACCAATTTGTATAACAAATATTGCTAATACAGATTTGCATAATGCATACATAAATGATAATGCTATAATAGAAAAAATTAGCATTGCTAGTCCTGACAATTTATATGTAGAATCTATAAGTATAGCAGCACTAGATAGTAATGGAAAAATTTGGACATGGGGGTATAATATAAATGGAAATCTTGCAACAGGAGATAAAGAAGATAAAAATATGCCGATCTGTGTGTCTGAAATATCTCAGGAAATCTTAAATAATGGAGAAACATTTAAAATAATAGATATTAATATCACAAAAAATGTTTTAGTAGCATTAGGAAATGATGGTAAAGTTTATACTGCTGGTTCAGTTGATAATTTTGCGAATATTTTAGGAAAAACAACTGAAGGATTATTATTAGAAAGTGTTGCGGGAGTTTCTGGAATTGAAAAAATTAAAATTGATAAATCAGATTTGTATACATATACATTTATTATAAATGCATATGGAAGTGATTCGATTTGGACATGGGGAAAATCAACATTTACTCAAGTAACACCTCAGAACATCACATCAGTAATTAGTAATAACATAATTAAAATACAAGGTGATGATAATACAGTTGATGTAATTCTTGACGAAAGTGGGAAAGTATGGGTAATAGGAGCAGCTAATAATAAAATGTTAGGATATGCATCTACAACACCTGTAACTATTCCAGTTGATATAACTGCTAATTCAACATTGCCAATTTATAAAAAAAATATTAAGGATATTATTATTAAAAACTTTAAATATTTGAATGGGACGAATTACGTTAAAAGTATTGGAGGATATATTATAGCAATAGATTCTGATGGTGTTATTTATGAATGGGGTAATAATATTGCAAGTATGCAAGTATGTACAAAATTTGATAATATAACACAAACAATATTTGGAAATATGCTTCCAGAAAATAAACTTGTAATAGCTAAACAATTATTAACATTAGACTCTGAAAACAGAAGTAATTCAAGTGTTATAATAGAAGCAAATAACAAAAAATGGATTGTAAATTATAATGCCTCAACTTTTGAAATAACATCTTTTGCAGAATTAAATCTTAATGAAATTTACAAGGATAAATTGCAAAGAAAAGATATAACAGCTGTTTTGGATTCAACACATATAGAATTGTCTGATGGAAAAGTTTATGAAATATCAGAAACAGGAACACTTACATCAGTTGCAAATTATGAGCCTTCAAATGAGGTGCCAGAATACCCAAATGTTGAAATTGATGGTGTTAATATAATTAAAAATACAAGATATAAAGCATTAGATGACCAAGGTAACTTATATGTTTGGGGACCAAGTTCAGGTGGGTATCCAAACCTTGGAGAAGATGTAGCAAATGCAATAAACACAACTGTAAGAGAGTATATTGTAGAGCCAATTTACTCAGTAACAAATGGGTGGACAGTAATTAAATCTAATTATTAAAGGTGACAACAAATAATTAATTCTTGGATAGTAATTAAGTATAATTACTAAAAGAAATAACTAATAATAAATTATTGGATAGTTATTAATATAATTACTAAAAGAAATAAATAATAATAAAATTAGGACAGTAATAAAGGTTAGTTAGAATAATAAATATATATAAATGTAGAAAATTAATTAAGTGTAATTTTAAGGTCATTAAGGTATATGTTTATGAATACTTTTGATAAATAAAAAAAATAGAAATAGTGAATTAGGAAGAATTTTCTAATTCACTATTTTTAATGCAATAATTTATTATCTTATTATGGTTCAATGTCAATAGTTGGGGTGGCAATTCAGAAATGAGTTGTCATCTCCTTTTTTTGCCATTTTTAATGTTTTATTAAAAATATTAATAAAATTAATTTTTTTATGCTTACTTAATAAACATATGGGTTACATATGTTTATTAAACATTATTTTAGTGTTTGAATTTTATGCAAGAAGTAAGATTCTTGTTCTAAATCTATTAAAATTTCTAAAACCAAAAGCATTTCTTTTTAATGTTTTAATTTTATTATTAAAGCCTTCAATTACGCCATTTGAATAAGGAACTTCAAAAGAATTTTTTATTTCATATGACCAATTAAAATATGTTTTTGCAACATCTTTCAATTTAGGTATATAAGAATTAATATTTCTCTTAACCCAATTATTAAATTGAAATTTTGAAATTTCAGAGTCTTGATTGTGAATTATATTAAGTAATTCTTCTTTTTCTCTGTAAATTGTTCTTAAATCTTCAGAATAATTAATCAAAATATAATTTAATTTTTCCTAACTCTCATCTTTTAATTTACTGTGTCTTGCCAATAAAAGTTTTTTAGAATGGAAAAAATATTTCTTTTCTTTAGATGGCAATTTCTTTTGAGTTTCAATTCTTACATCGTTTACCGCATTAACAATATATCGTGAATAATGAAATTTGTCAGCAATTATTTTAGCTTTAGGAAAATAAGTCATAGAAATATCTTTATAAGTTTCCCAAAGATCAGTAATAAAATATTTCACTTTAGAACGTTCCGATAAAGGAAATTTCTTAAAGTAAGTGCATAAATCATGCTTATATCTGCAAGGTAAAATATCTATTATTTTATGATTTTTAGAATCAATAAGAGAGACTTGATATTTATAATAACCAGTGTTTCCTTTAAATTCATCAATTGAAATAACATCTGGAAGAGTGGTATTTTCATAATTAAATAAATCAATAGTTCTCATTATTTTATTAGAAGAAACATTAGATTCTTTAGCAATTTGTTTCATAGACTTATTAGTTAATAATTGGTCATAAATGTAGGCAAGTAGGCGATTTGTAGTTCTATAATATTTTGGAACAAAGTCAAGATTTTCATAAAAAGTTTTACCACACGATTTACATTGATAACGTCTTTTTTTAACTATTAATGTTGTATTTTTAAATTGAATTGGAACATCTTTAATTGATTGTGTATGATAATCCTTTATTTTTGAAGTATAAGATTTGCAATGAGGACAACATTGAGATTGATGTTCTGTTTCAATATAAATAGAAATATTATTCTCAAAATTTTTAATATTTTTTATAATAACCCCTTTTAAATTTAATAAATTGTTGATACAATTGTTACGCACTTATTAATACCTCCTTATTATTGGTTTTGGCGAATTAATTTTATCAGGTTTTTTAAATAAGTGCATTATTTTTTTGCAAAAAAATTGATTGAGGTAGTTATCCACCCCAATCAATATTATAGAACCCTTATTATTTTTGATGTGAACGTATTATCCCTAATAAAAAAGACTATAATGCTTATTTATGTTACAAAATGTTACAAAAATGTAATTGAAATGATAAAAAATGCAAAAAACTATTTCCGTAGGAAATGTATATAACCTGTGTAAAACATGTATTGTATATAATAAAATTAATTGTTAGACTTTATTTAATAATAAAAATAAATAACAAGTGGAGGAAAAATTATGGAAGAGAAGGTTTTTACAAACAGCAAATTAAAAAGCGTAGTGGTAATCATATTAATAATAAGTATGCTTGCATCATTTGCAACACCATTCAAAATTAGTAAGGCAGCTGATGATCAAAATCAGT
>DAOOQE010000032.1:0-9410 GCA_035388585.1 Clostridia bacterium
AGAGATGACAACTCATTTCTGAATTGCCACCCCAACTATTGACATTGAACCTAAATTTTACCATACTAAAAAATAATTGTCAATCTAATATGTTAACCTGGCAGTTCATTTATCATATTACACTTAGTTTTTTACTTCACCAATTTTTTTCAAATACAATTTAAGATTAATCACAAAGTTTAAAGCTTAAGATCAATTATCAAATTACATTTAAATATTTACTCAACTTAGTTTTTTCTAAAATTATATAAAAAATTTAAAAAATTATTGATTAGAATCATTTAAAGATGTTATACTTTTAAAAAAGAAGGTAAATTATGAGTTTTTATATTTATCATACTAAAAAAAAAATTAATAAAGGAGGTAAATTATGAGTTATTATAATTACCATGCCAAAATAAAAAAACTAATAGAAGAAAAAGACTTAATAAACTGGGAAATAGTTGAAAATTGGAACAATATCAAACCAGCTTTAGTATTATATTTCAAAAACAATAAGCCAATGCCTATAAGAGAATATAGATGGCCTGAATATTTGGAAATATTAAAAAATTATAAAAATTAATAAATACTTATAAAAGCAATAAAATCCCAACAATTCAAACATCTTATAATTTTACACATAAGAGTTTAAATTTTTTTCAAATTTATTACTTAATTCATTGTTATGCTTCTTAAAATTTATGGGTTTTAATTGCTTATCTGTAAAACAATGATTTGTTTCTGCTGTAATAACTATTTTTCCAGTTTTTTTGTTGATTACTTCATATCCAACTGTCATTCTTACTCCATTATATTGAGTTAGAACTAACTTAATTATAATTTCATCACCAAAAGTAATATGGCTTTTATACTTACAGCTTAAACCAATTACAGGTATTGTTATTCCATTCTCCTCAAATTTATCAAACGGCATATTAATTGAATTTAGCCAATAGCATCTCGCCTCTTCTAAAAATCTTATATAATTCGAATGATGAACAACCCCCATTTTATCTGTTTCATAATAATTAATATTTCTCTCATAAATAAACTCCATTTTCAATCTCCTATTTTTCTATTTTTATAATAATTATTTTCTAAATTAATTTGTATATTAATAATAACTATTTTATAAGGTTTTCTTTACAACCTTAATTAAATCACTTCTTACTAAGAATTGTTTTACTTATCAATATGTTTCCAATCTAGTTTAATAATCACTAATTTTTCTATAATATGATTAGATTAAACATAAATATTTTCTTGTAAATTCTTCCATTTATATAATTAAATTACATATGAAATTTTCTTATAAATGCTTCCTTAATGTCTTTAATACAAAACACAAATGAAAGTAATAAACTGGCAAATACAATTCCAATTAAAATTGATGACATAACTATATTTTTTACAATATTAAAGTATATATATAATATAGAAATTATACTAAAAAACATTAAGACAAAATGATATATTGTATATTTAATATAACTCTTACTATTTACAATTGTAAGTACAAACATAGTAAAATTTGCAAGTATAGTTATTATTGGAATTCCCATACTTGTAGACCAACCACTATACCCAAAATCTAAATTATAGTCCATATATGTAATAAAAACAGATGCAATAATAGTTTCTATTAAAACATAACCTGCAATATTTACGTCTTTTTTTATTGAATATATAACAGTTAACCATACCCAAATAATACCTAAATTGCACAATGCTGCCCATTTAATATTTGGAGTGGTAATATTATTTATAATTGTTAATAATATGCCTAATAATATTGAAAAAATTACCAAACTATTTATTATCCAATCAGTTTTTCTAGCACTAATTTTTTTTGGATATATCATCTAAAACACCATTACTTTCTATTTCAACATTTATACCATTATTTATCAAAAACTCATAAAATTCTTTTTCTATACTTGTATCTTTTAATATTGATGTAAATGAAAAAACCATTTTATCTTCAAATGTACATGCAGAGCATTTTATTTTCTCAACTTGTTCAGGTGATAATAGCATCATAAAATATTCTATATAATTTTTATATTTACCTATTATACCCATTCTTCCGATGTTTGAAAATGTAATTGTTACATATTTTCTTATCTCTATATATATAGCTCTAACTAATATATTTTTTAATATTAACGGAGTTATTCTTATAAATGGATTTATCCCTAATCTGACATTTGAAGACATAGTTTTTTCTATTTCTTGTTTTTGTAATTTTTCTTCAAAATTTTTTCTCACACAAATTAATATCTGATCAAAATCTTCAAAATTGTATTTTTTATAATCTGCATCAATAATTATGTACGAAAAAAAATTAGATACAGTATTTGATTCAAAATATTTTTTTAAATTTACTGGGATACAAACTTTTATAGTTCTTTTATTTTTACTATTTTTATAATTTCCAAAATATATGGAGTGTATTAAAACTGCTGTTAAATACTGAGTAATTGTAACATTTTTATCATCGCATATTTTTTTTAGTTCTGTAATACTAAATATTTGATGAATAACAGAAATAGCTCCTAAACTTATTTTATTTCCTCTTAGTTTATATGGTTTTTTTAGTGATGATTTTGCTTTTGCTTTTTTATTATAGTTTTTTATATAACTGTCTTCTGTGTTTATACTAAATTTTTTTATATGTCTATCTTCATTTGCAAATTCATCTCTATAAGTTAATTCCAAATATTTATATACAATTTCTTTAAAAAATAGATTTCCGCTATTTCCATCTGTTAAGGAATGAAAAATATCAATATTAATTTTATTTTTATAATATGTTACTTTAAATAAATAATCATTATTTTTTTTCGGATTAATATATTTACATGGATACTCTTGTTCTTGTTTAATAATCGGGTTCTTAGTATTTTCTTCAAAATAATACCAAAAAAAACCTGATTTCATTTTAACCTTGAACATACTATATTTTTTCAATGTTAAATTTACTGATTTTTCTAATATTTTATTATTTATATCGTCTTTTAACAAAACAGATAATCTAAAAACTGTACTATATTTTTTTCCTGCAGACATCGGAAATATTTTAGCTGAATTATCCAGTTTTCTCCATTTTAATTTATGTTCCTTTTTTTTCATAATCTTATTTCCTATTTATTTATTTTTGATTTCTAATATTTTAATTTAGTTAAATTTTATCATAAAAAAAAATTCAAAACAACTACTTTTCTATAAATAAAAATTAATTTTTCTATAATAAAAAAGAAGCTATATAGCTTCTTTTTTCAACATATTATTTTCTTGAAAAGGTTTTTCTTTACAGTAAATACTATTTCGTAATTCTACATTATCAAGAATTATGACAGGAATGCATTGAAACTCTTGCTTATTTACTTGGTAAACAAAATATATATCTTTGTTATCAAGTATTCTATAATTTTTATCTAGAATTAAAAGGGATCTCATTGTGGTATTATTACCACAGAAGGTTTTATTTTTTTCAAACATTATAGATTTTTGATAATTTTTAATAGAAAGATTTAAAGGGGCCTTAATTGAATCGAACTGTACACATTCTATCCAGTTTTTTGGAAAAACCTTTTCCTGGAGTAAATATGGAAAATTATAACTAATTCTTTCATTTTTAATAATTTCTCTGAAATAATGACGATCTTCGTCCTTTACAAGAGATTTATAGACATTATATTCACTAAGAGTAAGATTACCTTTTTCTGCATTACATTTTTTACATGATAATACAAGATTGTTTGTTATTGTAGGACCTCCTAATATCTGAGGAACCTTATGGTCCAGTGAATAATTTTTTTTGAGTTTACAACCACAGTAATAGCATCTATTACTTTGGCTATTTAACATAGCAAACTTCTTCATTATTTTTTCGAAGTCTACTCCATCCTTAATTATTAACTCACCATTATTAATCCGATAATGTCTTCCTTCAAACGGAATTTTTTCATCTAAAAATAATTTCATACTACTCACTACCCCTTTTTTAATATGTTTTTTTATGTAATATAATATTAATTTTAACATATTAATATAAAAAGAACAAGAATTTTATGTTTATTTCTTGTTCTTTTGTCGAAAAATGTCGAATTATATAATACAATTATATTCAAATTATATTTTTAATTCAATTTTTATAACTATTATTAATTCAATTTTTATAACTATTATTAATTCTATTTCTCTCACTATTATTAATTTTTTTCAGTCTTCTAACTAATTAAGTTTAAAGCTCTATTGTACATTTTCACAATTAATTCTATTTGGATTGTTCAATCTTCTACCATTAGAACTATCCTGCCCTAATTTTTTACCTTTTCCATTTCCCTGACCAGAACCAAAACTCAAGCCATTAGCTTTACCAATTCCAGAATTACCGGTTCCATCACAACTTTCAAATTGTTTAATTATATCATCGGCTTTTTCCTGTGTTATTTTTCCTTCTGAAACATATTGCTCTAATTTTTCTATTTTTGCTTCTTTTGAAACATTTCCTTTATTGTTTATCTGTATCATCATCTATTACTAAAATTCTCATATTATTCTCCCAGCATTTATTTTCTTTTGAATTTTCAACACACATTCTGATATTTTCTTATCTATTTTTTATGTTAAATCACATTTCTCTTGATTAATTTTTTATAATAGCTCATGTTTTTCTTCATTGATTTTTTTATAATAAATCAAATTTCTCTTCATTGATTTTTTTTGATACTAAATTCCATTCCTGATCAAATTCAAAAAATGCATTAATCTTTTTATCTTCTAAAATATATGGTAGCCAATATTTATCATCTGGAAACATTTGATTATAAGGAATACTGTCAATATCAAACCATTCTGGACTCATTTCTTCAGACTCTGCAATTTCTCCATTCCATTTTGTAACAACATAAAGATGAACAATTAAATTAATTTTTTCTCCTTTAAAATATTCATAAAAATCTAGCAAACCGGTATTTTTCATATTTTGTTGGAATAGCATGTATTTCTTCTTGTGTTTCTCTAATCATAGCTATTTCAGGTGTTTCATTTTCTTCAATTTTCCCACCAATACCATTATATTTACCTTGTCCAAATCCTCTTTTTTTCATGGCAAGGAGAATTTGATTTTCTCTTTTAAATAAACAAAGTGTTGTTTCCATTTTTTTCATAAAATACCCCATTTCTAATAGATTTAAAAAATATTAATAATTATATTATACAATAACTAAGCAAAACAAAACTAATAAATTCCTCTTATATTTACTTTTCTAACATAATTGTAACTGGTCCATCATTTAATAGTTCTACTTCCATATGTTCTCCAAACTTTCCAGTTTCAACCTTTTTTATCTTTTCTTTTAGCTCATTAATAATATAATTATATAATTCATTTGCTTTATCAGATTTTGCAGCATCAGAAAAAGACGGTCTATTACCGCTATTGCAGTCTGCGTATAGTGTAAACTGTGAAATAACTAATAGTTCTCCATTGACATCCTGTAAAGACAAATTCAATTTATCATTTTCGTCTTCGAAGATTCTTAAATTAATTAATTTTTTTATCATATAATCAGTAATTTCTTTAGTATCATTATACTTTATTCCAATCATTAATAATATACCTTTGTCTATAGTGCCCACATTTATTCCATCTACAGACACACTTGCATGTTTTACTTTTTGAACCAAAAATTTCATTGTGACTCATACCTTTCAATTACTATTTCACGAGTACTATAGAATTTATTAGTAATATAATATAGTAATGTTTTTATATATTTAATTTTATAATTTAATACAGTTAAATTTATAGAATAAATATTTCCTTGTTTAAAAGTAATTAATTATTCTTTTTATACTTTTAATTATTTTTATATTTACTTAGATTTTTTTTAATGCTTGTGCTCAAAATCATTAGATATAAAAAATGTAATTATTATTTAATTTATCTCTAATATCAATAATATCTTCATTCCATAGATACTATTTTACAATATGCATACTCAATAATTTATTCTTTATCTTTTATAATAAAAATTCAATTATTTTTTTGAGCCCATATCTCCATTTTCATTTAACTAACTTGAACTTATTTCATTAGGATATAAACATCTTTCAGAAAGCTTATTATTAATTTCTTCAAAAACTAGTTTCTAATACACATATTTGGAATAATACGATATGTGTTAGGTGATGAATCATATAATGCAATATTTAATATTCCAGTATATACAGGAAGAATATGCTGAATATTTATGGTTAATCCTAATTTTCAGCATCTTGCTCATAATATGAGTTTGGTAATTCTAATATATGATTCATTTTTTCTAATTATTCTTTGATTGGCTCTATATCTTTATAAAAAGCTTTGCTACAAATAATTAATATTTTAATTTTTTACACATCTTCTTTTATTTTTTTATTTAATTTTTTCTTAAAAATATTTGTTTTTATCCATTCTTCATTTGATACTTTCTCTATATCTTCTATATCTATCCATTTTACTCCACTATTTTCATCTTTTTTTATTTGTAAAATTTCACTTTCATCAACTTCTAAAAGATATGTTAAATTTAAATGTACATGTGATGATACATATTTTCCTCTTTTTATATGTCCATTTACACATAATACTTCTAAAGAAAATATACCATCTTTTAGAAGCTTTACATTTTCCACACCTGTTTCTTCTTTTAATTCACGTATTGATGTTCCTAATAAATCTGATTCTCCATCAGCATGTCCACCCGCCCAAGTCCAAGAATTATATATATTATGATATATCATCAAAATCTTAGTTCGTTCTTTATTTATTGCCCATGCTGAAGCCGTAAAATGGGCAAATTCATTATCCCTTGTTAATATATTATCAAACTCATCTATATATTTTAACATGATTTTTTTATCATTTTCCTCTTGTTCATTATATGATATATAATTTTCTATTTGTTCTCTTAAATTCATAATATTTTCTCCAATCTTTTTACATTACTATAGATACATTCTCTAATATAAAATTTATTGCACTATTTCTAATAACCTTTACTTTCTAAATTTTATCACAAACAAAAAGCCAAAACAACTACTTCTAATGAAATAATGATATTGATTACTTATTTAAAACTGATAAAAGAACTGTCTTTGAGTACAATAAAAAAGGTATTACCTCTGATGAAGATAATACCTTTTAATTTTCTAATAATTGTAAAGCCATATTTTTTATTAATCATAAAAAAATACAAAATCTTGTTAATAATCTAATTTTAATAAACCCATCCAAATTCACTATATTTAATATTATTTTTGTAATTATGTATAGCTTGTTCTCTATCATTAATTATATTTTTTACACAATTTATATTTATCCATTTTAGTTCTTCAATTTTATCTTGTTCGTTTATTAAAGGTACTCCTTTCCAATCTATAACTTTAAAATAACCATTATAATAAATTCTTCCATTATCAAATTTATGAATTATTGTAACAAAATCTATATTATCAATATCTATATCTATATTTAATTCTTCCTTTGCTTCTCTTATAATGGCCATTTTCATTGATTCATTAGCCTCTACATGTCCTACTGCTGAAAAATCATAAAATCCATCACAATATCCTGTGTTTTTTCTTTTTTGAAGTAAAATTTCTTCTCCTTTTTCAGCTTTCCTCATTAGCATTAACATGACTGCCGAACTATTTTTAAATCTCTCTCCCATTCTTTTGCTCCTATATTATATTTTTAAGTTTACTTATAACTTCATCTATATTTTGATATTCTATAAAGATAAAATTTTCATTACCTAAAACCATCTTAGTTGGTTTCTTCATTTTAGAATCATAAATGCAAATTATTTTTTTACCAATACTCTCACTATAAGCAATTTCATATCCCACTCCTGTAGAAGGCACAGATATATCTGCTATAAATATATCACATTCATTTAGCCATGATCTATCTCTTTTATATATATAACTAGCATCTAAATCATAATCTTTTTTCAGTAAATCCGGATATGCTACATGCTCTGTTAAACATATATTTTCTTGTTTTAAAAAATCAACTATTTTTATATAATCGTTTTCTTTCTCTCTGCCTCCTGTTATTGAACCGGTAAAATATATTTTATTCATTCTAATTCCTCCTAATTATCCTATATCTATTAATTATATAAATAATTAAAACTTTCTAAAAGTTTTACTCTAAAGCAAAAACTCTTATAATCTTTATTTGAATTATATAATA
The DNA here is from genome assembly GCA_035388585.1 of Clostridia bacterium. GTDB lineage: Bacteria > Bacillota > Clostridia > TANB77 > CAG-508 > CAG-492. The sequence goes on from DAOOQE010000032.1 coordinate 8,231, forward strand.
AAAATTATTATTATCTACAAAACAATTATATCAAACTCTTGTAATATATCAATACTATTTCTATTAAAAATAAATATAACTAATGTATAACTGCAAAGAGAATGATATTCATAATTCTCTTTAATAATCAAATTTTTATAACGGTTATTTTGTTGTAAGAATCTATTTTATTTATTTTAATACAACAAATTTACCATTATTAAAAATATTGTCAATTTGAATTTCTTTATCTATTAAATATTGTATTACTGCGCCTGCAGCAGCAGATAGTAAGATTTTTGCAGTTATAGATAAATCATTTATTTTTTCAATTTGCTCTGCAGTTACTTCATTAAGCAAAAAAGTTTTTTCCTTTAATTCCTCAAAATACTCCGATACTGCCCATTCAATTTCATAGTTTTTATTATCTAACATTATTTTAATAACTTGTGACATTAATACTCTCCTTAATTATTTTGTTTTTTCATTTGATTTTTGTAAATCATTTTGTACTTTTTCTATTTTATCTAACAACTCTATATCTTCTAATTCATCTGTTACTTCTTCTCCCAATTTCTGCGTACTTATACTTCCTAAATATTTTTCCACTCTTTTTTGATAATTTTTCTTTGACAATCCAAATATTGAATTAAAAACTTTTTTATCACTTTTTATGACTTCTTCTCCTATATTTTTGACAAAATCGTATCTTTCTTTTATTTCATCCAATGTAAGGGCTAAAATACAATTGCTTGTAGTTAATGTCTCCAAAACCTCAATCTCCTGTAGAAATGGAAGGACTTTTTTTAAATTTTTATTATTCTTAGAAATTATTAACGGTTTTAAATAATCAAATCCATAATTAACCTTTAAAAATTCTATATTTTCCGCTAGCTCTTCTGCTGATCTATGAAATACACTTCCTGTTATTTCTATTTTATTATTTGTACATATTTCTACTATTTTTTCTATTTGTTCAGCTGTTTTTAAAAAAACACATCCTGTTATTTCCATTTTGTTTTTTTTACATACTTCTATTATTTTTTCTATTTCTTCTGCCGATTTTAAAAATACACTTCCTGTTATTTCTATTTTATTTTTTCTACATACTTCTACTATTTTTTCTATTTCTTCTGCTGAATTGTTAAATACACTTCCTGTTATTTCTATTTTATTTTTTTTACATACTTCTACTATTTTT
>DAOOQE010000033.1:0-9382 GCA_035388585.1 Clostridia bacterium
CCATAACTGACAGATAATTTAACTACAGCCTACATAAAAATCCCCCTTTAATATTAGTATTAAAAAATTGAAATAGGTTCTATAAAATGTGAATGACGGTTCTTCATTTCATCTTCAAGTTCTTTCTTCTATGTCTACTACTCCTAAAGAAGTGTAGAACCATCCAGTTGTATTTGACCTACAGTTGTCTGTAAACTTGATATTTTGCTACGTATTCGACCCAAAACCTCTTTCGCTTCCTATATAGAGTAATTTAATATCCACATTATATCTGATTCTGCTATATCAATTAACAATGGGAAATAAAAATAAAATACCAATACTTTAGATTTATTATCAAATTTTTTATAAAATTTTAAAGTATAGGTTCTTTCATCCCAAGTCCATTCAGGATCAATTCGTAATACTTTTTTAACCATATCATAATAGGAAAAGGTTTCAACCATAGATTGAATATTACCAATAAGAAAATAAGGTTTATACATTGAATTAAATAAATGAAAATTATCATCTTCTCTATAAACTTCTTTAACCCCAGTAATATTTCTACCCAATGAATCTTGAACTCTAACAGAATACACATCAAGAAGAGGATCGAATGATTCAGATATATAAACACCCATATATGGGTTTTCCTTAGCATAAAACAATCTCTATTTGTTTATCTACATGTCTATTTGTTCAGATGTTAGTTCTACATTTATTACTGGAAATCCAAGAGAGTTTAGCAAATTATCTTTTATATATTGAAATCTCTATACCTCTTCATGTGGTATAATACTCATTTAATTCAATTGGCTCCTTCAAACTGTTTTAGAATATTTGCTTTACTCATTTTTTGATATTTTGCTGTATCTTCATCTTGAATTTTACCAGAATCAACATAATGCTTAATTAATTCTTGTTTAGTCATGTTTTCAATTTCAATAATATCTTCATTTTTTTTATCTACATCTACATATGAAGATGTTTCTAATTTTGGTTCTTCAATTTGAACTTTTTTAATATCTTCTATTTCTTTAATAGTTGTTTTAACAATAGATTCTTTTTCTTTTATTTCATAAAATACATTTGGATTTTTAGTGATATAATATAACAACTAATCTTTATATTTCTAATTAAAATTCTATGTATCATATTTTTCATTTTGCTTAAAATAAAATACATCAGAATTGATCATGAAATTTACATCTTTATATACACCAAACTTGATGTCTTGCTTATCCATTAATCATCACCTTCCTGTTAAGTTAATCAAAAATTCTTGTGAAAGTTGTTTTTCTGTGTAATTCAGAATTAAAAATAAAGACCATCTAAGATGGTTAAGATGGTCTTTATCTTATTTATATCTTATTCTCAGGCAGTAGGATTCAAAATTTTAAGTTTTCCAAACCAATCATTACGATACATATGAGTAGCATATCTTGTATGGAAAACAATTCCCATTTGCCCTGTGCTTTCAGTCCAAGGTACAGCAGTCAAAGGAATGTAAGGAGCATAAACATAACCAGATTCCTCAATACGTGAACCCTTATAAACCATAAGAATTTCATCTGTGGGCACCAAATTAGATGTATAAACTTTATAAGTTCCACCATTAACATCAAACTTAGAATATCCAACAGATACGTTTTCTTCTCCAAGAGGGGTAATAGAAGAAGCCCCATAGGACTACAGCTAACTTCTAAGAATCTACAATGCGGTTGGGTGCATAACCATAATCTTAGGTTCAGCAATGTTAGTTCTTGTCTACATTGTCTATGCAAGTTCATTTATCTTAATCATTAATGTTTCATACCAATCTTTTCTTGTTCCATAGAAAGCAGATGCGGGTTGCTGTTTATCCCAAGTAACATAATTACTCTTGCTCTATCCATTAAACAATTCATTCAGAATCTGACCATTGATTTCTTGAGCTAAAATATTAGCAATATTATCATACATTTCAACTTGAGCATCAAGACCATCAATAGCAGACACATCTTCCCAAAATTCAGGGTGCCATTTTGCTCTCAGCTTTCTATTAGAAACGGTAACCTATTCATTAGAGATTTCAAAAGTAACTTCTCTACCATTGAAATCAGAATTTTCCTATGAAACCCAATCTTTTGAGTATTCAACTTTAAGTGTCCAAGTACCAGTAGACTATGCTTTTCTAAGTTTTTCAATTGTATAAATTGCAAGAACACCATTTTCATAGTCAACTGATCCAATAATACCATCACCAACAATCTTTCCAAGCCCATCATCAGACTAAATATATTCAGGGTCTAAGAAAGAACCAGAATCTCCAACAACAGTATTCTGCAAGAAAAGTTTTACACTACCAAGGGCAATCTTTGTTGAAAGACCTGTTTTAACCCATGATTGTGTATCATTTGTGCTGTTGATTTCATTTTCAGCAGAAACAAGTGCAGCAGAAACAGGAATGTTCTAACCACTCAAAGGAACGATCCCAGGAAGTTGTGTATTCTAATAATTTACAACCAATTTTCTAATGAATCCAGTAGGCTATGAAATAGCTTGTGTGGAAACAATCTCATTAGCAATAAGCATAGGCCAATATCGTCTAACCAATGGAAGAATAACCTTAGAAACTTTCGCAACATCAAATTGTGAGTTAACAGCTTCTGTCAAAAGGTATTTTCTTTCATTTTCAAGAACCATATTAAACTGTGCTTGCATTTTAGGACTTGTAAGTGTCTTTGATTCAGTTGTAATAATTCTTTTCTTGAGCTAATCCCAAAGGGTATCTGTGGTAACAACCTTTGCAAAATTATCTTCCAAACTTTTGTTTTTCTCGTACATACTTGAAAAATTTGCCATAACTTTAATCCCCCTATTATTATTTAATTAAGTTTTTCACTACAGTTTTTCAATTGAATTAAGTGTGTTTTTAAAATTTGAATTTTCGTCTGGATATACTGTCTTAATTTTTGATGTATTCAAAAGTTTTGAGCTATCTTTAATAGAAACATCTTTTGTTGCTGGTGTTGCAACTTCTTTTACTTCTTTTTTCTTTTCAATATCAAACAAACGCATAAACTATTCATTTAATATTGTATTTCCATCTTTTGAATAAGATTCTTCTAAATTTTCTTCCTCTTCCTCGTCGTCCTCATCATCTTTAGGTTCTTCATTTAAAATGTCATCTGTTGTAAGATCAGGATTGAAACTATTTTCAGTATTATCTTTTATGTCTTCCATTGAACCAGATTCTGGTTCTTCTGGTGTTTCGTCTGGAGTTTCAGGCTCAGGTATTGGTTCTGGCTCAATTTCACCCTAAATAGCTTGTGTATCTTCTTTTTTCTATCCAAGTGTTTCCAAAGAATCAGAAACATTATTCTAAACTTTATCCCCCAATTGTTCCTATGTATTATTAAGTAATTCTTCAATTTTACTAACAATTTGTTTTGTTACTTCTGCCTAAATAGAATCAATTTGAATTTCAGGTTTTCCCTATTCTGGTTCAAGTTCAGCAGTATCCTCAACATCCTATTCAAAATCTTCATCTGCTTCTTTTATAATTTTTTTAGATTTTTTAATTTGATTAGATTCAATCTAAACTTCACTTATATTTGACCAATCCATCTAACCAGAACTAATTTTTCCAACTGGTTTTTGTGTTTTATCAGACATAATTGTGTATTCTTTTGATTTTGAAAGCATTGGAATTATTCTTTCGATATCTGCTTTTGATTTAAAGAAACAACCATCAAATAAATCAGAATCCAAAATATAAAACAGTTCTTTAACATTATTATCAATTTCAGAAGGTTCCTCTTCAATCTCAGATTCTGGGGTTTCTGTAAATGGCTTTGATACTGGTTCAACAGAATTTTCCTATTCTTCTTTAATAACTTTTTTATTAGTGGTTTTCTATTCCTATTGCAAAGTTTTTTTCTATTCATCCAATTCTTTTACTTTTGCATCAAAACTATCTACCAAAGTGTCTTTCTACTATTTTGTTTGATCAGATGGATTTTCCATATAATTCTTATTCTATTCTGTTAATTTTTCATAAATGATTTTAAGTTCATCTGTTAATGTTTGAATTTTATCCATTTTCTCACTCTACTCTTTTACAATATTATTTTTATTCATAGTTGTCTACTCCTATATATTTTTAAATTTTATGAAATCATTCCATTTTATGATTGCTTGATTCTAATTGTTATCCTATTGGTTTTCTAAGTTTAACTATGTATTAAAATCATATGCTACATAATTTTTTACAGAATTTAAATCTAATTCATCAGATTGTATATCAACAGGAATACCTTTACCACTTGTAACTGCATTAACGATATCATACATAATACTTAAATCATTTTCATTATTTTTAAATTCTTTTTTAAAATTTTTTGTTGGTATAGAAACTATGTAATTACCATTTTCCAAAAAATATATTTTTTCAGTAGTATTATTTTCTGTAATAAGATTTGTTTCTAATGATTCCATAATTCTTTTTTTAACTTCTTTAACTTTAGTATTTTTATTTGATTTTATATTACTCTCTATCAATGCAATAAGTTCTTTTTTTATTTTCTTTGTCTAAGATTCAATAAACTGCATATTTTCATCTGAATCAGAATCTGTTTGATTTTCCAAATCTAATACTAAATCCTCTTTTTCAACTTCTTCTGGTTGTATGAGTATATTTGTTTCTGTTTCAGACTTTTGTGATGTTACCCCTTCATTTGCATTAGTTTCACCATTTAAAGTTTTTTCAATAGCATCTACAAAATTTATATCTAATCCTGCTTCTTTCTATTTAGTTATAACTTTTTCTTTCTATAAATCATATATTGTATTCTAAATAGTATAGAGTTCTGATGTATTTGGTTCCTCAAAATTTTCTGGGATATCTTGCATTTTATTTTGTGGATTGCCTGAGTATGTTTCCCAAGACAATTCAGAATTTCTGATTTCTTCTGGTGTCATTGTCATAACTCCTTATTACATAATTATTTTATTTCTAAACTATGATACTTCACGCTAAATAAACTATTTTAATTGTTTAATTTCAGATTCTTTTATAGAAGTATCATTTTTAATATCATTTTCCAATAATTTAAATAAAATAATATCATTCAACTTCTATAACTATTTTGTATTACCTATAATTTCTTTATTTTTATCTATTAAATAATTCATGTTTTCTACTAAATTTTGTTTTGTAAAATATGTAATTGGATATGACGGATTAGAAACAATATCCCATGTAATAATATCTAATGATTCAGCAATATAATTTCCTTTTGCCTATCTTAATTCACCAGACTATCTCAAACTTGTGCCAATAGAAATATCTTGTTCTATTAGATTCATAAGAATCTACCCATTTGGATTATTTTGAATTATTTCAAATTCTCCACCAACAATTTTATTATTTTTGTCTACTTTAATATCAGTAATTAAATGGGACTATTCTTTAAAATATACAAGCCCTGATCTCTCATCACCATGGGGATGGTCAAGTTCTCCAACTAACTAACGTTTTGAAATTTTTTCTTGAATATTAGAAATCTAAGTTTCCATTTCTTGTAGTGGATAGATTCGTCTATTAGCACCCTATACATCGCATTCAATAAGATTTAATCTAAATTTTTTAGGTTTTTCTTTATTGTTAACAGAAACAGATTCTGTTATAATTGGTTTTTGATATAATTTAACTTCATTTAAAATCATTTTTGACATGTATTATCACCATCTCTAATTTTATTATTCACTTAATTTAACTAAAAATTTACGTAATTTCTTTTTAATGGAAAAATTATTTTTACATTATTCTTTTTCTTCTTCATCTTCTTCAGTTTCTATAGTTTCTTTAAAATTCTATAACTCTGTAGATGTAAATACTTTGAAATAATTCAATAAATTTTCTACACTAAACCCTGTCATTTCATTTATACTTCTTATTAGATCCAATCTCTAAGATATTGTTTCCTATCTTTCCTTTTGCTCAAGCTATACAGGCTAAAATAGTTTACAAACAATTTCTTCTTGGTTAAGCATATCTTTAATAGTCTTATCTACTAAATATGTTGTTCTTTTATTATTTATTGTTGATAAAATATTAAAACTGTTTAAGAATAATTGATTAATTCCTTCATTCAAATCCTATTGAAGATGTATAATCTGCCTCTACATTCTGTGATCTTGTAAAGTTAATACTGTCTATTGTCCACTTAAATTTTCATTATATCCTAAATAGGAAGGGGGGATTTTCAAAGATGATAGTAATTTATCATGCCAATATTTCATATCATCATACCACTATTGCATTTGCTATCCTTCTACGTTTTCTATATTTAATAATTCATTCCCATTCTTTTTCAATATAAAATAATCTTCCATCAATGTAATTAAATCAAGATTTTCTTGTAATGTACCATTAACATCAATAGTTTTTTGTGATTTCAATTCATTTTTAATTCTGTTAACATATTCAGGTATTTTTTCTTTCTAAATTCCAGTTACGTCTACAACATACTTTTTTCTATCTGGCTATTTTGTTAATCTGTATATGATCATCTAATATTCTAATAATAATATTAAAGACTATATAGACCTAACAGAATCTAATAACCCCTAACCATATGGATAATATTTATAATCAGTTAAAGTAAAATGCTAAATATGATCTGGTAAAATATATCTAACCATTCTATTTTTTAATATGCTCCCATAATTTGGATCAATATCCATTAACTATTCTATTCTTTTATCTTCTCCACTTTGTGTTTTATTTCCCATATATGGATTTAAATCAATTTGGAATTGCAATGTAAATTTATCTTTTAGCATCTAAGAATTGACTGTCTATTCTTTTAATAATTCCTAAAAATTTGCTCTTTGAAAAGAATCATTTAATAATACGGATCGAATATCATCAAACTATTTTGCAGTTGATTTATTACTCTAACCATTTAAATCCATTATAGATTCAAACATAATATCTTGGTTGTCTACTGATTCTTTAAATACCTAAATATTAGTAAAGTTTTTAAATTTTTCAACATCTAATTCTTTTAATAAGAATGTTAAAAAATCTAAACTTAATCTTGTTTCATCTAATAATTCATTATTTATATCTTTTGGAAGAACTAAATAACCAAGACATACATTATCTAATTGCAATATTAAAACTTGTTTTGGTGATAGTGAATTGTATGTTAAATAATTAGAAACGAATAAATCTTTATTTAATTTTTTTGATACAATATTCTATTCATCTTTATTAGATAATATTGGGTCTGATATTTCTATAAATCCATCACCATAAAACAACTAATTATGAATAGCTTGTTTTATAATTGGATAAATTTTATTTCTTCTTGCATATATACTTAAATAATCCTATAAATTAACATTAATTTTTTGAAGCAACCCATCATTATCTTTTTTAAATTCAAATTCTTGTATCTATTCTTCTGTGTTCATATCAAAATTTATAAATTCAGATGTATATATTTCTGGATTTATAACTAAATCATATACAAGTTTAACCTAATTATTCTATTCTGGTATTTTCTACTATATGAGTTCATACTCCATATATCTTGATAATCTCTATTGAATATATCTTGAATAATCAAATTGAGAAAATTTCTGAATCTAATCATTGACATCGCCAAATATTTTACTACTTAATAGCCCATAATACTGATCTTCGACTGTTTGCTCTATTTTATCTTTTGTATAATTAAAAATTTTCTGCTGTAATTCAGAATCTACAACATTTTTTGTTCCTCTATTAAAAATTGCTTTCTAAAATTTCTTTATTGAATCACGTATTGCCATTGTCTGTATCCCCACTTTCTTCTGAAATCAAATTAATGATTTCATTTTCGTTTGCATCTTTCAAATATAAAAATACAATTATTGTTACTAATTTAATCAAATTATTTTGTTTTCCATTAATTATATCAATATAATATAAATAATACTTCTTTTCATTTAATAGAGATTCAACTGTTCTATTATATAAAACTGGGGAAAAAGACACTTCTTTTTCTTCTTCATATTTTTCAACTGTAATATTTAGTTTTTTACCAAGATAATCTTCTTTAAACTTCTTTTCTATTTGTATAATTTTATCTAAAGATTCTTGCTATTTTTCTAATATTTTTGATAAAATTTCTTTTACTTCTTGGTTTTTATCGTTATATTTATTATAAAGATAAGAAGTTATTGATTTATATGTTAGTTCTGGTAATTCTGATTTTAATGTTTTATTCTAATCTCCAATTATTAAATCATTGATCTATTGTCTAAATATTGTTTTTATTGCTGGCTGATCGTTTTCTTTATCATATTTTGTTATGTTTTCTATTGGACTCCAAAAAAATTTATTTAATTCAGAAAAATAATTTCTATCAACAAGTTTAACCATTTCATCTTTATTTGTTGAATCTCTAAATACAACTCCTTCAATATCATTTTTGTTATATAATTTATCCTCTAAATTTTTATTTATTGATTTTAATAATAACTATTTAATTTTTGTTTTTCTATTAAACATTTCCTCTATAATATTTGACATCTATGTTTTATATTGATCTCTTTTACTTATTGGAATACTATTTAATTTTAAATTACAAGCTTCATCATTTGTATATTCTGGTATATCTTTATTTTTCTAATTCATAAAATCTTTAAAAGAATTTAATTCCTATTTTATTTGATTAAATACCTCTTTATTCTAAAATTCAGGATAATTATTAACTTGTTCTATTTTTGATAATGTCCAAGACTCTTCTTTAACAACAGAAAATAAATTAACTGATTTTTCATTAACTTCTTCTAATTCATACTGTTTTATTTTAAATGTAAAAACAGAATTTTTGCTTAATAGCTCATCTATAAAAATATCAAAAGTCTATTCGTTTAATTTTTCTGTTTCATACTCTTTGTTATCTAAAATAACTATACCACCAAGAGGTCTTATAATAATTAGCATACCATATTTATTTCCATAATATAATATATTTCCATTTAATGGTGGTACTATTTCGCATTCAAAAGAATAATTCTTTTCTTTTGGAAAATATTTTTCAAAAATCTATTTATTTTTATTGTATATTTCAGACATAAACTTATGCTAACTTCGTATATTATTATAAATATAAGTTTTTCCCCATTCTGTATAATCTTTTTTTAATTCTATTTGATTTTTAGAAATTCTGCACTAATAAATTTTATCTTCTATAATAGAGAATGATATATTCTAAACTCCATCAACTTTTACACTCTATAATAAAGTTTCATCTGGATTTATAATATTATCAACCCATTGGATAAATTTCTTATTTTCTAAATCTTCTATATGAATAATACCTTCTGTTAATATCATTTTCTCAACACCTTTATTAAATAT
>DAOOQE010000034.1:0-9282 GCA_035388585.1 Clostridia bacterium
TGTTGTTCTATAATATTTTGGGAGAAAGTCAATTCGTTCATAAAAAGTCTTTCTAATGGAAGAATTTAATTAAAGTATAAATGAATTTTTAGCTTTTAGAAGATATGATATTTTAGAAGGCAACTGAAAAAAGAAAGAGATGACAACTCATTTCTGAATTGCACCCCAACTATTGACATTGAACCAAAATTTAAATTACTACAACTATTAATATTAATACTCTTTAATATTAAATTCTTATATTGATAATAAAATATTATTAAATTTTCACCTATTAATTATCATCTTACATTCATTAATTAGTTTTTATAATACTATAGTTGATTTTTACTAAATTAAAATTATATCTAGAAATCTATCTGTGTTCCATCTTCTGTAATAGCTGTCATACAATCTGTTTGAGTTGTATCATTAATTCCTTTTGTTATACTTATTACATTTGTTAAACCTGATATTTTACCTTCACTTTTAAAGCTTGTAATTTTTCCTTTTGAATCTAGTATTTGCTTTATTACACTAATTTTTTCAACTGTACCATCTTCCATTATTAGTACTAAAACAGGATCTACACCACTACCATTATTTCCTGCATACATCCTTGATATAGTACCTGAAGTTTTTGTAACTGTAAAAGTTTTATCATTTAAATTTTTATATTCATCAAGAATAACAGTTAAATCTGTAATTTTTATTTCTATTGTATTATCTGAATATAAAATTGCAGAATACCCTGCTCCTGTTACTTTTTGTATATCTGAAACTTTTGTTGTAGTATTTGCTTGTGTATTTGTCATAGTATTATTTGTTGGATTAGTATTTGTTGTTATATTACTTAATGTATTTTCTATTTGAGAAACTTTATTTGTTATTTTATTACTTTCTTCCTTATTTTGATTTAATAGAATTAAACTATAACCTCCTATTACTATAATAATTATTATCAATATAATTATTGTAGCAATTAAACCAATATTTCTTTTTTGATTTTCCATTTTTTTCTCCTTTTATATAGTATTTTAATAAATTTGTTATAAAAAATTTATCTTCTTAATCATATACAACTATATATTTTTTTTCAATAATTTTTAATTATTTTTTTAAATAATTTTTTACTTCTATAGATTTGTCTAAAGATCTTTTTTGAATAGTTCCAATTTTTATTATAAATTATTAAAAACAAAAAATAATAATGAGGAATTAATAAAAATTATAGATAAAATAATGCCATTAATAAATAAATATTTAAAAAATAATTTAGGACAAGTAGATGAAGATTTAAAAAGTTATTTAATTGAATACACAGTTGGAGTTATTAAAACAGAAGATTTCGCAAAGAAAGTAAAATAATAAAAGAAGAAATAGTTGAAAATGTATTTTTAGATGTATACAGACTGATTACAAATAATAATAAATTGGTGGTAGATGATTTTGTAAAAAATATGAAAAAGTCAATGCAAGATAATAATTAACAAATAAAATTGCAAAAATTACAAAATCAATTAGAAAATATTGAAAATGAGTCTCATAGCTTGATTGAGTTTTTATTAAATGGTATAATTTACAAAGAATTATACCAAAAACAAAAAGAACAGTATGATATTAAAATAGAAATTATACAAAAAGAAATAGAAAGTTTAAATTTAGTAATTTAAGATAAAGAAAATATAGAAACAGGAATTAGTAAATTTAAAGAATTATTGGATACTAATATTAAATTAGAAGAATTTGACAAAGATATTTTTAATGCTTAAAAAAATTTTTGTGAATAGGTAAAATTTTATTCGAAATAAATTTAGAGGGAGTTGTTATGAAAAAAGAAAAAGTATTTATAATTTTAAGTTTTGTTTTTATGGTTTTAACTTTTATAGGTGCAGCGTGTGTAGTATTTAAGCAAATAAACGCAGGATATGCTGAAATTCCAGGTTTGTTTTCTATTATATTTTTTCAATTAGTAGTTTATGAAAAATCTAAAAAAAATAAAGATGAATTAGAAGAAATAGAGTTGTTAGAAAAACAGAAAAAATTTATAAATAATTTGGAGATGAAAAATGATAGATGAATTAAAATTAAAAGAAATATGTGAAAAATATGAAATTAATTATGAACGTTTAGTTGGAACTAATAGTAATATATTAAATTCTGGAAAGTATGAGGATATATGCAAAATATTAGATTTTTTAAAAGACGAGTTAAGTATTGTATCAAAAAACATAGAAAAATGCCCGAGTATTTTATATTTTGGTGTTGAAAACGTAAAGGCAAATTGGAGCTTTTTAAAGGAACAAAATATTACGATGTCAAATGTAGAAGGGTGTTTACATGTATTGTCAACAGAGCCAAAAGAAGTTGAAAATACATATAATTATATATTAGATAATTATGGAATAAGATACTTAAATGCTAGAACATCAATATTGAGTGTTCAATTATCAAGGATTCGAGAGATAGAAAGAAAATTTATAGACTTAAAACCGAAAAATGTTTTACAAGCTGCAATTTCTAAATATACAATAGAAGAAATAGAAAAAATGTTTGAAGTATGTAAAAAAAATAAAATAGAAATTACAGGAAGTGTATTTCGAAAATCTGCCGTAGAATTAAAAGAAATTGCAGAAGTGTGTAATAAATATAAAATAGACATGATTGGAAGTGTATTCTTAAAAACAAAAGAAGAAATAGAAAAAATAGTAGAAGTTTGTAAAAAAAATAAAATAGAAATTACAGGAAGTGTATTTCATAACTCATCAGAAGAAATTGAGAAAATTATAGAAGTATGTAAAAATAATAAAATAGAAATAATTGGCGGAGTGTTTTTTAAAACAGCAAAAGAAATAGAAAAAATAGCTAAAGTATCTAAAAATTTTGGAATAGAGATAACAGGAAGTGTATTTCAAAAATCAGCAGATGAAATAGAAAAAATAGCTAATGTATGTAAAAAAAACAGAATAGAAATAATAGGTACTGTGTTTCATAAATCAGCAGAAGAGATAGAAAAAATAGTTGAAGTATGTAAAAATAATAAAATAGCAATAACAGGAAGTGTATTTCAAAAATCTGCAAAAGAAATAGAAAAAATAGCTGAAGTATGTAAAAAGAATAAAATAGAAATATCAGGGAGTGTATTTCTTTCATCAGCAGAAGAAATTATAAAAACAATAGAAGTATGTAAAAAACACAGAATAGAAATAATAGGAAGTGTATTTTGTAAAACAGCAGAAGAAGTAGAAAAAATAATAGAAGTATGTAAAAAAAACAAAATAGAAATAACGGGAGGAGTATTTCGTAGATCAGCAGAAGAAATAGAAAAAATAATAGAAGTGTGTGAAAAAAATAAAATACAAATAATAGGAAGTGTATTTCATAAATCAGCAGAAGAAATAGAAAAAATAGCAGAAGTCTGTACAAATAATAAAATAGAAATAACGGGTACTGTATTTTTAAAAACAGGAGAAGAAATAAATAAAATAGTAGAAGTATGTAAAAAACATAAAGTAGAGATAACTGGAAGTGTATTTTTAAAAACAGCAGAAGAAATAGAAAAAATAGTGGAAGTATGTGTGAAAAATAAGATTGAAATATCAGGTACTGTATTTAATAAATCTGCGGAACAAATAGAAAAAATAGTAGAGGTATGTACAAATAATAAAATAAAAATAACAGGAACTGTATTTTTAAAATCAGCAGAAGAAATTAAAAAAATAATAGAAGTATGTACAAATAATAAAATTGAAATAACAGGAAGTGTATTTCATAAATCAGCAGAAGAAATAAAAAAAATAATAGAAGTATGTAAAAAAAACAAAATGGAAATAACAGGATGTGTTTTTTTAAAAACAGCTGAACAAATAGAAAAAATAGTAGAAATATGTACAAATAATAAAATAGAAATAACAGGAAGTGTATTTCATAGATCAGCAGAAGAGCTAGCGGAAAATATAGAATTTTTAAAGGTTAATTATGGATTTGATTATTTAAAACCGTTAATAATTTCTAAGAATAATAAAAATTTAAAAAAAGTCCTTCCATTTCTACAGGAAATTGAGGTTTTGGAGACATTAACTACAAGCCATTCTATTTTAGTCCTTACATTGGATGAAATAAAAGAAAGATACGATTTTATCAAAAATATAGGTGAGGAAGTTATAAAAAGTGATAGAAAATCTTTTAATTCAATTTTTGGGTTGTCTAGAAAAAACTACAAAAAAAGAGTGGAAAAGTATGTAGGAAATATAAGTACACAAAAATTGGGAGAAGAAGTAATAGGTGAATTAGAAGATATAGAGTTATTAGATAAATTAGAAAAAGTACAAAATGATTTACAAAAATCAAAGGAAAAAATTAAATAATAAAGGGGAATATTAAATATGATTGATTTAAAATATGCTAATGCATATAGTGAAGTTTTGGAAATTTTAAAATATATTTCAAAAGAACAATACAATAAAATACCAAATGAATTAATCAAGGTGTATGAAGAAAATTCTGATAAAAATTATTACTTTAAATATAATCCAGAAAAAACACTGGAAGAACAAAAAGTATTAAAAATAACAAAAATTATTATTGCAATTTTATTTAGAGATTATTGGGCAACTGATGAACAAAAAGCAAAAATAATTGCAAATCAAAATAATAATAGAAAAAAATTAGAAAATAAAAAAATAGAGAAATATAATGCAGAAGAAGTATTTAAAAAAAATGAAATAATAAAAGAAGAAATTAAAGAAGAATCTTTAATATTGATAAAAAAAGAAAAATGGTATTTAAGAATTTATTTATTCCTTAAAAATCTAATTAAGAATTAATTTAGTATTTGTAAATGAGAAAATGTATGTCACTAGTCATAAAAACAAGGGATAAGATGAACGTACATAAAAAATATAAATAAATTATAAAAAGAGTATATTTAGTTTATTTTTTATTATATAATAAAAATGAAAAAGATTAATAATTTATTTTTATAAGGAGTATTAGTGAAAAGTGAAGATTTAAGAAGTCAAATCATTCCGACAAAAATAAGTAATACAGATGAAAATGGAAAGACAGGAAATGAAAAATTTGACACTGAGGATTTAATTTATCTTGATAGTTATGATGAACAATTTGGTGGGGAACTCACAAATGAAGAAAGAAGAGTTTCTCCTACCGATTATGCTAAAATGAATAACGCTTATACAAGTGAGGACTATACAACACATAATGGTAAGGAAACTACATGGTTTTGGCTCCGCTCTTCCAATAATAAACATAACATCTACTTTGTCAAAAGTAATGGTGATATAAGTAAAGCATATCCGGGTCTCCATAGTAATGCTGGGTTGTGCCCGTCTTTGCATTATAATTTTCCATCCAACCTAAACTCATTCATTGGTAACAAAAATCTTTTATTAGATATAAGAGAAGAAAAAAACGAAAAAGGCGAAGTGATTTATCATACTTTGCAAATTGGAGAATATCCAAAAACAAAAGTAAAAGAAAAATTGAATAGAACTTTAGAATTATTATACAATGGTGGAAAAATTAAGGACCAAATACTAGCAACTGGAAGATGGTATTCTGTCAATGGTCAAAAAGAAAGTTATAAAGATTATGCTGGTAAGCATAGTCCCGAATATGAATATAAAGGCAAAAGATATGCACGTGTTATTTCAAATACTAATAGAAAAGATACACAATATTCAGATGGCACAATTTCTGGAGAAGATGGCACAGTTTATTGGTGCAAAGTAAAACCGATTTCTTTTAAAATAAAAAACTGGAACGATATGCCTAAAGCAATAAATCCAAAAGGAACAGGAAAAGCCAGATATTTTGATTTAAAAGCAGATGAAGTAATAACTGCAAATTTCCCTTTTTATATAGAATTTGATGATGATAACTCTACGATGTGGCAAAATAGTATGATTCGTGGATTTTTTAATGGTATAGATGTTAGAAATATAACAGAGAATGGGAATCAAGAATTTGGTGCAGATAAAGGTGGGAATTTTACAGGAGAATGCAATTTTTTAAATGAAGGATTTAATTTATCAAGAGAGCCGATTCATGAGTATGAAATACCAGATAGCGAAACAGAGATACCAGATGATGCATTCAATGGATGTATATCGTTAAAAAAGTTGACTATTCATTCTAAAGTAACATATGTTGGAAAAAGAGCTTTTGAAGGACTAGAATTCAAATATGCATATAGACAAAAAACTGGAAAACTTATTTTTAGTCAGGAATTACCAGAAAATCAAGAGAATATTGAAAAAATAGTTGAACTTGAAAAAATATCAAGGCCATTCATAGGATTTGATTATAATATATTAGTTCAAAATAGTAATTTAAAAGAAATTTATAACTTATCAGAAAAGTTAAATAAAAGTAAGTTTAGGATACCTTATGTATATGGATTAGCAATTATAGATAATGGAAAGATAAATTCATTTTGTGAGAATAGAGATTTTAGATTTTTTAAAAATGAAATCCCAAATATAAATGATTTATTATTTGATTTTCCAGAAGAAGAAAAATTAGATTTCTTTAAGTTTGCTGAAAATTTAGGATGTTTTAGTACAGAAAAAATGCTAGATAAGCATGGTAGAGAAACGGAAGTTATTTTAGCGCAAAAAGCAGTAGCTGTATTAACACAACTATTAAAAACAGATGAAATGAAACTTCGGTCAATATCATGGGTTATTTGACTCAATGCCAATTGATGCACCTGCAAGTCAAGATTTTTTAAAATTTATATCATTACAAAGCGATAAAAGAAAGTTTGAAAATTTAGAAATGATTATGGCGCTAGAAAGAAATTACCCAGGAATGTATATAAAGGTAATGTCAAATTTTGATAATGCAAAATCATACAGAGATTGTTTGGACGAAAATGGGAAACCAATAAAAATTTCTTGGGAAGAAGCTTTAAAGAAATTTTATTTAAGCAATAAATATGTTGGTATAACAAGAGAAAACGCTGATATTGCAGAGCTATTTGCTGGCAAAGGGTTATCACAAGAAGTTTTTCAAGCAGCTAGTAAATTAAGGCAAAAGGCTAAGCAAAATAATGTTCCAGAACACATATTAGGAGAGCAAGTTAAGGAAGATACTATTTTGCAAAGTATAGAAAGAATTAAAAATCAAACCGAAGTAGAGCTTACTAGTGGAAAAGAAATAATAGAGGAACTTTATAAAAAGCAATTTACTTATGAATGGCTTAATAAAAATGATCCACACAATAGTATAATGGGACTATTCTGTAGTTGTTGTGGAACTATAACAAGTAGTTATTATGGAAAAAATATTGCTAAGGCGAGTGTTGAAGCATTAGATGTTCAAAACTTAGTTATTAGAAATTCGAAAGAGGAAATAATTTCTAAAGGAACAATGTATTTAAATAGATCAAATGGATATGCTGTTATAAATGATTTTGAACTTAATGAAAGATATAGAAATAATGAAGATAAAGCAGCTAATGGTAGGTACTGTGTAGAGGAAACATCAAAAGAAGAACAAGAACGACAAATGATATTTGGAGCCTTTAAAAGGGGTTTACAAGCATTTATTGAAAAGTATGATAAGTTAAATCCAGATAAGCCAATTGAACAAGTAAATACTGGAATGGGATATAATAGATTAAAAAGGCAAGTTGAGGAGTTTAAAAAAGCAACGTCAAATCTAACAGTACCGTCTGAATATGAATTTCAAGACGCTATGAAACATGAACAATACATTCTTTATGAAAGAAAACAAAAAGAAATAGAGAATGGAGGGATCGATAGATGATTATGAACTTAAATCAAACTAAACTTGTTCGGGCTTACCATGGAGCTTGAATTAAAAACAAAGGAATATAAAAAATTATGTAATGAACTTGAAAAAATAAAATCAGATGAAATTGATGAAAATGACTCAATATTACTTGATTTAAAAGAACGTTTTATAATAAATCACGATAAAATAGTACAAATAAATAAAGAAATTAAAGAATTAAAGAATAATCAAGCTTTACGAGAAGAACAAATACTAGAGCAATATGATACTAAAAATCTTTTTGAGAAAAAAGATAAAATAAATATGAATACTAAAGAAACAAATATAGCTGTGATTGAAAAGAAAAAGAATAGTATTTTAGAATTTTTTAAAAAATTAAGAAATATATTGAAAAAATAAATATGGGAAAATACAAATAATATTAATTATATAATTCGAAGAAAGATAATAAGAGATTTTACTTAGGAACAAAATTCTAGAATGGTTTACCTATTTATATATAAGAGATAAATATTAATATTAAAGGTATTAAAGAAATATGGAGAGATAAAGTATGAATTTAAATGTGAATTTAGAAAATATGAAAGAAATATATGGAGATGATATTATTAATATAATATTAAGTAATATTGATATTATAGAAACAAATATACAAACATTAAAAAAGCTAAAATTTGACGATGTAGAAGGGATATTTGAAAGATGTCCAATGATGTTTATGCACTTTCCAAAAGCTTTTAATGAAAAGATAGAAAAGTTAATAAAAGAAATAGGTGAAAACTATATAGATATAATACAAAATGATATAAGTATATTAGAAAAAACTTATGAATAATTTGGAGATGAAAAATGATAGATGAATTAAAATTAAAAGAAATATGTGAAAAATATGAAATTAATTATGAACGTTTAGTTGGAACTAATAGTAATATATTAAATTCTGGAAAGTATGAGGATATATGCAAAATATTAGATTTTTTAAAAGACGAGTTAAGTATTGTATCAAAAAACATAGAAAAATGCCCGAGTATTTTATATTTTGGTGTTGAAAACGTAAAGGCAAATTGGAGCTTTTTAAAGGAACAAAATATTACGATGTCAAATGTAGAAGGGTGTTTACATGTATTGTCAACAGAGCCAAAAGAAGTTGAAAATACATATAATTATATATTAGATAATTATGGAATAAGATACTTAAATGCTAGAACATCAATATTGAGTGTTCAATTATCAAGGATTCGAGAGATAGAAAGAAAATTTATAGACTTAAAACCGAAAAATGTTTTACAAGCTGCAATTTCTAAATATACAATAGAAGAAATAGAAAAAATGTTTGAAGTATGTAAAAAAAATAAAATAGAAATTACAGGAAGTGTATTTCGAAAATCTGCCGTAGAATTAAAAGAAATTGCAGAAGTGTGTAATAAATATAAAATAGACATGATTGGAAGTGTATTCTTAAAAACAAAAGAAGAAATAGAAAAAATAGTAGAAGTATGTAGAAAAAATAAAATAGAAATAAAA
>DAOOQE010000035.1:0-8862 GCA_035388585.1 Clostridia bacterium
TAGGAATATGTAGTAACAAAACAATAAATTTAAGTGTTATAAATTTCTAAAGATTGAGAAAAGTACTCATTGTTTTTGCTTGTGTAAAGATTTAAATTATTATTTTTTTTAAGAATTTGTCTTATCTGCCATAAACCTAGTCCTGTATTACATTCTTTTGTAGAGAATCCTTTTTCAAAAATTTTTTCTGTATTAATATTTTTATCTAAATAAGTGTTTTCTATTAAAACAACTTGTCTCTTATTTTTTTCCTCATCTCTTATTATCAAATTTATAAATTTTTTATCGCACTCACACGAAGCTTCAATTGCATTATCTAATAATATTCCTAAAATTCTAGTTAATTCATAAATTTTAATATTTAGTTTATTGAAATCATAAAAAATGGATAATTCAATTTTTATTCCTTTTTCATCTGCTCTATGATATTTATTAGCTAAAACATTATATATTGCTGGATTATTTATTAATACAGGAGAAAGAGTAGTTAAATTGTTTGTACACTGACAGTCAATTAATAGCTGAGAATAATATTTACTCAATCCTTCCATATCATTTGTTTGAACATAACCACCAATTCCAGCAATTATATTTGAAAAATCATGTCTAAAAGCTCTTACATTATCATGTAGCAGCTGTAGTGTTTTATTATACAACTTAGATTCCTCTAAATTCAATTTTGTTATTTCTAATGTTGTAATACGTGTTAAGGTATACATGTTAAATATAAAATATATAAAAACAGTAGATATACTAAAAATTGAAACTAAAAGAGGTAAATTTTTAGCATAAAACATAATTAAATAAAACTGTAAGCCTATTGATGCTATTCCTAATGCAGCTTCAGCTATTAATACCATACGGTTTTTAGGATCATAATTGTCAAAAATATAAATATTTAACTTTAATTTTTTTATAATCAAATAAAAAATTAATAATAGTAAGTAAATTAATAGAAGAGATGAAATTCTAAAAAATGGTATGGTTAATAACGTATTGTAAGATATATTTAATATAACATAGTACAGGTTAACTATAATTGTTTCAATAAGTACAATAATTAAAATAGGTACAAGCTCTGCTATAATTGCTTTTAAAATGGTTGTTTTAAAAACAATTATAATTGCTAACGGGTAAATTAACATATTTATAAATACAGCTATATGTCTTGGAACAAATATGTTTATAAATATAGAAAAAGTTGATAAAGTTATAACATATATAAGTTTTTGAGTATTTGTACTACGTATATTTAGTAATTGTGTAAATAATAGCATAGATGTAAATATTTCAATAAAAGCAAGTGGTACAATTATAATATTTGTAATCACCTCATTTTCTGTCATTAAACTTGTCAATATTGAATTTAGAATTGAAACCATTTTGTAAAACCTCCATTAAACTTTCTTTATATTTAGGACCAATATAGCACTGGATATTAGGATTATTATTAAAAGTAATCAAATTATCTTTAGGTTGTATATCAGTAATATTATTTAAATTAATAATATAAGATTTATGACATCTAAAAAAATTAGAAGATAAGGAAGAACTTAAACGTGAAAAAGATGAATAAACATTATAATCTCTAGATTTTGATTTAAAAATCAGTTTCATTCCATCCTTTTTTATATAACATACTGAGTTTTCAGTAATAAAAGTTTTCTTATTATCAATCTGTATAAAATTCTTTGGTGAATCATAAACATCTTCAAAAATTCTAAGAATAGTTTCTTGTAATCTTTCAGAGGTAATAGGCTTTGGTAAAAAATCAAATGTTTTGCACTTATAGGCCAAAATGCCATATTCGAGATGTGCAGTTGTAAAAATAACATACATCGCCTTATTGGTAGTACGAATCTTATTAACTAAATCAATTCCGTTCATATTAGACTTTAAATCTATATCCACTAATAGAACATCAATTCTATCATCATTAGAAATAAAATCTAAAATATTATTTGGATTTGTTTCAACTAAAACTATTTTTCCTGGAAGGTTCTTATTTATAAAAATTGCTTCTAAAATCTTGGCTAGTTTGTTAACAATACCAGGATTGTCATCACATAAAGCAAAATTTAGCATATTTCTACCTCCAGATAATATATATTAATAAAAGTCATAGTAACTTTTATGTAAAATTCGACAAAATTGAAAAAATAACCTAAAAAATAAGTTTGTAAAAAATATATAACTTAATTTTACAAAAGTCAATAGGATTTTGTCGAAAAGTGAAATTAGCTAGAACAAAAAGGGATAGAGGATTTTCAAAATGAAAAAAATTAAAATCTCATTATTTATTTTTATTGTATTTTTTATGTTTGTGTTAGTATATTTTAATAATAGATTATTATATGAAAAAACTAAAAATCTAAATACGAAAGTATCTTTGAGTAATAAAAAAATCAGTTGGGGTATCATTAATTCTTGCATCGAATTTTATATGGAACATAGAGATACAAGGAATAAACAAAATAAGTAAGGATGAAATAGAAACAATTTTAGAAAATGATGGAGTAAGTATTGGAAAAAATAAACATAGAATTAATAAACAGGAAATAAATAATACAATAAGACTACAAAGAGATGATATAGCATGGATAGGAATAGAAATAAAAGGAACAAAAGCTATTATAAAAATTGTAGAAGCTGAGAAAAAACCTGAAATTTTAAACAAAGATAAGTATTGTAATATAATTTCAAAAAAATCCGCTGTAATATATAAAGTCAGTGCACAAAACGGAATTCCACAAGTAAAAGAAGGGGATTCTCTGAATGTAAATGATATTTTAATTAAAGGTTCTATTGAAGGAAAATACACAGGAATAAGATATATGCATGCTGAAGGAGATGTTTAAGCTAAAATAAAGTATTCTCATAAACTAAAAGTATATTATAATCAGGTTCGAAAAAATCAAAACGGAAACAAGGAAACAAGGTATTCAATAAAAATAAATAATTTTAAAATAAATTTTTATAAAACCCTTTCAAATTTTGAAAATTATGATACAATAAAGAAGGATAGGTAAATTAGAATGTTTAATGATTATTATTTGCCTATTGAAATATTAAAAAATGAAATTTTGAACTTGAAGAACATAAATTAATTTATACACCAGAAGAAGCAAAAAATATTGGAATAGAGGAAAAAAATACTCGAAAAACAAATTGGAAAAGATAAAAACATTTTAGAGGAGTATGTAAATATTAATGCAAACAAAGAATATATAGAAGTAGAAGTTGTATATGAAGTACTTGAAAGTATTGGAGCAAAAGAAAAAATTGTATTTTGAAAGGATGATTTAAGTGGAAGAAAGAAGTATAAGAGTTTATAATACAGAAAAAACCTTTTTTTCTAAGTTGTCAAACACATTGTCGAAAATGTTGATACCAACAAAAATTGGATTAAATGGAATAATGATTTCGATGAAAAGAAATAATGTTTTAAAAGCATATGATAATTTAGTTGCAAATATAAGAGAAGAAAACGAAGAGAAAAAAAGTGCATTTAGCAAAAAATATGAGGATACATATAGTTTGTATTTAGATGCAATAGACAAAAATATTATGGATTCAATTTATAAAAAAGTAAAAAATAATACAGCAAACGAATTTGAAAAAAATGCATTATCAAAATATTATATGATAGTTCATTTAAAAGAAAATGAGTATGTTGAATATAAATATAGAAAACAAAAATATTTATTAGAATTAGATTATGAATCAATATTAAATTCGGAAAAAGAAAAAGCGATAGAAAAATATAAAAGTTTTTATTGTTCAAAAATGGAATCATTGTATAAAGGAATAATAAAACATTACTCTGTAAAACTTACAGATAAACTTACATCAGCACAAAAGATAGAAGTATATGATAAAATATTTATAACATTAGAAGATTATATAACAAATATATTTCCACTTAAACTAAAAAATAATAATTCAAAAATTTATAGAGAAATAGCTACAGAATATGAACAATTTGAAACTTTTACAATAGGAAAATTAGATCAAAATGATGTTATAGAAAAAAATATGTTATTATTAGGAATAAGTAGAAGATTATTTACACACAGTTTACCACTTATAGTGGCAGAACAGTGTTATATTAAATTGCTAAAAGATTTAAGAGCATTAATTGTTGATACAAGAGTTATAAAAAAACAAGAAAAAGCATATAAATTATTATTAGAATTAATAGATGAATATAATTTGAAATTATTATCTACTAAAGTTTATTGGGACAAGCCAGAAGAAAGAAAAGAATATAGAGATTTCTGGAAAAGATACAAAGAATTAGAAGAAATTAAATCAAAAGATATAAAAGAATATAAGAAACAAAAAGAAATTCTTTTTATTTCATCAGATTTAAAACAAGTTAGAAAAAATGAGGCTAAATATTCTAAAATTATACAACTATATAAGGACAAACTTGTAGAATTAGGGGTAATGCGTAAAATACCTAATAAATTTATATCAGAAGGAATTTATACTAAATTTATAATTAAAATAGAAGAATAAATGTAAAAAAATTAATAAAATCAAGATTTTGAAAATAAAAAAAAGAATAACTAGATAAGAGGTAGAAATTTGAAAGTTTTTTTAAAATTAAATTACATTAATACAGAAGAAAATGATGTTCATAAAAAAATAGCTCGAAAAGTTATTGATAAATGTTTTAGAGAAGAAAAATTAAACAATGTAAATATTTATGTAAATATTATATTTACAGATTTATTAAAGATAAAAGAAATTAATAAAGAATTTAGAAATATAGATAAAGAAACTGATGTTTTATCATTTCCAATGTTTGAAAAAAATGAATTAGAGAATTTAACGATTTTTAAAAAAGGTCCAGAAGAAGTATTAGGTGATATTATTATTGCAATACCTCAGGTTGAAAAACAGGCGATAGAATATGATCATAGTTTTGAAAGAGAATTAAGTTATATGATTGTTCATGGATTTTACCATTTAATGGGGTATGATCATATAATAGAAAATGATAAATTGATTATGCGACAAAAAGAGGAAAACATATTAAAAAAATTAAAAATTAGTAGATAAAAATTTTAAAGTTAAAAAGGAAAAAAATTTAAAAATATAAATTATTAGATAAAAATCTTAAAGTTAAAAAGGAAAATTTTTTATGAATAAAAAAACAAGTTCTAAAATCGAATCTAGAAAAGAAGAAGAATATGAAAGACCGTTTAAAAGTAAAAATTTTATAGATGCTTTAAAAAACGCAGTAAGAGGGGTATTATATACTTTTAGAAAAGAGAAAAATATCAAAATTCAGCTTTTCGTTGCTATTATTGTAATAATTTTAGCTTTAATATTAAAATCTGAATTAATAGAAATAATATGTTTACTATTTTCTGTATTTTTTGTATTGTTCGCTGAAATGTTAAATACAGCATTAGAAACAACAATAGATTTAATTACAAAAGAATATAATATAAAAGCTAAAATAGCAAAAGATGTTATGGCAGGAGCAGTTTTAATTGCAACAATTAATTCTGTTATAGTAGGATTATTGATTTTTCCAACAAAAATATTAAACATATTATTTTAATATAATAATAAAATAAATTATAGGGAGAATATTAACATGAAATCTAAATGGTTTGTAATTTTGATAATAACTTTAATAATTCTAATACTAGCTACTATAGCAGTTTTTGTTGTTAAAATATTAAAAGGCAAAAAAAGTAATATAGTTGAAACTATAAGTGTTATAACAGATAATAAAAAGGTTGAAGAAAAAAAAATCAAAATATTTTCGGGTGATAAAAGACCAATTGCTGTTATGATTGATAATGTTAAAGAAGCTTGGCCACAATCGTCAATTAATGATGCATATATAGTATATGAAATAATTGTTGAAGGCGGAGAAACAAGGTTGATGGCATTATTTAAAAATTCGGAGGCGGATGTTGTTGGACCAATTAGAAGCTCTAGGCATTATTTTTTAGATTATGCATTAGAAAATGACGCAATATATGCACATATAGGATGGAGCCCACAAGCACAAAGTGATATTTCAACATTAGGAGTTAATAATATAAATGGCTTATATTATGATTCTGGAAAAGCAAGAACAGAAGATGCTAATTATTGGAGAGAAAAAAGCAAAACTGCACCACATAATTGTTTTTCGAGTATTAATAAATTATATGAAATTGCTGAAAGTTTAGGATATAGAACAAAGTCTTCTAATAATAGTGTTTTAAAATACAGTATTAATGAAATAGAATTAGAAAATGGAAAAGAGGCAAAAAAAATAACAATTCCATACTCTGATAATACTACTGTTAAATATGAATATAATTCGGAAACTAAAAGATATACTAAGTTTGAAAAAAATACAAAACAAATAGATAGCAAAACTGGCAAAGATATAACAACAAAAAATATTATTATAACATTTGCAGGTAATTATGTATTACCAGATAAAGAAACAAAAGGAAGACAAGGATTAAAAAATATAGGAACATTAAATGGCTATTATATTACAAATGGAAAAGCAATTGAAATAAAATGTATAAAAAATGCAAGAAATTCAAAAACCATTTATCAAGATATGGAAGGAAATGAGATAAATGTAAATGATGGTAATACTTTTATTCAGATATGTCCTTTGAATTCAAAAGTAGTAATTGAGTAATTGTCAAGTAAAATTAGTAAGAAAATAATTAAAATTTTCTTACTAATTTTTACAAATTCAGCAAAAATATTAATATATAATAAGATATATAAAAAAAATATGCATAATAATAAATTAAATAGAATTATTGCAAATAAAAATTAAAAATAACATTGGAGGAAAATATGAAAGAAATCAAATCAGAAAATGTATCAATGGAGGGGAAATTTGGAGAATTCAAATCAGAAAATGGAATCATTAATGGTGGAATTATTGGAGAATTCAAATCTGGATTTGTATCTATGGTTGGTAGAACAAATGTTGGAAAATCAAGTATAATAAATGCTTTAGTAGGTGAAAAAGTTGCAGCTATTGCTAATAAACCTCAAACAACTCGTACAGCAATAAGGGCAATAGTAAATAGAGAAAATTCACAAATTATTTTTATAGATACACCAGGAATTCATAAACCTAAAACAAAATTAGGAGATGTAATGGTTGAAACAGCATTTGGAGTAATAGGAGAAGTTGATATTGTAATATTTGTAATTGATGCAACATCACTAGAAATAGGTAAAGGAGACAAAATTATACTAGAAAAAATTAAACAAGCAAATAGAAAAACAATTTTATTAATTAATAAAGTAGATTTAGTTAATAGAGAACAAATTGCAAAAATAATAGAATTGTACAAACAAGAATACGAATTTACAGCTATTATACCAGTTTCTGTTACAAAAAAAATAAATCTAGAAAATATATTACAAGAAATAGAAAACAACTTAAATATAGGTCCTGCATATTATGATATAGAAGAATATACAGATCAAACATTAAGACAATTAGCAGAAGAAATAATAAGAGAAAAAGCTTTGAGATTATTGGATGATGAAGTCCCACACGGACTTTATGTGGAAACTGAGAAAATGAAAAAAAGAAAAACAATTCAAAAAGAACAAATATATGATATAGATGCCACAATTTATTGTTTAAGAAATTCACATAAAGGAATAATAATTGGTAAAGAAGGATCAATGCTAAAACGAATTGGAACATATGCAAGACAAGATTTAGAAAAAATGATAGGGACAAAAGTTAATCTTAAAATATGGGTAAAAGTAAAAGAAGATTGGTTAAACAATGATAATCTTGTGAAAAAATTTAAAATATAGTAATATAATAAAAATCTGAATATTTTTTTTCAAACTACAAAAGATACATTTATGAGGAGATGAGCACATTATGATAAAAAAACTAGCTTGGAATACTTTTAAAAACACAGGAAATATTGATACCTATTTGGAAATAGTAAAATTAGAAGATTTAAAAAAAATTAAAGGTGAATGAATATGGGAACAATGAAAATAAAGGGGATAATAATTTCAGAAAACAATATGGGGGATTTTGATAAAATGATAACCATATTAACTCCAAATGGAAAAATTGGTTGCTCTGCTAAAGGTTCAAGAAGGCCTAAAAGCTTGCTCATGGCGGGCACCCAATATTTGTGTTTTGGAGATTATGTTTTGTATAAAGGTTGCAATAGTTACAATTTAAATTCTTGTGAAACAATAGAAATGTTTTACAATATTAGAACAGATTTAGAAAAATTAAACTGCGCAGTCAATATAACTAAAATAATAAATAATGTTACATATGAAAATCAAAATACATTTAGAATTTTACAATTACATTTAAACACACTATACATGATTTCTGAGACTGAAAAAAATTTAGATTTAATAATGTCTGTTTTTAGATTAAGATTACTTGCAATATTAGGTTTTGCACCAGAAGTTCAAAAATGTAAAATTTGTAAATGTTCTGAGTATTTAGTAGGATTTAGTATAAAAGATAATGGAGTAAAGTGTGAATCATGTTCTGGTCAAGATAAATCAGTAATCAAATTAAGTCAATCATCCATAGATGCTATTAAACACATAATAAATTCACCAGCAAAAAAAATATTTTCATTTGATTTGTCTGAAGAATGTATATGTGAAATAAACTTAGTTACACAAATATATTTTACTGAAAAATTAGAAATGTAAGAATAAAGACATCTGATAATAATAAAAAAGATATTTATTATATAGTATTAATCTTATAAATTTTTAAAATATAAAACAATAGGAATGAACAAAAACATTTTTGTTGTTTCTTTTTTTGAATTAAAACTATTCCTTTTTATTAAAAAGTATGGTATAATGTTTACA
>DAOOQE010000036.1:0-8395 GCA_035388585.1 Clostridia bacterium
ATTAGCATTAGAGGATTAAAAAAGAGATAAAAAAATTGCCTACATTTACTTGACACATACTAGGAATGTAAAAAAGTAAAAAAACTATTGCAATTTATGGATTTTTTTGTTATAATTATAACGTTATAAATACACACATAAAGATAGTCTAGAAAGGTGTGCTTATATAAAATTTTAATATATAGGTCTGGATAGATGTTTGAAACTTTATGGAAGTAAAACAAGAGGAGGAAATAAAATGGCAGTAGTTGCAATGAAACAATTACTAGAAGCAGGTGTTCATTTCGGACATCAAACTAGAAGATGGGATCCTAAAATGGCTGAATACATATTTCAAGCTAGAAATGGTATCCATATAATCGATTTACAAAAAACATCTAAAAAAATTGATGATGCTTATCTTTTTATTAAAGAGCAAGCAGAACAAGGTAAAACATTCCTATTTGTAGGAACAAAAAAACAAGCTCAAGACTGTATGAAAGAAGCAGCAGAAAAAAGTGGTATGTACTTTGTTAACCAAAGATGGTTAGGAGGAATGCTAACAAATTTCGAAACAATAACAGCTAGAGTTAAAAGATTAAACGAATTAGAAAAAATGCAAGAGGATGGAACATTTGATGTTCTACCTAAAAAAGAAGTTATTATATTAAAAAAAGAAATGGAAAAACTAGAAAAAAATCTTGGTGGAATAAAAAATATGAAACAAACTCCGGGGGTTATGTTTATAGTAGATCCTAAAAAAGAAAAAATAGCTATATTAGAAGCAAGAAAATTAGGAATTCCAGTTGTAGGATTAGTTGACACAAACTGTAATCCAGAAGATGTTGATTACGCTATACCAGGTAATGATGATGCTATACGTGCAGTTAAATTAATTGCGGATGTTATGGCAAACGCTATTATTGAAGGAAAACAAGGGGAAACTTTTGAAACATCAGAAGTTGCAGAAGAAGTTTCTACTCAAGATAACAATGAAGTAAAATCAGAACAAATCAGTATGGAAGAAGTTGTAGCAAAAACAGAAGAATAATTTTATAAAATATAAATTTGTTTAAATTAAAAGAGTAGGGCTCTTCTGCTCTGCTCTTTTGGATTAAGAAGGGGGAAAAAAATGATAACAGCAAACCAAGTTAAAGATTTAAGAGAAAAAACAGGTGCAGGAATGATGGACTGTAAAAAAGTATTAACTGAAACTAATGGTGATATGGAAAAAGCTATTGAATTACTAAGAGAAAGAGGAATAGCAAAAGCAGCAAAAAAATCAGATAGAGTAGCTGCAGAAGGATTAGTTGACGCATATGTTTCAGAAAATGGTAATGTTGGAGCAGTTGTTGAAGTTAATGCTGAAACAGATTTCGTTGGAAAAAACGAAGAATTCAAAAAATTTGTATCTGATATAGCAAAACAAGTAGCAGAAAAAAATCCAGCATCAGTTGATGAATTACTAGCACAAGTATCACTTTCTGAAAATGATAAAACAGTTCAAGAAGTTTTAACTAATAAAATAGCAACTATAGGAGAGAATATGACAATTAGAAGATTTGAAAGATTTGAAGCTTCTAATGGAATAGTAGCTAAGTATCTTCATGGTGAAGGTAAAATAGCTGTTTTAGTTGAAATGGAAAACTCTGATGAAGTGTTAGCAAAAGATATTTGTATGCAAATAGCTGCTGCAAAACCTGAATTTTTAGATAGAGAATCAGTTCCAGCAGAGAGAGTAGAAAAAGAAATAGAAATATTGAAATCACAAGCAATGAATGAAGGAAAACCAGCTGAAATAGCAGAAAAAATGGTGATTGGAAGAATCGGAAAATTTTACGGGGAAATATGTTTAATAGAACAACAATTTGTTAAAGATCCAGATATCAAAATTAGTGCATTAATGGATTCTAAAAAAGCAAAAATAGTAAGATTTGCAAGATTGGAAAAAGGCGAAGGAATTGAGAAAAAAGAAGAAAACTTTGCTGAAGAAGTTGCAAGACAAGTAAAAATCTAAAAAATCTATAAACAAATAAAATAAAATTTAGGCTATATCTATAATGTTAATAATATGCATAGTAGATATAGTTTTTTTAATAATATAGATGTTTAATAATTTTTTAAAATTACAACAGTATAACTGAAATTATTTCTATATAATATTTAAATATTTCACTTATGTTTAATAATTTTTTTAAAATCACAAAATTATAACTAAAATTATTTCTATATAATATTTAAATATTTCGCTATTGTATTTTAATTCTTTTCTGATATAATTGTAATATTAGATATCATGAAAGAAATGATTAAAAGTTATGAATAATATATTTTTTTATATTACTTATTTGAAAAATAAAAAAGGAGAAAAATTATGAAATTAAAGGCGGATAAATTTTTAAAATTATTATCAGTACTTTCAATAATAACAATTTCTTTTGTTATTACTCCTATAACTTTTCAAAATGATACTTTTTATACCATAAAAATAGGAGAACAAATCTTTTATAATGGTATAGATATGATGGATCACTTTTCTTGGCATGTTGATCTACCATATACTTATCCGCACTGGGCATATGATTTAATAACATACATTATATATAATAATTATGGATTTTTAGGATTATATATTCTAACATCTTTATTTTCAATAATATTAGGATGTGTTTTATATTATGTTAATACCAAAATATCAAAGAGTTATATAATTTCTATTATAGTAACAATAACAACAATGATGTTATTTAAAAATTTTATTGCTGCAAGAGCTCAGTTAATTACATTTATTCTTTTTATTCTTACAATTTTTTATATAGAAAAGTTACTTGAAGAGAAAAACCTTTGGTATGCAATTGCACTAATTATTATTCCAATAATAATTGCAAATTTTCATCTTGCAGTATGGCCATTTTATTTTTTATTATATGTTCCATATATTGCAGAATATTTTGCAGTAATTATATGTGAAAGATTTAATAATAAATTCAAAAATCTTTTAGAACAAAAACTGATTTTAGAAAAAAAGAAAAATATAAAATTTTTAATTATAATATTTTTATTAGCTAGTATTACTGGATTATTAACCCCAACTGGTTTTGAACCATATACATACTTAGTAAAAACATTACAAGGTACGACAGTAAAAAGTATATCTGAACATGCACCATTGGTCTTAATTAATAAAAAAGAAATATTATTTTTTATAGGTGTTTTTGCAAGTATTTTTAGTTTTACAAATGTTAAAATTAAATTATGTGATTTTTTAATGATTTGTGGATTATTACTGCTTGCAATAGCCTCAAATAGACAAATCTCAATGTTATTACTAATTGGATCAATTATTTTTACTAAACTTTTAAAAAACTTTATAGAATCATATCCAATTAATACATTTCAAAAAAAAATTGAAATTATATTTAGAAATAAATTAATATATTTTGCTGTTTTTTTAACAATTTTACTTTTGGGTAATTTAATTTATTCAAAACAGAAAAATGATAAATTCATTTCCGAAAGGTTATATCCAATTACAGCATCAAAATGGATAAAGCAAAATTTAGAGTTAAAAGATATTAAATTATTTAATGAGTATAATTACGGGAGTTATTTATTATATGAGGGAATACCCGTATTCATAGATTCAAGAGCTGATTTATATGCTCCTGAATTCAATAGAAAAAAAACGAAAAATGGAGAATTGTATGAAAGAAATATTTTTGATGATTATATTAATACTGTAGGTTTAAATATATATTATCATGAACAATTTGAAAAATATAAAGTCACTCATATAATTTTATATAAAAATTCAAAATTAAATATATTATTAAATAATGATGACAGATACGAATTATTGTATTTTGATGAATATTTTGTTATTTATAAAAAACAAATTAATTAAATTTTTAATAAGGCAAAGGTGAAAAATGAAAGAAAAAAATAAAAAAATATATATGTACACTTCAATTATTGTTTTAATTATAATTGATCAGATTTTTAAAAAAATAGTAGAATTAAATGTTTATAGTTTACCATTAAAAATAATTAATAATTTATTTCAAATATCGTATTTTGAGAATTTTGGAATTGCATTTGGAATAGGGACTGGGAATTTGATTATATATATAATTGGAAATATTGTTATAATTGGTCTAATATTTAAGTTTATAATTAGTCAAGATCAAAGATTAGATTATAAAGATAAATTTGTTTTGTCATTAATTTTAGCAGGTGGAATAAGTAATTTAATTGATAGAATAATAAGGGGATATGTTGTAGATTATTTAGAAATAATAAAATTATTTGCTTTTAATATTGCTGATATACTTATTTTTGTTGGAATTATTGGATTTGGAATTTCCTCATTAAAATACATGAAATCTGTAAGCAGTAAAAAAAATACGAACTAAAGGAGGAAAATAATTGAAAAAAATGTTAGTAGAAAACAATGAAAATACAAGACTGGATTCATATATTGCAAGTAGAATAGAAATATCTAGAGTTGCAGTACAAAGACTAATAGAACAAAACAAGATATTAGTTAATAGTAAAATACAAAAACCATCTTATAAAGTTCAAATAAATGATGAAATTTTTATGGAAGAATCAAATCCAATAGACACAAAAATTATAGCACAAGAGATACCTATTGAGATAATTTATCAAGATGATGATATTATAGTTGTTAATAAACCAAAGGGTTTAGTTGTACATCCTGCAAATGGTAATCCAGATGGAACACTTGTAAATGCAATTATGTCAATATGTAAAGATTCTTTATCAGGTATTGGTGGAGAAATTAGACCTGGAATTATTCATAGACTAGATAAAGACACATCAGGAGTTTTGATTATAGCAAAAAATGATAAAGCACATATAAATATTAGTGAACAAATTAAAAAGAGAGAAGTAAATAAAATATATGTTGCCTTGGTAAGAGGTCAAGTGCCTGAAAATAATGCTACAATAAAAATGCCAATTGCTAGAAGTACAAAAGATAGAAAAAAAATGGCTGTTTCTAAAACAGGCAAAGAAGCTATAACACATTTTAAGGTATTGAAGAGGTATAAAAATTATACTTTATTAGAAGTTAAAATTGATACTGGAAGGACACACCAAATTAGAGTTCATTTATCTGAAATAGGGTATCCAGTTATTGGAGATAGTGTTTATTCAAATGGGAAAAATGAATTTAATGTTCAGGGACAAATGTTACATGCTGAAAGCATAGAATTTAAACATCCAACTACAAATAAAAATATTAAGCTTGAGGCAAAATTGCCGGAATATTTTGAATCTATATTAAAAGAATTAAAATAATAAAAAATAAATATATTTTTGTAATTAATATTAGATAATATAAAAAAATATATTTTAAAGTTAATAGTAAAATTTTTACAAAAACATTAAAAATCAAAAATTATGAAAGATGTGAATGGATATGTCAGAAATTAGATTACAAAAATTCCTTGCTAATTCAGGAATATGTTCAAGAAGAAAAGCTGAGGAAAAAATACTAAATGGAGAAGTAATTGTAAACGGAAAAGTTATAGATGAACTGGGATATAAGGTTGATATTAGTAGAGATGAAATTAAATACAATGGCGAAATTATAAAATTAAAATCAGAGTTTAAGTATATATTATTAAATAAACCAATTGGATATGTTACAACTGTAAAAGAACAATTTAATCGTCCTACTGTATTTGATTTGATAAAAGAAAAAAACATTAATTTATTACCTGTTGGAAGACTTGATATGTATACATCAGGAGCTTTGATTTTAACAAATGATGGCGATTTTATTTATAAAATAACACATCCTAAAAACGAAATAGAGAAAACATATGTAGCAACAGTTAGGGGGATTATTAGCAACTGTGATGTTGAAAAATTAAGACAGGGTGTTAAAATAGAGGATTATATTTCTGGAAAAGCAAAAGTTAAAATATTAAAAATAGATACTGTAAAAAATCAATCAAGAATTGAAATAATTATACATGAAGGAAAAAACAGAGAAGTAAGAAAAATGTGTGAAGCAGTTGGAAAGAATGTAATAGCGTTACATAGAAGCAAAATTGCTGGTCTTTCTATTAAAGAATTGAAAATTGCAGAGTATAGAGAATTGACTGAAAAAGAAGTTAAAGAAATAAAAAACTATTGTAAAAATCCATAATTAATTATATAATAACGATATTACTAAAGAAAAAAGGAGAGATTAAAGTGGAATACCAAAGATTTATGCCAGAGGGTTGGAATGAAGAGTTTCCAACGTTTACTACTTCTGTTCTAGACAATGCAAAAGAAACAGGAAAAATTTTACAAGGAAAAGTAAGTAAGTGTGATTCCAATTATAATTTATATGTTGATTTAGGTAATAAAATTACAGGAGTTATACCAAGAGAAGAAGTAGAAGCTGTAAATGTTGATGAAACAGGTTTTCCAAAACCAAATATTTGTACAAGTAAGGTAAATAGATTTGTTCAGTTTAGAGTTAAAGATATAGATTCAAAAAACAATTATATATTATCAAGAAAAGAAGTAGGCAAAGATGCAATTAATTGGATAAGGGAAGAACTTTCTGAAGGAATGATAATTAATGGAATAGTAAAAAGTATTCAACCATATGGAGCTTTTATAGAAATAGGTGGTGGAATAGTTGGTTTATTACATATTGAAGACATTTCAATTGCAAGAATTAAAAGCCCAAGTGAAAGATTAAAAATTGGTCAAAAAATAAATGTAGTGGTAAAATGTATTGATAAAAAACTTGAAAGGGTAATTCTTTCTTATAAAGAAATGCTTGGAAATTGGGATGAAAATATACAATGTTTTAAAGAGGGAACAACTGTAACAGGAATTGCAAGAGAGATTGAAAAATTTCAAAATGGTATTTTTGTTGAGTTGAGACCAAATTTAGTAGGGATGGCAGAATATATAGAAGGAATTCAATATGGACAAAAGGTAGATGTTTATATAAAAAAAATAATTCCTGAAAAGAAAAAGGTTAAATTATTAATAGTTTAATGCACAAAATTAGTGTAGATATACAAGTAATATAATTATTTAATATAATGTATTACAAATATATAATTATAGTATAAAAATATAGGAGGTTACAAAATTGGTAGAAGATAATGAAATTAAAGCTGTTGTTTCACCTTTTGCAATAAGAGAAGGAGAAATTAAAACATTTGATGGTAAAGATGGTTATGTTTCTATAAATCAAATTATTACAAAAATTAATTTGGGTCATATTAATGATTTGCATTTTAAGGTTTTAGAATTAGTAAATGAATTTGAATTTATAACATCTAGACAGTTGTATCAATTACTTGAGTGGAAGGGTATTGATGCATCAAGTCAAGATAAATTAAATAATAAATTAGATCAATTAGTTAAGTCTAAAATATTAACAAGATATTATTTTAATTCAGAAGATGGAAAAGGTATATATAGAATATATAGTCTTGAAAAAATGGGAAAATACCTTTTGGGGTCTAGAGGTATTGAATGCAAATGGCAGCCTACAGACAATACAAAACCAGTTCCTATGATAAAAAAACGATTAGCTGGAAACCAAACTATAATTGCATATTTAAGAAAAGTTAAGGCTTTCGAAAGTTATATTGCAAAACCGGCTCTAAATGCTAAAAATTCAGGGAAAACATTTAAAGCTACTGGTGGAAGTATTAGATTAACAAAAAACGATAAAAATATTGATTTTATTTTCGAGGTTATAAGAAGAGAAGATGATTGGAAGAAAAAACTCTCTGATAAAATGAAATTATACCAAGACTTTTATGAAAATTTTCAAGCAATGGATTCTGGATATATGAGTATGCCTCAATTAATAATAATATGTGAAGATGATAAACATATGGCTGAAACTTTTAAAGAAATTGTTTTGAATAAATTAGAAATTAATCAGATAAAACTATATTTTACTACAGATTTGAGACAAAATGAAGAAACTTTAAATAAGACTTTAGTTGAATTTAAGCTAGATAGTACTACAGGAAAATATAAAATTGCAAACATAGAGGTTAAACTTTTAGGAATGTAAGATATTATATAAAAGTGTAATTGATCATATGGGAATAATATAGGACATTTTTAAAAAGTCCATTTGATCATATGGGAATAATGTAGGACATTATATAAAATTATAAAATCAAATATGGAAATATAGGAGTTCCAATAGAAAATAATACTATATTGGAAATAAAGAAAAAATCACCACTATTAAATTCAAGTGGTGATTTTAATTTTGTTTCAATCAATTGTTAAAATAACATAATTGCTATAAATCTATTTTTAACAATTAATAAATAGGTTTTATTTATTGTTTTTTTAAAATTTGGTTCTATAATATTGATTGGGGTGGTTAATCACCTTAATCAATTTTTTTGCA
>DAOOQE010000037.1:0-6525 GCA_035388585.1 Clostridia bacterium
TTGCAATTTGTTTCATAGATTTATTAGTTAATAATTGATCATAAATATAGGCAAGAAGGTATATTCAATAAATACACAATTACTAACAGAAAGAGAAAAACAAAATTTAATAGTTGAACTATCTTCTGAACTTTCTTCAGAACAAGAAGAAATGAAATATTTTAATATAGCAAGAGCAGTTGATATATCACCATTACAAGATTTTATAACAGAATTAATTTCTACAACAGATATTACAATTCAAAAAAGATTATTAAAAACCCATTTAAAAGAAGTTCAAAGAATGAGCTTAAATGGGGAAATAGTTGAAAGACAAAGTTTTATAATGATTAATTCAAAAAGAACAGATAATTGTGAAAGGGATTTATTAAAAAGACGCCTTGAATTATCTAGTAAATTTGAACGATGTGATATTCAGACTGAAATATTAGATGAATCATCTTTAATACAATTATGCAATAGCTTTTTAAATATGAATTATGCCTATAGAGAAGATAATGATATTGAAGAAAAAATATCTTATTTAGTGTAATTTTACATAAAATATTGAAAAACATGAAAAAGCCTGATATAATACTAAACATAAGAGTTTGTATACTCTTCGAATAATAATTCGGAGGGTAACCTCCGAAAGAATTTAAGGAGGATTAGTATGGATAACATAACAAAAATACTTGAGAAAGAAGCAAAGAAAGCTGGAGCAATTGTAGAACCAATTCCAAAGGAAAGGCAAGCAACAAAGTCTAGTTTGAATCTATTAGAAAAAGATATTGAAATTCGAATACTAGAAAATGAGTCAATGTAAAGAAGGTCAATAATAAATGCTTTTAAATGAATTAGTGTGATGGTCAGTACACAGATTAAACTTATAAAAATAATTATTAATAGAAAGGTTGATTAGAAATGCTGTATCCATCTTGTAGAGGTTTTGAGTGTATTTATTTAAAAGGTTCTGGAAATGAATGTAAAAGGTTTATTGATTGTAAACGTCCTGATAAACAACAAGCCTTGACCGGTCGGGAATTTAAAAAGTGCTCCGCATGTGATATCTTGAATAATTGTGAAGTATGCGAACACTTTTCTACATGTCAAGATGCTCATAAAAAAGACGAATAATCTGTTTCTAAATTTTAAAATAGTAAGTGCTATTTTTTAATTTATAAAATTACAATTTAATATCTAGATTATATATAAAGATTATCAATAAAAATTGATAGTCTTTTTTCATGAAAAAGGAGGGAAATTTATTTTAAGGAGGGGTTGATTTGAAAAAAGGTAATAATAAAGCCCTTAAATTACTAGATGAATATTTGAATTATTTACTAGTAATTAGATGAAGATCAAATAACATAATAAGAGAATATAAAATAGACATTATAATGTTTATGGTGTTTTTGATTAGAGAAAAAGAAAGTAAAATAGAAGTAAAAGATATAAATATTGAATTTATAAAAGATATAACTTTAACAGATATGTATTCATTTATATCATATTGTCAAACTGGAAAAAATGCTTGTGCAGGAACAAGAGCTAGAAAAATAGTATCAATTAGGCAGTTTTGGAGATATTTAAGTGGACGAGCTCATTTATTAGATAAAAATATAGCTGAAGAATTAGAAACACCAAAAGTTCCAAAAAGACTACCTAAATATTTAACATTAGAACAATCAATTAGATTACTCCTAGAGGCTGAAAAGAATTCAAGAGATAAATGTATAATAACAGTATTTTTAAATTGTGCTTTAAGGTTAAGTGAATTAGTTAGTTTAAATATTGAACAAATAAATGATGAAACAATAAGTGTAATAGGAAAAGGAAATAAAGAGAGAAAAATATTTTTAACTCCATCAACAAAAAAAGCAATATCAGATTGGATGGAAGAAAGAAACAAAATAAAAGTAGATACAAATGCATTATTTACATCAAGATTGAAAAAAAGAATGACACCACGTGCAGTAGAAGATGTAGAAAAAAAATATTTAGAACTAGCAGGATTAGATACAAAAAAATATTCAGTACATAAATTAAGACATACGGCAGCAACATTGATGTTCCAATATGGAAAAGCGGATATAAGAAGCTTGCAAGAAATATTAGGCCATGAATCTATCTCAACTACAGAGATTTATACTCACGTTTCAACAGAACAATTAGAAAGAGCAGTAAACTCAAATCCACTTGCTACAATGTTTTAGAAGATGATGTAAATTTGTTGTAAAAAGATAACTTTTATTATATAATTCAAATAAAGATTATAAGAGTTTTTACTTTAGAGTAAAACTTTTAGAAAGTTTTAATTATTTATATTTTGCAAAGATAAATAGTATAGTGTAAAATTTATTTAAAATATTAATATTAATTTTAGACTGTAATTAGATAATTAGTGAAAAGAAAATCAGAAGTTACTAGAAAGATTAATAATTGAAAAAATACGAAAATGGGGATATGAATTGTTAAAAATGGTGAATTTATACAGTTTATGCAAAAAAAGATTGACATAAAGCAGAAAAAATGGTATTATATTAATCATAAAATAGTATTAATGTTATGATGAAAATACATTGTAATAAATATAGGAAAATTCTATATTAAATTTTATTTTTAAGTTAACGTTACCCGTGCATTTTGATGTTATAGTTGTGCTTGCACAATTTTATAATAAATAAGAAATAGGAGGATATCACCATGGATATGAGAACAGCTGGTAACTAAATAACGGAAGGTAATGGCTGATTTAAAAAATCAGCCATTGCTGATATTAATTATTATTAAGGAGGAACTTTAAATGAAAGAGTATTCATCAATTCGGTTAGAAGTAACATCACATTGCAATTTGAAATGTCAATATTGTCATAATTCTAAGTATAGTAATAGAAAAGATGATATGACTACAGATGAAATTTTACTATTAATTCGGAATATAAAACGGCAGTATCCTATCAATAAGATATTGTTGACTGGAGGAGAACCACTAGTAAACAATGATATTTTTAAGATTATTGAACAAGTAAGTGTGCTAGGGATTAAAGCAGATATGGTTACTAATGCTACATTATTAACAGAAGAAGTAGTAAAAAAATTGGAAAAATCAGGATTAAAAAGAATTCGTATTAGTATTGATGAAATTGGAGAAAAATCAAGTTTAAGGTCAACAGAAAATCCAAATAAAATTAGGAATATTGCAAGAATGATAAGATCTATATCTAACATTGAAGTTTGCATACATACTGTCTGTTCACCAGCAAACGTTAAAGATTTATTTGGTGTATATTTAAAGACAATGCAAATAGGTGCCAAAAGGTGGCGAGTATTTGATTTAGGTTATCAAGGAGGTATTACAGAGAATAAAAGTGAATTTAGCTTTGATACTTATTATGACAGTTTGATTGAGTCAACAAAAAAAATCTTAAATCACTATCTTGCAAATGGATTGAAAGAAACTTTAGATATTGAAATCAATAATATTTTTAGAACAATAATGTTAGGTATGAAATATGAAGAAGGCAAAATTGATATTAGCAAAGCTTTAGAATTAAGATTAGCTAACTCTCCATGTGATTATGTAAGAGATCATCAATTATCAATAAGAAGTAATGGTGTAGCAACTTTATGTCAATACTTTCATAATACCATTTTTGATTTCAAAAGAAATAACTTTGATATTAAAGAAACTATATTAAGACAAAATAGTGTAATTGAAAATGAAATTCTTATGCAAGAATTAGAACATTGTTCAAAATGTAAATATTGCTTAGTTTGTAATAGTGGTTGTAGGTCTAGAGCTGTTTTCTTAACAGGAAATATTAAAGATGCTGATCCAGGAGCTTGTTATTTATTACCAAGAATTCACAAAGAGATTATTCCACTACTACCTGAAGAAACTCAAAAGGTTTATAATTCATTCATTAATCTCAATGCTTTAGAACCAAAATATAAAAGAATAGATCTTATAAGATTTCTAAAGGAAAAAGGGTATTAATATGACAAAATATTCGATAGGATTTAGGATGAAGTTTGATGATATTAAGCCAGAAGATATAATGAAAGTTGTAAATGATTATCTTGAAAAATTTGATAGGTATGAAATAAAAGTTACTAATAGGCTTATATCTTCTGGTAAGATAGATTTATTATTTAATGTTTCTGAAAAGTTGGCAAGTGGAAAATATTCTATTCATTTATTAAAAGATGTTTTATTTAATATAGAGTCTTTTGATAAAACAATTCAATTAATAACAAAATTACAAAAGTATAGCTGTATTAGTGAAATGGGGTTAGTAACACATCTACCATATAATGGCATTATAAATTACTTAGAAGCAGTTTTAAATATATCAAGAATTTTACCACAAAATTATGTATTTTTATTGGAAAATATACCTATATATAGTGGTAATTATAATTATTTAAAGCAAATCGATTATTTATTTTACTGTTTAAGTAAAGAGAGCGTCAAAAATATAGGTTTTTGTTTGGACCTAGGACATTTACTCTTTGGATTTTATAAAGAGAAAGTGTCTGAAGAACAAGCATTACTAAAACTAGAAAGTATGTCTTATATTCTTTCAAATGTAAAACAAATTCATATTCATGATTATAATGAAAAAGATCATTTACAGTTAAAGTCAGGTATAATGGATTTAGAACTAATATCAAAATTCATTAAAAAAAATGATTTAAGAGTTCCTATAATTATAGAGGCAACAATAAAAAAACCCAGTAAAGATGGTATAAGTCAAATGAAAATGATGAGTAAAAGTCTTGAAACGAATTAAGGAGATGAAATGAGATGGTAATAAAGGAAGTTCGGGATATAAATATCATATTATCATTACATCAAGAGATATTTGGTAAAACTTTTCCAATATCAAGTTATTATAAAAAATGCAAAATTAATAAATTAAATATTTTTGTATATGAAGAAAATTCTAAGTTGTTCGGATATAGTATTATAGTTGATCAACAAGAAGAAAAAAATATGTATGCTTGGTATGGTGGAGTTTTACCGGAATCTCAAGGAAAAGGAATAACCAAAAAATTTCTTGAAAATCTAATTGAGATGGCTACAGAAAAAAAATATCTTTCCGTAACTTTAGCTAGTACAAATATCAGACCTCATATGTTAATATTAGCAATAAAGATGGGTTTTAATATTGATGAATTGAAGAAAAGAGATTATGGAGAAGGCAATAAAATTTATTTTAAATATAAGATTATGTCATCTCACAGAGAGGATATTTCTTTAGTTGAAAATGGAAGAATGTTGAAATTAGTAGAAATCGAAGAAAAACTTGTGAAAGCATATAAAACTAATTGTATAGTAATTAAATTTACTAATATTGAAAATTTAAAAGGAATTTTATATGCTATAAAATATTGTAATAGCTTTTCAAGAAAGATTGAAATACTAATTGATTCAAATGGTAATAGCGTACAACTTGAAATTATAAAAATGATTGAAGAATATACAGGAAAAGTAAAAATAATTTAAAAAATAAAAAAATCATTTCATACATTGTGTGGAATGATTTTTTTTGTTATAATAAGAATGAAAGTGAGGTTGATATAAGAGGTATGACACAAGTATTTTTAATAAGACATTCTGAACAATTAAAAATTAAAAGTAATATAATTATAAGTGAAACAAGTCAAATTAGTAATGAAAAAATAATATTATCTATAGAAGGTGAAAAAAAAGCAGAAGAAATTAGTAATTTAGATATATTAAAGAATATAGACGAATTATGGGCTAGTAATTATGTTAGAGCTATTTCTACAGCTAAATATATAGCAGATAAAAATAATATAAATATTAATATTGATGAAAGTTTTAATGAAAGAAAATTACGGAAATTTAGAAAGTTTAAAAGAATTAGGAAAAAATAAAGCTAATTCTTTTACTACAGAACAATTATTGGATGAGAATCTTAAAAATTTAGAAGGAGAGAATAGAATAGAAGTAACTGCTAGAATGAATAGAGCTTTTAATAGAATTATTTCTGAAAATACTGATAAAAGAATAGCAATAGTAAGTCATGGTGCAGCTATAAAATTTTTATTAATGAAG
This sequence comes from Clostridia bacterium, assembly GCA_035388585.1. Classification (GTDB taxonomy): domain Bacteria; phylum Bacillota; class Clostridia; order TANB77; family CAG-508; genus CAG-492. The sequence goes on from DAOOQE010000037.1 coordinate 6,068, forward strand.
TGGTGTAAATTAAACAATGATAATCAGTTGGAATATGATAGTAAGATAATTAAATTAAATTCTCCTGGTGTTATTAAATTACTAATTAAAAATAAAGAGGTTAAAAAAGTAGAACAAATTGTTTAAAAAAAAGTAATATAACCAAGATAGCTCTTATGAGATTATGTAGGTTGTAAAATTTGAAAAATACTAATGAGAATATATAAAATTATATAATATAGCAAATTAATTGAAAATATAGAAATTTTATTATGTACTTCACAAACTGAGCATAAACATTAAATAAAATCTAAGTAAATAAAAAAATAATTAAAAGTATAAAAAGAATAATTAATTACTTTAAAAAAAGGGTTCAATGTCAATAGTTGGGGTGGCAATTCAGAAATGAGTTGTCATCTCTTTTCATTTGCCGTTTTTAATGTTTAATAAAAAATATCGATAAAAATTTAAATTTTTCT
>DAOOQE010000038.1:0-3098 GCA_035388585.1 Clostridia bacterium
ATCCAGATGCAGTATGTGAAACTAACGTATGAGCCTATGGTGTTCTCGAATCACTTAGTCTTGAATCATTACCTTGACAAAATGTACCCTATTCTGTACCAAATGTATGACTATGATTTCCCTACTAAGCAGTTTCCTATGTTGATCCTAAAGTTAAAGGAGTAAAAGCTGTTCCATTAAATTTGATTTGACCTGTTAAATCAACATCGCCATAGACTGTTATACCTTTTAATATTTTCAAAGTACATCACCAAATTTCTATTATTTTATTTTTTTAAATAACATCATCATCCAATTACAGTAACAGTATATTGGCTTGCTGTTGGTGCTGTTGCAAATTTAACAGTCACAGAATTCTAATCAGTTGCTTCTACATCCTATAATACAATTTCATATGGAGTATCAGTTTGTCTAACAGATACAGAAACATCTCTTGTATTAAAATTATGAGTTACAGTAAAAGATACCTATTCACCATCACCTATTGCTTGTACTATTTTATTCTAAACAGTCTAAGTAATTAAAGTTTCTAATGTAGTTGCTCCAAAAATTGATTTCCATCTATTATTTGTATTATCATAATAAATTTTTACAATAGATGGTGTTGTATCATCAGATTTTAACCTGTTAAGCTAAATACCACCATCTGAATTTTGACCATTTGATGTAATATCTGAATTTAAAAATATTTCGCTATCACCAATATTTACTTCATTTGAATTAATTGTAGTTGTTGATCCCATTACAAGCAAATCTTTAATTTTTAAATCCTAAAACGCATTATCCTACTAATTTCTGATTTCTAAAACACCAGAATTATCTTTTAATTTTAATCCACTACTACCTGAATTTAATTGAAATGTCTAAGAAGTTGTTCCAGTATCAGTATTTTGTGAATGTTTTTTAGATACGGCATCATCAATATCTGATACTGTACTTGATGGTTTATCTGTAATGTTAGCCCAAGCTAAACTACTAACATCAGCAGCATCCTAAGCAACCCATGATGTACCATTAAATGAAAATAATCTATGACTTGTTGTATTATAATAAATTTGTCCTTCCTATGGAGTCTATGGCTATTCCTACAATAAATGTACAACTGAATTTACTAATTGATTTTTTACTAAATCTAAATTTGTTAATATTTTCATTATATGCACCTCTTATTATTTTTAATTTATAAATGCTTTTCCAGAAAACTACTAAGTAAAAGTTACAGTAATATTACAATTATCTATATATTCTATATCACCAATTATTTGTTTATTAGATGTATCTATTACAGTGACACTTGGATATTTTTTCAAATTATGTTGAATATTCCATATCTATGACTAACTTATTTGATCATGTATATAATAAAATTTATCTGTTATTTTATATGGAATATGATTATATATATAAACTGTATTAGAATCAATTACTTTTAATATAACATTTGAATATTCATCAATATTAGGTTCTGTATCTGTTAACTATCCCTATGTATCTTTACTCAAATAATATAATTTATTATTTGTTAAACTATGACTTGATAATGTTATTTCACCATTTGTCTATATTAAAAAGTAATCAGTATTATTTTCACTTATAATTATTGCTGGGGGATTGCTTAATGTATTCTACTAATCTGCTTTTGCCTAATACCAAGTACCAGTTGAATAATATACAACTGTTTTTTTATTAAATTCATGTTCCTATTGATTTATAATCTTTCCATTATTTGATATACATTCCCATTTAGATAAATCCTAAAAGAAAGATGTATTATTAGAAGTATGCTCTTCAATACATCTGAATCTCATCTTATTATAAATTACTTCTCTTCCAATTGCATATATGGTATTTATTTCCCAATCTTCTAATTTTAAAATTCCATTTGAATCTAAATTATATTGTTTAACTCTACCATTATCTGTAACCAATACTTTTATCTACATTTTATAACCACCCAAGAAAACAAAGTAAAACAGATGGGAAAATTTTTCCCATCTGTAAACAATTAAGCATCAAAGCAAAGTAATAGCTTCACCTTCATTAAAATCAAGTTCAGTAACAGAAAGCTATCTTCCAACAAATTGTACAACATTTCCAGATGCAGATGGTGGGGTTGTAGTAACTGCACCCTAACTTGTAGCAAGATAATATCTTTCACCTGCTGTTAACCCACTCATTCCAGTTATAATTCCATAACAATATACTGTTGCTGTTGCTTCATCATCAAAAGCATCCAAAACAAATCCATTAGCTTCTTTACCTTCTGTTGTCTAATCTGCTTTTCTAACTTTTACAGTTCCTGTTGCATTATAAACATTAACTAAATTACCTGCTGATAAAGCACCATCCTAAACCATTGTTTTAGTCTAAGGGCCTACACCAGTTGGAAGCATTGTATTAGACAATCTTCCATCAGCACCAAGACCAACAATTTTCCCCTAATCTGATTCACCACTACTTGTTACTGTCTATTCTTTTTGTTTAACTCTACCACTATCTGTAACCAAAAATTTGTCTGCCATACTAAAATCTCCTTTTTTAATTAATTAAAAATAACAAAAGTTTTTTCTAACATTAATCGATTTGTTGAAATTGGATAACCAATTCTTACGATACCACCTGTTAACGATGGGGTTTGGGTTATATTTCCATTTGTACCTAAAAATATATCTTTGGCTAAATCAAAATTCCATGTATCTTCAAAAATAACATCTTTTATTTGTATTCCTATAATTTCATTTTCTACACCCTAATATAATGTTAATCCTAAAATATTAAATCTAAAATTTATATCATCTGATGACTACATATAAATCTTATCATTTAATAAATATACTGCTCTTTTCTATCCTATATTTTCTCCACATTGATAATAAACTATTTTATCTGATTTTTTATTTATATCTTCCTAATCTACTTCATCACCATATGTTACATAATCTACATAAACAGTTTCTAAATTATGTAATGAAATAAATTCTGAATCAAATGTAATTGAATTATATATAGTCTAATTTTCAGATTCATTTAATTTAATAACTAATTCATCAGAAATTATATAATTGGACTAATCAATTACTAATGTTTTTTCTATATCA
>DAOOQE010000038.1:3198-6449 GCA_035388585.1 Clostridia bacterium
TTTATTTTTATCTTTTAATTTAATCGAATTTTTTCATTTTTTTGCATTAAATTAGTTAATGAAATTTATTACTTTAAAAAATAAAGGAGAGATGAGAAATCATGTTTAAAAGAAATTTAATGGTTTTACTTGCTTAGGTTGTATTATGTGTTATTTGTACTGAATCGTTTTAGATGTCATTTGATTAGAAAATTGGATATCAATATGTTGGGTCTAATTTTGTAAAAGATAAAACATATGATTCTTTTTCTTTTCAAATTTCTTAGGAATATCCAATTATTTGGGGATTTAATATTGTTGGTGGATATAATCTAAGATATTTTACAAGTAAATATTATCAATAGGAAACTAATTTTTTACATACAGCTTTACTTGGTATTAGTTATGAAAAACAGTTTTAGACTAAGTTAGTTCCTATGTACATTCAAGCAAGTGTAAATATGGGTATTGGATTAGCCTCTTTCAAAAATATTTGGGATTATAATTACACATATTTGTTTACAACAGAGGTTGGGTTTATTCTTAATAAACATTTCTCAATTTATGGTGGAGTAAATTATATTAGAGATCATTTTTCAACACTACATGTATTGCAATCATTATCACCAACTATTGGTGTTAAATTTAGTTTTTGATGAAATAAGTTAATTAGCAGAAATAGAAAGGAAGAGATTTATTTTGCTTAGTTATTTAGATTATAGAAATGATTCAAGGATAAAAACCAAAAATGATTTTGATTATATAAATCCAGAATTGTGGAATAAGAATGAATTAGAAGAATGGTTTAAATGTAAATTAGACCCATTATATTTTCTTAAAAATTACATCTTTGTAATGGTTGAAGAAACAGGTCAAAGACAATTATTGGGAAATGTAATATACAAACCACAAGAACAATTAATACTAAATCTATTAAATAAAAGAAAAGTTATAACTTTAAAAACAAGGCAAACAGGTATTACAACTATTATATAGTAGTTGTCTTGTTATTTATTATTATTTAATAGATAGTACAAAATTGGTGTATTATCACATAAAGAAGAACATTAGTCTGGATTTGTAGATCGAAAAATAAAAACAATGCTTAGATACCTTCCTCCGTTTTTTCTTAAACAAATGATTACTAATAATAAACAACAAATAATATTTCAAGATGGAGATGGTGAAGAGAGTTGGGTTTTGTAGGAATAGCCTGGTCCAAATTCTTTCCCATTTACTGGAGAAACAATAAATTTTATGTTTATAGATGAATAGTAGAAAATAAATTTTATTGAAAGGCATTATCAATCTCTTACTCCATCAATGAGTACAATTTTAAATCAATCAGAAGAATAGCAAAAGAAAAGACCTACTGGAATATCTGTTGTATCAACACCATTTGGAACTGATGGCATTGGGAAATGGTTTTATGAAATGTATACAAAAAACTCAACAGCAACACACCCAGATTATTTTCCTATGTTTATACATTGGAAAGATTGTGGGTTTGATGAAAAATGGTATGAATCACAAAAATCTATCTATAATAATGATGAAAGATTAATCAGGCAAGAATTAGATTAGGAATTTTTAGGGTCTGGTGATACCTATTATGATTTAGATTTATTATTAAAATTAAAATCAAAAACACATAAAACAAAATCTATTGAATGGGAAAGAATAGTAGCAAATGAAACAGTTCAAGATTTTAGAAATATACATTATTGGGAATTACCATCAGAAGATGGTCAATATATCATAGGAGTAGACCCGTAGGATAGCGAAGGAAACTCATAGGATAACACATAGGTTGAAGTAATTGATTAGTATACATAGTGTCAAATATAGGAATTTAAAGGTAAAATTAATTCTGTTGATTTAGTGCATTTTGTGTATTCTTTATAGAAATTTTATAATAGTTAGTTAATAAGTGCAGAAAAAAATAAAGGGTTTTATTTACTTGATAGATTACTAATGGAATTCAATTATGATAATGTGTTTTATTATAAAGAAGGAGTATAGGGAATACAAGTAACATAGGCAAACAGAAAACAAATTATAGATATGATTACTAACTTATTACCAGAATACAATGTATCAGAATATGATTTTATTAGATCAAAGGATTTAATAGAAGAAATGTTTTCTTTCCAATATAGAACTTCACAAAGAGTTGAATAGAGTAGAGGAAAACATGATGACTTAATATTTTAGTATTCATATGCTTTATATGCAAGAGAGCATACTGTTACTGAATTGTATAAAACAAATAAATTTGATTAGTCTGCAAAATAGATTTTTACTCATATGGAGAAATAGGAAGATATGATAAATTTAATAAAAAGTATCAGAGGATAAAAAAAGAAAAGTGGGTATTATACCCACTTTTTTTACGTTCAATTACGTTCAATTAAACGTTCTATTATTCAACAATCAAGTCTTGTCTACCTACCTAAACGAGAGCCTAATCTACCTATTCTTTCAAATCAGGTCTTTTTGTAACCACAGAAGTATAAGTAAGTTTTCCATCAATAATACGTTGTGCCAAATATTGCTACATTACGAAATCCCCCTTTTTTAAAATCAGTATTTTTTTCTAAGAATTAGATCGTCCAATGCTTTTGCCATTTTTTCAATTAAACTTTTTAAAATAAGTTCATCAACTGCTTTTGACATTTTTTCAGACCTATCATTTAGAATAAGTTCATCCACTGCTTTTGACATTTTCTCTGATTGATCACTCAAAATGACATCATCTAAAGCTTTTTCAAAATAACAATTTCTTCGATACCTATACCTATGTTGATTTTGCCTATTTGGTTTATTTAAAATTTCTGAAATAAAATTTAAAAAATCTGCAAATGAGAAATTATCTTCTTCATTTTCAATATAATTATCATTTTTGTTTCTTTCTTCAATTTCTATATTATCAATTTTTGACTTATCTGTACTTCTACTAAAATCATATGCAAAATAATAAAAATATTGATCTTCTGGATTAAAATACAAATTTTTTGGATAATAAATTTCTGATTCTACATACGAAAATATAGACTTTGGGATTTTAGTTTCATGCACTGTTACATAAGTTAAATCCAATTCTTTTTTTGCATATAGATAACCCTTAGCAAATTTACGAATTTCATCATCTGATACTTGATCTCTAATTTTTTTAATATCTATAACATGAAGCATTTTTATATTTTTTGTTTGTGGTACATCAATACAGTTTTCAAGAAAAAATATATACTTGTTCAAATCAATCACTCCTT
>DAOOQE010000039.1:0-6368 GCA_035388585.1 Clostridia bacterium
TTTTTTATTTTAAAAAATTATAAATTTGTATTGACAAAGTAATTAAATCAAGTTATAATTAATATCGTTATAAAACAATTGCCAGTAACATATATGCAGATGTGGCGGAACTGGCAGACGCACAGGACTTAAAATCCTGCGGTTGAATAAACCGTGCCGGTTCGATTCCGGCCATCTGCACCATTAATATCCCAAGAATTTGTATTGAATTCTTGGGTTTTTTGTTTAGATGTTACTAAATAAATCATAGTAATTAAATATGATTATTTTGATTTTATTATTGAAAAACGTTGAAAAAAATAAAAGTTTTAGAAAATGAATATAATTCTTTGAAGTCCAAGCATGAAAATATGCTTGGATTTTTTATATTATATTAATAAGAATTATATTAATATAAATTAATATAAGTACTATTATTTAAATAGTAAAAATGTAATTAATAATGGATATTTTTAAGAACTTATAATTAAACATTAAGTTCATAAAACCATTATAAAAAAAACATTATAAACACATATTTAATTGTTATAATTAAAATACTAGAATAAATTTAAAAATAAATAAGTAATAATTTTTTTTAATTTCCGCCATAGCGAAACAAATATATGATTAAATATATTTATCAGATATATTAAATTTAACAAGGAGTGAAATATGCATATAGAAATTTTAGTGAAGAAAGTTAGAAAAGAAAAAGATGTTACTTTAAATACATTATCAAAAAAATGCGGAGTATCAGTAAGTCATATAAATGACATAGAAAATAATTTAAAGATGCCGAGTTTAGTAGTGTTGGTAAAAATTTCAAAAGCACTGAATACTAGTATTCAAGAACTTTATGATGTTGAGTGGTGAAAATATGAAAAATGATTTTTTAGAAAAATATGAACAATCAATAAACGAATTAAAAAAGTTAATAAAAAATTCAAAAAAAAGGCCAAATGAAAAGGAATGGAATAAGTACGCATTTGAAAATGGATACTTATTAAGTGGAACAATAGGATATATGTCAGGAAAAACATTTAATACATTAACTAGGGAGTTTATTAAATGTAAATAATAACAAATTTAAAAATTATTTAATCAATTGGAAAATGAGTACACATAATAATGAGGAAATTAATACCTTAAATCTCTTGAAATATAAGTAAAAAAATGATAAAATAATAGAAGTTTTAAGAGAAAAGAGGAAATAATATGAACAATAAAAAAAACAAAGTAGCTTTGTGCTCTCTTGGATGTAAAGTAAATCAATATGAAACAAATGTTATTATGCAAGAATTTATTGAAAAAGGTTATGATGTAACAGAATTTAATGAATATGCAGATGTTTATATTATAAATACTTGTACTGTAACCAATATTGCTGATAGAAAATCAAGACAAATGATAAGAAAAGTTAAAGATATAAATCCAGAAGCTTTAATTGTTGCATGTGGATGTTATGCACAAGTTGGAAAAGATGAATTGCAAAAAATTAAAGAAATTGATTTAATATTAGGAAATAATGAAAAAAAAGAATTAGTAGATAATATAGAAAAACTACTAGAACAAAAAGATAGTATCTTAATAGAAAATGTAACAGATGTATTACACCAGAATGTATATATTGAATTTAAAACAGAAACTTTTGCAGAAAATGCAAGGGCTTTTATTAAAATTCAAGATGGTTGTGATAGGTTTTGTTCATATTGTATTATTCCATATGCTAGAGGAAAAGTAAGAAGTAGAAAAATTGAGAATATAATTAAAGAAGTTGAAAAAATTGCATCTAAAGGTATAAAAGAAATTGTTATTACAGGAATTCATATTGCTTCTTATGGTAAAGATTTTGATTATTCTATAACAATAATAGATGTTTTAGAAAAGTTAAACAGTATTAATGGTATAGAAAGAATTAGATTAAGTTCATTAGAACCAACAATAATTACAAATGAATTTATTCAACAATTATCAAAATTAGATAAGATATGTCCACATTTCCATTTATCTCTTCAAAGTGGATGTAATGATATTCTTAAAAGAATGAATAGAAAATATACAATAGAAGAATTTGAAAATTGTGTTAATATAATTAGAAAAACATATAATAAACCGATACTAACAACAGATATTATAGTTGGTTTTCCGGGTGAAACGGAATTGGAATTTGAAAATACTTATAATTTCTTGAAAAAAATGGATTTTTATAAAATGCATATTTTTAAATATTCACAAAGAAAAGGAACAAAAGCAGCAAGTATGCCAAATCAAATTGATGGAAAAGTAAAAGAATATAGAAGTAGAAAACTTATAGATTTATCAAATAAAAGTCAGTTAAAATATAATAATTGTAAAATAGACGAAGTGTGTGAAGTATTATTTGAGGAAAATGATGGTGAATATTATAAAGGACATACAAAAGATTATTTTATGGTAAAAATAAAAGCAGATGAAGAAAATTTACAAAATAAAATAGAAAATGTTATAATTTTTGATGCACAGTCAGATTGCTTAATAGGTAAAATAGCTGAAAAATAGTATTAATATAAAGACCAAGAAATAATAATTAGATATTGTAATTGATATATATGTATAATATAATTAATACATAAAAATAATATAATTATTAAATTATTAAATTATTAGATTATTAAATTATTAGATTATTAAATTGAAAAATTAATAAATTGAAAAAATAAAAATTAATAAAATTAAAATATTAAAAATTTATAAAATAAAAAAATTAGAAAGTAAAATAATTTAAAAATGAAAAAGTTATAAGGTTATAAAATTTTAAAATGAACTTTTTAAATTAAATGTAGAAAAATCCAATAAATCATATATAAATAGAAAGGAGATTAGATATAATTTATATTATATCTAACAGAAAAGATGGATAAGATAAATCTAAAAGAAAAATATTTAAAATTCTTTGAAGAAAAAGGTCATAAAATAATTCAAAGCTCTCCGGTTATTCCGGAAAATGATCCTACATGTCTATTTAACACTGCTGGTATGCAGCCACTTGTTCCTTATTTAAAAGGACAACCTCATCCAGAAGGAAAAAGGTTAGTAGATGTTCAAAAATGTTTCAGAACAAATGATTTAGAAGAAGTGGGAGATACTACACATCATACCTTTTTTGAAATGCTAGGAAATTGGTCATTAGGAGATTACTTCAAAAAAGAATCAATTACATGGAGTTTAGAATTTTTAACAAAAAAACTAAATATTCCAATAGAAAAATTGGCAGTAACTGTATTTAAAGGAAATGATATAGTAGGCCCGGACAATGAGTCAGCTAATATATGGAGAAGTTTGGGTATAAATGAAAATAAAATTGCTTTTCTAGGTGAAGAAGATAATTGGTGGCCAAATATGGATTTGATTGGTCCTTGTGGACCGGATACGGAAATATTTTATTGGAGAAGTGAAAAAGATGTTCCAGAGGTATATAATCCAGATGATAAAAACTGGGTTGAAATTTGGAATAATGTTTTCATGCAATATAATCATGAACCAGACGGTAATTTTATACCATTAGCAAATAAAAATGTTGATACTGGAATGGGTGTTGAAAGAGTAACTGCTATATTAGAAGGTAAAACTGATAATTATGCTTCATCAATTTGGCAAGATATAATAACTAAAATAGAATTAATTTCTGGAAAAAATTACAATGATTCGAAATATACTAGAAGTATGAGAATAATAGCAGATCATATAAGAGCAATTGTAATAATAAGCGGAGATGAAGCTGGAATTGAACCATCTAATACAGACCAAGGATATGTATTAAGAAGATTAATAAGAAGAATGATAAGATATGCCAGAAATTTAAATATAAATATAGAAGATAATTGGGAACAAGAATTAGCAGAAATGATAATTTCAAAATATTCAATATATTATAAGGAATTAGAAAAAAATCATCAAAAAATATTAGAAGTCTTAAAAAACGAAAAAGTAAGATTTAACAGAACCTTAGAAAAAGGTTTAAGAGAATTTGATAAAATAGTAAGGATTATAGAAGGTAATAGAATAGAGGCTGATATTGCATTTAAATTATATGACACATTTGGTTTTCCAATCGAATTAACTAAAGAATTAGCAGACGAAAAAGGATTAATAGTAGATATTAATGGATTTAATAAAAAGTTTAAAGAACATCAAGAAAAATCAAGAACTGGAGCTGAACAAAAATTTAAAGGTGGATTATCTTCAACAGGTGAAATGGAAATAAAATATCATACTGCAACACATTTGCTTAATGCTGCATTAAAGAAGGTTTTAGGAACTCATGTACATCAAAAAGGTAGTAATATAACTTCTGAAAGAATGAGATTCGATTTTTCACATGACTCAAAAATGACTGATGAAGAGAAAAAACTTACAGAACAATTAGTTAATGAATATATACAAAAAGGTATTAATGTTGATAAATTCGAATTAAAAAAACAAGATGCAATAGACATGGGAGCAGAGGCAATGTTTATAGACAAATATGGAGAGATTGTAACTGTGTATAAAATAGAAGGTGTTTCTACTGAAATTTGTGGTGGTCCACATGTTAAAAATACAATAGAACTTGGGCATTTTAAAATTCAAAAGGAAGAAGCTAGTTCGTCAGGAGTAAGAAGAATTAAAGCAATTTTGGAAGAGTAGTGATGTTTGAAAATTTTAAAAAATAGATTAAACGTATAATAATACTGAAATAGCAATAGTGTTAAAATGATGGTAATAGTAATATAATAATTACAAGAGTATTAAAATGAAAAAAATATCAAATTTATACTGATATTCTGAAAATTATTATATAATAACAAAAAATTTAAGGAGGCTAAAAATAGATGGATGATTGTCTTTTTTGTAAAATAATAAATGGAGATATTCCTTGTAATAAGGTATATGAAGATAATGATATTTTAGCCTTTTATGATGTGAATCCAGCAACACCTATACACATATTAGTTATACCAAAAAAACATATAGTATCTGTAATAGATGTTAAACCTGAAGAGGGTTTTATTATCTCAAAAATTTTTAGTGTTATAAATGAAATAGCTAAAAATATGAAATTTGATAATGATGGATTTAGAGTTATTACAAATTGTGGGAATGATTCTGGACAAGAAGTAAAGCATTTGCATTTTCATGTATTAGCTGGCAGAAATCTGGGTTCAAAAATTATAGAATGAAATTAGTGTAATTAAAAGTGATATATTTTTACTACTAAAAATAAAAGAATATAAAGTATAAGTATTAATAAAAAATTATACAAATAATAATTAAGTAATTAATAAAAAGGAGAAAAAATGTCTAATACAAGATATAATAAGGTATTAACTCTAATATTGGTGATTCTATTAATTGCAATTCTTGGAATAGCTGGATATTTTGGATATGAATATTATAAAAAATATATAAATAATAAAGAAACAACAAGTGTTTTACAAGAATTTGATAAAATTATTGTTGAGTTACCTAAAGAAGAAAGTTTAAATGACAATACTAATAGTGTGGAGCCTAGTAATGAAAATAAAGAAATAAATAAAGGTATTGATACAAAAGAACTTTATTATAGAGGATATAAGGTTATAGGAAAATTAGAAATGCCGAGTGTAAATCTACAATACCCTATATTAGATATGCTTACTGATGCAAAAGCTATTGATTACTCAATTGCTATGCAATATGGAGCAGGTGTAAATAAGGTTGGAAATACAGTTATTATTGGCCATAACACATATAATGGAACCTTTTTTGGAAAAAATAAAAAAATGAATATTGGTGATAGTATATATGCAACAGATTTAAATGGTAATAGAGTGGAATACGAAATATATAATAAATATACTACACCCGGTTCGGATTTTTCATATGCAAGCAAAAATACAAATGGCACTAAGGAACTTACTTTAGTTACTTGTGAAAATAATAATAAAAATAGATTGATAATATGTGCCAAAGAAAAGAATATTATTTAAAACTAGTCAAGCATAGATTTAAAAATATATAGTTAAGCATATATTTAAAAGTATATAGTCAATAAAAAATTTAAAAGTATTTTGCTTAAAAAAAAAGTGAAGTAAAAAAGTAAGTGCAATTTTGTTCAAAAAATTAATAATTATTATAAAATTAGTTGACAAAATAGTATTAAATGAGGTAAAATAATAAGTGCATGTTGATGCACTTTGATGGTAGATGTAGCTCAGTTGGTTAGAGCGCTAGTTTGTGGCACTAGAGGCCGTGGGTTCAAATCCCATCTTCTACCCCATTTATATATTGGGCTGTAGCCAAGCGGTAAGGCATCAGACTTTGACTCTGACACCGCTAGTTCGAATCTAGCCAGCCCAACCATAAATTAACCGTGAACTATTTATTTT
>DAOOQE010000040.1:0-2273 GCA_035388585.1 Clostridia bacterium
AAAATAATAAAGTTATTTAGAATTAGATTTTAAATCTTAATCCTAAATAGCTTTTTTAATTTTGAAGAATAAGATAGTAAATATTAAGGAAGATATAAGATAGTAAATATTAAGGAATATAAAAGAATACATTAATATTGAATATCTAATTTTAAAATAATAATAAATTAAGAAATTTTTGAGTTTGATTTATTAAATATTATATAAATAATATTGAAAAAAACCTAATATGAAATAATTATTTATTGTATTAATCAAAGTTATATTCTTACAGGGATAACAAAAAATATAGGAATTAATTTAATAAATCCTGATATAATAATATAAAAGGAGATTATTATGGATATAGTTAAATCTAATTCAAATTATACATATGAAAAATATAAAAATAATTTAATAGAATTAAAACAAAAATATGATTTTTTAGAAATTGGAAGTTTTTAAATTATCAAACAGAAAAAGCAAAAAAAATAGGATTGAAATTTGCAGAAGTTAGCGGGTATAAATTATCAGAAACACCATATGCATCAGGGTTTGCAGGATATAAAGATTGGTTCTTACAGCAATATCAGAAACCAGGCTATACAATAGAAGCAGGAAAAGGTATAAATCCATTACCAATAGAACAGTTTAATAGTATTTATGAAAAAAATATAGGAATACTAATTCAAGGTATGGTTTATAATCCGGAATAGTTAAATATAGTATTAAAAAAATAAATAAAAAAAGGTAATTATAATTATATTGAAAAAAAAAACTATAATGATATAATAACATTATTAAATTAGAAAGGAGAAGAATATGACAGACGGAAAACAATTAAAAGAAAAATTATTTTATGAAAGAAAAAACGGATGGGAAATTATTAATTCCGAAACAAAGGAGGACATTTATAAATTTTGTAACGGATATATTGAATTTTTAAATACAGCAAAAACAGAAAGAGAAGTAGTAAAATATGCTATAAATCAAGCTGAAAAAAATGGATTTGTTGATATTATTAATTATGAAAATTTAAAAGCCGGAGATAAAGTATTTTATATTAACAGAGACAAGAGTGTATATTTAGCAATTATTGGAAAAAATAATATCGAAGATGGTATAAATGTAATTGGTTCACATGGTGATTCACCAAGATTGGATTTAAAACCTAATCCAGTATACGAGGATAATGGATTTGCATATCTAAAAACTCATTACTATGGCGGAATAAAAAAATATCAATGGACGGCGATACCTCTTTCAATACATGGTGTCGTGGTAAAACCAACAGGTGAAAAAGTTGAAATTTGTATAGGTGAAAAAGAAGATGAACCTGTATTTACTATAACAGATTTGTTACCACATCTTGCTCAAGAGCAAATGGAAAAAAAATTAAAAGATGGTATATCAGGTGAAGATTTAAATATTTTAGTTGGAAGTATTCCCTATAATGAAAAAGATCTTACAGAAAAAGTAAAATTAAATATATTAAACATATTAAATGAAAAATATGGAATAACAGAAATTGATTTTTTAAGTTCGGAAATTGAAATTGTGCCAGCATTTAAAAGTAGAAGTTCTGGATTAGACTCAAGTATGGTTGCAGGTTATGGTCAAGACGATAGAGTATGTGTTTATACTTCATTAAAAGCAATGATGGAAATAGAAAATCCTGAAACAACTGCAGTATGTATAATATCAGATAAAGAAGAAATTGGAAGTGTTGGCAATACAGGAATGGAATCAAAGGTTTTTGATAGATTTGTGAGTGAAATATTAAATAAATTAGGATTTAATAAGCCAAATTTATTGGAAAAAGTTTTTTGTCATTCAAAAATGTTATCAGCTGATGTTGATTCAGCAATGGATCCAATTTACTCATCAGTTTCAGAAAAAAACAATGCATCATTTTTAGGAAGAGGTGTTGCACTTAGTAAGTACACTGGTTCTAGAGGAAAATCAGGTGCATCAGATGCAAATGCAGAATACGTTGGTTATATTAGAAGATTATTTGAAGAAAATAATATACTATACCAGATTGCTGAATTAGGAAAAATAGATATAGGTGGAGGTGGAACAATAGCATATATATTAGCAAATAAAGGAATGGATGTTATAGATTGTGGGGTTCCAGTTTTATCAATGCATTCACCATATGAAGTTACAAGTAAATTTGACATATATTCTGCATATAAAATATATAAAATTTTTTGGAATTAAATAGCTGTGACATAGTATATATAAAATTTTTTGGAATTAAATAGCTGTGACATAGTATATATAAAATTTTT
>DAOOQE010000040.1:2373-5599 GCA_035388585.1 Clostridia bacterium
TATATAAAATTTTTTGGAATTAAATAGCTGTGACATAGTATATATAAAATTTTTTAGAATTAAATATCTGAAATATGGTATATATATATAATTTTTTTGAATTGAATATCTGTAATATATTATATTAAAACAATAAAAGAATTAGAAACAATATCTAAAAACAGTATATAAAAACAGAATATAAAAATAATATATAGAAATAATAAAAAAAAATAATAAAAAAATTAGAAACAATATCTTGATACATTACAATAGAAATATTTAAATAATAAACAAAATTAATACTTTATAAATAACAAAAAAACCGCATTCATTTAAGAATAGCGGTTTTATTATGGTGAGCCAGGAGGGATTCGAACCCCCGACCCCAGGCTTAGAAGGCCTGTGCTCTATCCAACTGAGCTACTGACCCATAACGTTAATAATAATACCATAAAAAACATGCTGTGTCAATAAAAAATAGAAAAATAATCACAAAATGCTTTAATACTTAATAATGATTCCTTGACAATAATTACATAAAGTTATATTATATAATTATAAAAAATTTGGAGGTAAAGGATGAAATGAGAAAAAATCAATCAAAAAAAATAGTGAAATTTTTAATTCTTTTAACAGTAATGATAACGGTTTTAATAACAATAAGTACAAAAGTGTTTGCAGATGTTGGAAGTTATCAAAGATATAGCGGAAGTAGTAGTTCATCATCAAAATCAAGTTCTTCATCATCAAGATCAAGATCTTCATCATCTTCAACAGGAGGAAGTAGTTCAGGAACTTCTACTGGAGGGGTTTTTAGTATATTTCCTGTAATAATATTGTTTTTAATTGTATATTTTATATTAAGAAAAAACGGAATTATTAAAGGAAGCGCAAAAAATAATATTTTAGAAGAAACAAAAGAAAGTCCAGAAGAAATAGAAAATAAAATTAAGCAAGTAGATCCAATGTTTAATAAGGAAAAAATGGAATCATGGGCAGGAGATATTTTTGTTAAACTACAAAATGCCTGGACAAATAGGGATTGGTCGATTATTAGACCATTTGAAACAAATGAACTTTTTGAACAACACAATGCTCAATTACAGGAATATATAAATAATAATAAAATAAATGTCATGGAGAGAATATGTATTGAAAAATCTATATTGGCATCATTTAGACAAGCCGGTGATAAAGATATATTAGATATTAATATTAGCTCATGTATGAAAGATTATATAATAGATGCAACAACTAAAAAAGTTCTTGAAGGAGACAAAAACACAGATAGAAGAAATACCTATAAATTAACATTCATAAGAAAAACAGGTGTATTAACAAAAGAAGGAGAAGCAAAGCATAGTACAACAAATTGCCCAAATTGTGGAGCTCCAACTCAAGTTACAATAGCGGGTAAATGCGATTATTGTGGAAGTATTATAACAACAGGTGAACATGATTGGGTTCTTTCGGGATTAACAAGAATTTATTAAAAAACACTCAAAATTTGAATATTATATATATCTAAAATTATTATAAATAATTAAATATTAAAAAGTACTCGAGAATGGAATATTAAAAATATTTAAAATTATAAAAATAATTACATCTTAAAAGTAATCGAGAATTGAATATTAAAAATAATTAAGTATTAAAAACAATAATTAATTAAAAAAATAATTAATTAGTAATTCAATTAAAAAATATTTAATTAGTAATTAAATTAAATAATAAATAAATAAGTAAATAATTTAATAAGGAGGAAAAATAATGGGATTAATTAAAGCGGCTTTAGGTTCAATAGGAGGAACTTTTAAAGATCAGTGGAAAGAAGCAATAAGATGCGAAAATATGGATAATAATACATTAATGATGAAAAAATCAACTCCAAATGGAGTATTATCAAATAAAAGTACAATAATAGTAGGACCTGGACAATGTGCAATAATATATGATAACGGAAAAGTTATTGATGCAACAGCAGAAGAAGGGTATTATGTATTTGATGAATCATCAACACCATCTTTTTTCGCAGGACAATTTGGAGCAGTATTTAAAGAAATGTGGCAAAGATTTACATATAATGGTGCATCAGCAAAACAACAAGCAGTATTTTTCTTTAACACAAAAGAAATAATTGATAATAAATTTGGAACACTAAATCCAGTTCCTTTTCAAGACTGGTCTCACCCAATACCAAATCAAATGACAAATACATTAACACCACTAAGAGTAGATGTAAGATGTTGTGGAAAATACACTTTTAAAATAAGTAATCCTGCTCTATTTATGCAAGTAATTGCTGGAACATCAGATGTATACAAAAAAACAGAATTAATAGAAGAAATGAGATCCGAAGTTATATCTGCATTCCAAAATATATTAAATGAATTAGGAACAGCACAATATAAAACACCAGTTTTAGAAGTACCTAGTCAAACAGATGAAATAAAACAAATACTTGATGAAAGAGTTTATGATCAAGATATAAGAAATAGAGGTCTTTCTATTATTACATTTAAGGTTGAATCAGTAACATTAACAGAGGAATCAGAAAAGAAAATAGATGATTATGAATTAAGCTCAAATGGATATATGCAACAAGGTAAGATGGTTGGAGCATATGCAAATGCAGTTGAAAATGCAGCATCTAATGCAAATGGTTCAGCAAACGGGTTTATGGGGATTGGAATGATGAATATGGCAACAGGTGGAATGATGGGTGGAGTAGCTCAATCACCATGGAATAATAATCATAATCAAAATTCAAATATAGAAAATAATGTTGTATCTGGAAGTAATGAAAAATGGAAATGTGAATGCGGAACAGAAAACGAAGGTAAATTCTGTAGAGAATGTGGAAAACAAAAAGTACAAGGTAAATTTTGTGATAAATGCGGAGCTCAAGTAAGTCAAAATGCTAAATTCTGTCCAGAATGTGGAACAAAAATAAATTAGAATAAATAAGTATTTTGATAAGTAAAAAATTTGGTTTATAAAATAATTAATTAAAATACTAAGATAATTAAATAAATATTAAATATACAATATAATTAATTTTAGGTAATAAATTATATTATAAAAAAAATAACATATTATCAATTACAAATAAATTCAAATTAAACAATAAAAATTCTACTATAAAAAAACATAAAATATAACTATAAAAAAGCAAAATAGAATTAAAATAAAGGTTCAATGTCAATAGTTGGGGTGGCAATTCAGAAATGAGTTGTCATCTCTT
>DAOOQE010000041.1:0-5447 GCA_035388585.1 Clostridia bacterium
TGTGGTAAAAATGAATACATTATAATCATTTAGTAATTAAATTGGTGTTATAATGAGTTTTTCATTCTTTTCTTCATCCCCCTCAAATTTTATTTATTTTACAATTTTAAATAAAGATAAATCTATTAATTACACAAATTTATTCTCCAGTTGTAAATTTCCAAATTTCACTTTCTACTTTACCACATTCATTTTCCTAAACTACTTTCCAGTAATAAGTTGTATATTGCTCTAAATCTAATGTATTTGTTTCATCTGGTATATATTCATCATATTGTATAAATATAGTATTTTTAACCTAACCACTAACCTATATATTTTTAGATATTTCCAATTGCAAAACTCCAAAATCTGTTGTTTCAAAGTTTTGAGTTATTTCTCCATCTATCTAATTATTGATAGTTAAATTTATATTATATGGCTCTTCTTGGATAACTGTCATTCCATTCTCAACCCAATTACCACGTTTTGGTAACTTATAATTATCTATTGATTGTGATCTAAAATAAAGTTTCAAACCTCTAATTGGCTCATTTTTATCCTAAAACACTTTAAATCTTTTTAATTTCTAACCTTCTCTAAGATTTAACTACTGTATGTAAAAATATCTTTCATAACTTGTTTTACCTAATAATTTTGTCTATAATATTGGATATCTTTCTGGTGATTCTAATGGAGATGCATCTAAAGACATAAGTGTTAATCTATCTGTTTCTACTTCTAACCCATAAGAATATCTACTAATCAATTTAATATCCTATTTTTGATAAGTAAAATTAGTATATAAAGTTTCTGGGTTTTGAGTATTTTTATCTATATAAATATTATATTTAATTGGAATATCACCAATACTTTCTTTCCATTTTAATCTTATTTGTCTACTTATACTTATAGAGTTATTCTATGGATATGGATCAACTGGTTTTGTTGGTTCAAAACAATTGATCTAAACAGTTTTAAAATTTGAAATATCTGAGATAGTTTCTCCACAATTATTTTTCTATATTATATACCAAGTATAATCAGATTCCTACAATAAGAAATTATAAATTAAAAATGTATCTTGTATATTATCCTAAATTTTATTATAATTTGAACTATTTGCAAGTTTTATAAAAACGGCATAAGTTTTCTAATCTAATGATTTATGCCATTCAAATTTAGTTTTATATATTGGTATATTTTCTATATTATTTGGATAAATAATTGTTGGGGTCTGTGGTTTAGCACTACAATCCAATGTCTTAAAACTATAAATTTGACTTTCTCTTCTACCACAATCATTTGATAAAGATATTTTCCAATAATATTGTGTATCTATTTCTAATCCTGTTACAATTATTTCATTTTGAGTTAAATTATTATAATTATGATAAATAGTATTAAAATCAGATGATTTTGATATTTGTAAAGTATACTATTTATTTTCAATATTTGAATCAATCCAATAAAATCTTGTAGAATCTGTTGTTACAGTTGTAGAATAATTTTGTGGCTCTATTAAAGTTATTTCACTTGGTGGTTCTATACATTCTGCTGTTACAAATGTCTAATAAGTGTCTACTTCTGTGACACCACAATTATTTTTCTAAACAATTTTCCACAAATAAACCTAATTTGTATCAAGTATTGGCAATTCCAAAGAAGTCTATATTACATTGGTATATTTCTAAGTTTCGAGGTCTTCCAAATTTCTACCATAATAAACATCATATAAAACCTATTGCTACTACTATTCCCAAATTAATGTTATTGGTTGAACAACTGGTTGACCAATAGTAATTGGCGATGTTAAAATTGGAATTTCAGGCTATACTTGGCAATCATTTGTTACAAATGTAATATAATCACTAAATATTTCACCACAATTATTAGTCTATCTTATCATACAAAAATAGGTTGTATTTGGAATTAATGGAGATAAAACTTTAAAACTTGTTTCTATTATGTTTTCCTATATTTTTTCATCACTTAATGTATTTAACATATTTGATAAAAACACATCATATGAAATCTAATTTTCCTATTCCCATTGTATAGTAACTGATGTATCTATATTTGTATAATTATTTTTTGGATTTTTTATTATAACATAAGTTGGTGGTTCAATGCAATTAGATATAGTAAAGTAATTCGTCTATGATGCTGTTTCTCCACAATCATTTATCTATACTACTTTCCAATAATATGTTGTATTAATACTTAAATCTAACTAAGAACAATTTAAATATCTAATATTTTCCTAAATCTTATTTGTTTCATTAAATTCATACATTGTATTTAAATATAAATTAAATGAAACATAGTTTTCTGCTTCCCATCTAAAAATTAAATTTTTTCCTATATTTTCCTAACCATTGCTTGGATAAGTTAAAACTAAATTAGTTGGTGGTTCTGTGCATTGCTTTGTTGTTATTCTTATTATATTAGAATCTACATATCCACAGTCATTTACCTATCGTATGAAAATATAATATTCTGAATTTACAACTCCTTCAAAATCAAAATATAAATTTTCTGTTTGCTATATAGCAACTGCATTTTCTCTTGAATTTCCAGAAAATACAGAATAATAAGATACAAAATTATCAATAGATGACTAATCACTCCAATTTATCCTAAAATTTGTTTGCAAATTTTCGCTATCATTTATTGGGTCTATTATCTGAAATTCATTCTATATACCAATACAATTTAAAATTCTGAATTTATAAACTTGAGATTGTATATTCTAACAGTTACTTTTCTAAACAATTTTCCATTTATATTCTTTATTTTTTTCTAAAATAGTATTATCTGTATAATTGTTAGCTTCTATGTTACTCTATAATACTTCTAATTCGTTGTCCTATATATCAGATTCACCAAAATATAAATCATATAGAATCTAATTTATTGAATTTTCCCAAGTAAAAGTCCTGATGTTTAACTATATCCCAACCTAATTATTTTCTGGTGATATTATAATTGGTATATTCGGAATATTCTAACAAGTTATTGTAGTAAAAGAAAAAATATTATTATTATCTGATTCAGAATAATTATTTTTCTACACAACTTTCCAATAATATGTTGTGTTAGATAGAAATGTTTGCTGATTATATATGTATGTTGTTTCTATTAAATCAGATGCAATTTTATTTAATGTTAAATCAGTTTCTCCAATATATAAATCAAATTTAATATTCTATTCTGTATTTGGATTGTTCCAAGTAAATATAGGTGTAACAGATATTTCATCCTACATATCTTGTGGATAAGTTAATTCCACTGAATTAGGTTTATTATATACAAAAATTTTAATCTCATCGAATTTATCAAAATATGTACAAATATTTTTCTAAATTAATTTTATTGTATGCTCACCCTATGTATAAAATCCATAATTATATTTCAAATCAGTAATTGGAATATTATTAATTGTTGTACCATCAATATTAACATCATATAAAACATTTGTTCCAGTCTACTATATCCATTCAATTACAGTTGTTATAGTGTTAGTGTTTTCTAAATTACAATTGTTTATTGGTGCTGTTATTATTGGGTTTGTACTTATTTCTTGACACTCCTGTAAAATAGTAAAATTTTGAAATGTAGAAATTCCTTTAAAATTTATATCAGCATCTGGAAATGGTAGTGCAAATACTTCTAATTGATACAATCCCTCCTATAATGTATTTGGTATCTATTCTGTTGCAGTAAAAGTTAAATTACTAATTACTGTATTATATTGTTTTGTATAAATTATATTATTGGTTTCTAAGTTTTTTATATGTATAACATATTCTGCAACTTTTGTTGGAATTAAATTATTTGGTCTATCCCAAAGCTATTCATACTAAGTATTTTTATATAAAATTGTAGCACTTAATCTTAAATTTTGAACCTACATTGGTTTTATATATCCGAATCTAACTTTTTGAAGCTATTTATTAAAAGACATAGTTGTGTTGCAATTATTTGCAAATATTTTAAATATTATTAAAAATTTATGGGATGTAACATAATTTAATGGGTAATTATTAAACAAATTCTATAATTCTTGCTATGTAAAAATAAAAGAATTATTTACTATTTGTTTTACTCCAAAATCATAAATTAAATTTGATTCATATATATTATAATACTATTTAATGCTATATGATATTGGGGCAGAACCAATAATTTGATTTAAATTTTCTTCACAATTTAAACTAAAAGTAGTATTACTTACTATCTACTATTCATATTCATTGTCATTTGTATTTATCCAAGTAGATTCTTGACAAAAATTTTGCTAATTTATAATCTAAGTTACTTTATTATTTAAATTTAAAGTACAATTATTTTTCTATATAATTTTTAATGTATGGTTTCCCTATGAATTTATAGATAAGGTTTGAGATAGTGTTGTATATGCATTTGAATATAACGTATTTTCATCTACTACAATATCATATATAGTTGGAAGTGTACCACAGTTAACTGGCTAATTCCATGATATAGTAAAAACTTCATTAACTATAACAGTATAATTATTACTGTTATTTATTGTAATATTATTTGGCTATGTTTGAACTGGTATGCAATCAGATTGAAAAATAATTTTCTAATATTTTATTGATTTTAAAATTGAGCAATCTGGATTATACTATAATAATTCTATATTATAATTTTTTTCTATATTACCATTACCATTTATTTGATTAAGTACATTACTTGATATTATATAATCACAACTTGATTTTGGTGAAGTATTTTCAATATTGCTGCAATTGTATGGTTGAAAAATATTACTTTCATATACAGGAACATTTGTGTCCTAAACACGTATAAACAATTTATATTTTCTACAATATTGTTCTCCATATAAATATTCTATTTTTAATATTAAATTTTTTGTTCTATCTATTGTAAATATTGTATCATCATATATTACATCTAAGTTTGTATGCCTAATACTTTTAAAAAACGTTAAATCATCTATAATTTCGCAAGGAGTATCTATAGGTATATCACATATTATATCTGCTTGCCTAATGATAAAAGTTTTTTCTGCATAAGTTGTAAAATTACCACAATTATACTATGTAAGTCTAATTACATGAATACCAATATTTAGCTATGATATATCAAATTGATGTGTATATAATGGTTGTTCAATTATTTCAAAAATTTCAGAAGTATTTCCATCTATTCCAAAAGAATAACTTATAGGCTAAGAGCCATATGGTTTAACCCAACTAATTGTTATATATTGTGTTCCTTTTACTACAGTAGTATTATCAATTGTAAAATCTAAATTTGTTACAAAAATACAACCATCTGGTATTAATGGGTTTTGAGGCATTTATAATCCCACCTTTATAAAAATTATTTTTTTAGCACTAATCTAATTAAAAATCACTATGTCTACAATGATAAAATTTCCTAATCACGTCTATTTAGCCACTATGACTATTCTT
>DAOOQE010000042.1:0-5436 GCA_035388585.1 Clostridia bacterium
TTTATTTGTTATAAAAGCAAATCCCTCATTAAATCTTTTAATTTTCTTTTTTAAATTTATAATTTGTGATAATTCTAACATAAAAATTACACCACCTTTATTATTAATTAAATTTTTAATAGAGTAAATTATCCAGCAGATGGCCTATATGGACATTTTGTCCATTGCACGTAAATGTTTTCAATATATGGATCAATCAACTCTTGCTAAATTGTAAATGATTCAGTAACAACTAAATTATCTATATTTACCATTGGCTAACTTAAATTAATTTTTGTTCCCTATATAAGTTCTATATTTTGTAGCTAATTTATTGTAATATTTTCACTCTATTCTATTTTTATATTTCTCTATTTAATAGTTATTGTATCTTGTAAAGCACTAATTGAAACAGAACCATGTACTGATAGAATTTCAACAAGATTATGTTTTGAACAAATTTTTACATGCCCATCTTCAATACTAATAAAAGCATCTGAACCAATTCCGCTATTTACATAAAGTAAATATTTTGCTCCAGATATTCCATCAATATATGTTTTGTGATTCTATTCAGTTCCTGCTGTTATTCTATTAGTTAATGCTACTTCATTTGTTGCACTGTATGCTTTATTTGACTAAAAATTACCATTTGTTGAATTTGCAACATAAGTATTTTGTAATAAACCACCATTCTATGTATCGGAATATATATTATACATTGAAAATTTTGCATTTTTTGTATTATTATAATTTATATTTCCATAATTTGATATCATGTTTTTTTCATAATTAATATTGTATTTCTAATCATAATTTATAGTTTCATGTATTGATTTCTTTTCTGATTTTACATTTTTTACAAATACAACATTTAATTTTTCCTATTTATATAACTAATTGTTTGTTAAATCTTTTTCTTCTGCTATTGCGGTATAATCACTAATATTATAATATTTCTATTTTGAAAATTTTGTTTCGTGAACTTTTCCATAACTATCATTTAATTTTAACTCTAATTTGATATTATATTCAAATGTATTTTTTTCTTCTTTATCATTTACATTGAAATTATTTTCAAATTTTTTAAATTTTAAATTATGCATTTCATATTTGTGTGAATGAAATAAATATTCTGATTCTTCGACAAATTCTTTTGGAACTTTACTATAATGATGAATTCCATCAATATAGTAAAATTTATCTGGGTGTGCATAATTAGTTTTATATGAATTTCTGCACATCATTCTTAATGGGGGTGAAAAAAAATAATTAAATTCTTTTAAATCTACAACTAATTTTTCACTTGTTAAATCATATAAATTATTTTTTTCTCTCACAAAAAACGGTTCTACAGTTGTAGTATTATATCTATTTACATTTTTGCCATAACTGTTATATGGGAAATTATCTCCAGTATTTTTAGCTATTTCTTTCAATTCCCATTCTTTTACATTTGGAACTTCTTCTGAATCTTGGCAAGCTATATTTGTTCTTAGCTTACTTAATTTTCTATAAAATGTTTTTTCTTCTGAATAAAAAGACCTAACATCTTTTTTATCTTCAAAATATACACTACCTTCTTCATTCCACCAATCTTCTCTTGCAGGCTCATCATTATCTCCACCACCTATACTACTTCCAGACCCTTTGCAACTTTCTATTTTATGCCTAACAAGTGATGCAGCTTTTTTTGGTAGTGGTACATTATCCCCCTAATTAAAAAAATCAAATACCTCGTTTTCCAAAGTTGTTAATTTAGCAGATAATAATTGATTATATTTTTCAACAACATTTCTTTGGGTCATTATTTTTAAATTATCCCAACTTTCCATATCATAATACTGTATTTTATTGTTTTTATAAATTGAGCCATAATGTGGCGTTTCTTTTTCGGAATCTTTAAGTGGTCCAGTTGGAGCATATGAAACCCCACTGCCTTCCCAAAATTCATCTCTGCTTTTATTATCTGGGTTTGGACGCATTTTATGAACTTCTGAATCATAATGGGTATGTTCTTTAATTGGTGGTACACCTTTAGCAAAAGGCTTTTTCTTCCATGAATCTTTTTTATCAATTATTTCCCAAAAATCAGTTCTGTTACTATCTTTTTTATCTGAAAATTGATGTCTAACCATTGGTCTTCTAAAATCCCCATAACAATCTGGGCTTGCACATTCTGGCGTACATTGTGATGACTAACTCTAATATAAATCTTTATAATAATAAACAACATCATCAAACTAATCTTTCATAACTCTTTTTTCTACTACTGCAGCTTTTTCATCAATTCTATACTAAAATAAGCACTCATCTTGACCTTTGCCCCAAGGAAAATTACTATTCTACATTGGTTCACAATTATTTTTACCTGATGAAGCAGTTTTAAACCAAAATGCATATGCTTTTTTAATATTTGATGAACCCTTTGCCATGTTGTATATTTCTGAGTCCTATCTTTCACTAAACATATATTGCCAATTTTGAGATTTATACCAGTTTTTTAATTTAGATTCAACAATTGTTAAATCATTTCTTGTATCATATAATTCATATTCAGTTTTAATCTAATGTCTGTTTAACTATCTTCCAAAATCATTTTCTCTTTCTAAACCAGATTCTTTCCAAATTTGTTTTCTATTAGCCCATACAAATTTTTCTTCTTTGTGCTTTAAATCAAATCTCTATACTTTTTCCCATTCTACCTATCTTTTCTTATGTTTTAACTTTTTATATCTTTCTATTGTTTCTTCTTCTCTTCTTGATTTTCGTATATCATACATATCATAGTACACAACTTTTTTATCCCATTCTTCAAAAAATTCATTATGTAAATCCCATCTTTTTCTATAATTGTCTTGACCAAAATCAATGATTTTTGGTGAACGTACAACTGATAAATCTTTAACCCATTGAATATATTTTTCTTTTTTCGGATCGTTTTTTTTATTACCAAAAATAGATGTAGATGAGGACTATAATGATTCACTTGTATCTAACTAATATTTACATGTACAAACTTTTCTCTATTTATTACTATCTTCAATATCTTCTGGCTATGTATTATCTGTTTCTGGTGGTAAAGCTATTGGACCTTCTAACTCATTATCTGAATACATTTTAGGCTAAAGTGGTTGATCTATTTCACCTGCTTGCTTATAACCTTTTAATTCACCATTAACTGTACTTACAACAAGATCACCATAATCTTCCTAACCTTCAACTAATGAACTTTTTACCCCATTTTCACCCAATTCTAAATCTCTACCTTGTTCTTTTGATTGACCTAATTCACTATTTTTTACTAAACTTGTTGCAGTTTTTTTTTCATAATCCTAACCAGAACCAGTTAAAACAAAGTCTACACTATTATATATATTTTTATTTATATCAAATTCAAATTCTGAATTTATATTTTTATTAAAGATTTCATTGCAAATATTTGTATTTCCACTACCATATATATATTTGCTTACATTATCTCTCTATGGTTCATGCACAAATTGCGTCTATTCTCTATATACTGCAAAATCAAGAAAATCCCCCTAAGTTTTAGATGTTCCCCCAGACTATGTTTCTTCACCTTTAATCTAAGTCCCATCATAATCATCACTATACTATCCTATTTCTTCTTTTTTTAATATTTTTTCTTTTCCCCTATCCCCACCAGTTCCAAGTTTTGTATATCCATATGAACCGTTCATATCCCATCTAAAATTATCACCAGAACTTACATCTTCTTGGCTTCTGAAATCTATTTCAAACTTTTGCTCAAAAAATTTCTATTCTTTTATTTTCTTAGATAATTTTGTAAAATTTTTATTATAGTATTCATTTTCCAAATTATATGAAAATGGGTTTAACTAAGTTAGTTTTTCTATTCTATAAAAATTCTGAGTTGTATCTTCTTTGTTTGAATTCCATTCTTTACTATTCCATCTTAACGGATATGTAACAAGTAATTTGTGAATTTCTTCTTGTTCAGGACCATCTTCAGCATTTTCGTTTACTGGAAATACATTTGAATAGATTGTAGGTCTTGTCTATAATTGTAATTTCTAATTTTTTATTTTTCCAAATTGTATAAATCCACCCTTAAATATAGTTTCTAATTTATTCGTTTCTTCATTTATATCCTATGATCTTTTAAAATTTTCAACAATATAATCAAAATTATTATTTGATAATTCAATATACTATTTTTCTGTTAGCTATCCTTCTATTTCTAATTCTCTAACTGCTTCTTGATGTGTATATTTTTGTTTAAGATTTCCCCAATTCTCTTTCTAATCTTCTGGCTTGGAAATACCACCTATTTTACTCTTATTTCTACCACCTTGAATTATTCTTTCCTTAAATTTATAATTTCCCATTTCAATATTCCAACTGTTAGATATTTTAGTATATTGAACAGTTCTTTTATCTGTTGGTGTGAAATAAAAATCAGATTTATATTCACTTAAAAATTCATCTTCAACTGGTGAATACTCTCGTTTTCTTATGCATCTTTTTGGCAAAAACTTTTCTTTGTTTTCTTTTGTTATTTTATTATCCAAACTATCTTCATATAAACTACCCCAAGTTTTTAGTGCATTTTTAAATTTAAAAAATTCATCATTGTTTGGGTTTTCATTTTCTTCTTTTTCACTTAATGATGGTCTTTCTTTTTTCTAAATTTCAGGATCATATAAATCATTAAAATTTTGTACCCTTTGCCTTGGAAACTCATCAACATACTCTCTAACTCTTTTTTCTTCATCTTTTTTATCTTCTTCCTTTAAAAATGTTGTATCATTATCAGTCCAAGCTGGTGGAAATCTTTTGATATATCTTTTATGATTAAATGATATATTTTTATCAGTACCAAAATCTTCATTACTCCAATTACTATATACCTAATCAATTGGTAAAAAATCAAACAGTTTTAATGTTTTAACTTCTTTTAAGTCCATATATGGTCTTACTTTATATGTATCATAAGGATAATATACTGGTTTTGTTAAATCACCATTATAAAACCAAACTAAAATATTCTAACCACGTTGTGGGATATTTAACGTTCCATATAAATTATTAAATCCAAACTATGGCATCTACCAAGGTAGTTCTTCATCTTTTAAATCTCTATGCAATTCATTTATTCTAATTCTAATTCGTCCTCTAACTTTATTTATTCCACTCTAATTATCCATTGAGTTTAACCCAGTTTTTTCTTCTTTCGTCAAGGCTTCTTTTTCAGCATAAATTTCATCCTTATATTTATCAGACTAAAAATCATCATCCTATACTATAACTGTCTAAAAATATGGTTTTGTTAATTTTATACTGTTGAACCCAAGTAGATCATCTATTCCATAATTCATTAATTCAGTATTATACTTATCAGTAAAATTAGCCAATGTAATCATCCTCTTATCTATCTTTTGTTTTTTATATATCTTCTTAATTTAACCAAAT
>DAOOQE010000043.1:0-5308 GCA_035388585.1 Clostridia bacterium
TTATATACAATATATCAAAAACCCATCAGAATAGGTTCAATTATAGTAGGTAAATAAAAATGGGTATTAGATACAATATATTGAAAACCCATCAGAAAAAATTCAACTATAGTAGGTTGAGCAAGGTTAGTATTAGATAAAATATATTGATAACCCATCAGAATAGGTTCAATTATAGTAGGTTAAACAACATGGAGCTTATATAAAATATATTGAAGCCCCATCAGAATAGGTTCAATTATAGTAGGTAAATCAAGATGGGTATTCGATTCAATTTATTAAAAACCCATCAGAATAGGTTCAATTATAGTAGGTAAATCAAGATGAATATTCAATTCGATATATTAAAAACCCAACAGAACAGGTTCAATTATAGTAGGTAAATAAAAATGGGTATTATATAGAATATATTGAAGCCCCATCAGAATAGGTTCAATTATAGTAGGTAAATAAAAATTATAAATAGTTACAATATATTAAAAACCCAACAGAATAGGTTAAACAATTATATAAACAATTAACAACTACAAAAAAAGAGTAGAAAAACTTGTTTAAAAAACTTTTAGATATTTAATATAAACGAGGTTATAACAATGAAAAAACAAATTTTAATAGAATAGTATACAGTTGAAAAATTTAAAACATAGTATCCTAAGTATAATAAAATTTTACAAGATAACATAAATAAAGCAGATTCTAAAATTGAATTACATCAATTATTAGATAAAATTATAAATATAGACCCAACATACAAAAAAGAAACTGGTGAAGTTGGTGTATTTTAGGAAAGATTATTAAAATTATTTTCAAATTTGACACCACTTGTTTTAGTTAATGAGGATTATCACAAAGTAATATAGGAAAATCTTAATACTGCTGTTGAATATTATAATTATAAACAAATAAATTTAAGCGAATTAAAATTCAATACAATTGAAGAGTTACATAATATAGTGAAAGATAATGTAACAGATGAATTAAAATATGAAATGAAAATAAAAAAATTAAAAAGACATTGGTATAGTATATCTTATGAAGAACTTATACAAAATAAGCATATGATTAAAGGGATAGAAAATGAAAATTGGAAAACATATATACCATTGAGTATGGAATAGTAGATTGTATTGGGTAAAAATACAAGATGGTGTATATCAATGGTTGACACAGAAAAAAATTTGTGGTATAATTATATGAAAAATCCTTTTATTATATAGATTAGTAAGAAAGATTCATCAACTAAGTATTAGTTTAATTTTAAAGGATATTCTAATAAAAAAGTTTTGAAGTTTTCAGATATGGATGCACAATATTAGTTTGATTCATTGGATAACCCTTTGCTTCCAGAATTGGTATATCAAAAAGAAAAAGATATAACTTTATGTAGTGTAATTATTGAAACATCAAAGATATTATAGAATAATGATCTTATATTAAAAGATTCAGAACATTTAGATATTGAAACTAACAAAGATATAAAATTAAGTTTTAAAAGTAAATAGCAATCATTGATTAAAGGATATAGTAATTATATAATTTATGTATATATGACACTACTTAATACTTATGAACAAATAAAAAATTCTGATTATTTTGATCTAAACGTAAAAATAATAGATAAGCAAGAAAAACCTTTTACTGCTGTATTAATAGAAAACAAATCTGATGATTTGTGCTATTATTTAATGAATAATGATTATTCAGAATTAGTTGATAAATATGATTAGAAATTATTTGAAGAATATCTTTCAGAAAATTGGTATAGGATTTATGATTTATTAAGAAATGAGATTTGGGGATATTACCGAGTTGATAGAAACCTAATAGAAAAATAGTTTATTAAAATATTATCAGAACGAATAGATAAAATAAATTTAGAATTACTTAATGATATAGTTAACCAATTAAAAACAGTAGGAATTGAATTACCAGAAACAAATATGTTTGAAAAATTAAAAAAAATAAATAATTTAATTATGTTATACTGCCCAAACATTATTACTTATGAAGAATTAACAGAGCTTGTAGCAAAAGTAAATGATGCGATATCTCTTATGTTAAACTGGAATAAAGGTACAGAAGAAAAGAAAAGACTAACCGCAATGATTGATTTAGAATTATTATATAATTGGTTAATTAAAAAACTACAAGATATAAGTAAATATACTTTTTCTTATGAATTATCAAATCAAAAAAAATAGTTTATGGAAATTGGAGAATTAATTGAGTTTCGGTATTTAAATTAGAATGATATAGAAAGAAACAATTTTTCAAAAAAAATGAATTCATTAATAAGTATTATGTCAAAGTAGCAAAAAAGAAATTAGTAGTAGTATTCTGGAGTATCAAATGTATTTAGTAAGGAAGATATTTTTATGTTATTCACAGAATATTTAGGTAAAACTACATTTAAACTTATATTTACTGGAAGAGAATTCCAAGTTGAAATGGGAAAAAATAATATAGATATATTTATTACAATAATAAAAAATAATAATATTTTTAATGATAAAACATATAATACATTAGAGCCAGAAGATTTTTTAGAAATATTACAATAGAATGATAAAAATCTAATAAAAGAAATATTATCTGATATATTTTTTATTGCTTATACAAAATATTATAAGTTCAACGAAAATTTTACAATTGAATTTGAAAAAGTTTTAACTATTGAACAAATTTGTAATACAGTTAAACTGTTTGATTATAAAATAGTTTCAATGATTAAAAATCCAACACCTGAATTATTAGTTTAGATTTTTAAAGTGTATAAAACTTTTCGAGGTCTAACTAAAGAATATTTGATGAATAAATTTATAAATATACTTGATCCAACCCAAATTGAACAACTCAAAACTGAATTATCTAAATAGAATATAATAAATAAAGTACAAGAATCAAAACAATACTTCAAAAAAATATTAGATATTTAAGAGGTAAAAATATGAAAAAATCAATTTTAAAAGAATAGTATACAATTAAAAGATTTAAAGAATAGAATCCAAATTTAAATAGGAATATAAAACTTAAATTAGAAGAAGAATTTTCTGATGTTACATTAGAAGATGTTCTTAATGTATGTATTAAAAGTGATCCAACGTATAGTGAAAATTCAAATGAAGTTGGTAATTTTTAGTATTTATTGTTATTATTATTTTCTAATTCAAATGGTGGAGTAATTGAGAAATATGTTAATAGTTCAGATAATGATATAAACCAAAATATATATAATTTATATGAATTAATGAAAAAATATAAAGATATATTTGATTATAAAATGCACAGATATTACAAAAATAATAAAGAATTAATTCTGGATCATAATGAAAAATCTAAAAATGGCACAACTAAAAAAATTAAAAAAATAACATAGGATGTAATTAGGTAGGTTGTATTAGATCAAGAAATTAAAAATATTAAAAATAATACACGTGATTTGGTTTGGTTTAAAAATGAAATTATATAGCAATATGGGGCTTAGAAAACATATAAAGAAATTGAATAGTTAAAAGTGTATCAGCAAAAAGCTTCTTTTAATGAATTAGTTGAAAATAATGAATAGATACATATATACGGAAATAATTTGTGGGATATATACATGCCGATTACAAAAAAATAGTAGATTGTATTGGGTAGAGGAACAAAATGGTGTATATCTTAGATAGAATCAACAAATTATTTTTACAATGCAGGTTATTAGGATTAGCCATTCTTTATACTTATACCAAAAAATAATTTAAAAGATAATGATAATTGGTTAATTAAATTTTAGTTGCATATTAAAAAAGGTCGCGAAACATATTGGGGCTCTAACGATTTACAAATTATGTATGGTAATATTATAAATATATTTTATATTTTTGATGGATTATCAGATGCTATTAGAAATGTTGCATCTGGTGTTATAAACAATATGCAAAAAATAAAAAATGCTCTTAGTGACAGACGTGATAAAGATGTTGACGTTCCTGACGAATATACTGAAATGGAGTTTATTAGAAATGTAGA
Source organism: Clostridia bacterium (assembly GCA_035388585.1). Taxonomy (GTDB): domain Bacteria; phylum Bacillota; class Clostridia; order TANB77; family CAG-508; genus CAG-492. The sequence continues at coordinate 4,012 of DAOOQE010000043.1, forward strand.
TTACATTTCAACTTAGGATTCACTTTTTAGTCAATTTAATAAAATAAGTATGCCAGTTGAAATGGTTAAATACGTTTCAGATAAAGAACCAATACCAACACTAATAATAGAAAGATATTGGTATACATATAACCTTTTTATTTTATAGTATCATATTAACAATAATTTAGAATTAAATCAGCAAATTTTAGATAAAATAGGGAATTTAAATAATAAACTCCTAATATTTAAATATTGTAATTTTGATAACATTAAAAATAATGGATAGATTCAATTTATATTTATGCCAACAGATATATCAATTAAAATTGTTGTTGACTTTTTAAATAATCCTAATACTATTATAACAAACAAAGAATAGTATTTTGAAGAATTTGTAAGAAAATTGGAACCATATAAATATACTGGTGAATTGACAGATTTGAAATATTTATTTAACAACTTGAAAAATAAAGAAATAGAAAAAGAAATTACAAGTAGATTAGCAAAAAATCCTAAGTTTTTTGCATATCACAGAACGAGTGAGATTTTTAAATTTTTTACTGAAAAATATTTTTCAGAGCAAATATATTTTGAAGAAAATGATTTTAATACTATTGCTACATATTTTTTTAAAGAATCAAGTCATGATTATGAAACGCAAATTAAGTATTTATATTTAATAGTTAGATATCCATTTTAGGATATAGTTTGGGATAATATTAGTATGTCTAATTTTATTGTATCCTGTGAAAAATATAAATATACAATTTTAGAATATGTTAGGAATAATACATTTTATATGTCTAATAAGTTTATTAATGATTTTTTTAATATTTTAACAACAAAAAATATAAATACTGTTTTTACTATAAATATCCTTAACGTTATTAAATTTTTAATATCTTTATATGAATTTGGTATTAATTATTCAGAAAATATTCTTTATGATTTTTTTGATAATGTTATTAAATTATCAGGTGATCATAAAAGTATAAGTGATATATATTTAAATATAATAGCTAATACACTTACTGATTTAATCGCATCAACAGATTTCAAATTTAGTTATGACAAAGTAACTGATATAATTAAAAAATGTATAGAAGTAGAGCAAGATACAAGTACTAAAAGAACAGTTCTTGAAGATTTTAAGCATGGTTTGAATACACAACAAAGAAATGGTCTATACCAATACATTAAAAATAATAAACAAGACTTATTTTAGATGTTATATTCAGAAGAAATATAGAAAGAATAGAAACAATATTTCAAGAAAATTTTAAGCATTTAATACTTGACAAAATAAAAAATTTAT
>DAOOQE010000044.1:0-5167 GCA_035388585.1 Clostridia bacterium
ATTATCTACTAATTTTGAACAATTTGAATATTTTAGTAGATAATAGATAACATAAAAAATATATTTTTTACTATCAAAAATTTATAAATTTTACACCAGAGGGGTGATTATTTATGGAAATTGAAAATGTTATATACAAAAAAATTCTTGGAAATCATTATATTATTGAATTTTATGATTGTAAAAGTTAGTTGTTGGATAATATTGAATAGATAGAAACATGTTTTTTACTTGCTTAGAAAGAATCCAAGGCTAATGTAATAACCAATAATTTTCATAAATTTGAACCTTATGGTGTAAGTGGAATGGTAATTATATCAGAATCACATTTTTCAATTCATACATGGTACGAACATAACTATTAGTAGATAGATGTTTTTGTGTGTAGTGAAGATGTTAAAGTAGATATTTAGTTGGAAATATTTAAAGAATTTTTTCTTCCAAGTAAAGTTAATGTAACAAAAATAGATAGAGGACTAATCCCTTGACAAACTAATTTTTTTATGATATAATTTAAAACAAAAAATAACATTGGTCAAATGTAAAAGTTTGACCTTTTTTAATCTAATTAAAAAAAAATAAAGGAGTGTTTATGTATGGATAAATTGCAGCAGTAGCATGTTGACAAGTCTTTACCATTTTATTCTACAGATTTTTCTAATTTCACTACAGATAACAAAGAATCTATATTTAAAGTAATAAAAGATTTGCAAGAAACAATTAAGAGTAATAAAACAGCAGATGAATTTATTTCTTATATTGTAAATACTTTATCAGATGAAATTATTGCACATCATCAAGAAAATATGTGTTGGAATTTATCTGATGAATAGACTGAAATTGTAGATAAAAGATATTTAATGACTTATGCTGATGGTATACAAGACAAAAGTTTAGAAACAATTTCAATAAGAATGTAGAGAACAATATCTTCTTAGCTAACATTATATACAGATAACTTAGAACATATCAAGAAATTTGATTCTTTACTAACTTATTTATTTAATAGTAGATTACTTGTTTTGAATACACCATAGATGTTTAATCTTGGTATGGGATTAAATCATGATTTGTTTTTTACTACAAATGGAAATAATATGATTTATAACTCTATTGATAAATTAACATATGAAGATTATGTATATATTTATACAAATATAAATAGAAGTGATTTTACAACATAGGCTTGTTTTATATTAGATATGGAAGATAACATTGAATCTATTTTTGAAACACTTAAAAAGTAGTCTATGATTTAGAAAGCAGCAGGTGGGGTTGGATTTAATATTGGAAGATTAAGACCAAAAAATTAGTATATTAAAACAACTAATTCTTCATCATCTGGTAGTTTGTCTTTTCTACAAGTATTCAATGAAACAGGAAAGGTAATTAAGCAAGGCAACAAAAGACGTTGGTAGGGTATGTAGGTATTATAGGATATTTATGATAAATTTTGGGAATATCCTTGCTCAGTTCACCCAGATATTTTGGAATTTATCAATGCTAAAAGAAATAATACAGGTGAAACAATTTTGCAATCATTTAATATTTCAGTAGGAATCAACAATTCAAAAGATTTAGCTGAAAAATAGAAAACAAATGACACTACCAATTTAGTTAATTTTACATTTCAAGGTGAAACATTAGATAAAGTATTACAACCATCTATGTATTCAAGTGATAAAACTAAACTTGGAATGCCATAGAAAGAACTATTAAATATTATTTAGGAAAATGCTCATAAGTGTGGCGATCCTGGTTTAATTTTCTTAGATAAAATTAATAAATATAATCCATTAAGAGATTCAGATTTATATATGGTATAGACAAATCCTTGTGGGGAAAGACCTGGAATAAGTTCTTAGAAATATGGAATTTATGATACATGTGATTTAGGACATTTAGATATAACAAAAATGTTAATTAAATCAGAAGATGGGCTTTTTAAATTAAATGCTTCTCTTGTGTATTCTTTATCTTATATCTCTTAGTATGTATTAGATTTATTGCATGATTTATTGATGTATCCAACAGAAGAAGTAAAAAAAGGTGTAACTTGTTTAAGAAGTGTTGGATTGGGGTTTTATGGATTATAGGGTGCGTTGATGCTTATGGGTATTCCTTATGACTCCGAAGAATAGAGAAAAATGTAGTATTTTGTAATGAAACTTGAAGAAATGGGATAGTCTAATATGTCATTTGAAGCATAGAAATAGTTATACCCATATCTGTTTCAAAAATTATATGAATCATCAGATATTCCAACATAGCATATTTGGGATAAAAACTTTGCAGATTTTAAATATGAAGATGAAATAGATTCTTTTGTATTGTATAATAAAAATAGCAAAACAATTAAATCAAAAGATGAAAAAAACATAGTATTTAATGAATTGAGAACTTTGTATCATACTAAATAGCCAAGAAGAAATATTAATTTAACAACTATTTAGCCAACAGGAACAACCTCTATTATAGGTCAAACATAGATTTTAGGAGATACTGGTAGTGGTGTAGAACCCTTATATTCTTTAAATTATAGAAGATTTATAACAAATCTTGATGGAACTAAAACAGAACAAATATATATTTCAAAAATATTATTTAGATTATTTGACAAAACATTTCTAAAAAATATTTTACCTCAATTACAAGAATATTATAAAAATTTATATGGTAAAGAATTAAAAGTAGATAATACAGATATTGAAAACTTAATACAAGAATAGAAATAGAATCCAACATCTACTGTATGGCAAGAAAAATCAATTCTATTCTCAATTTTAAAGAAGTGGGTTGAATAGCATTATACATAGATGGAAATCAGTTATATGAATCATTTGTTGATGCAAGAATAGGTACAAAAATCATGTAGTAGTTAGATTAGTAAAACAATAAATATGAAAAATGATTAGAAAGTAAAAGATGTATTAGAATAGTATTTATATGCACTAACATCAGATTACATAAAAGGTATTACTGTATATAGAGATGGCAGTTTACAAGTTCAGGTGTTAGAAGCAGAGCAATCTAAAGAAACACAAAAAAAGAAAACAGATTTACAAGAAAAACTAAGTTTCTTAAAATTTAATATCAATGTTGATGAAAAAACTGGTAGAATAAAGCCAAAAGTAAAACCAGCTATTATGGAATCGTTAAAAAAGACTGTATATTATAAATCTGATCTTATCGATATGAAGTTTCATATTGAAATTGGGTTTACTGATAATAATGAACCATTTGAAGTATTTGTAAGAACTACAGAATCATCATGGAATATGACAAATATGTTCAATTTGTATGGAAGATTGATTAGTACATAGTTTAGAAGTGGTGTAGATATTAATGAAGTTTTAAAACAATAGAAAAAAGTTAAAAATTGGAAAAATGATTATGATCCAATTATAGAATTTATTACAACTGAAGTTGAAGAATTGATTTCTATTTCTAAAAAAAGTATTAAACAGAAAAAATAGATAATTGAAGATATTAATGAATAGTTTATTAAACAATCATTTGAACCAGGATGTTCTTAGTGTGGTGAATGATTGAAAATCAGATGGGGTCTAAATGATCCCATTTTTTTTTTAATACTTGACAAATCACTTTTTTTATGGTATACTATGTATGTGAAAGAAGGGAATAAAAAAAAGGAGTGATGTGAATGAGTGAAATTGAAAAAAAACATGACAAAGAGTATAAAAAATATGAAAATTTTCTGAATATGCAAAATGAATTAACAAAAGAGTTAATTGATGAATTGCTTACGTATAGTTTATACGTTAAGATTAAAAGTATAGATGATGAAAATGTATATGTTGCTTGCTACGTTAAAAGTGATGGCTCAGTTGGTAATGAAATATTTAAAGCTAAAACAATAAAAAAATTAGAAAAGAAATTTCATTTAGTTAAGATTGGATGGGGTTTAGGTTTCAGTTATTCTAAAGAAAAAGATGAAAATTTATTTATTAACAAATAAGGTGGAGTAATTGTGAAAAAGGCTATTAAAAATTCAATTTTAGATATTTTGCATCTTTTAACACTCATTCCATTTATTTTTATTTTTATGATTAAGCCTTCTTTTTTTTATGATGAAGAAGAGGGGGATTAAAAAAATAACTACTTGACAAATCACTTTTTTTATGGTATACTATGTATGTGAAAGAAAGAAAAAAACAAAAAAAAGGAGTGATTTGAATGCAAATTTTAACTTTAACAAAAAAAGAAGTAGTTGAAAGAATAAACCAATTTTGCATTGAAGATTTAGAAAATATAAAACAGTGTTTTTTAAATGGTGATTTTGATTATTTGGCAGATGAAAATGGTTTTGATTCGTTCACAATTAGTGATAGAATTTGGATTAAAGATTCATATCCACTCATATTTAACAGTATTTATAACAGTATTTATCTAATAATAAAGTTCCAAGATGAATATGACACATACATCGAATTGACTGAGCTTTATCCTGAATATGATATATTTTCTGAAACAATAAATGAACTACTTGATGAAATTAAAGATAACGATGAAGCCTGTGGTATTTTGCAATATCCAGATAGTGAATTTATACATAATAATAAATTTATACGTATTGTAACATATGCCCCAGTTTTTATTGGATTTAGGTTTGAAAAGGGGGAAAAAGAATGAAAAAAATGATTCTATCAAAACAATCTTATTATAAGGTTTTAGATAGCTTTATTATCAAAAACGAGTTTTTTGTTGAGATGAAAGATGTTACCGAAATGGATGTAGCTAAAATCAAGAAATATACACAAGAACAGTTATTTTATTGGCATAGAATAGCATTTGTTAAAGAAAAATTTTATGAAGAGTATATAAAAGTTGAAAACACAAATTTTAAGGAAAATAACTCCGAAGATGTTCAAACATTTATAACTTTTGACATTGTTCGCAACAGTTTCTATTTGTACCAAATAATAGATTTTGCAGACGAATCACATTGTATTCCATCTGATTCAAAAATGAAGTTAGTTCATAAAACAGAAATATTGAAATTTGAATTTCCACCAATAGATTTTGAATGGCAAGTAGATGTTTTAAATTTAATTTATAACCCAAGAAAGTGATCCGTAAAAATGTAATGTTTTACGAAAAGTCAAACGAAAAAATGTAAAAAAAAAGGAGTGATGTGAATGCAAAT
>DAOOQE010000045.1:0-5167 GCA_035388585.1 Clostridia bacterium
ATTTATAAATATAAAAAAAGATATAGACTATAAATCTATATCTTTATATGAATTCATATTTTATATAAATTTCATTATTTTTTGTTTACAAGGTCTTTTAAAGCTTTTCCAGCTTTGAATACTGGAGCTTTTGATGCTGGTATTTTAATTTCTTCTTTAGTTTGAGGGTTTCTTCCTTTTCTAGCAGCTCTTTTTCTTACTTCGAAAGAACCAAATCCAACTAGTTGAACTTTTTCTCCTTTAACTAATGTTTCTGTAACAACATCTACAAATGCATTTAATGTTGCTTCAGCATCTTTCTTTGTGCTTCCTGTTTTAGCAGCTAGTGCTGCGATTAAATCAGATTTGTTCATTATACATTACCTCCTATAGTTTCGTATATGTAGACTTGCTTTTTTATCTACTAATATCAATATTCGCCAAAATAATTTAAAATCCTTCTTTTTTTTACTATATTTGCAAAAAATCCTTAAATATCAGGGTTTTACAATATTATGTTTATCAAAATAATCATTTTACAATTTTTTTTATTAATTTATTTAAATTTATCGATTTAAAATTTTTATTTACCTTATTATTTATAATATTATATTCATTTTTTATTATTTTATTCTGTATATTTTTTCTATAATTAAAGTTTTTCTGAATTTTATTATTTTTTTATTTCCTTAAAGTTTTTTCTAAGTTTATTATTTTTTTAATACCTAAAAGTTTTTCTGAATTTTAATGTTTTTTTAATACTTTAATTTTTTTAAAATTTTTTAATACTTTAAAGTTTTTTCTAAATTTTTTATTTTTTAATGCTTTAAAATTTTGATAAATTTTACAATTATATTAAATTTCATATATTAATTCTTTATTATTTTTTTATATATCCCTATTTTTTCTAATACAGAATATATTTTACCTCCATATGGAATCATTAAAATATCTTCTTTTGTAAAAATTTTTAAAATAAATATTGATACAATATAACTTATAACAGCAAAAACCAATGCTATTATTGTAACCAATCTTGAAGGAATTATGCTCTTAAACAAAATAGAATTAATTGTATATGAACCTATTTGTAAAAATAAATTCCCTGAGAATATAATATATATGGAATATGATAATATTACCATAATACCTGTAGCCATAATTGGTTTTACTAACCATTTAATAATGTTTATCTTTAAGTTTACTGTTTTAATCAGAACAGTAAAACCTATTGTAAATGCTATTATTTGGCAAATAACGGTTGCTAATGCTGCTCCTGCTGCTCCTCCAAAAATAAATACATCTGTAGGAATTTGTGTTAACACTACATTTAATATTGCTTTTACTATAACTCCTAATAATAAAGCAATCGCTGGGACAAAAACTTTTCCCAATCCTTGTAATGCTCCATTAATTGTTTGTATCAAAGCTGCAAATACAATTGCTACAGCACAAATTTGTAAAACAAATGCTCCATATGGTGCATTTGGAAATAATAATTCTAAAATTGGTTGAGCAAACACAAACATTCCTATAGTTGAAGGAAGTCCTATTAAAATAGTTATTAATATAGAAAATGAGATTCTTTTTATGCATGATTCCATGTCACCTTTTGCTTTTGCAGCTGAAATCGCTGGTACTAGAGCTGTTGCGAAAGCTATATTAAATGATAATGGTAATGTACCTAATGTATCTACTTTCCCACTTAAAATACCATACTGTACTTTAGCTTCTGCCTCACTTGCAAATTTCTTTATTCCATTAACAACTGTTGCTGCATCAACATTCTTATTTATAGAACTAAGTATAGAACTTAAAGACATTGGCAAAGAAACATATAATATATTTTTAACTATTTCCAATACGCTCTTTTTTTCCTCAATAACTTTTGATGATGATCTAATTAATATTTCATTTCCTATTTCTTTTCTATGAAATCTAAAATATGTAAAAATATAAACAAAACTTACTATTATTGCTAAAGTGGTTGCTAAATTAGCTCCGGCTGCCATAAGTGTTGTATTTAGTCCTGTTGAAATACCAATTATTTCAACAATAATAATTGTTAAAACAGTTTTAAAAAGTTGTTCTAATGTTTGAGAGTTTGCTGTTGTCTTAATAGATCCTCTTCCATTAAAATATCCACGAAACACAGATATTATTGCTACAAAAAAAACTGATGGTGATAATGCAACTAAGGTTAATTCAGCTTCTGGAATTCCATTAAATCTAGAAATTGCTCCAGCTCCAAAAAAAAGAATACTAGCACCTATTAATCCAATTAAAGCAAATGTAAAAAAAGCTATTTTGAATATTCTATGTGCTCCCTTATAATTTCCTAATGATATTCTTTCTGATACTAATTTTGATACTGCATTTGGAACTCCAACTGAAGAAAGTGTTAGTAATAGAGCATATATTTGGTATCCTGAATTATATATTGCATTTCCTGCATCACCAAAACCTTCTTTATTAGTTAGATATAATTTATACATTAATCCTAGCAATTTTATAAGTACTTGTGAAACCATTAATGCAAGTACTCCTTGCATAAAACTTTCTTTTTTAATTTTTTTATTCATTTCTTTTCCCTTCAATTCTTCTTTTTTATTTTATTAGATTATATTAATAATATTCAAGTTATTCAAGTTTTTTACAAAATATTATTTCAGAATATGCATATTATATAGTAGACATTAATATGGATTATTTTAAAAATTTTAGCGAAAACCCTTGAAATTTTAACGATTTTGTAAGATAATAGATGTAATAATTTATTTTAATGAAAGTGGTGGATTTTTTGAAATATATAGATAAATTTTTAAAGCTGTTAAAAACAGATCGAAATACATTTGCAACATTTATACTAACTCTTATAACAGCATATTTAGTAGTTGATAGAGTAGTTGAAATACTAATTATGATCTTTACAGGAATATCAGTTTCTTATTGGGGCCCTATACAATACACATTAGCTTTTGCATGCCCTGTATTTGCTTTTCTTTTTTCCGGAAGCTCAAAATTTGTAACATCAGATAGAATCAAAATTTCATTTTTTTATTCTTATATAATATCATTATATATATTGATACTAGCAATGATAACTCAATGGTTAAATGCTGCATATTGGATGTTTTTATTATCGATTCCTAATTACCCAATAATAGCTACTCAACATAGTGATTTAATACAACCAGCACTTTGTTGGCTTTCAGCATATGTTCCATTATCTACATTTTATCCAATAGTTCAATGGCTAATAACAAAGGTAGATGATTCTAAAGATATTAAGGATTCAATTTTTGATTATAAAGGTATTAGTCTTTCAGGAAAACCTTCTGGAATTGGACCATTCACATGTGAAGTAGCAATTGGAAAAGATACCGGAACAGGAAAAATAATGAAAATTCCTGAAATAAGAAGATTTAATCAAATGCTTGTAGTAGGTGTTTCTGGTTCTGGAAAAACCTCTATGATATTTGAACCAATGATAGCTCAAGATATAGATAAAAAGTTTTTTCTAAAAGAAAATGGTAAAGAACTGGCATTTGTTGCATTAAAAAGTGGATTTGCAAATCTTAAATGCCCGTATGATAATGACTATATAAACAATAATTTTAATTTAAATATGATTAAACCTGTTGAATCAAAACTTAAAGTCTTTCAGGTTTATATGAAAAAAATGATTTATAATATTTATGGTGGAAATATGATATATAGAGATTTAGGACTTACATATATGTGCCCTGATTTCGAATCAACATCTAGAATATTAGAAGTTGCAAAATGCTATAATATGAAAATAAACTTAATAGATCCAAATGATAAAAATTCACCTGGACTAAACCCTTTTATTTTTGAAGATCCATTAAAAACAGCAATTGCTATATCTACTGTTTTATCTGGACTTTATGGCAAAACTGCTCCAGACTTAGAAATTGCGTATAGAGAAAATTTTTCTAATCAAGCAATTGAAAATCTAACCATACTTTTAAAAGAAATGTATCCAAGACTTCATAATGGAGAGTTACCAACATTAGAAGATCTTCTTTCATTATTAAATGATTTTAAAGCAGTTGAATATATGTGTGAACAAATGAAACAAATTCCAACACTAGCAGAAGAATATCCAATGGTAATTAATTATTTCAAAAGAAATTTTTATGAAAATAGTATTGGTAGAGCTGAAACAGAAAAGTTTATATATTCAGCCAGTACACAATTAGATAACCTTCTACGACATCCTGGTGTTCGCTCTATACTATGTAATAGATCTAATAATATAAATTTTGATAAAGCTCTTTTAAAAGGTGAAATAACTTTAGTTTGTACAAGACGTGGAGATTTAGGTGCTTCTGCACACAAAGCCTTCGGATTATTTTTCCTAATGTTAATGCAGTATTCTGTATTAAGAAGACCTGGAAATGAAGATTCTAGAATTCCACATTTTTTATATATAGACGAATTTTCTGATTTTATATGCAATTCTACAGAATCAATTTTTACATTGTATAGAAAATACAAAGTAGGAGCTGTAATTTCAGCACAAAATCTTTCTCAATTAGGAGCTGAAAAAAATAAATTTGGAAAAACTATTATTGCAAATTGTGCAAATAAAATTGTTTTTGGAAATAATTCTCCTGATGATAATGAATGGTGGTCTAAAGAACTTGGCGAAAAACGCGAGTGGGATTGGAATTCTACATATGATATGGCAAAAGGTGAATATGAACCTAAAGCAGGTGGAATAAAGTATAAATTTAAGGATGCATATGCACCTGGTAAAGTTCAATCACTTAAAGGTAAGCACTGCCTATATAAACTTAGGGATTTAGGAAATAAGAGTGTTGTTGGTACCGCTGAATTAGATTATTTAAAAGCAAAATATAAAGAAAAACAAACAATTAAGAAATTCAATTTCGAAAAATTTGCAAATAGCACAACACAATCAACAACTTGTTCAGTTGATAATGATACAACTTCTACATCAATATTTACAAAAAAGAAAAATTCTATACTAACAGGTTTTTCTAAATATGATAACACAGATGAAGAATTAGATCCAATTCAATTAGATAGTTCTGACTATGAATATGAATTTGATAATGAGGATGCAGTTTCATTTAATATAAAGAAAAAGTTTAAAAATAACAATAAATAAAATTTAAAAATAACAATAAATAAAATT
>DAOOQE010000046.1:0-4714 GCA_035388585.1 Clostridia bacterium
ATTAAAAAATGTAGACAAAATTTTTATTTTTGCCTACATTTATTTTACACTAACACATTCCTAAGTAGAAATTCACTTGCTTTTTCACTTCACCTCCTAAATAAAAATAGTTATAGCTGAATAAAGAGCAATTTCAAGCTCTTTAAAAACCAACACATTTAAACCTATAATAATTATATCAGCAATTACAATAAGAGTACTAGATTTATAATCTGATTTATAAGATCGAATCAGATAGGAAATTAAGTCTGTACCAACTGTCGAAGCATTTGCTTTTAAAATAAGAGCAGTACCAATTCCACTTGCAACACCTCCATAAATACATGCCAATAATCTTTCTGTTGTTATAGGTTTATCTTTTCAAAAATATTTAAAAAAACAGATGGTAAAACTGTTCCGAACAATAGCTTTCAATATAAAAAGCTTACCAAATCTAAAAAAAGCTAATATCATTAATGGAATATTTAATACAAATAATGTTGTTCCAATTTTTGTTTTAAATAAATAGTAAAATATAGTTGAAATCCCTGAAAAACCTCCTGAATATAATTGATTTGGTAACAAAAAAACAGAAATACCAAAGGCTAAAATAATACACCCAATTGATATTTCTATTACTTTGATTATTAATTATCTGATTTTAATTTTATTTTTTTTCATATACCACCATTTAAAAATATTTATTAAATAAATTTATTAAATTATTTCCAAATATGTTTATTTTATTCATTCGCTATTTATTTTCTATAAAATCAAAATGTGTTTTAATAATTTTTATTTCAAATTTTCCTGGTAAAATATCATTATCTATTTTAACAATAATATCAACATCATAAAAATCTTTAATTTTTTCTACATTTTCTCTTTTATGTCCAATAATATTATTTATATTTATATCATTTGCAATAATTTCAACTTGTCTTACATTAGAATTTAAATTTTTAATTTTAGCAGCTAGACAATCATACCACACACTGCTTTCTACTAATTGTCTAAATGCTGGATGATATGGCCCGGCAACCACTTGACTACCTTCGATTTCCGGTGAATTTATTTCTTCTGTATTTTGCAGACCAATTCTAATTACATTAATTTTTTTTCTATTAAATAGTTTTAATATCTCTTTTGTTCTTTCTACAGCTTGTTCTATAGTTATTGGAATATATACATTTTCTAAAAAATCTCTTTCTAATTGAGTATCTTTAATAACCAGAACCGGATATATTCTTACCATTTTAGGCTTTAATTTTATTAATTCTTTTGCAGTGTTTATTTCATCTAACATGGTACTTTCTGGAAGCCCTACCATCATTTGATGACCTAGAGTAAATCCTCTCCATCTTATCATTTTTGAAGCTTTTTTTACATCCTCAAATGTGTGCCCTCTTTTACATTTATCTAATACATAATTATTTGCTGATTGAACACCTAACTCAATTGTTCTAACATGATATTTTTTTAAAAATTTTAATATTTCTCTATTTATATAGTCAGGACGTGTAGAAATTCTGATTCCACCAACTTTTCCATCTTTTATAAAAATATTTGCTGCTTCTAATAACTCTATTTGTTTTTCCTTGTCTATACCAGTAAAACTACCTCCAAAAAATGCAACTTCAACATACTTACTATCATCTTTAAAATTACTTAAATAGTAATTTATAGTATTTATAACATCATCTGAAGTAACATCTTTTATTTGCCCACTTATTTTCCTTTGATTGCAAAAAGAACAATCATTTGGACATCCTCTATGTGGAACAAAAATAGGAATAATATATTCTTTTTTCATATTGTAAACCTCCTATAAAATTTACCAATTAAAAACCTTATTGTGTTTTTCATAATTGACAAAATAAAATTTGCTAACTACAAAATTTTCCAATTGAAAACCTTCTTGCATTTTTCATAATTGATAGAATAAAATTTGCTAACTATATAATTTACCAATTAAAAACCTTATTTATTATAATTCAAAAAATATTATTTAGCATGTTATTATAATTTATTTATAAGAATTATCTATTTTAAATTTTAGCTATTTTTTAAATTTTCAATTGCATTTTTTGCCGCGTCCATTTCAGCTAGTTTTTTTGATTTTCCTTCTCCTGTAGCCAATCTTATTCCTTCACACATTACTTCAACTGTGAATTGTTTATCATGATCTGGACCTTGCTCTCCAATTATATTATATTGAATGCTAATATCTCCATTTGCTTGTAATTTTTCTTGAAGAACAGTTTTATAGTCCTTCAAACCTACATTTTCAGTAGCTAATTTTATTTCTTCTTTTAAATTTAAAATTATAAATTTTTCAGTTTGTTCTAATCCAGAATCAAAAAATATTGCTGCAATTATGGCCTCAACACAGTCTGCTAATACCGCTGGTCTTTCATTACCCATAGAATTTTTTTGACTTCTACCTATTAATAAAAATTTGCTTAACCCAAGTTTTTGAGCTATTTTATACAGACTTTTTTCACATACTACATCAGCTCTTACTTTTGTCATTTCGCCTTCTTTTAGATTCTTATAATTATTATATATATACTTACTTGATATAAACTCTAAAATGCTATCTCCTAAAAACTCTAATTTTTCATTACTATCAATTTTATTTTCATTTGCATATGAAGTATGTGTAAGTGCTTTTTTTAAAAATACTTTATTATTAAACTCATATCCTATATTTTTTTCTAATTCCGTTAATTCCATTAGTTTTACACCTCTTTACAGGATATATTATACACTATATAAAAAAAAAAGCAACACAATATTATTAGATATTTTTTCAAAAATCCTTACAAATCATATTTTATTTTTATCATATACTTCTATATTACTGATTATAATTATTACTTTTATATTACATTAAACAATTATATTTTATTTTTACGATATACTTTTATATTACTAATTATAATTATTACTTTTATATTACATTAAACAATTGGTTAACAAATAAAATTACAGATTCTTGTAAAATCCTAAATCAATCAAATATTATACAATATAAATATTCAGTTTTATACCAATATAAACTTAAATCAGCTAATAAAAAAAGAAAGGATTAACCTTTCCTTTTTATTTCGATGTTACTATTATGCAACATGATCTCTAATATAATCAACTACGTCACCAACTGTTGCAACTTTTTCTGCATCAGCATCTGGTATTTCCATATCAAATTCTTCTTCTAATGCCATTATTAATTCAACTATATCTAATGAATCAGCTCCTAAATCATCTATAAAAGACGCCTCCATAGTAACTGATGTGTCAGTCACTCCTAATTGGTCAACTATAATACCTTTTACTTTTTCAAAAAGTTCTTCTGACCCCATAAGTTCACCTCCTCTCAATTTTGTAAATATTTACTTAACAATAATACAAGTCTAAAGAATTGTCAATAAAAAAATTAAAATTTCTCAAATAAACTTTATAATTAAGTTTTTTAAACAAGAATAAATAAACACATTTCAAATACAATATATAACTAACTATTATTTTCAAATCTTTCTATCATTTTATCCACAGCTTTATTTTTTACAAATTGTTCTGCTTGTTTTAACGTATATTCAAATAATCTCGCATCACTACTTCCATGAGCCTTTACTACTGGTTTTTTTACACCTAAAAATAACGCTCCTCCATATTCTTTATAATCCACAGTTTTACCGAATTTTTTTATAGCTGGTAAAGATGGAATTGCACATATTTTTGTAAAGAAATTTTTTGTTAGAGATTCTGTTAGATTTTTTTTAACTAATTTTCCAATTCCTTCAGCTGATTTCAAGAAAATATTTCCTGTAAATCCGTCTGTAACAATTGCATCTACATTACCTGAAAAAGCATCTCTTCCCTCTATATTACCAATAAAATTTATATTAAGTTCTTCTGCTTTTTCTTTTAGTAACTGATACGATTCTTTTGTAAGCTCATTTCCTTTTGTTTCTTCAGTTCCAATATTTAAAAGACCTATTTTAGGATTTTCTATTCCAAATGTATTTGATATATATATACTCGCCATTTGTGCAAATTGTAACAAATTTATAGGTTTACAATTTGTGTTTGCTCCTGAGTCAATAAGTATTAATCTACTTCTATATGCTGGTAATATGCCTGCCATAGCTGGTCTGTCAATACCTTTTATTCTTCCTACTAATAATGTTGCTCCAGTTAATAATGCCCCTGAATTTCCTGCTGATATGAATACATCACCTTTTCCTTCCTTAAGCAGATTAAAACCTTTAACCATTGAAGAATCTTTTTTTCCCTTTATTGCATGTGTGGGGGTATCATCCATTTCAATTACTTCTGTTGTATGATAGATACTTAATCTAGAAGAAATATCTTCTATTCTATCTTTTCCATATAATTCTTTTACTCTCGAATTTATTATATTTTTATTTCCAATTAAAATTACTTCTGCCTCAATTTTGTTTATAACATTTACTGCTCCTTTTATATTCGCATCTGGTGCATTATCTCCACCCATTGCATCGAAAAGAATTATCATATTTTTCCTCCGTTTTTTACATTATATTTTTACTTTTATATTTTATAACTATTAATTTGCAAAGTCAATAGAACATGAACCTGAATTAATTTTTCTTTTATTAAAAAAATCACATCATAAGATGTGATTTTTTTACAATTATGGTTCTATAATATTGATTGGGGTGGTTAATCACCTTAATCAATTTTTTTGCAA
>DAOOQE010000047.1:0-4561 GCA_035388585.1 Clostridia bacterium
AAAGAGATGACAACTCATTTCTGAATTGCCACCCCAACTATTGACATTGAACCAACATTAAAAACGGCAAATGGAAAGAGATGACAACTCATTTCTGAATTGCCACCCCAACTATTGACATTGAACCACAATTATTAATATTATTTAATACTATTATTAATAATTAATAATATTTAAAACTATTGTTAATAATTAATATTATATAATTCTATTTTTGATTGTTGGTATTATTGTAATTCTACAACTGCTCCAACTTCAACAAATTTAGCTTTTAATTCTTCAGCTTCATCTTTGTTTAAACCTTCTTTGATTGTTTTTGGAGCTCCATCAACTAAATCTTTAGCTTCTTTCAATCCTAATCCTGTAGCATCTCTAACAACTTTGATTACTTGAATTTTGTTAGCTCCAGCTTCTTTTAATACAACATCAAAAGATGTTTTTTCTTCTGCTGCTGCTCCAGCAACTGGTGCAGAAACTGCTGCTGCAGATACTCCAAATTCTTCTTCTATAGCTTTTACTAAATCAGCTAATTCAACAACTGTCATTTTTTTGATTTCTTCAATCATTTCTTCTTTATTCATTTCTATATCCTCCTATAATTTTTAATCACTTTTGTGATTAATTTTAGTGATTTAAGCTCACTACTCTTTTACTACTGTGAATAATTAAATTAAGCACAGATTTTAATTATATTTATGCTTTTTGTGATTGTACTTGACCCAACACAACTGCAAGTTTTGTAATATTTGCAAGTAAGCTTCCTGCAAGTTTTGCAAGTAATTCTTGTCTTGATGGAAGTTTTGCTAAAGTAATTATTTCTTCAGCTGACATAACTTTACCATCAATTATTCCACCTTTGATTTTATAAAAATCATTAGCTTTAGTAAAATTATATATAGCTTTTGCTGGTTCTAAATAATCTTCATCACCAATTACTAATGCAGTTGGTCCTTCTAATATACTATCTAACCCAGCCTCACCATTTAAGTTTAATGCTCTTTTAATTATATTGTTTTTAATTACCTTATATTCTGCATTAACATTTCTTAAATCTGTTCTTAGATTTGTTACATCTAAAACATTAATTCCTCTGTAGTCTGTTAAAAGTATTATTTTTGCTGTACTAAATCTTTCAGCTAACTTTTTTACTTCTTCTTCTTTTTGTAATAACATTTTTTCACTAGCCATTTTCTATTTTCACCTCCATAATTATATTAAATTAGTATAACTCTTAAATTATAAAATAAAATCCAATTATTTAACCATACAAGGATAAACAATTGGAAAATCCGATCATTTATAACCTCGGTAGGACTTACACTTTGCCTACTGTCTATGGCTAAATATTTATAAATTATTTTTGGTCAATATACATACTTGGTCCCATTGTTGTAGAAAGTGCAACACTTTTAATATATTGTCCCTTTGCAGCAGATGGCTTAGCCTTTATTATCGCACTAATTATTGTTTCATAGTTTTCTAATAATTTGCTTGGACCAAATGAAACTTTACCAAAACCTAGATGAATTATATTATTCTTATCTAATCTATATTCAACTTTACCTGATTTAACATCTGTTATTGCTTTTGTAACATCCATTGTAACTGTTCCTGATTTTGGGTTTGGCATTAAACCTTTAGGTCCTAATACTTTACCTAATCTACCAACAACACCCATCATGTCTGGTGTAGCTATAATAACATCATAATCAAACCAATTTTCTTTTTCAATTTTTGGTATTAATTCTTCAGCTCCTACAAAATCTGCTCCAGCCTTTACAGCTTCTTCAGCTTTAGCACCTTTTGCAAATACTAATACTTTTAAAGTTTTACCTGTACCATTTGGAAGTACTGTTGTACCTCTAACTTGTTGGTCGGCATGTTTTGAATCAACACCTAATTTAACATGTAATTCAACTGTTTCGTCAAATTTTGCTTTAGGCATTTTTTCAATTACTTCAAGTGCTTCTTTTGCAGAATATACTTTGTTTTTATCTACAAGTTTTTCACTTTCCACATATCTTTTTCCTTTTTTCATTTCTTTCCTCCTTTGGTATTAACGAGCATACTTACTCTCCCATATTTTTATTTATACTATTGTATAAATTATTCTGTAACTACTACACCCATTGATCTAGCAGTTCCTTTTACCATACTCATAGCAGCTTCTATTGATGCAGCATTTAAGTCTGACATTTTTTGTTCAGCAATTTCTTTAACTTGTGCCATTGTTATAGTAGCAACTTTTTCTCTGTTAGGTTTTCCTGAACCTTTTTGAATCTTAGCAGATTTTTTAATTAATCCAGAAACTGGTGATACTTTTGTTATAAATTCATATGTTTTATCTTTATAAACTGTAATAACAACTGGTATTATCATTCCTGCTTGGCTTGCTGTTCTATCATTAAATTCTTTAACAAATTGCATGATATTAACACCACTACCTCCTAAAGCTGGTCCTACTGGTGAAGCTGGTGTAGCTTTACCTGCAGGAATTTGTAATTTGATTATTGTTGAAATTTCTTTTTCTGCCATCTGTGTTAGCACCTCCTTTGGTTATTATATTGACTAAATAATTTATGTAATTTTAAATTATTACCTTTTTTATTTTACTTTCTCTACTTGTGAAAACTCTAATTCAACTGGAGTTTCCCTTCCAAACATAGAAACTAAAACTTTTACTTTATGTTTTTCTTTATTTATTTCTTTAACAGTTCCAATAAAATCCTTTAATGGTCCATCACTAACTCTAACTGCATCATCAATATTATAATCAACATTAACTTCAATTTTTTCAAATCCCATACTTTTGATTTCATCATCAGTAAGTGCAATTGGATCAGTTCCAGAACCAACAAATCCGGTAACTCCTCTAGTATTTCTAACTATATACCATGTTTGTTCTGTTACTATCATTTTAACTAGAACATAACCTGGAAAAACTTTTTTAAGATTGGTTTTTCTTTTTCCATCTTTAATTTCTATTTGTTCTTCCATTGGTACAATAATATCAAAGAAATATTCTTCTAATTCTCTATTTTTAACTGTTTTCTCTAAATCTGTTTTAACTTTATTTTCATATCCTGAATATGTATGTACAACATACCATTTTGGAAGTACTTCTTCTTTTTCTTGAGACATATTTTAGCCTCCTTCTTTTTGTTCTTTTATTCAGTAGCCGTATTTTGTTGTTCTAAAACGTCTGTTTTTTCTGTATTATTATCTTGCTCAGAATTTTTTTCCACATTATTAGTAACATTTTCTTGTACTACTTGTTGTTTTGCTTTTATATTAGTTTTGAATTTATCAACACCATAAGTATTTAATGCTCCAAAAGCTAAATCTAAAACAAAAACAATTGCAGCTGTAATTAAAACTATTGTTACTACAGCAATAGTATTATTCACAAGTTGCTTTGGTGTTGGCCAAATAACTTTTTTTAGTTCTCCTTTAAAATCTTTGAAAAAATGTTTGTTTTCTTTCTTTAATTTTTTTTCTTCTTTAGCCATCTTAAATCCTCCCTTTAAAGGTTATTTAGTTTCTTTATGTGTTGTACGTTTTTTACAGAATTTGCAATACTTAACAACTTCTAGTCTTTCAGCATTGTTTTTTTTGTTTTTTTCTGTTATATAATTTCTGCTTTTACAATCTGCACACGCTAATGTTATTGGTTCTCTAACTCCTTTTGCCATTCTTAATACACCTCCAGCCGTTTTAGCTTATTTATATTGTTTTTTTGTTGTATTCAATATACATACGCTTAAGTATTTTATCATTTTTTATAATATATGTCAACCATTATATGGTATTTTTTATTTATTTTTTTGCTTTTTTTCCACTGAAAATCCAAATTTTCCAAGTTTTTCACCAAGAGAATAATAATTACCATTAGAATATGCAATAAGGTTACATTTTGATATATCAAATGCACCTTTTTCATCTATATATTCTTTTGCCGCATTAATTGTTAATACATCAGCAATAAACATGTGATGACTTCCCAAATCATTTATTTCTCTAACTTTACATTCTACTGAAACAGGACTTTGTTCAATCATTGGACAACTTAAGTACTTAGATTTTTGCTTTTTTAATTTCATTTCCTTAAACTTATCAACCTTAGCTCCAGTTTTTACTCCACACCAGTCAGTTGCAAAAACTAAATCCTCATTTGTCAGATTAATAACAAATTCTCCTGATTTTTTAATTAATTCATATGAATATCTTTCAGGTCTAACCGATATATATACTGTTGCTGGATTTGTATTTAATATTCCAGTCCATGCAACTGTAATAATATTTGAATTTTTCATGTCCCCACATGATACCATAACTGCTGGCAAAGGATAAACAAATGTACCTGGCTTCCAACTAATTTTTTCCATATTAAAATCCCTTTCTAAAAAATTTTTAAATTAAAATAAGTATTTTATATTATATCATAAAAATATTATTTTTAAAACAGCTCGACTAAAGATTTCTTATAAATTTATGAAAGAAATGTGATAAGGTTGAATTAAAAAGTAAATGCCCATCAATACAAAAATATAGTTGATAATAG
>DAOOQE010000048.1:0-4252 GCA_035388585.1 Clostridia bacterium
ATTAAAAAATGTAGACAAAATTTTTATTTTTGCCTACATTTATTTTACACTAACCAAAATAATTTTTATTAAAATCTATTTTATTGACAATAGACCTTTTTAAGCATATACTTTATGTATAAATTTACAATAAGGAGGTAATTTTTAAACTATGGAAAACTTAATTGAAATAAGATGGCATGGTAGAGGAGGACAAGGTGCTAAAACAGCTTCACTTTTACTTGCTGACGCTGCTTTCAACACTGGAAAATATATTCAAGGTTTCCCTGAATATGGACCAGAAAGAATGGGAGCTCCAATAACTGCCTACAATCGTATAAGTAATAGTCCAATTACAATACATACAAATATATATGAACCAGATTATGTTGTAGTTGTTGATGATACATTATTAGATAGTGTTGATGTTACTGATGGTTTGAAACAAACAGGAGCAATAATAATTAATACTACTAAAAACAATGATGAATTAAAACCAAAATTAAAAGGCTATAAAGGTGAAATATATACAATTGATGCTCGAAAAGTATCTATGGAAACTTTAGGGAAATATTTTCCTAATACTCCAATGCTTGCAGCAATTGTTAAAGTAAGTAAAGTAATGACAGATGATGCATTCTTAAAAGACATGCAAGGTTCTTTCAAACATAAATTTGCTAAAAAACCAGAAGTAATTGAAGGAAATATGAAAGCATTAGAATTAGCTTTAACTTCAATTACAAAAATCTAATTAGAAAGGAGATTTAAAAATGGAAAAAATCACAACATCAACTCCAGCAGAAAAATTAACAATTGGTGGAAATATATATGAAGCTGGAAATGCTAGAGATTTTAAAACAGGTGACTGGAGATCTGTAAAACCTGTTTTTATAACAGAAAAATGTAAACAATGTGGATTATGCTTCCCAGTTTGCCCTGATGACGCGATCCCAGTTAATAAAGATCAAAAAAGAGAAGATTTTAACTACGACTTTTGCAAAGGTTGTGGTATATGTGCCAAGGTTTGTCCTTTTGGTGCTATAGAAATGAAAGAGGAGGGTGTAGAATAATGGGAATTAGAGAAAGATTAAGTGGTAATGAAGCTGCCGCAATTGCAATGAAACAAATAAATCCAGATGTTGTAGCTGCATTTCCTATAACACCTTCAACAGAAATACCACAGTACTTTTCTACATTTGTAAGTAATGGAACTGTTAACACAGAATTTATTGCTGTAGAAAGTGAACATAGTGCTATGTCTGCATGTATTGGTGCACAAGCCGCTGGTGGAAGAGCAATGACTGCAACTTCTGCAAATGGTTTATCATTAATGTGGGAAATGGTTTATATAGCTTCTAGTTTACGTTTACCAATTGTTATGACATTGGTTAATCGTGCAGTATCAGGACCTTTAAATATTCACAATGATCACTCAGATGCGATGGGGGTTCGTGACGCAGGATGGATTATGTTATTTAGCGAGGATAACCAAGAAGCTTATGATAATTTATTAATGGCTCACAGAATTGCTGAACATAAAGATGTTTTGCTTCCTTTAATGGTATGTCAAGATGGTTTTATAACATCACACTCAATAGAAAATATTGAGCTTTTAGAAGATGATAAAGTACAAAAATTTGTTGGTTCATATGATCCAGAACATTATTTGTTAAATCACAAAGAGCCTATATCTGTTGGTCCACTAGATTTGCAATCATATCTTTTTGAGCATAAATATCAACAAGCTGAAGCTATGAGAAATGCTAAAAAGGTAATTGCTGAAGTATCTAAAGAATTTGAGGAATTAACTGGAAGAAAATATTCTTTTTTTGAAGAATACAAATTAGATGATGCAGAAATCGCAATAGTATGTATGAATTCAACTGCTGGAACAACAAAATATGTTATAGATGATTTAAGAAGTAAAGGAATTAAAGCAGGATTATTAAAAATACGTATGTTTAGACCATTCCCATCTGAAGAAATAGTTAAGGCATTATCACATGTTAAAGCTGTAGCAGTTTTAGATAAATCTGATTCGTTAAATGCTGCAGGTGGTGCATTATTCGAAGATATCACATCAGCAATGTATGTACAAAAACAATTTATTCCAGTTGTTAATTATATATATGGAATTGGTGGTAGAGATACAACTGCAAAAGATATTGAAAGTGTTTATTCAGATTTAATACAAATTGCAAAATCTGGAAATACGCAAAATCCTTATAGATATTTAGGATTAAGAAGGGAGGAGATATAATATGGCATATAATTTAAAAGAAATAATGGCAAATAAACCTGCTCGTTTTACTTCAGGTCACAGAATGTGTGCAGGTTGTGGAGCACCAGTTGTTGCCAACACTGTTTTAAGAGCTTTAAAAACAGATGATCATGCTGTAATATCATCTGCTACTGGATGTATGGAAGTTTCAACATTTATTTATCCATATACAGCTTGGACTGATTCTTTTATTCATACTGCCTTTGAATGTGCTGCTGCAAACACTTCTGGTGTTGAAGCTGCATATAAGGCATTAAAAAAGAGAGGCAAATTACCTGCTGATAAGGATACAAAATTCATAACATTTGGTGGTGATGGTGGAACTTATGATATAGGTCTTCAAAGTCTTTCAGGAGCTATGGAACGTGGACATGATATGGTTTATGTTTGTTATGATAATGGAGCTTATATGAATACAGGTATTCAACGTTCTTCTGCAACACCAAAATTTGCAGACACAACAACAAATCCTGCAGGAACAATTATTCCTGGAAAAATGCAATCTCGTAAAGATTTAACAAAAATTCTTGCAGCTCATAATATTCCATATGTGGGACAATCTGCTCCACTTGGAAATTTTAAGGATTTATATGAAAAATCTGAGAAAGCAATTTATACACCTGGAGCAGCATTTTTAAATGTATTAGCTCCTTGTCCAAGAGGTTGGGGATATCCAACAGATATGATGATGGATATAATAAAACTTGCTGTTGATACATGTTATTGGCCACTATATGAAATAATAGATGGTAAATATACTGTTAATTATAAACCAAAAACAAAACTTCCAATTGAAGAATTTCTAAAACCTCAAGCTAGATTTAAACATTTATTTAAGCCTGGGAATGAATGGATGATAAAAGAATTCCAAAATGAAATTGATAAACGTTGGCAAGAATTACTAGATTTAGAAGAAATCACTAATAAAAATAATGACTAGTTTTAAATTTTTAATTATAATAAAAATAAATAAATTAGTAATTTTTAATTTTAAATTATAAAAAAATAATTAAATTTGTAATTTTTAATTTTAAATTATAAAAAAATAATTAAATTAGTAATTTTTAATTTTAAATTATAAAAAACAATAAACAAATGAATATTTTGCAGTTAATTTATTACACAAAAAAGGCTTAAATATTAGATTTTCTAATACTTAAGTCTTTTTTGTGTAAAGCATCCTTATTTCATTGTTATTTATTTAATAATACCTCTTACAACTGTATCTATAAATCCATTATAAACATTTTGTATGTCAACTTCTCTATTCTTTTTTAATCTATAAATTAAACTTGAACATGTAATTCCAAATATTCCGGCTGCTAGTGCTTCAACATTACCATCATAAAATTCCTTATCTTCTATTCCTTTTTTTATTATTTCTTCTATTATCCCTATATATTCATATATTATTTTTTTGCTTTTTTGACTTCTAGTATCTTCCCCCCACATTTCACTTAACAAAACATTAACTAAATACTCATATCTAACTGTTATTTTTATCTGAACCATTATAACTGCTTTTATTTTTTCAAGTGATGTTTCACAATTTTTACATTTAATTTCTATATTATTTTTTAATAATTTTATTCCTTCTTCTAACAACAAATCAAAAATATCTTCTTTTTTTGAAAAATGATAATATAATGAACCTTTTGCTACTCCAGCTATTGCAGTTATTTCTTCTATATTTGTATTATCATAACCCTTTTCAGAAAACAGTTTAATAGCTGTATTAAATATTCTTCTTTTAGTTTTATTCATAATTTTCTCCTTTCTGACTTATTGTCTTATTATATCATATTTTTTTGTATCTGCAATAAATATACCGTAGAAAAAAATATAGCATAGAAAAACCTAACTAGAATCTATTTTAAATATTAAATAATTATATACAACTTTTTTTGATATAATTTTACACAATTTAGTTATTAATTTAGGTTCTATAATATTGATTGGGGTGGTTAATCACCTTAATCAATTTTTTTGCAA
>DAOOQE010000049.1:0-4216 GCA_035388585.1 Clostridia bacterium
CCCAGAAGGATGGTGTTTATGTTATGGCATATCAGAAGGATACAAATATTCAAGTATTTAAAATACCGATAGAAGAAGAGTTTATGAAACAATGGACGTAGTATTCACTTTTTTAGAATAATATTTATTTAAGGTATATTGAACAAATTATTACAAAAGAAAAATCACTAAGAAAATATTTTTTAATTCCAAATAATACTGATACTCAAAATGTTAAGAAAATTAAAACAATATTAAGTAATATTTTATAGGTAAAAGATAAAGGTCATTCTGAATGGTATTCAATACAGGATTTAGTACCTGAATTTACATCAATGAATAAAGATGAAAGAGAAAATCTAAAATCTGAATATATGCGAATATGTGAAAAACCAATTATTAGTATGGATTCTTTTGTTTCTTTATTTGATGAAAAAATCAAACAATTTATCACTGTTAATCATATACAAGATTTTGTTGGGATTTTATATGACAATTATGAAAAAATTGATAATGTAAGAACTTTAGATATGGTAAATAAAAAGTTTACAAATATTATTTATTCATATCTTGAAAAGATGTCAACTGTATTATCTAAAAATAATTCTATTGTTATGGATTCAGAAAATGCAAAACAAGTATTAGATGAAGTTATTCAAGCGAATTCTAATAGTTTTAAAATGCACGAAACAGTAAAAACAGGATTTGATACATTAGATAATTGTGTTTATTCAAATGGGGGGTTTCAAAAATCACGATTTTATCTTATATCTGGTAAAACAGGATTTGGTAAATCTTAGTTTTTAATTAATTTAACTAAGAATTTCTTAGAACAAGGTAAAACAGTATTATTTATTACATTAGAAAATACTATTGAAGAAACAAATGATAGATTATTTTCTTGTATTTCAGAAGTTAAAATACAAGATTTATACATGGATGTTGAAAAATCAAAAGAAAAAATTATTAATTTTTTTAGTAAAAATAATGGAGTATTACTGTTAGAGCATGTGCCATAGAATTCTTTAACTAAGCAAATGGTTGATACACTTGTTAAAATAAGAATGAATCAATCTGGAAAAAAACCAGATGTAATTATAATTGATTATATGGATTTAATGTTATATCCAGAAAAATTAGAAGAACGTATTAGATTGGGTAGACTTTAGAATCAAATGAAGCAATTATCTCAAGAGCAAAACTGTGTTGTTATTACTCCAACACAATTAAACAGGGGAGCATATAAAGAAAAAGATGTGGATTTAGACAATATTGCAGAATCATCTGGAAAATCTTGGGTATAGGACTCTGTTATAATTTTAAATGGAACAAAAGAATTGGTTCAAAATGGTTATGTTGAAGTATTTGTATAGAAAAACAGACATGGAAAATCTTATACAAAAGTATTATTTGAAGTAGATTTTGATATAATGAAATTTACTGATACTGGTAGAACAAACTATGATTTAGCAGAATTATAGGGTATAGAAGAAGAGGAAGATGATAATACATACAAAACAAATAAAAAGTACAATACAAATCAATATACAAAAAAAGTAAATTCTAATCCAGATGATCCGTTTTTTAATTAGTAATTAAAGGGGTGCAATAATGATAATTCCAAGAATTGAAGATATATTAATACTTAGAAAATATACAGCAAAAGCAATAAATGTATTTGGAAGAATTATAAAAATATTTAATCCTGAAATAGAAAAAGAAGAAGTTTTAGAACTATTTCCTGAATTTATAATATCAATTACAGAGGGTGTCAAATATGCAACATTAAATGAATTGGAATATGATTTGATACAGGAATAGGTAAAAGCATTATAGGTATTAGATATAAATATAGGTGATACACAAAAAATTACAAATTCGTCTATTGATATACAAATATTTTGTTAGTTTTATGCTTGGATAGAAAAATATTTAAACAATCTCTTAATGCCAATTATTAGAAAATTGACCTTAGATAGTACAACAGAAAAAAGTTCAACCTCTCAAAATGGATTAATAGATGATAAAAATGAAGATGATGAAGAAGATGAGATTATTAGCAGGCAAACATATTTTATACCAATACAAAATTTATCTTTTGATACTTCAAATGAAATAGATTCATCATATATTCAATTTTATGATAAATTAAAAATATATTTTGAAACAATTGCATAGAAAATTGAAAATGAAGAACCTTATGATGAAACTTTTATACGATAGTTTTACAAATCTTTTGGTGAATTTAATTTTGCATTGCCATCTGAGCTATTAAATCCACCAGCACATAAGGAAAATACAATTAAAATAACAAGTATTTAATTTTTAATTACATGAAAGGATGAGATTGGATTGAAATACTATCTATCAAAAATATAGTTAGAAAAAATCCAAAGCTATTATAATAGAGAAATTCTACCACTTTCAGATAATGATAAATTCATATTGATAGATGGGAAAAATATATCAAATGAAAATGGTTCAAATGGTACAGGAAAAAGCACATTGTTTAAATGTATCATATATGGATTTGGAATAAATCAAAGGATACCAAAAACAATTGTTAGTAAAAATGAAGAATATGGAACAATAGGACTTGAAATAACAAATAATGATGAATCAAATCCAGAAAAAATAATAATTAAGAGAAAAATATCTTCTACTTAGTCACAACATTTATATGTAAGTGTCAATAATGTCACTATGAATTTCCAACGTGTAGAATATTTTAAAAAATTTTTTGAAGATAAAATTCTTGGTTGTAGTATTGATATATATAAGTATTTAAAAATATTTACTTAGGAGAATCCTTGTTTTATTAGGCAAGTTAATTCTGGAATTATTACAATTTTTGAGCAAATATTTAAAATAGATAAATTAAATATTTATTATAATAAATAGAATTAGGAATTGAATAATATTGAAAAAGAAATATCTAAATTGGAATTATATAATGATAAAGAATTGCAAGAAATTGAAAAATTAGAAAAATAGATAATGGTAAACACACAAACAACAGATATAGATAGTAAAATAGCGTCTATTACAAATGAAATAAAACAGATAGAAAAAAGTATATCCAATACTGGAGATATTGAAAAATTAAAAAAAGATTATTTAGAATAGGAATCTAAATCACAAGAATTGTTAAAAACTAATATTACATTAAATGCAGAAATTGCTAACATTGAAAAAGAATTAAAAAAATTTGAAAATCTAATTAAAGGAAAGATTTGTCCAACATGTTTAAGGCAAACAGATGATGATACATTTATACAAAGTGTAGAAGGATTAAAAGATTCTAAAAAACATATTATTATAAAAAACAAAGAAATAATTTATTTGAATGAAACTAATAAAAAGCAAATAGATGAAAATAATAAAGCATTAAAAAAAATATTTGATGAATATAAGCAATCTAAGATTATATTGGATCAGAAAATTAAAAATAAAACTGTATTAGAAAGCACATTGAAAAACGTTATTCAATCAAATAAAGAAAGTATACAAAAACAAATAAATGAAAGAAAAGTAGTAATACAAACTAATAATGTATCACTTAATGATTTAAAAGCAAAAAAAGAAATATATACATATCTAAGTTAGATTTTTAGTACAAAAAGTAATATTAGATAGAATTTATTAGTAGATATATTAAATAATGGTTTAAAGCAATTATTAGAATATTACAGTTCATTTTTATTTAATAGTCAAAAAGTAGAATCATATTTTGATAATAATATATTTAATATAGGTATATTATTAGAAGAAGGTAACATATTTAAAGAGTATGAATTACTTAGTTAGGGGGAACGAAAAAAAGTTGAAGTTGTTTTTATATTATAGATGAATGATTTAGTTAATTCTTTTTATGATTTAAACCTTAATTTATTTGTGTTTGATGAATTTTTAGATAATTTAGATTATAATTCCACAAACCAAATACTTGAATTACTTAATAATTATGCAGTAAATAATGATTAGATGATTTTTATTACTTCACATAAGACAGATATTAACTTAACAAACTGTACTCTTGTAAACATAGAAAAAGAAAATGAAGTTTCTAAAATTTAGGAAATAATTCAAAAATAATTGAGATTGAAAGGATGGTATGGAAATGGAATACAAAAAAGTTAATGAAAAGACAACATTTGAAACGTTTGATTTTATAACACCAATAGTAAAAATTTGTATAATCAAGCTAATTACATTATTAGAGAATGTTTTGAACAAA
>DAOOQE010000050.1:0-4030 GCA_035388585.1 Clostridia bacterium
GATAACTCTTTTGTTGGTTTAGTTGGAACTAAGGAATCTAATGGCAAAGGTTTATGCCCAGTATTCTATGGTATTTTAAGTTCTGTTATTTCTTCTGTATCAATATTTTGAGTTAATGGGGAATCAAATGTCAAATTAAAATCATTACCAAATATTTCTTTTGTATCTTTTGATATATTTGTATTTAATTTAATAGTATTGTCAGGTATATTTGTTTTTCCTTCTATTAACTGCTTATTAAAAAGCCATGGTGGAATTGGTATTTGATCAAAAGTAGTATCAACCTATGTATTAGATATTGTTGCCTCAGATGGTGTTACATTATATGTTTTAGAATAATCATGATCTTTTGTATTTGCTTCTTTAATAATATTTCCAATCTATGCAGCACTTAAACCAAGTGTCTACTAAATTGCCTAAACTGCTGGCATAGATATTGACATACCTGCAAGCTAAGTTGAAGCTGCCTACTACTAACCCCCACCACCTCCTATACCTATACCTCCACCAAAAAATGAAGCCAAAGATAAACCAGTAATCCCTGCCTAACCAATAGCACGAAGTAAAGAAGATAAATCTAATATTGAATTACCTTTATAAGTTACAAAATCTCCAAACTTATCAGTCTGTGGAATAGGAATTGTATTGGAAGTAGTACCAACCTATGCATCTGTTATTGTTGGCTAAGATAATGGAGAATCAAATGTCAAATTAAAATCATTGCCAAATAACTCTTTTGTATCTTTTGCTATATCTGTATTTCTAATATCTTTTGATATATTTATATCAGAAACTGAACCACCATCTGATTTACTTATTATTGGTTTTATTTTTGGGGTATCTAACTATTCAGTTAATCCAAGAGTTTCTTTTCTGATTTGTTCTATAATCTCAATTTTATCTTTATTTTTTTCAGTATCTACTACTAATTCATTTTTATGGAGAATGACATCATTATTTCCATATAGAACACCGTTTTCTCCATCATATGCCTTTCTTTCTTCTGGTATAATACTATTATATTCATCTTCTGTAAATGTTTTTTCCCCTTTAGGTAATAACGATTGTAAATTTTTATCATTCACAATAAATTCTGGAATTATATAAGCATTTTTTATATTATCGTCAATTTTTTTAATATTATCAGGTATCTTTCCACCTTGCATAAATTTTGGTGGAAGCTAATATTCAAGTTTATTAATGCTTACATACTTTTTAATTTTATCTTTAGTTAAAGTATTATCTGCTATTGACTATATAATAAATTTATCATATGCTTCTTTTTTTGATTTTTCCTCAATCTTAATATTATTTGAAATATCAAAAGCAGATTTAATAAGGTCTTCTTTGTTTTTATATACGTCATAAGATTCAAAGCTTTTATTAAAATCTAATCTATATTTATTTTCAATATTTTTTAAGTTGTCGTTAAATGCACTTTGTCTTAATGATAATTTTGGTTTTAATATTTCATTTAAAATTATATCAAAATCAGTTACAGAATTTAATCTATTTTTTATTATATTAAATTTTGTTGCATAAGGTGTATGCTTTAATAGTTTCTATGGGTTTAAAATCTGATTTGCTATATCATCATAAGTACTTGGTAATATAACATTTTGAAAATTTGAAAGTGTGTCTTGATCATCAAACCCATTTTTATTAAATTTTTTATTTAATTTTGAAGCAGTAAATATCTCATTTTCCAACAAATTTTTATTAATATTATATTGTAGCGGTGCTAAGAAATTTTCAATTGCAATTTCTGTATTAAAACCCCCACCTGTCTATGCCTAAATTATTTTATCACGTATCGGTGTATATTTTGGAAATTTGTTAAACTCAGAATTTGAATTTAATTTATTATATGTTTTTTTAATTTCAGTTGTTATATATCCATGCTACAACTTTTCATAAATAATATCATCTGGAAATCCAGAATATTTTTTAATATTTCTTTGTATATCATTTTGCATTATTACGTTATTTTGCTTTTTCTATTCATTATATTTATTTATATATGTCTATAAATTCGTATACGCTATATCACTATCTTCCATTTTATTTCCTAAGTTTTGTCTATACAAATCAGGTATTTTTGTAAAATCAAGTACACCAAGATTATTAAGCCCTTTAGATATATCGTCTTTTAAAAATTTTAATACTCTATTTTCTGGTTTTATATTTTTTAAAATTTTACCATATTCTTTTTGGGGTTCTTTTGTGTATCCTCCAATATTAAAAGAGTTTATTTCTTCTTTTTGATTGTACAAATCAGGTATTTTTGTAAAATCAAGTACACCAAGATTATTAAGCCCTTTAGATATATCGTCTTTTAAAAATTTTAATACTCTATTTTCTGGTTTTATAATTTCTTTGTTGCTTTCAACTGCAATAGGAAAAGGATAATATGATTTTTCTGATGGTGTAATTTTTTGAATTAAAACAATATTTTCTTGCTATTTTGAAAAATTAACTGATAATATATTTAATATTTTTTCTATGCTTTTATCAATTGAATCAAGTTTTAAATATTGTTTATTTATTAAATCAGTTAATTGAAATTGGTTATTTTTTTGATTAAATTTATTTTCTGCTTTATTATTTAAATCGATTTCTTGGGTTTCATTGCTTTTATTTTTTTGATATATAACATAATCTGAAAAGTGCTATAGTATTAAATCTAATTTTTCATTTATAGTTTTATTTAAAATAGAAATCTGTTTATTAGTATCTTGATTTCTATTATTATTAAAATATATCATTTGTGGTGTTTCCTATAAAAACTGTTTTATTAAAGATTGATCTTTAGGGTTATTAATATTTTCCATAGTTATTCCCCCATATTGGTATCTTAGATTATGTAATTTAATAAAAGTTTTACTGTTTTTTTACCCTAATAAATTTAATTTGGGGTTGACTTTTTCAAAAAATAAGTGTATAATTGAATTTGTTCATACAGCAATAAATAAATAAAAGTCATTAAGTTAAAAGATAAAATAAAAAAAAAAATTAAAAGTTGGTATTAACCCAAAATGATATATAAATCAAATGTAATATATAAAACTGCAAATATATATAAATATCCTATTACTTTATTACATGGAACTAATGTTAAAGTTTTAACATACTCTATTTTCTATTATACAATTAGAATTAATATATTACCAATTTTTAATATTGAATATTCAATATTAAAATCTATGCAATTATTTATTTCTTCTATATACAAATCAATAATTGAAAAAAAGTTATATTCATATATAAATTATAAAATATTTAAAGAAAATATTACAATACAAAAAGAATTAAGTTATAACTTATTAGATTATAAATCTGATTTTGAATATATTAATATAAGTACAAATTATTTGGTTATAAAAACATATTGCAATTTATTCAGCAAATGCGATTATACATTATTTCCTTTAAGTAATTATGTTTATAAAAAGTTTTATAACTTGGGATTTAATTTAATAGAAAAGAAAAGAAATAAAAAATCAATTACAGTACCATATAGCATAATAAATGCTTATTCAAAACATTTGAATAATTTTCAATCAGTTTACGTCTTATTTATATGCAATACAACTACAAATATAAGATTTTAAGCATGGGGTGGATATAATGTAGGAATTTTTAATTTTGCATGATACTAATAATATTGATGAAAATGGATTTAGCCCTGTTATTAGGATGTATAAAAAATCAAAAAATAATGGTTGGGGGGGATTGGACGAAAATTTATTTTAGAAAGGAACTATTGTAAATGAATTGCCTATAACATAGCCAATACCAAATAAATCGTATAAATATTTAATAAACCCAAGTACAAAAAAAATTATAGTTGAGTATTTTGATTATGTTTATGTACCAAAAGAAACTGTTGATGCTTTAGAATTTAAAAAAATGAAAAAAAATATGGAATTGTTAACAACAGTAATGGATGAAGCTATTTTAAATAATGAAATTTAAAAGGAGTGATTGATTTGAACAAGTATATATTTTTTCTTGAAAACTGTATTGATGT
>DAOOQE010000051.1:0-4011 GCA_035388585.1 Clostridia bacterium
TTAGATGTTAATACAGATGAATTTGGAGATGTTTTAGTTAGTGAATTAAATAACGAAGTTTTAGATATATCTATAACTAATACTAAAAGTATTGACACATCTATTTGGACTTCTGGTTTACCTTTTTCATATATTTCATTACCAGAAATGTTTACTGTTGAAGATTAGATTTATATATCTTGGAAATATATATTTAATTTTAACTCTTTAATTTCATAATTTGAAAGGATGTGATTTTTATATGCCAGTTGATTTTGGTAAATTTAAAACAACACTAAAAGAGGTAGAGCATCAATATAATGTTAATTAGCAAATTTAGGGGGAATCTCAGTTGAGTGTTAAAACAAAATATAGAATAAATCATTCTGGTTGTAGGTGCAGACTTGGTTCTGTTACAAATATTTTGAGTTTATATGGGTGTAAAGATATTACTAATGAAGTTTCTAATAATGAATATTATTGGGTTTTTAATTATTAGGGGGATTTAAAAGTCATCGAAGATAAGTTATTGGAAGGTGGATTTGATTTTCAAAGAGTTAATTAATTTAAAACTTGACAAATACTATTTTTTGTGATATAATGTTAAAAGTAGGTATAAAAAGAATGGAGTGTGATTGTATGGATATTTCAAATTTTCCTATTTTTAGCATAAAAATGTGGAAACATTTAAAACAAAAAGAAACAAAAGATTATAAAATTATTTATAATGATTCTAAATCAAGCAAAATAAATTTAATTTTTACACCATTTATTATGTTTACTGTTTCTATTGCTATAATACTTTTTCTTATATTATTTGGGGTGTGACTTTGCATGAAAGAACACCCTATTTTAGATATTTTAGGTAAATATATTAAAAAAGTAAAAGAAACATAGACTGGTGAAATAATTTATAGATGTCCAATATGTGGTGATTCAAAGAAAGAATACACAGGGCATTTGTATGTTAATAAAGAGTCTTTTAATTATATTTGTTTTAAATGTGGTGTTAAGGGAAAAAATATTGTACAATTTGTTTACAATTTAATACAAGATGGAACTATTTCTGAATACGATGTAAAGGACGAATAGGAAATGTTAAAATATATATTTAAAAAATTGCAAAGGTAGGAAAAATCAGAAAAAAATATTGAAGAATTAGAAAAAATCACATTATTAAAACAGAAAAAAGATGAAGAAGATTTAATAAAATGTATATCAGATGAAGAATTATTTATGAATACTTTAAAAAAGAAAAGAAATTATCAAGAACAATTTGTTATAGATAGTGTAATAATTCCTTATTATAAACAAAGAACTGTTGGATAGGAAAATTTATAGAGATATTTAGTAGAAAATAACAAAGTGTTTTTTTATTATAGTGATGTAAAAGAAAAAATAGAGTCTTATAGTCCTTCAATATTATTGAATAGGATTTATTTTAATCATGGAAATTCTTTTTATAGTTAGAGAAAAATCTCTGAATTTATGGAAGGTGAAGATAAAGATTCAAAAAGATATTTATTTTATCATTCCAAATCAAGTAAAAAGATGAATCCTTTTATAATTCAATTAATTGATGATTCAGAAGTATATGCTGTATATTTAACAGAAGGAACATTTGACTCTATTAAGTTACATAGTTTTTTATCATATGAAACCCAAAATTTTGCTACATATACTTTGAATGGAAAAATATTACACGAAGATTTGTTAGAAATGCTGAAATCAAAATATAAAAATCTTAGTAAAATAGTATTGATTTTAGATAAAGATGTTTCAGAAAAAGATATTAAATCAAGTATTTTAAAATTTAATAATATATTTGACTCAAATGAAACTGAATTAATGATTGGTACAATACAAGATTAGAATATAAAAGATATTGGTGAAATGATAAATAAAGATCAGTTAAAAGTAATTAAATTAGAGAGTTAGAATAATTATGAATTATCAGATATTTTTATTAAGTTAGATAAAGTAAGAAGTTTTTTTGGTGGGGTATGTTTGAAATGAATATAAAAACTATTTATTGTAATCCAAATAAAAAAGAAAACCCAATGTCAATAATTTCCAATAAATATCTTTTAGGAGATATGTGGACTAAGAAAAAGATAGAAATGTTTATTCAATTATTTAAACAAAAAATAGAAAGTGAAATAGAAATAATAATTAAAAATGATATATATAAAGTAGTAAATTCTGTGTTTTGTATTAAAATACAGGAAAATAAAAATATGATGTTTATTGAAGTATAGGGGAAATCTTATAACAAAGAACTTGATAGAATACATAAACTAATAGTGGAGATTTGAAAAAAATGCAAATTCAAGAAAAATAGATGTTTAAATATTTCTCTTATATAAAACAAAAAAAGACTTTTAATTATGGGAATAAAAGCTACACATTTGAACAAGATATTATATATGATATAGATAAGTTTGATTTAAATGATAAAAATGCAATAGCATACATTATTGTTAGAAATTTAAGTGATTTTGAAATATATAAAACAGAAGATGATATTCCTGAGCAAAAGCAAGAAGAAGTAAGTATTAACTATAAAGAAATGAATGAAAAATTGATTTTAGCATTGGGAAAATTAACAGAAACTTTATCAAAAAATAGTACAAATTTATTGCAATTACAAACATATCAAAATAATTATAATGAACAATCTAAAGTATATAAAGAAGAAGATGAAATATTATTCATACCAGATATTGATTTATCACAAACAAAAATTAAAAAATCAAAAGAAATTGTTACTAAACAATTAAGTGATGAAATAGATTTAGATTAAAATTTTTTAAATAAGGATTGGTGAGCAATGCAAGAAAATATTGTTGGTGTAGATATTGGTACAATGAATATTGTATCATAGTTTAAAGTAGATAGCAAAAGTATTTCTATTAACAAAATAAGAAACATGTTTTTGTTGTTAGATTATAATGTTATTGAATTTTCTGATTTGTAGGAATAGCAAATTGAATATGTCAAATTAGATGATACAAACAATAAAGTTGTTGTTCTTGGTGAAGATTAGTATAAACTTGCTAATATTTTTAATATGGAAGTTCGTAGAACAATGAAACGTGGGATTATATAGCAAAATGAAATTGATTAGTTGGATGTAATTGCAATTATGATGAAAAAGCTATTACCTAACAATATTGATAGTAAATAGGATAAAGGTAAATGTGTATATTCTATTCCTTCAAATCCAATAGATTAGGTAGATGTACCTGATACATTTTATCATGAGCAAATATTTAAGAAAGTTTTTAATGCCATTGGATATGATTAGGAATCATTGAATGAATAGATGTAGCTAATCTTTTCAAATTGTAAAGCAGAAAATTATTCAGGAATTTAGATTTCATTTGGATAGGGTCTTACAAATATTTGCTGTGCATATAAGGGCACACCAACAATACAATTCAGTATTTATAGGGGTGGAGATTGGATAGATCATAATTAGTAGAAATCAATTGGTTAGTTAGAATCACGTGTTACATTTGTAAAAGAAAAATCTTTTGATTTGCTTGAATTGAAATAGGCAAATAAGCAAGAAAAAAGAATTAAAGAATAGCTACAATTTTTTTATGAAAATCTGATACAATATACAATAGAAAAAATAATTGAAAAAATAAGTTTAGATCAGGAAAATTTAAGCATAGACTCACCAATACCAATAGTTATAAGTGGTGGCACAAGTTTACCAAATGGTTTTCTTGAAACCTTTAAAAGATTATTTGAAGAAAATGGAAGTAATTTTCCATATGAAATTTCAGAAATTAGAAGATAGAAAGACCCATTAAATGATGTTTAGGAAGGTTGTTTGCTTTATTAGATGTGGAAAGCAAAGAAAGGGGAATAAATATGATTTTAAGTTCAATTTTAATAGACAATACATATGGTACAAATATATCAAGAATTATATTTTATGGAAAAAATATAATTGAATTTGAAGAGGAAATTTTAAAAAGCAACAATTTTTATACTGAGGTAGATAAAAAAAATAAAGATTTT
>DAOOQE010000052.1:0-3990 GCA_035388585.1 Clostridia bacterium
AAAAAATTGATTAAGGTGATTAACCACCCCAATCAATATTATAGAACCAAAATAAAAACCTGTGGAAATATCCACAGGTTTTTTGGGGCTAATAAATAATATTATTTTTTTCAAAGTATTCTTTGTTATTGTATAAAAATATTTTGTATGGGATAAAAAAAACAATACCAAATAATTGGGACTTAATTAATGCTAAACGCATATGTAACGCCTCCTAAAAAATTTATATTTATATAATACCATATTATTTTGTTGTATGTCAAAGTTTTATAATCTTTATCAATTTAATATGGAAATATATTAAACAAATATGAATTTTTCACAAATCAATTATTAAGTTTCTCTAATTTATGATTTCTATATTGATAATTATTAGTCATTAAGTTTCTATAATTTATGATTTTTATATTGATAATTATCAATCATTAAGTTTCTTTAATTTATGATTTATACATTGATAATTATTAGTTATTTATTTTCTCTAATTTATTGTTTCTACATTGATACTTATTTTTCAACTTTACTTTATAAAATTTATAAACAGATTTTCCTAAAATGAATAATTGTATAAAAAAGCAGGTACTTAAAATATAAGTACCTGCTTTGCTTGCTATAAAGCAATCAAAATATTTTTTGGTTTTACAATCTCTTTTGATAAAGTGATATTATATCCCCATTTAACTGGGAAATAACTTACTTCATCAACATTGATGAGACTTCTATTTTTCCAAAATTCTTTTGAGTTCATAGCTGGTAATAAGGAAACTGTTGCATTGAAATCTGTTGTTATTGCAACAACAGTTGATTTTTTTGTAAGAATGTCCATGAATGATTTAGACGCGAACATTCCTTTGTTAATTGACTGATTACTTATTAGATTTCTCAGGTTATACTCTATTCTCGAGTTTAGATATAACCGTAGTTGGAAATAATCTTCAATTACATTCATTTTTTCAATTTCTGGAAAAAGAATGTCTTTAAGAGAGATGTCTTGTTGCCTAAGTATTTGCTGTTGTTGGCAAACAAGTACTTTAAGCTTATTTCTTATCTCTTCTTTTTTATTGTGAGATTGTAGATTATTCCATTTGGTATTTTCACTTATGTGAAAATATTTGAATAATTTCTCTGGAGCACCTAAAATTTTGGAAATTTCCAAAAACATATAGGCTTTCCTTAAATCTTCTAGAGCATGCATGCTTATATTTCCTTTCCTATAATAAAAAAATACCTCCCATCTGGTCTTTTTAAATGTATATTAGGAAAACTATAGAAAAATATGTTAGTGCAATTGACCTAACCCTCACAAAAAGATACCCAACAATTATCTAAATGTGTAACCTATATCGCATTTAGCGAATAATAAAATTATAACATAAATAAAAAGATCAGTCAAAGGTAATTTGAAAAGTTTTGTTAATTACAAAGGTCAATAATAAATAATATGTTATTTATGAACAGAGAATATTCAGATTGTATTTTCAAATAAATTAATACCGGAAAATATTAAAAAAATCTCTGAGTTTACAACTCAGAGATTTAATAATTATTTTATAATTTCATAAATTTTATTTCCTATTTCATCGTTTTCTATTATTCTTAAACCTAATATACTATTGTTGCTGAGTATCTCATTTAATAATACTGGATGTGCTTTAAAGCTGTCACCTGTGTTCTTAAGAAGAAAGTAATCAAAATCTTGACTGCTATTTAATAATTCTCCAGTAACATCATAAAACCTTTCTATTGGTATTAATTGAAATTCAGATACATATCCAAGATTATTTTGGGTTATGTACTCCTGTGTTGGAACCACAAAATCATATGGTTCAATAATTGAATCTAAGCTGATCACATAATTCTTAAGATTTATTCCAGATATAATTCTGGATAAATATGAACTGTAATTATAGAATACAATATCCGGACGACTTGTCCAGTTTTGTAAGATAATATTTAAGTCTTCTTGTGTTAATTTTCCATCAATATTATAATCATAATACTGAATATATGTATAAGAAGATGAGTACCATTTTGCTGTCCCATCTATTAAAGAACAGATCTTAGATATTGTAGACCTGTTTACTTCTGGGAAATTTTTTAATTTGTATGAATATGTTTGTGACATATATTCAAAATTCTTTCCTGTTGTATCAGGTAATTCAGTTGTAGTTGTAAAAGATATTACATTTCTATCATGGCCTTCTTCAGGTTTAATTTCCCAAATATGCAGCCCCTTAATGGAACTAACTGGATTTAAAATAAGTTCGGTTAGTTCCAATTCTGTATCAGCAAGCAAGGTATAAGCGTAATATTTTTCATTGTTTTTAAATGTGAAAATATACTCTTTTAGTTCATACTTATTATCTGAATTATCAAATTTAGGAATTGATAAATCTTCCAATTCTATATCGTAAAGTGCTTGCTCTAAAGGAGTTTTGATGAATTTTGATATTTCTGAATTAAGAATTTTGAATTCGGAACTAACATTTGATTTTATCTTTAATATTTTTTCTAATAAAGATATATCGATGCTCTTACCATCAATATATAGGTAACTCAGAGGATTATTGAATAGGTTTTTCTTTCCTATTATTAAATCTAATATATCGAAAGTGCCATCTTTATTTATATCTCCTGTAACTAATTGATTGATTCCAGAGTCTAAATCTGAAATTTTTCCTAATAAAAAATTTGTCGTACCAGAAATTATTGAAAGGTTTATTTTTATTGTTGGACTTGATAACTCACTCCAACTAATATAATTATTAACAGAAAAATTTTTCCGGAAATATAAACCAATTGTTTCATAAATTGATAATGACTTTATTTCTGGGTTTTCTAATCCTTCGGGAACTTGTTTAATTAGAGAAAACTCAAAAAGTTGTCCATCTGATGCTTCAAATGAATAATAATTATTGCATACATATTCATTATAACCTTCTTCTGTTTCCATTTCAGCTGATATGTTGTAATTTGTTTCAAAAATGAATACTAACCCAATTGTTAAACTGAGACAAAAACTTATTATAACTCTAATATTCCGCATTTTAAAAATAATCATGATAAACTACCTCCTCAAATAAGTTGATATCGTATGATTGGCTTTAGCCAAGGTAAATATATAATAACATTTTTTTAAGAAAATCTCAAATTTTTAGAAAAACAGCTTAGTTATGTAGTCAATATAAATATAATAAAGTATTTCAAATTTTGTATTAAGTTAATGTACTTATATTAATAAAATTTAATTTTATTAGTAGGTTTATAATAATACATAAAACTATAAGAAGATTTTTTCTGATATTTTAGTTAAGACTTTTTCGAATTATAATAATACATAAAATTATAAGCTGATTTTCTCTAAGATTTAGGTTAATACTTTTTTGGATTATAATAATATAGAAAATTATATGCTAAATAGAAATTATAAAAGATATATAAAATTATAAAAGTTATAGAAAATAATAACATATAAAAAAAATAATAAGAAATTTTGATAATAAAATATTACAGAAAAAAAGATAAAATCCCTAAGATAAAGTCAATTTTTTTAAAAATTTGACATTTAAAAATAATATAAACGTAAAAAACAATAAAATCAAATATCCGTAGATTTCACACTATCATTCATTGTTAAGACCCTTGAAAATTCAATATTTATAATTAATAATATATATAAGATAAAAAATATATAGAGAAAAATATGCAAAGGAGGTAGCAATGAAATTAAGAAAAAACATAATAATCGCAATTAATTTAATGATTATGATTATTATGATGTTAGCAATAATTTTTAGAAGTGATGTAAATAAAGTAATTACAAAAATCAATACGCAAAATACATTAGCTGATGGAAACAATCTAAGTTTTAATTTAATAGCTACTCCAGAAGAAAAACGAGTTAAATCGGGAGAAACAGTAACAAT
The DNA here is from genome assembly GCA_035388585.1 of Clostridia bacterium. Lineage (GTDB taxonomy): Bacteria > Bacillota > Clostridia > TANB77 > CAG-508 > CAG-492. The sequence continues at coordinate 3,927 of DAOOQE010000052.1, forward strand.
TCAATTAACTTTAAGTGATATAAATGTTGGAGAACAAGGTTTAAACTCTATAGTTGGATTTTTT
>DAOOQE010000053.1:0-3905 GCA_035388585.1 Clostridia bacterium
TATTAAGATCATTAAAAAGAATAAATTAAAAGTTGAGATTTTAACAAATTAATCAGATGTAAAAATATATTTATCAGTATTTGATTCACCAGATATATATTTTTTTCCAGTAACTCCATCTACAATATGTTTTGGTGTTTTGTATTTCCAAAAAGAATTCATCTCATCCATTTTATTTTCATCTTCTTGATATAAATTAAATTTTCCAAATGTTCCAAACATTATTGTAGTTAAAATTGTATTAACTCCAGGAACATATAAAAGTGTTCTACTTTTTACAATTGAATGTACATTATATTTAGCATTTTTATCATAATATATAAATTGAGTATCCTATATTTCTAAATTAACTAAATCACCAATTAATAATTTATCAAATAGATTTGTAACAATTTGACTAAAACACTCAACTTTAAAATATGTCATATCCATAAAATAGTTTATTAACTAAAGATTATAAGTTTTACCAATTCTATTTTCAAGAGAATACTCTTCGTCCAAATATAATTGATCAAATTCCCAATATGGTTTATCTTTATGTAATTTATATATATCGTTCATTATAATATCTAAAGGTTGATTGTTTAACCAAAATGTAGGTTTATGAACTAATGGTGAATTTACACAACAAGAACTTTTTTCTTCTGATTTCTATTCATGAATCTATTGTACATTTCTTTTAGTCCAACTACCAAAATAATTATTTACCATTGTATCAACAAATATAAATTGATCAAATATAAAATTATTTGACTTTTGTGACTCTGATATTTTATTAAGCAATTTTGTAGAATCTGTATCAAATTGCATATTCATATTAGTGTGAATATCTCCAAGTTTAACACTTTTTAATTCTGGGTGTTCTTCACTAAACTAATTTTTATAATACATTATGTTGTTATTTATATAAAATAATGGTATTGAATGCTATTGTATATCCTCTTTGTACCAAGTATTCATTATTAAATCTTGTATAGACTATAATATTGGAATAGTAGATGGTATTATAAAAGGATGATTTTCCTAAACTTTATTTAAATTTTTTGTTGTATAAACTCTATATGAATCAGAATTGCTTGTTGATTCTTGACAGCATTTGAAATCTACTTTAATATGATTTTTCTATAAATCTTCTAAAATTTCATATGTTGTTTTTCCTGAATAAGAAATCTATTTTTGGGTTACATTATTCAAATTGTACTAATAATCTGGCACAGCAAAAAATTCAAAAGAAGAATGACCAAGCGATTGAAAATAACTTCCTAATGTTATTTCATATGTGTTTCCATTTGGGTAATTTTTTCGTATAAATTTATAGATTTTTAGTTTATATTTTCTAAAATTTAATTCACCACTTACAGCTTCATACTTTAAAGTTATATCCATTGTGTGTGGTGATAAAAATTGAAGTGTTGTACTATTATCTTTAAATTCAGCCCAGTTCATTATAAATAATCCATGAAATATTTCAAATGGATTTTCTAAATCTTCATCAATTGATAAATAAATTAAAGTATCAGATGACATTTTTATATAATCGTTAAGTGTATAAGACATATTTTCTATTATACAGTTTTCTGCTGTAACTTGGGTTGGTAAATTAAGACCTAAGTTTGGTGTAAAAATAGACATTTTACCATTCCTTTCAATCTTTAAATATTAGTGAATTTATTAATTCAATGTACCTTTCAATGTCTGATTTATCTGGTATAAATATACTATAATTATATTTCATATTCCAAAATTCATTATTTGGATTAAATAATTGTATAACCCAATATAATTTATCTGTTTTATACTACTTTATAGATAGTATATCAAATCTTCCCCAATCATTTCCATCTACATACAGCTAAAAAAAGTCTGATTTTGGCTTGAAATAAGTAAAGAAATAAAATATATATGTTTTTTCTCTTTTAATTTTGTTATATGTTTCCTAAACATTTTCATTTAAATTTATAGTATACATTAAAAATCTCCTTACCACTTAATAAAATTTTTATTCATTTTGTGGTGGTTCTATAATATTTGTAAGGGCAGCAGCTATAGCTGTTTCAGTATTTATTGTTGATTCCTGACCACTATTATCAGTTAAATTTGTATTTACATCATTAAGATTTTTCAAAAAATTATCTACATAGTTCTAAAATGGTAAAATACTTGCTATTTCAAGTGTTATTTCTATTTTAGTTGGCTTATATTTTCCATTAACATGTTTTAACTCTGTAAATTCAGAATTTAATTTACTAATAACCTAATGATTATATGTAATAAATCCGTTGTTTACTTTAAATATAATATCCAATGGGGGAACTTTCTCCTATACAGAAAAGTTTAATGATGCTGCATCACTATTACCACCAATAAAATGAGTATGAGGTGACTACATTTTAACTAACTATGCATATGGGGTATATACCATTGACTCAACTTCATTTTCTGAATACTATGTTAATATTATTTTAAATCTATTTTTAATAGTCATTTCCCCATCTTTCCATATATTTAATCCTTCTCTTCGGATTAATTTAAATATATTTATAATTGCTTTAGCTGTTCCATAAAATCCTGTCACAGTGTCACTAACAGTACCGTCAATATGTTGCAATCCAGACATTAACATATCTGCTGTTGTAGATAATTCATTTGTAAGGTTTCCAAGTTTTGTTCCAGATAAAAATTTTTGAATTTGATCATACAATGTACTTTTATTTTCTGTTTGAAAACTGTTTGAAATATGTACTTCTAAATTTGAGCCAAGGTCTTTAGTATTTAAATCTGTATAAAAAGTAAACTATTGTCCAGAAAGATTTTTACTATTTTTTTCCCTTGTGTCCCACTATTTTGTTGATATTGCAGATAAAAGACCTGCATTGTTATTAAATATTTGTTTTATTTTCATATAACCTTGCTGCCATATATCATCATCCTATGAATGCACTAATGTAATAGTTGAATCTCCTATGTTAGAATTATTCTAATTCTAACCATATAAATTATTGCCAGAATTATTAATGTAGCCTTGAGATGGTAATCCATAAATAGTATTTATATTTTTAGCTGTAGTTTTTAATAATTCATCTATATTATTATAAGGATTGCTCATAAATAATTACTCCTTTAATTCCAATTTTTTTAAATCTTTATTCTACTTTGATTTGTATGAAAACTTTTTGTAAAAAGATTATTAGTTGAATCAGTATTTGTTAAATATTGTTTTGAATTTCCTCCATTTATAAAACCAAGACTTATATTTGTTTTATTATTGGTATTAGTTACGTTGTTTGTTTTTTCTATAATATAATCTAATAATTCTTTTTCGTCTTTTTCTGTTTCTATAGAATTTAATATGTTTCCTGCAATTTGTTTAATTTCTTTAGTAGATACTTCTGGTAAATATTTCTATAATATTTCAAATATTTTTTCTAAAATTCCATTTGATTTTTTCATTTCTAAGCTATAATCATTTACAGCATCAATAAATGATGTTTTATTTATCTACTAATTTAATTCTGACATACTATTTGAAGCAATGAAAGAACTATTTTTACCATTATTATTATTTATATCTTCAATATTTGAATTTGAATTAAAATTGGGCTCTAATAATTTAATTATTTCTTTATCTTCTTCGATTTTTCTTTCATATATTTTATTACTATTTATTATGATATCTTTTATTTGTTCAAAGTTACTAATTTGAACATTTATTTTTTTATTTAAAACATTGGAAATATTACTATCACTTAATATATTTTCTATTTTATTGGTTCTTATATTTTCTAATGTTTCTGTTAATATAGTATTTTGGCTTAATATGTTTTTTGGTATTACATATTCACCTTCATGTACAACACCCTATACCTTATCAGTATCAGTACCAGATGTATATCCACCTTCTTTAA
>DAOOQE010000054.1:0-3651 GCA_035388585.1 Clostridia bacterium
TATAAACCTAATCCATATCTCTAAATATATTTAATACATGTAATTTATTGTTTAGCAATATTGGTAATCTCATTGATATTCCTCGTATCTTATAACAATTTACATTATTACCATCCATTTTTTCAAGCTAATACATCGTTTGATTATTTTTTATTATTTTTTTATTCTCTGTCAAAACATAATCAAAATCATTTTTTATTAGCTCCAATTTTGGATTTATACAAGAATGTTGCATTTTATATCTTTCCAATAGGTTAAAGATTGTTATTTTTTCAGATATTAGTTCTTGTCTTATTCTTTCTAATTCTTGTGGATTGTTTACTTTTAAATATTGTAATTCTTCTTTACTAATTATCTAATTTTTTAACATATATTCATCATTTAAATCTACCAACACATAATCGTTATCTATGATATACAAAGTGTCATCAAAATTCTCAAACAGTTTTTTGTAAAATTGCTTTTGTTCTTCTAATTTTACTATATATTCTTTTTTATGATAATAATTTTGTATGATATCTCTCAATAATCTAAGGCTTTTTATAATATGGGCTTTCCAATGTTTTTTTTCTTTTACCTAATCTATTCCAATAAACTAAATCATGTTTTTATATATATCATATATTGGTAATAAAATTAAACTTTTTATATCTTGCTATTCTAAAAATTGTTTATCAGCTTTATATTCGTTTAGATTTAATTTATCTACAACAACATAAACCATATCTTTATTTTTTTCAGATATTTTTGTTAAAACCCCAAATGAATTTGGGTTTATATTTTTAAGATTGTCAATTTGCTAAGTAATATTTTTATTACACCATTCTATTGTATTATCAAATAATTCTGTATTTGGTTGTTTTTCAAATATATATATTCTATCCTAATTTGTTGCCACTCCTATTTTTTTAAACTAATATTTTAAAAAATCTTTAAATTCTTTGTTTCTTAAATCTAATTTCATAAATTTATTTGATATATCTAAAATAATATTTTCTAATTCTATTTTTTCATTTAATTCATTCCAATTACGTTTTGTTTCTGTTATATCATTGGCAATACAAATATATTCACTATCTTGCATTTTAGATTTATATATGTTTAATTTTAAAAATAGCTCTATTTTATTGTAAACCAATTTACATTCATTAATACTTAGTTTTTCTATATCATTTTTTATTTCATGTATTCCTGATAAACATTGTTTATTTTTAAATAGATTTTTGAAATTGGTATCAACTAAAGTATTTCCATTTATTTTAAGTTTAGTCTATACAGTATCATTAACTCCTTTTATTTTAAACGTTCCTTTGTCAATTATAAATATTAGATCATTTGTAGAATCTAATAACAAACTATAAGAAAGTTCTTTTAGTTTTTCTTTTGTTATATCAGATATCGAAATTAAAAAAGATTGCAACGTTTTTGTCATTTTTGTTATATCTTCAGTATTGTTTATTTCATACACAGGAGATATATCACATTTAACATATGTTTTTTTATTTTTGATACTTTCTATTTCCAAATATCTTGTTTCCCCAAAAACCCAAGCACTATTTGTTTTATAAAAATTAAAAGCATTTTGAAGTTCTTTATACCCTTTACTTTCTTCCGAGAAAAGATCAGATAACTTTAAATATGTAGGGGCATCTAACCCACCTTCAATAGAAAATAATGAGATGATATTATTTGCAAAAATAATATTTGAATTCATATCAACTTCTATTATCTATTTCCCAAGACTGTTTGTTATTCGATTGAATTTCAATTTCATTTTATTTAATTCTTTATTCCTTACATAATTAATTTCTTGTAACTATAAAATCTTCAAATATATATTATCCAAATCTGTTTGGGTATTTCCTTTTGTTACTTTATTATAATATGTTGTATTTTTTACATTACTAAGCACAGATGAAGAAAATAAATTTTCTATTTGGTAAATTTTATCTCTAATATTCACTTTAAGTAACAAATAAAGAACACATAAAATGAAAAATAACATTCCAAAAAGTACAATAAAATAAAACCCTCTAAAAAAAGATATGTAACTATGAACAGAATCTATTTGAACAATTTTCTACCTAATATATAAATAAGTATTTTCAACTGCAGTATCATAATCTAATTTTGTATAATAATAAATATCATCAAAATTTAATTTTGAGTTAAACTCTCTAAAACTCAATAACCCATCATAGTTTTGATTGCTTACTATAAATTCAAAATTACTAAATAAATTGCTTTGCTGTTGTATTTCTAATGCAAAATAATCTCGAACAAATACTATAATATATTTTTCATCACCATATCCACCTGATTTAAATATAGTTGAAAAAGATATGATTTTATTAATGTCATTTACTTTTGTTATCAATATACCAGTATTTTTTGAATTTGTTTTCTCAATAATATTCAGCAATATATCATCACTTAAAATATAATCATTATAATTGTATAAGTACCAAACATTGTTATTATTACAACAAGAAGTTGATTCTATACACTATTTATCTAAAATAATACAATTTTTAAAATTATAATTTTGCATTGTATTTTGAGTAATTAAATTTTCTTTTATATATGAAATCTTCTATTCTTTATTTTTTTCACTATCCATCATTATATAATAAAGATCATCCCAAAACTAATAATCCACAGTAAATTCTAATATATATCTAATTTCTGTATCAACAGTTGATTTTAAATCACCAAACTATAATACACCAACCTCTTCTAAAATTCCATATGATTTTTGATTTACTAATAAAACCTATATAAGATATAAAATGATAGTAAAAACACCCATTATAATCTATAAAGAAAACACTATTTTACATATCTAATCATTTTTCATGAGTTTTTTAAGTTTATTAACCATATCATTGTTCATCTCCTGTCGATACTTTTTTAACCTTTCTATTGACTTTATCTACTTACTCTAATTTTATATCATTTGTATTTTGATTTAGTACACAAAAATTTTCACTATAATATATTTTAATTATATTTTCAAATCTTTGTTTTATAGCTAAAAGAGTAAATGTATAAACATCAAGTAATGCTAAAATTTTATAATAATCATGTTTATATAATTGTTCTTCAAATATTTTTTCTTTCTAAAAATTGTTCTATAATGTAATTCTCTCTATAATATAATTATGTATTTTACTCTCATGAAAATTTTCTTTAAATTTTGGATTGTACTTTAATCTCATTTGTAAACTAATATCGTTAATTTCACTTCTAAATTTAGTTAAAAACATATTATCAAGTGAAATTGGCTTGCTTAAATTATTAGCTGCTTTAATGTTTGTTATTAAAATAAAAATATTTTTTTTAATACACTCATCAAGAACCTTGTAGTAATCTATCATAAGATCAATAAACAATTGCATTGCATAATTATCAATATTGTGTTTTAAATTATAATACGCAACATCTGATTGAACTTTTGTCATCTAATCATACTATGCTTCTGCAAAGTGCTACAAATTATAATTATAACTATACCCTTTAACAACTGTACCCTCAAGAGATATTAATTGATGTCCTTTGAGTAGAACATCTTCTTGCTCAGTTAGTATTTTATACTAATTTGTATTTTTTTTATCTTGAGCTTTCGTTTCTTTTTCTGTTTTTGGAGAATTT
>DAOOQE010000055.1:0-3294 GCA_035388585.1 Clostridia bacterium
ATATTTTTTTTCATTTTTTTTTCAACTCCCATTTTGAAAAAATGTTAAATCAGATAAATATTTTTGGAATAATTCAATCTTATCTTTATTGATAACCCATTCCTACTTTATTTCTATTTTTGTATTTCCATCAATTTCTAAATCTGATTCTAATTTATGATACTATTCGTGATATGTTTTTGTTAATGGCACAAAAGGCACTAAATCTAATAAGTGCTAATTCTATATATATTCAACAATTTTAAAAGAAGATATGATATTAAGATTGAAATTATGATCAAGTAAATTAAACAAAATCATTTCAATTATATTGTATAAGGTGTATGGATGGTGGTGCAATTCTATTAAAGATGGCTCAATTTCATTAGTAATTTTTGTAAAAGGGCACATTAAAATACGATTAGTGCCTTGAATATATACCCATCTTCTATATTCAATACTGGTTCTAAATGTTCTTTCAAGTTGTTTTATATATTTTTTTTGATCTTTTTCTTCTGCAAAATCTAATTCATTATAAAAAATACCTAAATTATTCAAATTAAAATTGTTTTCCATCTTTATTTTCCTTTAAATCTTTTGTCATTAAATTTTCTGCTATTGTAATAACAGTCTAAAATGTTAATTTTGATAAATTAGATTCACTTAATTCTGAAATTGAATTTTCAGATTTCTATTTTTGCTCTATAATACTCTACATTTTCTAAGGCTAATCAACAACTGATTTTGAAAGCTCTGTTAAATTTCTTAATAACATAGATTGCTTACTTCTATATTGTTGAAGTAATCCCCTATATTCTTTTAATAATTTCTATTTTTTTAATATAAAATTCTAATTCTCCATATTTGACATATCAGATGTATCAGCATTTATAAGCTGATCTATTTTATCATTGATATCATTTTCTTTATTTTTTATATTATAAAAATCTTGAATTAAATTATTTATCAATATTTTTAATTCGTTTTCAGTATCTTTTAATTTTGAATATGGCTCATTAAAAGATAGACTTTCATTTATAACATTCATTGTAAAATTCACACTCCTGTTAAAAGTAATTTTAATTAAATCTGATTAACTTAATGTAAAAAAATTTAATTATCTTTTTATAAGCAAAACTGATAGGATGGTGATTATTATTTTATTGAAAGCAGTAATTTAGAATATTAGCACTTGTGAACCTGTTTTAACAGGTATTTTATTATATGATGATGATATTGTACAACTCTTTTATTAGTTGGAATCAGATGAAGAAGAATTGAGTCAAGAAATTATTTTTAATTTAGAACGTATAGTTGATAAATTAGAAAAAGAAATTAGTTTGTTTAAATCAAAAACAGATGATTACAATATGCAAGATTTAAAGGGTTTTATAAATTTAATTATTCATAAATATTTTGTCCACACATAGTTGGTTCATACAAAAATATATAACACATTTATAAACCGATTCAAAATATTTATAAATTCAAAAAATCTAACAATTAAACTGTTTACGAAAGAAGAATTTGAAAATTATAAAACAAAGGTGTAGATACATAAAAGTATTAAATTTTAGAATGATTTTGTAAAACAGCCTTGATCAAGTTGGGAGGATATATAGAATGAATACAGATTTAGAAAATGGGTATGTAAATATTGTTTTAGCATTTATATTTTCATCAGGAAAAATTACAAAATTCACTTGTGGTAAAATTAAAATAACAGATTCAAAACAGTTTTAGAAAGTAAAGCAACATTTAGTATCACATTTAATAGAATAGATGAAAAAAGAAACATATGTTATCCCAATTCAAAATTTATATGGTAATGATTTTATATAGGTTTTGTCTAAAAATTTAAATGCAATAAATTTATATTTACAAACTTACAAACCAGTTTAGTAGAAAAAGAAATTAAGTTATAGTATTATATTTAATTCTGGTAAAGTAACAAAATTCACAAAAGAATTCTATAAAACAGAAGAAGAATAGAAAGCAAATAAAATTGATTTTCAAAAAGAGATTCAAATATTGGCAAATTGTGTACAAAATAATGAATTATATGTTTTAGAAAATTCAGATAAAACAGATTACTTATTTATTCTTCCAAAAAATATTGATTCTTTTAGTGTAAATTTGCAAGACTCTAATAGTGATTTTAATAATGAAGGTAATGAATAATTAAAATCAAAAGGATTTGGTACTAATGGCATTTTATAATATCCAATATGAGAGCAGAATATTAAATGCTTTAAATAAACCATATACAGAATTTTGGAGAACTATTGAATAGACTGGATAGACAAGTTTTTCTGGCAGTGAATATGCTTACCAATTAGCAACCTGTTTAAGAACCTTAACGGAATTAATCAACACACATAAGGTTTATATGAAATATTAGGTATATAGAAAAATAGACGGTGAATTGATAGGATTTTTTGACCCATATAAAGTTTACAGAGGAATTTCATTTGATGGGTCAACCTATTATTAGAATGATACAATTAATGTATTAGTTTTAACAAAAATGTCATCTGATACATTATTATAGCCAACTATGGTTAGAACAGATGATAGATCAATGATAACACGCCAAATAAATCAAAGAGTAGACAGATTTAATCTTTATTGATTAAATTTCGAGGAGGATTTTTAAATGAGAAAATCAGAATATGTTGAATTAGGTAAGAATTAGATATTATAGGGGTTTGATCTAACATCAGATAAATTAGAAAAAATTGGAAAGATATAGTAGTTTAAAAGAAAATTTAATAAATAGGAATAGGAACAAACAATGATTGGAATAAATAAAATTGATGTATATAATCAAATTTTAGAACAATTTAAATCTGCATTTATTGTAGAATTTTTAGAATGGGTAAAAGGTAGAATGGGAGAATAGAAAAGTAATACTATTCAACAGCATTTAAACAGTAATAATAGTATTACTTTTATAGAAAAAATATTAAACCATTTAGAAATAACAAGTAAATCAGATTTAGAAAAGATTTATGTATTTTTACTTGGTGTAATTGAATTAGATATGCAAGCTTCTAAAACAGAACAATCTTCTAATGCTGCAGCTTCAGAACCAATGCAATCTATTCAAAATGAAAATATAGTTGAATAGAAAATTCAATTTGTAAACAGTATTAAAAAAAGATTGTTGGAATCTTATGTTTTACCATCTCTAAAATAGGGTAAATCTCTAAAACAAATAGAAAAAGGATTAAATATAATTGTAGAAAGTGCATCTGAGCAATTGAAAACATTAGAAGATTCTTCAAAATAGACATTTAAACAAATGTTTTAGAA
>DAOOQE010000056.1:0-3146 GCA_035388585.1 Clostridia bacterium
AATCATCCTCTTATCTATCTTTTGTTTTTTATATATCTTCTTAATTTAACCAAATTCATTCTATTTTTTCAAATAAAAATAAAAAAATGCCCAAATTAAATAGGACATTTTTGTAATAAATAATAATAAAAATCAAAGATTAAATTCTTTTTTTACGACATCAACGTATGTTGGTAATTTTACACCATTTAACTAATCTACAATAACAGATTTCTATTTTCTGAATTTATTAAAAAATTGAATAAGCTCTGCATTGTTTGGATCATTAAAAAAATCTTTAAGATTTATTTCTTCATTTATCTAATTTCTAAATTCATATATACCAAATACAAAGCAATATTTAATAAATGGATTTTTCTTATTTATTAAAATCCAAATTTTATTGTCTCCTCTTTTTTTCTCAAATTCTAAGTATTGACCAAATAATAATTCATATGCAGTTGAAACTGGGTCTGGTTCATCTAATAGTGATCTTCCTAAAAATCTACTCTATTGTTCTATTTGCTGCTGATAAAATAATTCAAATTTTTCTTCTGGATTATCTGGATTTCCAATATTCATATATCTAAGCATATTATCTAACATATTTGATAATTTCTAATCTTTTAACCAAATATCTACAAATTCTTGATGATAAACATCTCTTAATGTTTTACCCTATGTATTAGTCTACTAAATACACCATTTTGTATTTTCTCCAAATTTAACCTATTCTTCTCTTGTTTCCTAATAAGTAATATACCAATTATTGGTTTCATATAATTTATCAGAAGGAATTAAATTTTTAATATCTACTATTTCCTATTCTTTTTTTCTTTCTGATGAGTTTATATTTAATTTCTATTTATTTGTATTTGATATTTGTATCATTTGCTGAATACTTAATTTGGTGATATCTTTTTCTTCAATACTAATTAAATTTCTATCAGCTAATTGGTTATATACAGCAATCCCTTGTTTTACAGTATCATAATTATCAATGGTTAAATTTCCAGTTCTATATTGTTTCTATAACCAATCTTTGTATTTTCCTGTTTTAGTTGTATCAATAAATAATATATCTTCATAAAAATCTTCATCAAATTCAATATTATTTTTTTCACATATACTTTTTGTTTGTTCTAATCTTAAATCATCTCTTGCACTTTCATTTAATATTATTGTTTTATTTTTCATATACTACACTCCCATTATCGTATTAAGTTTGGTATCTAATCATTTTTTAGCATGTATTTCCTTCTTGATAGTATACTCTCATAAAAAATCTATTTATTATCTATCTCTTTCATTATTACTTTTTCTGAATTTACACGTCCTGATATTGCTAATGATTTATGACTCCATGAGTATTCATTATTAAATGTAAACCAAATTTCACCATACGCATTTCTTTGACCACCATTTTTTGCATTAGGTTTTTTTATAACTGGAACTTGTTCATCTTGATAAAAGCACCAATCTAAAATTTTCCAATCTTGATTATTATTATATTCATCTTCTAAGAATAAGCAATATCCATGTCCACCTTGTGGCTATGTTGGTGCTGGTTTTGCAAAACCCTACTAAACCTTTACTCTATATGATGGAACCCCCTAATGTAATAATAAAGACTATATTAATATGGCACCATCTTCACAGTCGGCCAAACCACTTTGCAATGTTTCAAATGGGAATTGCCAAAATTCAGGACTTTTATTATTTGTATCATCTGATTTATATTTAATATTTTTTACTATAAATTGTTGAATCTATAACTATGTATCATTAAAAGTTTTATGTATCAAATTATATTGATCTAATATATGCCCTAAGATAGCTTCATTTTTAGTTAAAAATATTCTAACATCACAACTCTATTTTTCATTTGTTGAATATAAATTTCTTCCTTCATATATAATATTATCCTTCTACCATTTATCATTCCAATATTGTTCATTATAAATCATTGAAATTCCCCCTAAAAATTAAACACCAAGAATTTTTTTAAAATATTGTTTCTATTCTTTTTTTATTAAATTTTGTTTTAATTTAATGTATTCTTCTTCAACTTTATCTGACACCTTAAATGATTTATTATCCATTAACTTTATGAATTCATTTATTCTATTTCTTGATTCTGCTGTATTTTCTTCTAAGTCTTTATGCTAATTTTCGATCTATTTTAATAAAACACTGTTTTCTGGTACAACTTTGAAATATTTAAGTGAACTATTATTTTTGTCAATCTACTACATTTGAACCTATTCTGATGGAAAATCAAGATGTGTTATTCTATGCGGTGCTTTTTTTATCTATTCAGATAAAATTTCGTCTGGAATATCAGCTTTATAATCATATTCCTTAACATCAATAATTAAATTATACCCATTAATGCTTAATAAATATTTAAAAGCCTATATACAAGGATTTTTAATTGCTAATATCTATTCTGGTTGATTTCTAATCTACTATAATTGAACTTTCTCTGATGGATTTTTAATATATTGAATCTAATAAGAAGCACCATCTATACTTTGTGTATATGTTACCTACTACATTTGAACCTATTCTGATGGATTATCAATATATCTTATCTATTCCCCTGTACACTTAACCTATTCCATTTTTAAATCTTCTGATGGGTCATCAATAAATTTAATTGCTTTGCCATCATATATTATCTACTATGATTTTATATCTTCTGTTGGATTTTTAAGATTAGATAAAATATATTCTGCATTATTTTTACTATCTAACCTGTTTCTAAGTTTAGATATTATTTCACTTTTAGTAAGATTATTAACTGTTTCTATGTCTTTTTTTAAGTTTTCAAAAGCTGTTTGTAGATAATTTTTATCTTTAAGGATTGTATTCAACTATTGAAAACTGTTTTTAAACTATATGTCTATTGTTGGTTCATTTATAAAAACTTTATTATTTATATCATAATCTTTTGAATTCCAACATTCTATTGTTGATTTACGTAGGCGAAACTAATATTTAACAAAAATTTGTTCTGTTCTACCGTCTATAAAAATATTTTCTTTTTTGTTTTTTGAAATCTATATTAAAAATACATAATTTACAGTATATTTTTTAAATAGATTATCTTTTTCCTATGATATACACCATTTTGTTTTTTTGCCAAGTAGAATAGACTATTTTTC
>DAOOQE010000057.1:0-3123 GCA_035388585.1 Clostridia bacterium
AATTTTATAGTTATTGATTTATAGTAATTTACCGAAAAGATTGTCAGTAATGACAGTCTTTTTTGTACGACAAGCAGTTATACAAATAGATTAGTTCAGTGCAACTAATCTATTTTTTATAAGAATTATAAACGAATTAAATGCAATTATTTTTTTATTATTTATTGACATTTAATTATAACTACTATAAAATATAGTAGTATAGTTTGTAGTAGAAAGAAGGGCTTAAATATATGAAAAATTATGACAACTATTTTCTTCCTGTAGATAATATGGAAGAAGCAAAAAGATATTATGAGGAAATATTGGGGTTAAAAAAGAAATTTGATTTTTCTGATAAGGGAATGGTTGCTTATAATATTGGAAATGAAGAACCTGCAATAATTTTAAAAGACAAAAATAAATTTGAGAATTTAAAGCCTACAATATGGTTTGAAGTAGAAGATGTTGCAATCTTCTATAAAGAAATGTTGAATAATGGTATAAAATTTTTGAGTGAGCCTTTTAAAATTGGAACTGGTAATGCAGTCGAGTTTGAAGATCCATTTGGAAATAGACTTGGCGTTACAGATTATATTAAGTAAGGAGTAGAGATTATGTCAAATATAGATTTGGTATTATTAGGACTTATTAAACAAAAATCACAAAGTGCTTATGATATTAAAAAAAATATAGAATATCGTAATATACCAAGATGGGTAAAAATTAGTGAACAGTCTATTTATAAGAAAGTATTACAATTAGAATCAAAAGAATATATTGTTAGCCATAAAGAGAAAGAGGGAAATATGCCAGATAAAGCAGTATATACTATTACTGACAAAGGTAATGATTATTTTAATAAACTTATGAATGATATTTCAAATTCTGATGTTAGTCTATATTTGGATTTTAATGTTATTATCACGAATTTAGATTTAGTAGATGATGAACAAAAAAAGATTCTTGTTTCTAATATAAAATCAAAGATATTAGAATTAAAAGAATTGCTAAATGAAAGACAATCTCATAGACAACATATTCCTAATGTTGGAAAACAAATGTTCAAACAACAATTAGCATTAGTAGAAACATTAGAAAAGTGGATAATTGATTTTGAGAATAGTTTAAAAGGACAAAATTAGCAAATATTGATTTTAAGTTAAAAGATAAATTTGTAGGGAGGGAAATTCCATGAAAATAATCAACATTGGTATTCTTGCTCATGTAGATGCAGGAAAGACGACTTTAACGGAAAGTCTGCTTTATACAAGTGGAGCGATTTTAGAATTAGGCAGTGTAGATAAGGGAACAACAAGGACAGATACTATGTTTTTAGAACGTCAGCGTGGAATCACAATTCAGGCAGCAGTTACTTCTTTTAATTGGAATGACTACAAAATCAATATTGTAGATACTCCTGGACATACAGATTTTATAACAGAAGTGTATCGTTCCTTATCTGTTCTTGATGGAGCTATTTTAGTAATTTCTGCTAAAGATGGTGTACAAGCACAAACAAGAATACTATTCCATGCACTTCAAAAAATGAATATACCAACAATTATTTTTATAAATAAAATAGATCAGTATGGAATTAACTTAAATAATATTTATCAAAATATCAAAGAAAAACTTTCAAATGATATTATTGTTATGCAAAATGTAACATTAACTCCAGAAATATCAATTAAAAATATCATTGATTTAGATGATTGGGATCCTGTAATTTCCAAAAATGATAAACTTTTAAAAAAATATATTGCAGGAGAAAAATTGACTATACAGGAATTAACGCAGGAAGAATATAGGTGTGTTAAAAAAGGTTCGTTGTTTCCTATATACCATGGAAGTGCTAAAAATAATATAGGAACTCAACAACTCATTGAAGCTATTTCAAATCTTTTTTGTCCTGAAATGAATAAGAATTATTCAGAACTATGTGGAAGAGTTTTTAAAATTGAATATACAGACCATAAGCAAAGATTAGTTTATTTGCGTCTTTACAGTGGAACATTACACTTACGAGATACAATTGTATTGTCAGAAAAAAAGAAAGTGAAACTTACAGAAATATATATTCCTTCAAATGGAGAAATGATACAGACAGAAATAGTTTGTTCTGGAGATATTTTTATAATACCTAACAATACATTAAGATTGAACGATATTATAGGAAATGAAAAGATTTTGCCATGCAATGTATGGAATGACAAGCCTGTACCAATGCTACGAACAAGAATTGAACCGATAAAAATAGAAGAGAGAGAAAAATTATTGGATGCTCTTACAGAAATTGCAGATACTGATCCTCTTTTACGTTATTGTGTTGATACGATAACACATGAAATCGTCATTTCTTTTTTAGGAACAGTGCAGTTAGAAGTTATCTGTTCTCTGTTGATTGAAAAATATCACATAAACATAAGAATCGAAGATCCAACCGTAATTTATTTGGAAAAGCCATTACAAAAGGCAGATTATACTATTCATATTGAAGTACCACCAAATCCATTTTGGGCATCAATTGGATTATCAATAACTCCACTTCCAATTGGCAGTGGAATACAGTACGAAAGCAAAGTTTCACTCGGTTATTTAAATCAAAGTTTCCAAAATGCAGTAAGAGAAGGTATTAATTATGGACTGGAGCAAGGTTTGTATGGTTGGAAAGTAACAGATTGTAAAATATGTTTTGAATATGGTGTTTATTATAGCCCTGTTAGTACTCCCTCGGATTTTCGTTTTCTTGCCCCAATTGTACTTGAACAAACATTGAAAAAAGCGGGAACGCAATTATTAGAGCCATATCTTTCGTTTATACTTTTTACACCACAGGGATACCTTTCTCGTGCATATAATGATGCACAAAAACATTGTGCAATAATTGAAACTAGTCAATCAAAAAATGATGAAATTATTTTTACAGGACATATTCCTGTACGTTGTATTAATGAATATCGTAATACTTTAACTCTATATACAAATGGGCAAGCAGTTTTTTTGACAGAATTAAAAGATTATCAAATTGCTACTTGTGAACCAGTTATTCAATCACGCAGACCAAATAATCGAATAGATAAAGTACGCCATATGTTTAATAAAAAAGAAAATTAAGTTACTATTCGCTAAATTACAATTTGT
>DAOOQE010000058.1:0-2715 GCA_035388585.1 Clostridia bacterium
ATGTATCATATATTGAAATTACATCTGAATATGAAATTTAATTAAGATAAAATATAAAATAAAAATAGGGGGAAATTAAATTCCCCCTTTTATTTTTTTAAATTTAAATTAACTTATTGTTATTATTTCTTCTGGGTCTGTTAGTGGAGTTAATTTAAATTTTCCACAATACTTTGGCTTGTTACTCTATACAGAATTATTTTTCAAGAAATATTGAGAATTTCCAGTTGAATTTCTTGTATAAATAGTAAAATCTACTTTAGCTGTAACTTCATTAGTTGTGCTATTCTTTATTCCATAAAAAGCAAACCCAGGGTTACTAATTTTTATATACCCATTATTATAAGTAAACTATTGGTTTTCAATAACAGAACTTGGAAACATATCATCTACAATTTTCTTTATATAATTAGTCTAACTTAAATAGCCATTTTGCGATACAGAAAGAGTCATTGGGTATGATAAAATATATGTTGCTGGATTGCCAGATGCCCTACACCTTAAAGCTGAATAATAAGTTCCTGAATTGTAGAGAATATAATACACCTATGTTGGTGGAATTGTTACATCCTATATTAAAGTATTTCTAAAAAATCGTATAACATCTGGGGAATTAGTGCATTTAATAGATACTTCACCTACACCTGCTGCATATGAATTATCTGGTTTTAATACAGTAGTTTGAAATGGTATATTGTTTGGTAATGAAAGTGTTTCTATTATTACAAACCTGAAAGCATGATATTCAGGATACCTTGTATTAATTGTTATAGTTTCTTCCTCTACACAATATTCCACTGGGGCACCTTCACCAGAATCATCCATTCCATATTCATTGCATTTATCATACACATATGATATAAAAGATGTTGCTGCCTATGTCTAACTCTATGGGATATCATAACACATATCACCAGATACTGAATCTATTGCATCTGAATCATTTGCTTGTTCAAATTTTGTATATTCCTAAACATTTGAATACGCAACATATTCAAAATCTGTTACAACTTCGGATTGTGTTGTAAAAGTAAAATTCTATGGTTTATCTGAAATAGATTCAATACAACCAGAACTTGCATTTTTCTATAGTACATACCACTCATATGTAATAGGCGTTTCTCCTACTAATGCAAATTCAAGTACACCTGGATTATATTCATTACTAACATTTATACTTTCAATCCAAGCAGATTCGTTCCAATTAGATTCAGTTGTCTTTTTAATAAATACTTTATAATGTGTTTGACCATTACAATTAAAAGTTAATTTTGATCCTACCTCTACTCCTGAGTTTGTAAAAACATGCCAAATATTTTGCTATTCATTTGCTGGACCAACTAATGTAACTGATGGTTTTGCACAATAAGTTTGTACTACAAACGAATATGGACTGTTTATATTTGTTGGTAAAGTTTTTGAAGTTGCTAAACAATTTAACTAACCATTTGTATTTATCTAAGTAATATAATAAACATATGTTTGACCTGGTTGCAACTAATTTAAAGTAAAAGTTCTTAAATTTGAATTTGATGCATATTGTGTTTTTGGAATATAAGTAGATGTACCATATATTTTATAATATAATGTTAATCCAGTAAAATCATTAGCAGTAACAGAAATTGTTGCTGTTGTTAATGTTACTGTATGGCTTGCATTTGATAATGTTATTGCATAGCAATTTACTGGAGTATTTGTTAATGTATTAAAAGTACAATCAATTTGACTTGTTGTTGTACTGCAAACGCCCTAAACTTCATTTTCCTATACTACACGCCAATTATATATTTTACCTTCATAAAGTGCAGCAGGTATTGTATAAGATTTTGATAATCCACTATAATTTGGGGTTGATGAATAATTCTATGTTGTAGATAATTTATAATATAATTTATATGCTGTCTATTCTGGCGAACAAGTCCATTGAATTGTCGGTGTTAAAGATATATTTGTTGCATTATTCTATGGATACTATGGAGAAAGATTTAAACTTGGACATGGTAAAAATACTTCATCGTACTAAATAACAATTTGAAAAGGAAGGCAAGAAACCTATTCAGAGGTAACTTGCAAAACTAATACTCCATAATCTGTTTTATCATTAATATTTGATAAATTTCCTATTAAATTTGACTAAGGTTCTGCTGTTGGTATTAAAGTAAATCCATTATTGGACTACCAATTTAACTACGTATATTGTTTTGGTTTTTCATAATTTGATCCTGTACTTTTATAAAAAATTGTAAAACCTGCTGATGGTGCATTTGTAGACTAAAAAACTTTAAAATTTTGTAATTTTTTACCTTCATTTATTGAATTCTATTGTATTCTAAACCATCTCTCGTATGATGTTATCAATTGCTATGAATTCTAAGGCACTCTAATTGGATATAAAGTCTAATCCTATGTAGAAGAAACATCACTATTTAAAAAATTTAAACTTAATGATTCTTCATCTGATGATCCTTCTACATTACCATATCTTATTAATAATTTTAATTCATTCTACATTTTTAGATTATCCCCCTTTTATATATTTAAAAAATTTGTTAGATTTTTGATTAAGTTAATAACTTAATTAAAAAAAATGTATTTAACTAAATTGGAGGTTTAATATTATGCCTATAAATTTTACATTAGATAGTTAGAAAAGTATTTCGTTAAAACAATCTGAATGTTTTTATATTGAAAATGTTTAGAAACAAGGGGTTATTA
>DAOOQE010000059.1:0-2475 GCA_035388585.1 Clostridia bacterium
CAACTTTACCAATTATAACAACTACAAGTGGTGTTTTAACTGTTGGATCATTTGGTACAGCATAGGGCACATTTTGTCAAGGTAATGATTCAAGACTTAGTGATTCGAGAACACCATAGGCTCATACGTTAGTTTCACATACTGCATCTGGATTAACAACAGGACACTTTTTAAAATAGACAGGTTAGACAACATTTGCTTTTTAGTAGCATGGGTTAACTTAGAGTGATGTTGGATAGTAGGCTTCATCACATTAGCATGGTAACATAACTACATAGGGTTAGATTGGTACAACAGCAACTTTACCAATTATAACAACTACAAGTGGTGTTTTAACTGTTGGATCATTTGGTACAGCATAGGGCACATTTTGTCAAGGTAATGATTCAAGACTTAGTGATTCGAGAACACCATAGGCTCATACGTTAGTTTCACATACTGCATCTGGATTAACAACAGGACACTTTTTAAAATAGACAGGTTAGACAACATTTGCTTTTTAGTAGCATGGGTTAACTTAGAGTGATGTTGGATAGTAGGCTTCATCACATTCACACACATTTGGTACAGCATAGGGTACATTTTGTCAAGGTAATGATTCAAGACTTAGTGATTCGAGAACACCAACATCACATACTCATACAAAATCACAAATAACAGATTTTACACATACACATTCATATGAATAGCCATTAACATTTTCAACAGGATTAACAAGAAGTACAAACACTATTACAGTTAATCTTGATGGGGGTTAGACAAAAACTTAGGGTAAATTTTATACAGGTACAACTTAGGCTTAGAGTACAAATAGATTAAATTATGATGGATATTTTTATTAGACACGGGTATACAATGCTGTATATAATGACTATTAGGAATGTTTTGAAAATTAGTCTATGTATAATTTTAATTATTTAAAAAATAGAATTGTAGAAATCACAGAAAATGGTAAAATTAAAATATAGGAATAGGAATCCAATTTAGTAATAGGTGTAGTATCTGATTCATATGGGTATATATTAAATGGGTCAGAAGAAGAAATTAAAGAAGATAAAAAAATACCAATATAGATGTAGGGTACAGTTAATATTATTAAAGAAGATGTAAACATTAAATACCCAATTGGATAGTTTGTTATAAGTGGTAAAAATGGAACTTAGAGAGTTATAGAAAATATGTCAATAAATAAATATTTTGGTTGCATTGTTGGAAAAATAATTAGTAATTATAATAACATGATTAAAATATTAGTAATGGGGAAATAATATGTAGGATACTGGTTATAAAACTGGGAATTAGTATGGGAGTAGTTATTTTACATTAAATGAATATTATGATATTCTTGCATACATACAGTACATGCAGCTTAGGTATAGTAATGCTAATCAGGGAACACAAAAAAATCAATCAACTACTACAATGTTAGGATCAACATCAACCTATTATACAAATGTGAGAGGTGGTTCAACTGATAAATGGGGATATGCAGTTACCCCATAGATTATTAATTCTTCAACTTTTGGAATCAGAGTAGGAAATAATGTAACTCAATACTCCGAAGCTATTATTACAAATTTTGGCTTTAGTATAACAACAACCGCTACAATAGATGGAATAGAACTTTATTTTAGACAATATTACACGAGAAGACCAGATGGAGAGGGTGGATATATATATACTTCATATTAGGGTTATTTTCAAATGAAAGTATATTATACAATACCAATAGTATTAAATGTTGGTGATAAAATTTTAGCAGCAAATCATTCAGGTAAAGTATAGGGAAATACTATAACGGCATCGGAATGGTCTAAAACAGTGGGAACAATAATATTGTAGTCACATTTTTGATATTTTTTCTATTAAATTAATAAAATAAAAAGTAGGTGTATGTTAAATGCCAACAAAAGAAATAAATACCAGTTTTAATTTATAGAATAAAAAAGACTTTAATTTTGATACTTATTATTCATTAGATTTAAGTGAAATTTTAAATTACAAAATTTTAGATTCCTCACAAGTTTTATAGGTATCTAAAAAATAGTTGTTATCTCATGATGAAATATTTGATGAAGATAATAATTTTATTAAATTTATTATTAGAGAAACATATTTTAACCCACATGATATTATGCAAGCTAAAAAATTAATAGTTGATTTTTTCTTTGGTATAAATCAAAGAAAAGATAATACTAAGTATTATGATATACAATATTGTAGAGAAGAATATATATTTACTGTTTTATAGAGTAATGATGAAATAATAGAATATTTAACAAACCAATGGAATCAAAAATATAAGCCTAATATTGAGTTATAGGTAAGTTTAGCTGATCTTGAAGGTAAAGTTATTAGATAGAGTGAATTTTAGATTATTGAGGAATTTAAATCAAATATTGAAAATATTCAGGATTTATTAGACTTGTTAAGTAGTGCAGTTGATGATTTAATTTTAAATTAGTTTTAATTAAA
>DAOOQE010000060.1:0-2331 GCA_035388585.1 Clostridia bacterium
CATTATCTACTAATTTTGAACAATTTGAATATTTTAGTAGATAATAGATAACATGATATTAGATTAAAAAATTTACAAGATGATCTGAGATATGCTAACATAGCAAAAGAAGAATCTGATAAATTAACAGTTAGTGATTTTGAATTTAGGAACAAAGTTTATCCATATCCGAAAGATAGATAATTTAAAATGTTGGTGAAAAAATGATACCAATTAAAAAATGGAAAGACATTCCAATGTATTTTAATTCTTTAGAAGAAGAGCAAAATTTTTACCAAACTCATGAGTTTTCAGAAGCAATGAAAAAAAGTAAATTTAAAAATCTTAAAATTTCAAAAAATCCAATTAGACATTTTTTTAGAGAGGAAAAACGAGGTGTAACAATGGAAAAAAAATTAGGTTATGAAGAATGTATACAGTTAATAGAACAAAATCTAAGTAAAATATTTGCATTTTATAATAAAAAAGAAAAAACTGAATTTGTTATAGACAATAGAGATAATGTATATGAAGGTAGAATAGGGGCTTCTTTGATTTTATTTGATTTAATATTTGAAAAATCTATATTAAAAGAAAAAAATAGTAAGCAGATAGATACATTATTGCCATTTGCTAAACTATATTATTTAACATTATTGTATAAAACAAAAGCAGAACCAGAATTTTGTACATTATCATATATAGAATTATTAAATAGAATTTATTTTAGAATATATTTTGAAGATATACATGGTCATACAGATTTAATTGAATATTTAGAATACAATAAATTAACAAATAAATTAGAAAGAACAAATATGCAATTTGTAGAACCTAATAATTTAACAGGTGATTGAATGAAAATTGGAGTATATTAGATTTGTAAAAATGAATAGAAATATATTTATAAATGGTATAATAACATTAAAGATGAAGTAGATGGTATATTTGTAACAGATACTGGATCAACAGATGGATCATTAGAATTATTAAAAACTTGTAATAAAATAACATTATTTGAATGCCAAGTATCACCTTGGAGATTTGATTTATAGAGAAATATGTAGTTACTTAATGTGCCAGAAGATTATGATGTATTATTAAGTTTAGATATGGATGAAGTAATGGTACAAGGATGGAGATAGGAAATAGAAAAAAATTGGAGCTCAGACTTAGATTTTTTAAGATATAATTACGTTTATTCGTGGGTTGATGAAAAACAAACTATTCCACGTATTAGTATGTATAATTTTAAAATACATAGAAGACATGGGTGCAGATGGGTTTATCCAGTACATGAAGTATTAGAATATGAACAACGTGGATTACCTCTTGAAAAAACTTTTAAAGATGTAGACGCAATACAATGCTATCATTATCCAGATTTAGCTAAGCAAAGACCATATTTTGATTTATTAAAATTAGGTATAGAAGAATATCCAGACGATTTTAGAAATTATTGGTTGCTATAGAGAGAATATTTAATATATAAAGAATATGATAAATGTATTGAGCAATCTAAAGATTATTTACAAAGAAGTTACAAAACACAATATGATACAAGTGAAAACTTATATAGATAGGAAGCAATGAGATATATATAGGAATCTTTAATATATAAAAATAACGAAGAAGAATTAAAAAAATATAATATGGCTGAACCAATAGATTGGTTTTTAAAATCAGCATAGGAAGACCCATATAGTAGGGAAAGTTGGGGATATTTATAGAAATAGTATGGTTCAATTGGAAATTTTCATTTAAGTTATTAGTGTTAGAAACAATGTTTATCTATCCCAGAAGAACATAAAAAATTCTCAATACATAATGATGAAACATTCTGGGGGGATTATCCAAAAAAGATGTTAAGTTTTTAGTTGGAAAAAATTAAAGTAGAAGAAAAAATTTAATTTGTACATGGGGGTTTGATAAAATGTCAAAACAAGTAGCATTTATTCAAGGAAATAATTTTTTGTATATTCCAAAAGAAGTAGGTACAACAAATACATTGTTATTTAAATGTTAGCTTAGAGAATCTACAACTGCTGAATATACCTATAATGAGCCTTTTACTTATGAACTTGTAAATGATGATTCAGATTCAACTGTAACACTTGAAACAATTCAACATCCAGTATATGATACTGTTGGAAAATTAACAATTACAGACCAAACACCAGAAAATACACATGTGTGGGTTGTAGTAAAATGGTAGACTGATCCAACAGTTAAAACTGATGCTCATGTTAAATTTTTCTTTGAACCTGAAATCGATCCTAATGCAAAAGCACCTGTTGAAATTAGAGTTGATGAATTAACAGAAAGTGTAGATTTGATTAGTATAGCATTAGA
>DAOOQE010000061.1:0-2213 GCA_035388585.1 Clostridia bacterium
ATATTTTATCTTAATTAAATTTCATATTCAGATGTAATTTCAATATATGATACATCACCAAGATTCAATAAAATTCTTCCTGTAACTGTTTTATCTATCATATCATACTTATCCACACAAAGAATTAAACCATCTTTAAGTGCTTGCTAAAATGCTTTATATTTATTTGCATCTTGCACAATAAATGGTGAAATATTCTAAGTTAGCTTAGTTACTTTACCACCCTTAAAAATAATCGTTAAATCAGCAATTGTCTTTTGTGTCATTCTTCTTCAATCTCCTTGTTTTAGTTTGAATTTTTAACATCAAAATGGAATATCATCAGAATCATTTGTTAAATCATCTAAAAATGTATCATCTTTCATTTTTTTCAAAGGAACTTCTTGTTTTTTAACTGGTTTAGCCTTGCTACTAAAGAAATCATCATCTGAACTATCTTCTTCTTTTTTATTAAAGAAATCTTCATCTTCAACTAAATTAGTTGCTTTTACATTTGGTACACTAATCGAGGTATTTCCAAATAATTTCATATTTTGAGCAACCCAAGTTGAAATAATAGCTCTAATATCTTCTTTAGATAGTTCCTTTTTCTTATAAATAATATTATAAATAGATTTTGAAAAATTTGTTTTGTCGTAATTTTCAATTTTTTCTTTAAAAACATTTTCTAATTTTGATGATTCTATTTTATTTTTGAGTGTTACTGTTATCTCTTGATTATTCATTGAAAAATTAATAATATAATTATAAATATTCTCTCCAACATCTTCAAGTAGTTTGTATAATTGTTTAAGTATTTGTGTAATTCTTGTGTAATATCTGACATTCAAAATAAGTACACAAGGCTCTTTGTTTGCATTAAATAAAGGAATATATAAATTTTCCAATGAACTATAACTTGTTTCATAATCTCTATTAGATTTAAATTTTGAAATATATTCTTCTAATTTATCAATATCAGATATGGTATTTAAGTTATTTTCTGTTTTCTCAATATATTTAGAACCAAATTTAAACAATTCTTTTAATACTAAAAAATCCTATTTATTTCCATTCTGATCAATTGGTTGAAGAATTACCCCTGAGATTGAAACACCATTATTCAATGTAACATAAGAAACTCTGAGTTTTTTAGTATCACTACTAAAATTATTATTAGTGTGTTTTTTTTCAAGTTCCTGAATTCTATTTTTCAAAAAATCTAAATTCATTTTATCCACTCCTTCTTTCATTATTTTTCTTAATTTTGAAAATCATTATTTCTTATTTGCTTCTTCCATTTGCTTTGCAATATCCTCTTCTACCATCTTTGATTTTTCTTTAACAAGTGCTTCAAATTCTTCCTTAGTGAAAAATTCCTTTTCAAACATCTTATCAAGAATAATTGTTAAAACTACTTCCAGATTAATAATTTTTAAAATATTGCTATTAATCTATTCTACTGTTTCTTTAATAAACTATTCATTGGTAGTTGTATTACTTTTATTAGTATCACCTATAAATCCTGCCATATTTGTTAATCTCCCTTCTATTTTTATGAAATATCAAAATCACTTAGTGTTTCTTCTTCAAACTCAGGTACAACTGAATCTGTTCTTTTCTTAGTCAAATCCATAAATTCTTCTTTATCTGTCATTAAATCCAAACTCAACTTATGAAGGTATTCATATAAAATATACAAATCAACCTTTGTAATAGGAATAGATTTTTCATTACTAACTCCATCACTCATAGTAATAATATAATCATTTTCAAATACTGTAATACTAATAAATGGCGTTGTACTTGTATTATCTGAACCCTTTCTTGTAAAAGATTTCTTTGCTTCTGATAACTTTCCTTTAATAAGTGCCTGAATTTCATATGTAAATTTCAGACATGCCTGTGGAAATAAATTAAAATATAATGTATCACTTTCTTTTCTACCCTTAATCTTAAAAGTCAAATCGTGGAAATGCTTAGAATAATTTTTTTCACCATCAATACTTTTAAAATTTTGGGTCTTTTTAGTCTAAAACACATCAAAACGTTCTGTTTCATTCCATAAATTGAACATACAATCATCTCCATTCGATTAGTTTTTTCATTTGTATTATAACACAAATTACTTACTTTGTCAACTTTTACATCTTCATTAACAAATCTTCCTACAACTACATTCCACTAATGGTCTATTGAATTATTCCTCTTGAATACCCACTCTAATCGCCTAT
>DAOOQE010000062.1:0-2145 GCA_035388585.1 Clostridia bacterium
CAGTAGAAACCTAATCCTATGATACTTCACAAAGTAAAACTCCATAATCTGTATATTGCCCTGCCTATGTTATTTCCCCATCCTAACTACCATCAATAAACAAATTTACTTCATTATCTAAATTTTGCAGAACTTTATAATTATATTCATTAGCCCACTCATATTTTATACCTTTATAACTTATTGGGGTATTAAATGTTTTTTCAGTTTTAAAATATAATAATACTCCAATCTAAGGCTGCTAATTATTACAAAATATTTTAAAGTTTTTTATTTTTTTATTAGATTGTATTTCTAATATTTTTATCCTAAAATATCTTTCATATGAAGTTACAATATCCATTTGATTATTTGGTGCAATAATCGGATAATTTTGAATAGATTCATCTGTAGATTTATTGCTTCCAAGCAATGGTATATAATCAACAATAAATTCTGTTTGATAATCGTGTTTGTAATGTATTTCAAAAGTAATATTTTTCTTATCAATTAATTGCTAATTTCTAATTATAAAAGACTATGTATTAACAACATTATTATCTACACTACAAATATTATCCTATTCTACTCTAATTATATATTCTTGCTTATGCTCAAATATATATACAATAAAATTATTTGAAATTTGTGTAGGTGTTATATTTTGTTCATTTATATATACAGTATATTTTATATCTGTTCCATAACTTGGTATTTCCCATCTAATAGTAAATGGAATACCAATTTCAATAAAATTAGAATTTGTCGGTGATGTAATCTAAAAAATACCAGAAATTGGTATGCAATTAATAATATTAGAAGCTAACAAATTAAATATAGAAGATTTTGTATTTTGTGATTCTAATGTGCAACTGTTATACTAACCAATTTGAATAGTATATGCTTTTTGCTATGTAAATTTATAAGAATATACTGTATCTGTTATTGGCTGTGTATTTACTATATTACCATCTATATAAACATTATAATTAACATTTGTACCTATTGCCTAAATCCAACTTATTTCAGTATAAGTATTTTGAGTAATAATATTTGTGTTATCTGGGGAAGTTATAATTGGTTTATTTATTATTTGTTGGCAAATTGGAATATCTACTATTGTATTTGTATTTAATGGATTAGAATAAGAAATTGATTGTGTACATATTCCATCTCCTGCATTTACCTATATTATTCTCCAATGATATTTTGTATTTTGCTGAATATTTGATGTAATAATATAAGACTTATCACCATCAGATGTACCATCTGATATATACGTTACCCACCCATCTTCGATATTTGTACTATATACTTTATATTGAATTGTAAAATTTGTAGTATTAAGTAAACTAAAATTTGCTATAAATGAATTATGAGTTATTTCTGTTGTTAATAATTTGCTAATTACTGGTTGCAAACAGTTTGTTCCATCTGATTCTGTTTCCTATTCTAAAATATTAATTAAATCACTTGTATCTGCAGAAGTTTCAGTACATATATTGTTATTAGAATTATACTATGTTAGTAATACTTGGTATACACATTGTTGTTTTAAATTATCTATAGTATGTAATTTATTACCACTTCCACTTGTGTTTTCTATTTTTACATCCCATTCAGTCTGTGGGTATTTTTCTCTTACTTCTATTTTATAGTGTGAAGTATTTTGTAGAATAAACCCTATGTCAAAAGATACAGTAGTAATATTACTTATTTCAATTCCTGAAATTATAGGAAGTTTACATCCAATATGATATTGAGTTGTAAAAACTTTTGTTTTCTATTTTATAACTTTCTAAATACTAATTGGTAAATTAAAATTATTAGACACTTAAACCACCATCCAAAAAACAATAAATTATTGTTTCTTACTAATTATTTTCAGCAGGTCTTTATCTTTTATCACTTTATTTGGTTTATTTAATTCTAAATTTTCAAATTCATTAGAAACAGACACAGAAATTTCTTTTGATTTTTGATCTTTTTCTTCTATTTTAGCATCAGTTACTTCTATTAATTTTTCTTCTTCAATATCATTTTTTGATAAAAAATCATTTGGTATTTCTGATTTAACAGATATTTTTTCTTTTGGATTTGCTGTGGATATGTTCTAAAACATTTGTTTAAATGTCTATTTTGAAGAATCTTCTAATGTTTTCAATT
>DAOOQE010000063.1:0-2134 GCA_035388585.1 Clostridia bacterium
CAAAATTGTTTACATTATTACTCATAGAAATTTAATTCACGGCTCCTTTTTTAATATTAAAAATTATAATGGTAAATTAAATATAAAACTTTGTGGATTATTTTTTTGAATTTTCTTTATTGTCTCTATTCTATTTTTTTCGTTTTCCTAATAACTTTTTGAAATAGCTGTAAATGTTTCTATATCCATATTTAATATTTCTGTATAATTAAAATTAAGTTCTTTAATAAGTATTTGAATCATACTTAAAATATATTCTTTTCTTGCTATTCTCTATTTTGAATTATATCTTAACGTTGAAA
The DNA here is from genome assembly GCA_035388585.1 of Clostridia bacterium. GTDB lineage: Bacteria > Bacillota > Clostridia > TANB77 > CAG-508 > CAG-492. The sequence continues at coordinate 303 of DAOOQE010000063.1, forward strand.
AAGTATTCTATAGGAAACGTTGTAACATCTCCAGTATACTTTGTGCCACAAACATCACATTCATAACTGAAAGGTATTTTTAATTCGTATTTTTTATAGTTTTCAAGTAACTTCATTACTTCAACAATATCATTCTTAACAAATAAATTTTGAATAACCAAAGGAACTTCAAATATATTTTCCATATTAATTTGCATATTGTCAATCGAATCGATGTATAGACTGATATTACTATATTGTGCATACAAATTTTGCTAATATTCAGGATTTTCAATTATTATTTTATTATTGTCACATAGTTTTTCAACTAACCTAAAATCAAGTAAATATGGCTTAATCTATTTATACCATCCAAATTTTGGGGGGGTTACAGTAATTGTGTTTCCTGATTTAGTTATATATTTATAAATAACATTTTCTTTTTTATCAGGAACTTCCATTTCAAAATTAGATAGTTCCTAATTATTGAATTCTTTTGTATAAAACTATTTATTCATATTAATCATATACTCAGAAAACTTATTAATATGTTTATCTTTCTTTAACTACTATATTTTCTATTCAAATTCTTCCATAGTAATAGTATTCTACTCTAACATCTTATACAATTCAGTGTATTGCTCATAAAACTATTTGCAATTATTGCAAGTAAAATTTAAAGACTACGAGGAGCCATACGATAAAAGTCTTGCATTATAAATAATAAAGTTAATGTCAAATATTGTTAGATAATTAAAATCTAAGATTTTATCTGAATCACTTGGTATAATAATATCTTCTAAAATATCCTCATACATCTAAAAAGAATTTGCAATTTTTCCATCAAATACCTATTTAATAGAGTTATAAAATTTCATTTCTGAATTTATGGTGATTGGTAAAATCTTAAATAGCTATGCATCTTTATTTGACTAATTATCTTTTAGAAGATTGTACATTGGTAATGATACTTCTATAAATTTTGTCACATTTTTTTTGTTTCCAAATTGATTTAATAATGTATTCATTTACATCAATCCTTTCAATTTAAAATAATATTATTTTTATATTTCATAAGGTTGTTCGTACTACATTAAACTTAAATACAATAAATCATTTCCAATAATCGGTATGGAATAAGCAATCTTTACATCTAATATAATCCTATTAAAATCATTATTATAAGTTTCATCTATAGAATCTCTTTTATTTATTGATATATCATCTAATTTAGCATCATCTTTTATTATTTCCTTAAAAATTTTTTCTATTTCATTTTTTATACCAATGATATTTATTTCTTTATCTGATAAATATAAATTATTATATATTGTACTTCCAAAAGAACTTTTAAATGGAATTTCCCCAAGTTTTATAAGTATGGCATTTTTTAATCTTTGCTAAAGTTTGTTTTTTACATTATGTATTGAAAAGTTAGTATTTTCAAAATTTCCAAGAAAATCTATATCAAAGAATATTTTTCTATGCTCTGATAGTTTTTGTTTTTGGATATTTTCTAAATTTTTTATTTTACTTGTATTATTTTTATACAATCTTTGTATTTTATTATTTTCCAATTTATTTTACCACCAATTTTGTATAAAATATTAAATAACTTTTATTTTTAATTTAAATTACCTTTAAACTCTTTTGTTGTATTTTTATCTTTCCAAACAATAAAAAAGTCTTGCTAAAAACTAAATAAAATATAATACTTATCCTACAAAATTTTTATAAGCTAATTTAAATATGCTACCTAATTATTTTCTGTAATTAAATTTTCTATTTTCTACTATATAAAATCTTTATTTTTTTTATCTACCTCAGTATAAAAATTGTTGCTTTTTAAAATT
>DAOOQE010000064.1:0-2105 GCA_035388585.1 Clostridia bacterium
TACTATGTTTTGAATTTTTCAACCGTATACTATTCTATTAAAATTTGTTTTTTCACATTAATCATCCCCAAAAAACATTAAAATAATATTTCAGAAATAAGGCATTCAACTAAATAATTTTTTATATTATTAAAATATGGAATTAATTCTTTTGGCACAAGTTTTTCCTATGCTTTAAAATCCCCATTAAATATCTATTTTCTCTATTTTGACTAAGATATAGAATCATTACTTCTATCCATACAAATAAAATTTATTTTTTTATTTTGTATATATTCGTATATATCAGATTCAGATTTGATATTTTCAAATTGCTATTTATAAGATTTACATCTATCCATTCCACTCTTAATGTGAGTAATTATAATATTTTCTGTTTTTTCTAAATCATATACAATAAATGGTAAATACTATGTTTTATATTTAAATATTTGTATAGTATTATTCTTTGTTTCTTTTTCGTAAACTGTTTCAAACATATTCTTTCTAAATAGAAAATCCATTGGATTTTTAGATTTATCTTCTGATGATTTATTGCCTTCTATAATCTAAATAACAACATTTCTATCATTATTTAATTCTTCATCTATCATTTCTTTATGCTATACTGTTACAATTTGAAACCTACCCTATATTAAAACTGTTTCTTTTTGCATGTAATTACCCACCCCAATCTCAATCAGTTTTCATTACCTAATTCATTTGTTTATTATCCACTAAGGAATCTGTTGCATGAAATCCTGTTGTTTTATAAATAACAGAAACATTTGAATATGATCTATTCAATGTTCCTTTTAACTTACAATATTTACAGATTTCATTTTTAATATCAAAATTTTCATATTCTTCAACAGACATAATATAATCCTCTTCTTTATTACAATTAGAGCATATAAATTTATAAATCACTTCCATCATTCCCCTTTCTAATTTATGCTGTTTGGTACTATTGGAAAAAACACTCTACAATGTATTCCCAAAGTAGTATTGTGCTATGTAATTTTTTCTAATGTTAGATTAACATAAATATGATATCTATTATCCTTTGACATTAGAACCTAATTTGTATTTTCTATTGTTGAATTTTCTTTTTTCAATAACTTAATCTAATTTCTAACATTTTCTTTCGATTCATCATCATATATTATATCATATATTGTATTGATTGTATCATTTTGATCTTCTCCCTAATACCCAAGAAAATCAAATAGAAATGTATCAATATTAAAAATTGTTCCATCCTCAGCAAATTCAAATGTTATATGATTAAGATTTGAATCTATTGTTCTTAATTTTTCTATATATTCTTGCAACTATTCATTATTATTTACCAATACAGCAATACATTCATCACCTTCTGTATGAGATATATACTATGTCATGTAATCTATATTACCACTATCTTCTAATTCAAATTGAAATATTTGTACTTCATTTCTATCAATCTATAATGATATTTTTTCTAACTACATTGAATATTCATCTTTTTTAAGAATTTCTGATATATTTTTGTTTAGGTAATGTTCAATATACTGTATATCCTTACCATACTATTTATAATTAACTATTGTTCCATCTCTTTTGACTCGTACTATTATATTTGGAATCTACTCAAATAGCTACCTATTTGTATTTCTTGAACTTAGCAATAAATCTTTAACAACATTATATGTTATATCTTCTATTGCTAAAACATATCCTTTTATACTGTCATTCTCATCATATATTATTTGCTATCTAATATAGACATCAATAACAGTGTTCATTTTTGTATGTAGTTTCTATGTTATTTTATTAATGTTCTAATCTATACTTAAATATTGAGTTTTAAGTTTTTCCAGCATATTTAAAACTGTTTTTTTGGAAAATTCATCAATAAAATCTATAAAATTTTTATTTATTTTATCATTTGTATCAAAAAATATATCACTTGCTCTAAAATTAGCATATGTTATATTATAGTCAATATCAGTTTCTATAACAATTTCTGGTATCAAAGATAATATATCAATCAATTTTTTTTGCATTTCAAGTTCTTTTTCGTGCTATTTATAAACCTAATCCATATCTCTAAATATATTTAATACATGTAATTTATTGTTTAG
>DAOOQE010000065.1:0-2104 GCA_035388585.1 Clostridia bacterium
CCACCATTGTTTTATAACTATGCAAAATCCCCATTGTTTTCTATTAGAAGCAAAACAGTATATAAAGATAATTACCAATTTTACTTTTTTCCAAAAAATCCAAATATCAAGGATAATCAAGATGATAATATAGACGAAATAAAATTTTGCGAAGAACATCCAGATATTATACAATTTTTTAAAGATTTTGTAAGTGGAAATCAAAATGAAATATTTAATAAAATAAAAATTGCATACAATAATATATATAAAAATATATCTAATGATATTGATATAACTGATTATGGTTTTTATTATGATGAAAAAAAAGATGAAAATGGGAATTATGGACAATACATAATACAAGATGACAATGGTGATATATTTTAGACAGATCAAATAAATAATATTATAGCTGGTATTATTAGAAAAAATTAGAAAAATAAAGATTGGTTATCTTGGGATTTAAATAAATTATTTGATGAAATACAATACAGTCCAATCTTACATAGCTTAATGTCAGATAAAATAAACAATTCAAAAAGTGTAGGAGAAAGTTTATCTCATTTTGAAAATTTAGTAAAAATATATACAGATAATATCCATGGTCAACCAAGTTATAGATCAATCAATGATTTTTGCAAATGTGTAATAAAATAGTGCAATGAAGAAAAAACAAAAGCTTTTGTTGCTTCTGGCAAATTTAATAAACATTTGATTTATTATCTTAATAAAATGTCAGATGGTATATTTTTAAAAAAATGTCCACAGGAATATATATCAACAGATGATAAAATAAAAGTAATAAAATTAGCTTTAGATCAAGGAAATAATATTAAAGGGTTAGAAATATTAGATAATATAGATTTTACAATTTAGAAAGATAGTGAAGAATTACAAAAAAAATAGATTGAATCATCTCTCTATGGATTACTTGCTGTATATAAACAGATGATGCCATCAGACGACTTGTTTAGGTATTAGATAGATAAAAGAAATGGTGAATCATTTGCTTTATTGTTAGATAAACTAATACCAGATAGAATACCAAATACAAATATTTTTGATTATTAGATAGAAAAGATAACTACTGCATATAAGTTTAGCAAAGCTGTAATTAGGGATTTTGTGTTTAGCCTTTAGTTAGTATACTCAAAATATCCATCAAGCTTGAATTTAGATTCTTTAAAAAGTTAGTATAATAAAAATATAAATGTTATCCAATATATTTTTTTCTTTCCAAAAGTTTTCAGAAATTATTTGTTTACAAATCTTGTAAATACAAAAGACTTTGTATTTGATATGATTAAAGAGTTGTTTGATAAAATACTAAATGAGTTGACAGGAGTTAAAGAAACAAATTTATATAAGCTTGGATTTGATTAGGAAATTATGTATTAGATTTTAAAATCAATATTTTATGGATTTATATATTCATAGCATATGTATAATAATGTAAATATTATATATTTTAAAGGTATATTTAAAAAATGGTTTAAAGATGCACCATCAGAAGATAAAGATATTTTCAAACAACTTTTTTTAACAATTTTCGATACAATTATAAATGAAGGAATATCTACAAAAGATAGTTCTTATTTTTATAATATAATTGAAGATTTAATTATATAGGGATTTAATAAACCTATAACTGAAATTTCAAAAGAACTGATATTAAAAATATTAAATAAATCATTATTGTTTTTTAAGCCTTTTCATTCTTTATTGGAAGATGCAAAAAAAGATTTTATGGATATTAAGATATATCCAGAAGATATTTATGATATATATATAAATTCTAATAATAAATCTATAGAAATAATTGATATATTTACGTTATATGGTCTTAATCTCAAAAGAAATGGTAAGTAGCTTGTATTGGATGATGTTATACCAGAATCAGATTTATATAATATTATAAAAAATGAAGAAGATTTAATGATTCTTTCCTTTTTTAATAATTTATCTGATGGCTTTTTATTAAAATTATATGATAAACTTGGTGGAAAAGAATATTTAACAACACAATATTTTTTCTCTAAATACAATGATAGAATAAAAGAATTATTGGTTAAAAAAGAGTAGAAAAACTTGTTTAAAAAACTTTTAGATATTTAATATAAAC
>DAOOQE010000066.1:0-2073 GCA_035388585.1 Clostridia bacterium
CTTGGTTTAGCTGTGCTATTGTTTTATTTCCCTGTTGATAAATGTGAATTGATTGATTTTGTTGTTTTTGATTTTTCATATTAATTTCTCCTTTAAATTTAATTTTACATAAATAAATGAATTATATATCCACTAAGTAAAGTGAATAAAGGTAGTAGAATTTTACCAATAGAAACTGAAATTTTAGTTTTAGCATCTGCAATAGTACAATCGCTTGCTTTTATTCTATGGCTGAAAAAATTAAATAGTGTATAAATTCCTAAAGCAGACAAAAAAGATATTTTTGTAATATCAAATGTTTCTGCAATAAACCAATTAAATAAAAAGTAAGTTGTAATACCACTTGCGATTGTAGCAATTATATCAAATATAAAAACAATTCCATTTGCTACTCTATCTATATCTTTTTCCTCTTGTTCCTCTAGTTTTGTTAATTTTTTATAATTATTATCCATTTTAATTCCTCTTTCTTATTAATTTATTTAATAATTTTTAATAACCTACTAAGTTATTACTAAAACATTAGGAAATTTTTCATTCCAAACATTTTCAGCATCTTTAGCTTTTTGAAATAAACATTTAATTCCATTATTTTCAAACCATTTTTCAATATCTACATCTCGTTCTAATTCCATTTTAATTCTTATTAGCTCTTTAGCTTGTTCTTTGGTTTCTGCTATAATGATAGTTGAAGAGTTCATGTTGTCAACTATCATATCAAGCAGCCATAGTTTATCTAAAGTATATTCAGCTAATTCATTTAATCCATTGTGCTTTTGCAAATACTCTTTAATTTCGACTTTTAGAGAATTGTTTTCTTCTTTGTTTAAAAATTTATGTAATTCAGCAAATCTATCTTCAACTTGGGGTATGATTTCGTATCATCACCTACCAAACATAAGAATATTTAATTTCTTTTTTTACATTGTTCACGCCAGTATGTTTTTTATATTTTTTATAAAACTTTTTAAAAAATTCTTTTTTACTCATAGTTTCAGTTTTAGTTTTTTGAATATCAATATTGTAAAGAACATTATAAAATTCCTCTAATTTAGAAACCAAACTATTTTGATATGTCTCATGAATTACTTCATTAGCAAGTATTTCACGATTATAGCATAAATTAATATCTAACTCAAACATCACGTCTAAATTAGAGCTTTCTTCATTTATAGCAAATAGAAAATATAAACTCTCTTTAGTTCTATTGGGCTCAAACATACTTTCTGTCCCAAAATATTCAGTAAGTTCATTTCCTATTTTTGAAATCTTTCCAATTAATTTTTCAGCATCTGGCGTTATTTCTAGGTAAATTTTTTCTTTATTTTCTTCCATAATTAATTCCTCCAAATTATTTTATTTTTTTGATTTCTTCTTTTGTTAATTTCTTATAGCCTAATGAATTACACATCCTATTAACTTCTTTATAGAGTTTATCTTTTTCTTTTTTGAGCTTATTAATTTCAGCAGATTGTATTAAATTCATTGTTAGTAGAAAACCTATTATGATAGCTATTATATAGAACGTGTCATTCATTTTAATACTCCTTTAATTTAATTTATATATTGTAACATCACATTTATATTCTTCACTTACTTTTTCAATCATATGAAACACAACACTCCAATCTCCACCTGCTAAACCACAACCTATTTTATATGGAATAGCAACAGTTTTATTTAGATTATTAATGTTTGATACTTTTTCAAATAATTTTTTAAAACAATTCTCTAAAGCAATATAATTAGTTTGAATGCTGTTAGTACCATAGTTATATTGTCCAAACATATTAACAATTTTTTTACCATCGTGACAATCCACTTTTAGAATTTTACCTAATAAAAATTTTAAATCATCTTTATGAAAATTACATAATTCTTTATAAGCTTTAAAAACTTCTGGATATTTATATTTTATCTGCTTAGCTAATCCTGCACCCATTATTCCCATACAATTTACTTGCTGACAAATAATATCTTCTGTTGCATTAAGTATGTTTCCTTTTACTATTTTTACCATTTAAAAAACGCCTTTCTAAAATCTTCTATATATTTTTGAATTAATTCATCTAA
>DAOOQE010000067.1:0-2058 GCA_035388585.1 Clostridia bacterium
CTATATAGGTTGGAACTGATACAGAGTGGTGTACATAGTATACAGAAAGAGATACATTGTTTTATAACTATTCAAAATCCCCATTGTTTTCTATTAGAAGCAAAACAGTATACAAAGATAATTACCAATTTTATTTTGATCCTCATGAATTGAATTTAAAAGATAACCAAGATGATGATATAGATAGTATAAAATTTAACAATGAACATCCAGATATTGTGCAATTTTTTAAAGATTTTATAAATAATAAGTATGAAGAAATATTTAATAAATTATCTGATGTATACTCTAATATACGACAAGATATTATAAACGAAATAGAAATTTCTGATTGGGGATATTATCCAATGAGTGAAAATGATTATGATGAAGATAATGATTATGATGAAGGATACATTGTTATAGATGAGGATGGTAGAAAATATACAGAAGATGATTTTGAAGATATATATGATGCTATACTTAAGAAATATGATGAAAAAAAATATAAAAATAAATGGATAACTTGGGATTTATAGTAGTTAAAAAATAATATATATGATTGCCATTTATTATACAGTATTATTGGTGACAAATTAAAAAACACAGAATCTCTTAATACATTTAATCAAGAACTTTATAAAATATATGAATATTATAAATCTGGTGATATCAATACAGAATATTTTAGAAATATTATTATTGCATATAAAAATGAAATTAAATTATAGTATGAAAATACTTTATTTACAATATCTGCAGATGTTTTGCATGATTTTATTAACGTTACTAATGGGGATATAATTCCATATCTCCCAAGTAAGAATATAACAAAAGATATATATATTGAATTAATTAACAAAACCACACATCCATATAATGAATCAACGTTAGAAAGATTTAAAAATATAGATTTTAAAAATAACGAAAATTCAATTGAATTACAAAAAGCATAGATAAAAAAATCAATTTATGGATTACTTGCTATATATAAACAAATGATGCCATCTGATGAAATTTTTGAATATTAGATTAGTAGAACATTTATGCAAATGTTTTTAATATTAAGTAAAATAGAGAAAGGTAAAGTACCAAGTGCTTATATTTTTGAATTGTATATAAATAAATTTATAGATGAGAGTACAAATCTCAATCCTGTTTATGCTTCTATTGGTGAACTTTCAATACTGTATAATAAATATCCAAACTTACTTACACAAAAAATAATAAATGAATAGTATATGAAATTTGATATGTTTGCATTGTATTTTCCAAATGTGTTAAAATAGCAATTTTTATAGATGTTGAAAAAAAATTTATTTGGAGTGGCAACTAATTTAGACTCTTATGTTAAAAAAGAATATTCTTTGATAGATTACGGGTATACATAGGAAACTATGTTTTTTATATTTAAAACTATTTTTGAATACTGTATTAAAAATCAAAACGATGGATGGAATAGAGGGCAGTTAAGATATTATATAGTTACATGGAATTATCATTTTGAAAAATGGGGAAAAAGAGCAACGCAAACAGATAAAAATACATATAAACAATTAATTCTAACATTTTTTGAAGAAATTGCTCAAAACAATGTATTAACTACAGATAATAATAATTTAGTTGAACTTTTAAAAAGAGTTATTGATCAGGTAGTATAGGCGACATTTAATGAAGGTAAATTACCAAAACAATTTTGTATAGAAATACTTAGTATATCATATAAGTATGCGAATATTATTAATATAGAAAAAACTTTTACTTAGAAAGAAATATATAGCATATATAAAGCATCAAAAGATAAATCTTTAGAAATTTTTTTTAATATAAATACTGAACTAAAATTTGATAATGTAATACCAGAAGATGAATTATATAATATGATACAAAACAAAGATGATTTATTTATGCTTAAATATTTTAATACATTAACAGATAGTTTTTTACTAAAATTATATAGTAAATTATATGGTGGAATGTTTTCTACATCAACAGATAATGTTGATTTTTATCAACACACTGAACAATTAAAAAGGTTATTAGTTAAAAAAGAGTAGAAAAACTTGTTTAAAAAACTTT
>DAOOQE010000068.1:0-1998 GCA_035388585.1 Clostridia bacterium
AATCTTTAGAAATTTATAACACTTAAATTTATTGTTTTGTTACTACATATTCCTAGCTAAATCAGTATCTTTTATTAATATTTCATTTCATATTTATCACATAAAAAAACATATATGAAATAAACTAATTTTATTTTCATATATGTTTTTGTTACTTTTACATAATTAAATATATTTATTTTATTGTTCTAACATTTTCCAACTTCCATCAGTTTTTGGCAAACACTTAAAATTCATTTTTTCTGATGTTATAGGATGTAATATTTCTAATTCATATGCCCATAGACATATTTGTTTGCCATGGCCTCTTCCACCATATTTTTGATCTCCATATATACTATTTCCTCTATTAGAGAATTGAACTCTTATTTGATGATGTCTTCCAGTGTGGAGAGTTACTTTTACAAGTGATAAATTAGTTTCTTCATTAAATTTTATTATTTCATAATCTAATTTTGCATATTTAGAATTTGTTGTTCCATCTTTTACTACTTTACTAATATTGTTTTTTTCATTTTTTAATAAATAATCTTCAAATATTCCCTTTCCAGGTTCTATTTTTCCATTTACTATAACTAAATATTTTTTTCCAAATTGATTATTACGTATTTGTTCACTTAATCTGCTAGCTGCTTTAGAGGTTTTTGCAAATACCATAACCCCACCAACAGGCCTGTCCAACCTATGTACAAGACCCAAATAAACATTTCCAGGTTTATTATATTTTTCCTTAATATAATTTTTTATAATTGTTAACATATCTTCATCACCTGTTTTATCACCTTGTGATGGTATATTAACTAGCTTTTCTACCACAATTATATGATTATCTTCATATAAAATATTTAATTTCTGCATTTTACTTTTCCCATCTTCCATAAATTCCACATGGTAAAATCAGACTAGAACTTGTCATTGGCAATCCTATTTCACCATTACTAAATTTTCCATTATTTTTTATATTTAACCTTAATATATTTTCTAATACATTACTTGATATCCCTGTTGTATAAGAATTTATTAGGAAAAAAAGTGGATTATCTGATAATACTTGAGTACATAATTCTACTAAATCAGAGATATTTTCTTCAAACTTCCAAATTTCACCATTTGAACCCCTTCCATATGATGGTGGATCCATTATTATTGCATCATATTTATTACCTCTTCTAATTTCTCTATTTACAAATTTAACTACATCATCTATTATGTATCTAACCTGTTTTTTTTCTAATCCTGAAGAAATAATATTTTCTTTTGCCCATGAAACCATACCTTTAGAACTATCAACATGACACACTGATGCACCTGCTGATGCACATGCAACAGTTGCTCCACCTGTATAAGCAAATAAGTTTAGTACTTTGATTTCCCTTTTTTGAGTGATTATTCTATTAATCATCCAATCCCAATTAACTGCTTGTTCTGGAAAAAGTCCTGTATGTTTAAAACCCATTGGTTTAATATTAAATACTAAATTTTTATAAGTTACTTTCCATGAACTTGGGATTTTTTTATTATATTCCCATGATCCTCCACCTGTAGTACTTCTATTATACTTAGCATTTACTTGTTTCCATTTTTCTGAATATGTTTTTGTTTTCCATATTATCTGAGGGTCAGGTCTTACAAGAAAAACATTATTCCATCTTTCTAATTTTTCCCCATTTGCCATATCCAATATTTCATAATCATTCCATTCTTTTGCTATATTCATTTTATACCTTCCATTTACAAAGTTTTTACTAGTTCAAAAAATCTTGATATCAAAAAACAATCAAGAATTATTAAACAAGTACAAAAAGATACTATAATTGTTATAATTTTATTATCTCTCACTTTTTTTATTATTCTTCTTGTCCACTTTTTGTTCCCAAATTTTAATGTATTTTCCTCTTTATTATATTCTACATCAAAAACAACATCATTTGTATATTCCATATTAACCCTACTATATTTTATTAAAATGATTTTTATTATTATCACCTTTATAAAATT
>DAOOQE010000069.1:0-1926 GCA_035388585.1 Clostridia bacterium
ATATAGATATTGTAAAATTTAACAATGAGCATCCAGATATTATACAATTTTTTAAAGATTTTATAAGCGAAAATTCCAAATATCAATATATATATGATCTATTTGTAGATAAATTTAATAATATAGCAAAAAATGCAAAAGATAACATAGATATTGAAGATTATGGATTTTCTTATGAATTTATAGAAGATGAAGATGGAAATGAAATAGAAGTTATTGAAGATAGTGATGAGAACATATATAAAATCGAAGAATTAGATAATATAATTGATAATATTTATTATGATAATAAAAAAAATGAGCATTGGCTTAATTGGAATTTAAAATATTTAAAATCTCATATAAAAATGTGTGAATTGTTGTATACTATATATATAGATAATATAAATAAAATAGATGATGTTGAACTGTTATCTAAAGAATTTTATAATTTAGAAATGCAATTTATGAAATCCAAAATTAGTAAAAAGCTTTTTAAAATAATTATTTCTTCTTGCAAAGATAAATTTAAAAAAACATAGGAAAGTGGTATTTTTCCAATTAGAACATTAACTCATTTTATTGGAATAAGTGATGGAATACTTTTATCTTAGATTCCTGAAAGATTTATTACAAAAGATATGTTAATTAACTTAATTTAGGTTTCAGGCTCAGAAATATTAGATAATATAGATTTTAAAAATAACAAATATTCTTTAGAATTACAAAAAGTATAGATAGATAATTCAGATAGAGGATTACTTGCTATATATAAACAAATGATGCCATCTGATGAAATTTTTGAATATTAGTTAGGTAAGAAAAGTAGTATTCAATTTACATTATTGTTAAAAAATATAATACCAAATAGGATTCCAAACCAAAACATATTTGAATATTAGGTAAATAGAATACTTGATGAAAATACAGCAATTTCTAAAAGTCTTATAATATCTGAATTTCTTTTTAATCTTTAGAAATTTTACAATACATACCCAAATTATTTAAATGAAGAAATTATAATAAAACAAGCAGAAAAAACAGAATATTTTATTATTTATTATATTATTTATTTCCCAAATATATTAAAAAATACAATAATTGAACAGATTGACAATGAAAATATGTTTTTATTTCATATAATTAAAACCATTATAAATCTTATAGAAGATAAAACTCCTTTATATACTTTAGGATATAATTAGGATATTTTAATATAGTATACAAAATCTATATTTTACAAATTGTTAAAAAATACTACAGATGTTGTTGAATTCATTGATACATATAAATCTTATTGTGAAAAATTCTATAAAAGATGGTTAAACGAATCTACAAGTGAAGAAAAAAATAAATTTAATAAATTGTTTTTGTAGTTTTTAGATGAAATAGTATATAAAAATATAAATAAAAGTGATAGTAAATTACCATTTTCAGATATACTTAGCACTATGCTTTATTGGATTTTTGGTAAAACTGGAATTGGAAAAAATCTTATTATAAATATATTAAATAAATCTTTAATTTTCTTTAAATGTATTGCACATTACTTACTACTACATACAGAAGAGGATTCAAAAAAAATATCAGAACTTTTTACCCCGTTGGAAGTATATAATATGTACAAAAGTTCAAAAGATAAAATACTTGAAATATTTCACATTTATAATCAAGATTTATATATCAATAGAAATAGTTTTAAGCAAACATTGTCATTAGATAATATTATAACAGAAGATGAATTATATAATATGATACAAAACAAAGATGATACATTTATGTTAGAATATTTTAATACGTTATCAGATAATTTTATAATAAAAATTTATGATAAATTATATGGAAAATCACATTCACAAATAAAAGATGTTGATTTTTATCAACATACAGATCAATTAAAAAGGTTATTAGTTAAAAAAGAGTAGAAAAACTTGTTTAAAAAACTTT
>DAOOQE010000070.1:0-1794 GCA_035388585.1 Clostridia bacterium
TAAATGAAATTGAAGAAATAATTTAATTAAATAGAAAGAAGGTTAATTTGTGCAAGTAATAGGACTATTTGTATCTATTTTATTTATTTGGTTATTTATCAAATTTTTAATTTATAAGATTAAAGAGTTAAAGCAACTAAAAGGGGAAAAAGAAAAAATAATTATTCAAAATTTTATTAGTAAACACAAAAAATGAAAGGGTGGAGAGAAAAAATGATTGCTAATTTGGTTTATGAAAAACTTAACGATTTATACAAAAATCACATGCAAATGACAAAATTTAGATTTTTGAATGGTGAATTTGATAATTTAATGGATGAAGGTGGGTTTGGAGCTTTTCTTTTTCCAAAAATACTTGGAAGAGTTTGGCTAAATACCAATAATCAAAGAGATTTAACAATTAATAATTCCTCTGATCACATCTATTTTAAAAGTATTTTTTTACCAATTGAGAATAGATTTGCAAAAATTTCTAAATCTGATTTAAATTGGAGTAAGTTAAATGATGAAGGGAAAAAACTAATTTTGGATACTTACATTGTGATTGAAGAAGAAGATTGGCTAAAAGTTTTACCAAACACTTTTAATTCAAATATTTTAATTTTTATTATGGAAAAATAAAAAATAAACCCCCAATAACTGGGGGTTTAAATTTAATTATTTATAATCATCTGTAAACATTGTATCTCCATCAGGAAACAGTTTACACTACCAAGTAATCTTCTTACCATTTTCATCTATTTTTTCATATCCCTAAATAGGATATCTGATATTCATATTACCCTATTGACCAGAAACAGAATCAAAATTTTTAATATTTCTATAAAAATATACAATTTCATTTACATTTGCAAATTTAGTATCAAATGAAACAACTTTTCCTGAGTTATGAACTACCTAAAATCCAATTAGTTTTTTAATTTCTATATTTTTTATAGTTCTTTTAGTTATATTTCCATTTTGTGAATAAAATTGTGGAATAATTTCATAATCTGTATCATTGTTTTTACTATAAACCTCAAGCCAACACCATTCGGTATCCAAAAATTTTGGCTATCCAATATAGTTTTCTTGATTAGAATAATCAATATTCATTTTGAATCATCCTCTCTTTTTTTGAAATTTATAAATAACTTAATCAAAAAAATCTTAAAAAAATAAAAAAAAGACTCCTATTTTTTAGGAGTCTAAATCGTCTAATTGCAATAATATAATATCAAACAGTTTCATCATAAGAAACTGAAATTGTTGTTGTTCCCCCTGCTGTCTAAGATGCCTATACATGCAAAGTCAAATAAACAAAATCAGTATAGCTATCGGCTGTTGTAATACTATTCGTTGTACTTCCACCAATAGTTATATTAGGATTTTCTGGTGAAGAAGTTGGAATTGTTGTATAACTTACTAAATCACCCTAACCAATTTCTGACGTAGAACCACCAACTGGCTAAGTGTATGTTTGTACAGTTTTATACAATAATGTACAATTTGCAGATGGGTTAGCATTAGTAGCCCAAATTCTAAAATTTGAAATAGAAGCACTTGCTGGTGTTCCCATATCAGAAACTAAAAATCTTAAAACTCTTTCGTAAGAAGTATTGGGTGAAGATGGCAAAACTCTAATTGGATATGTCTATGGTGACTATAATGGGCTAACATCCTACCCCATCAATGGTAAACTTGTTAAATCCTATCCTTCATTATCTTCAACAATTGTTCCATCTCCTGCCCCAACAGCCCCATAACTGACAGATAATTTAACTACAGCCTACATAAAAATCCCCCTTTAATATT
>DAOOQE010000071.1:0-1511 GCA_035388585.1 Clostridia bacterium
ACATTATCTACTAATTTTGAACAATTTGAATATTTTAGTAGATAATAGATAACATCATTCAATGTCCAAGGTTAAAACACTATTGGTATTGAAATTAAATATTTAAAATACAAGTTAAATAATCCCAATTAAATTTGGGATTATTTTTTTAAATGTAGAAAAACAGAAAAAAACTGATTAAATTAAGAAGAAAGAAATAATAATTTTTGGGGGCAATAACATGAGTTCATCTTTCAATGTACCAAGTAAAATAGTGATTGGTGATGATGAATTACTTAAAATAACAAGTAATATAAATTTATCCACTAATATAAAGAATTTTTCATCAAGAATTAAAATAATTAAAAAGAATATCAATGAATCCTTATAGGAAACTCAAAGATATGAATATACATATCAATTTGTAAATACAAAAAATGAAGAATTTTTTAAGAAATATTCTTAGGACTTCTTTGTTGTACAACCTGAAATTGGTATTGTTGTTAGATATGAATTTTTACCATTTATTGAATTTTTTAGATATGTTAAGAAAGATACTACATTTGAAATACATGATAAATAGAATTCATCTTTAATAAATCTTTCATTAAAAACAAAACCTTTTTGGTAGAATAATAATATATTAGAAATAGATAGATTTTCTTCAACAGAACTATATTTAAGATTTCAAAGATATATATATTCTATAAAAGGGTCTAATACACCATATACTGAATCTTTTGAGGAAACTTATTTTTCTAATCAAGAATTTAAATATGATAAAGAGTTGCATAATAAAATTAAAGATGATTTAGAAAATATTTATTTTTCTACATTAGTAGTTGTATAGTAGAAAGATACACAAAAAGAAATGTTAAAAAGAATTAATGATTCTTATAGAAATGAAGGTAATTAGCTTATTAAATTTTTAATAGAAAATGTATTTAAAATATAGAGTTTGAATCTTAATGATTTAGAAACATAGATTGTGTTACCAATATTATGGAAATAGTATATTATAACTCAATATCAAAAGACTTTAACATCTAATCAAATACAAAAAGTTATTGATGATTATATAGAAATGTTATATATGGCTTCTATGGATGAAAGTAAAATTGATTATATAAATGGAAATAATACATTCAATTTTAATTTATTTTTTAATCAATTAAGAGATACCAATGACCATTTTGAGAAGTCATATGATCCTTATTTTTATAAAATATCATTTTTAATAGATAACTATAATTACAATTCTATTGTGTTAAATCTATATAATTGCAATGAAAGAATACAAAGATTATATAATCTTACTATTTAGGTAGAACAATTTTTAAAAGGTAAAATTAACTTTACCATTTTTCACGATTTACTTGGAGAACCAGATGTTTGTGGCAGATTAAATGAAAATTGTCAGTTATATTATATTCCAGTTGGTGAAAATATTAGTAAAGTATAGGAAATGGAATATCAATATTCATTATATAATGATAAATTAGATATATTAAATAAATTATATCAATTTGAAA